>CAZAZD010000007.1:0-68225 GCA_964489535.1 uncultured Isosphaeraceae bacterium
CGGGAACATGTTCATTAGAAACGATGTCAGAAATAACAGCACGACCCCCGAAAGTAACTACGCGGAAGAGTTCTTTAAATAGATCCGGTTTTTCATTATTCGAAACAAGATTTAAAACGCAATTTGAAACAACAACATCAATCGAATTGTCATCGACCACACCTTGCATGTTTACAATATTGCCCTTGTGAAACTCCACATTCGCAAACCCAATTGTTTCGGCAACAACCGGAGCAAACTTATTTGCAACTTCGAGCATCGAGTCGTTCATGTCGACACCGATGACTTTGCCAGTTTCTCCAACAACTTGGCTCGCGATGAAACATATTTTTCCAGCACCAGAACCAAGGTCAAGTACTGTTTCGCCTTCGCGAACATATTTACTTGGATCCCCGCAACCGTAATCGCAATCAATAACTTCTTGTGGAATTGCTTTGAGCCACTTTGCGTCGTAGTCGACTGGGCAGCAAAGTGCGGCTTCTACTTTTGTTGCGGCTGGCGAGTATCGGTCGTCACAGGCTGATTCTGCGTTTTGCTTGTCCATTGTCGAACTCCATGGTTAAAAGGGTTAGTGAGCTCGTATTTTATCAATAATGAACCGACTCTACTAAATAAGTGTTGATTTACGAGCAAAAAGGGATATACTAATTTTCTATGGATAAGAACATCATCTACAGGGTCGCTTTTTCAGTCGTTGTAACTGGAACGACTGCCGTTTATGCGCAGGTTCGTGGCTCGACGCAATTTGATCGCTGGGAAGCAAATGATGTCCGTGTACTTTCCTATAACTTGCACGGCGATTTAGATGCAGGGCAACTTTCTGAGAATGGTTTTTCAAGAGTTATTTCGGCAATCAAACCAGATATTGTTATTTTTGAAGAGGTGACAACGAACGACAACGACGCGTTGCAATTTTCCCAATGGCTTGATTACCACCTCCCAACGAATGGCTGGGAGGTTCATCTTGGCATGACCGCCGGCGTCCGCACTATTGTTGCTTCGCACCTTCCAATGTCGATGAGGGAAATAGACACGATTCCAGCGAGTTCAACGAGGGGCGTAACGATGTGCCTTGTGGATTTGCCCGATGCTCAGTTTGCTCGGGATGTGTATATTCTTGGCGTGCACTTCAAGTGTTGTGATTACGATGGGGACAACGACAAACGACAAAAAAGCGCAGACGCAATTGCAACTTGGATGGGCGATGCACGGTTCGCTGGAAGGCACATTGATTTGCCGTTTGGTACACCGATGATTCTTACGGGAGACATGAATCTTGTTGGTGGACCACAACCTGAACTGACGTTAATTACCGGAGACATCATCGATGAATCGGAATATTGCCAAGACGTGAAGGGTGACTGGGACAGTACTGGCTTGCTTGACCTTGCGCCGATTGACCCAAACACGGGCGATGATTTTACATGGCAAGGAAGTGATTGGTATGAGCCAAGCCGGCTCGATCGTTTTATGGTGACTGAAAGTGCAGTGGCTATTGGGAATAATTTTGTGTTCAACACAAACACAATGAGTGCGCAAGAGTTAAAGCAACTCGGTGTCAGTTATTCAGACACGTTGTATTGGGTAACGAGCGACCACCTTCCTATCGTGATGGATTTTCAACCAACGCACATCGCTTTGCCGTGCGATGGTGATCTTGACGGCGATGGAATAATTGGCGTTGCGGACATCCTCGCTATAATTGGCGACTGGGCGCCTGATGGCGCTGATTGTTGTCCCGGGTGTCTTGGCGATGTTGATGGAAATCTCGCGGTCGACGTTTCGGACATTCTCTTCATCGTTGGCAACTGGGGACCCTGTCAATAGAAACTATCCCGCGGATAGTTTTTTGCTCATAAAAAAATCAGGGCCGGTTTAGCCGACCCTGATTTACCAAGGAGGAGGGTTGCGCGAGGTTACGTTGCCACACGCGAAAGGAGAGGGTTAGTCACAGTGCCACGAATCGGAGTGGATGTCATAAATGATTGCGGTGTTTGCTGGTTCGGTGCTTTCGGCAGTTGAAATGCCAACGTCAACGAACGAAGAAAATACTTCTGTTTCAATCGGACGAATAGAAAGCGTTCCGGTTTTATGTAGCAGCGCATCCAGAACTCCAAGATCTGGAGCGTTTACGTTTTCACCAAGTAAATCGCTCATATATCGAACAAGCGCTGTTGCCGCGAGCATGAGCGCATCGTCGTACTCGCGGACGTGTGCGGACACACTTTCGCCATCGCTTGAAGTGACAACAGAATGCATTCTGAAATCAGCACAAAGTGGAGAGAGTGACTTTGAAACTTTGTTGATGATTGCCTTGGCATCACCCTCTTCAACAGGACCGTTTACACACGCGACCCATTGGGAAGCACCAGCACCGCAGAGGATGGTCGAATCTTCCAACAAATCTTCTCGAGCGAGTGCCATCATGGCGTCGCAGGGAGTGAGAGAGGAGATATCGACGCACCATCCATCAGTGGTAGTGGACAACGCAATTCGCAGCGGGCTTACCATTGAGGCCAAAGACGGATTTTCGCTGTTTGAGTTAGGTAGTGGTTGTTTCATAGTGGTGTTCGTTCTTAAAAAAAGCCCCGTCCTTTGCTGGGCGGGGCTTGTCGGTGTTTCGTTTGAGTGTTTACTCAGGGTTTCCGATTTGCTCCCGCTTTGGGATTTACGATGGTTGTCCAAATAAGGTTCATCGCTGAGGTGAAATACGTCGCTGCAAGTTTCCATTCACCATGGACACAACAACACATTGAAGCCATAAAACAACTTGCTGGTGCATTTGCACTCCGTAAGGCAACTTTATGCCTCTTCTGAGACAATAAACTTTGGAGCCGTTCTTTTCGTGAGTAAGGTGTCATCTACACTACTATGCGTCAAATACTCAAATGGTCAACGAATTCTGAATTTTTTTTTCAATATTTTCAATAAAGGTACTATTTCACCAAATGCCCGCGACAAAACTCATAAGAAACCTCCCCAGAATGAAAGAAATCGTCTCTGTAGCCGCAAAATTCGGCTTTGGAGAGATTATTCGAGACACGAAGCTCGGAACATTTCTTGGAAAATTTAAGAAAATTCACGATATTGAGCAGGAACCAGCCCCAGTTCGGTTCCGATTAGCGCTTGAAGAGCTCGGTCCAACCTTTATGAAATTAGGGCAAGTACTCAGTATGCGTCCCGATCTTGTACCGCCATCGTGGTCGGAAGAACTCGCGAATTTGCAGGACAGTTGCCCAATTGTCCCGTGGGATGAAGTCAAAATAGAACTTGAAAAAGAATATGGCGCGAAATTAGAAGAGATGTTCGCCTCTATTGAAGAGACACCAATCGGTGATGGGTCGATGGCTCAGGTCCATCGGGCTGTAACAAGAGAGGGCAATAACATTGTCCTGAAAATTCTTCGTCCGAACATTGAAAAAATAGTTCGCTCGGACTTGGAAGTACTTGAAGCAATCGCTTCCCTTCTCAACAATCACGGTGCAAAACTTGGGTTTGATCCCAAGGAAGTCATTGACACGTTTGCAGAAGCTCTCGACAACGAGTTAGATCTTCGTCACGAAGCCGACAGCACAAAAATGTTGCAATCTATGACCGCCGATGACACTGCAGTTTTTCCAGAAGTCTTTACCGATCTCTCAACAAAACGAATTCTTGCAATCGAAGAAGTGAATGGCGCCGAACTCACAAAATGGAAACAACAAAACTATACACAAGAACAGCGCGACAAAATAGTTGCCAACGGCGCGCATGCAGTTGTCCGCCAAACCCTTGAGATAGGGTTTTTCCACGCAGACCCACACCCCGGAAATATTTTCGTTTTGAAAGATGAAAAACTTTGTTTTATCGATTGCGGCATGACTGGACGCGTTGAAGAATCAATGCGCAAGGATTTGGCGATGTTGTTGTATGGCGTTTCCGAAAATAACATTGACACAGTAACAAAATCGTTTTTGCGGCTAGGTGATATTACACTTGATGATGTCAACGATCGAGAACTTCGAAAAGATTTGCAGGATTTTATTGAGCGATTTACAGAGGGACCACTTGGCGATGTAGACATGGGGAGCATGCTGACCGCCTTTCTCGATGGACTTCGAAAACACAACGTGAAGTGTCCGGGCGATTTGATTTTAATGATTAAGGCGCTGATAACAATTGAGGGCGTTGGCAAAGAGTTATCACCAACATTTAATTTGGTCGATTACGCAAAACCATCCATAGAAAAATTAGTAAAATCGCAGTTTGGTTTTTCTGCATTGAAAAACAGATCAGAAGCATCTGCACTTCTTTGGGCACAACTTGCTGAACGACTTCCGGGCGATGCGACGAGAATGTTAGATCGAATTCGTCGCAATAAAGTTCGTTTTCAAATTGACGTCGATTCTATTGAGAGCATGACTGATGCCATTGATCGGTCTTCAAAAAATGTAAGCTGGGCAATGATTATCTCCGCGCTTGTTATTGGATCTTCCATTATGGTGCTAGCCAACAGAACTGAAACAATGGACCTTCGTGCGACTCTCGGGCTCATCGGATATTTATTTGCTGGAACGCTGGGTGTGTGGCGGGTTATTCAACACTTGCGACAAGGAAGGTAGTGTTTCTATTAGAACAGTTGATGTTCACCCCTTGCTAAGTTTGGAGTAGTACACGATAGTGCAACACATGAACGAAATCGCCGAAGCCCTTGCAGGAAAATTCATCGTTTTTGATGGACCAGACGGCTCTGGAAAGTCCACCCAGATGCGCCGTTTTATGCGATGGTGCAGCGAGCAGGGGCTTGTTATCAGGGAAGTTCGTGAGCCGGGCGGAACCTCTATAGGTGAACAAATCAGGCAAGTATTGCTAGACCCAACAAACGACTGTATGACTATTCAGTGTGAGATGCTCCTATATATGGCGAGTCGGGCACAGCTGGTTGAGCAAGAGATTGTTCCAGCGATTGACCGAGACGAATTGGTGGTTGCAGATCGATTTGTAAGTGCGACCCTTGCGTATCAGGGTGCGGCGGGCGGCTTGCCCACAAAATGGATTCAACAAGTTGCTGAAGTGGCGGTTTCGGGGCATTGGCCTGATTTAACGTTGATTCTGGATGTTGATGATAAAACAGCGGCAGGGCGGCTGAATCCACTTCTTGATCGTATGGAGTTGAAGGGAAAAGCGTTCCATTCCAAGGTTCGGGAAGGGTTTTTGGAGCAAGCGAGAGCCATGCCAAACAAATACTGCGTGATCGATTCAACAGAGGATGAGGATAGCGTAGAAATTGCTGTCCAGAATGCAATCACGCAACACTTTTGCAAGGATATTCCTCAAAAAAACGCAAAGTAATTGTTTTTTTTTGCAAAAAACCGAATTTTTTAACATCGTGTAACTAAACGACTTACGCCAATATAGGCGTGCTTGTGTTGCATTATCTGACCTAAACGTGTGGAAAAAATCCATCGTTTGCCGATAAATGCTAAATCCCAAGGACCCGCGTTGTGGTCCAAATTGTCAGGGATGGCTAGTGAGGCCACAACAGGCTGGGTTCAAGGAAACTAAGGAGATCTCTATTATGAAAAACGCACTAGATACTATTAAAGCATGGGCTTGGGGCTTTATTGACCTCATGTTAATCTTCATCGCCGTAGGCGTGTTGGTTCAAATCATTTTCGGTGACACAGCAGGATTTTGGGGCGGAATGGTCGGCCGTTTAATGGCTATGGTTACAGAATTCAGTGCTGGCGGATTCGTCGGTCTGATTGCTCTTGTTATTGTTCTTTCTCTCTTCAATCGCAGAACTGCTTAACAGTTTTTGGTTGACTGTGAAGTTTGACTTCGCAATTGCCTCCTGATTCAAGGATGAATTGGTTTAGGCAAGACAACTGTCTTAAAGACAGAATATGATTATCCAGCCGCAACTGCCCTCGTCGGAGACGAGGGCAGTTGTTTATTGGGGCAGTCCCCAAAATGTTTGCTTTAAGGTCAGAATAGGCGTCAATGACGATTAGTTGCAAAGAGTTGTTGTGCATTATGAAGGGACTGTCCTATTCGTTGTAATTGTCGTATTCAAGGGGGACAGCCTCAGGGGGAAAGTCCCCAAGGTTTGGCGCAAAAACGTCCAATTTCAAGGCGTGGTAGCCGATTTTAGCCCTATTTGGGGGGACAGCCTCAAGGGGACTGTCCCCTTTGCGCGTCCCCTTTGCGAACTGTTGTGCGTGTTTTGTTGGAGCGGAAACAGAGGAGCTTATGTCCACTTCAGTACGATTTTGCCGAATTGTTCGCCGGATTCAAGGCGAGCAAAAGCAGTTGAAGCATCGTTGGCGTCGTGGACGGAATCAATCACGGGTTTCATGCCGTTTGTAAAGAGCGAAACTACTTCGCGAAACTCATCCATGTCGCCCATCGTTGAGCCAAGCACCGAAAGTTGGTTCCAAAAGATGCGTGCAAGGTCGGTTTTCGGTGCAGCACCCGCAGTGCAGCCACACGTGACAAGCGTTCCACCGCGAGCAAGTGATTTTATGCAAGGATGATGTAATGGACCCCCAACAGAATCAACGCATACGTCAACGCCGCGTTTACCGGTGAACCCACGAACGGATCGTGACCAATCTTCGCCCTCATCAAGCACAACTTCGTTCGCTCCAAGTTCAAGCGCTTTGTCAAGTTTCCACTGGTGTCTTGACGTCACAATTGTATGACAGCCAAAGTGTTTGCAAATGTTAAATGCTGCTAGCGCAGCACCGCCCCCGATGCCCGTTATTAATACGCTTTGTCCAGCACGAAGTTGTGTGCGAGACACCAACATTCTCCATGCCGTTAAATGCGCAAGCCCAAACGCTGCAGCTTGCACTGGGTCGACATCGCCAACTTCCAATACGTTTGAAACTGGAGCAACAAAATACTCCGCGTTTGCGCCGTTGTCGTGTTCACCGATCATTCGAATATCTTCTGGTGGAGGGCACACTCCTGGAAGTAATTTTTCGGATTGCCGTACCGCCGCGTTGAGGAGTACGCGTTTTCCAATCCACGATTTATCAACGTTGTTACCAACTTCGGAAACGATGCCGCAGCCATCAGAGCCACTTACTCGCGGATACGTGAGACCTAAACCCGGCATGCCAATCCCAACCCAGAGGTCAAGGTGGTTGAGCGAGGATGCTTCTGTTTTGACGACTACTTCATTTGGCTCTGGAGAAAAATTTTCCCAATCGGCAACTACGATTACATTGCTTGCAACAGGGACACCTTCGCCAGTAATGGTGACTGCTTTCATTCCGTTGCCTCTTTGCTTGCTCGTACTTTTTCAAGTAAATCCCTGGTGCGAACGATACCTTCAAACTCGCCAATCTTTCCACCCTCGTACTCAATGCCAATCCAGCCACGGTAGCCAGCATCGAGCACAATGCCTATCATTTTATCATAATCAGTGTGCAATTCGGCACCCTCGCTATCAAAGTCATGCGATTTTGCGCTGACCGCTTTGGCGTATGGCATGAGTTCGGTAACGCCTTTGTAGCGATCGTACATCTCGCGTGTTCCCCAATCGAGAATAAAGTTTCCAAAGTCTGGCAACGTTCCGCACCTTGGAAGGTCAACCAACTTCATTACACCAGCGAGCCACGCGCCGTTGGAACTCAAGCCACCATGATTTTCAACGATAACGTTTATTTTTTTAGTATCACCGAATTCGGTTAATCGGCGCAAGCCGTCAGCAGCAAGTTTCTGCTGTTCCTCGTATGTGCCACTTGATTGAGCATTCACTCGAATCGAATGGCAGCCAAGTTCAACGGCGCAATCAATCCACTTGTAATGGTTTTCGATTGCTTTTGTTCTTGAGTTGTTTTCTGGATCGCCAAGATGTCCCTCGCCATCGCACATGATGAGCAAACTTGAAACCCCCAAATCGTTACACCGACTCGATAACTCTTTGACGAATTCGGGAGCTGGCTGCCGGTCTGGAAAAAAACTGTTGACGTATTCAACCGCGTTTATACCAAATTGCTCCTTTGTAATGCGTGGAAAATCAATTGACTGTATGTATCCACCTTGAAGTGCCCGATGGAGCGACCATTGTGCCAACGAAATGTCGAATAGGTTTGAGTTCATGTTTCATCTTCCTTGGATGGTTCTTCATCAATAAAACAATGGAACCCAACACAGGGGACTCGCTCGGGCTCATCGCTGTCGTGAATTTCTTTTATTAAGCCATGCACTTGTTGCAAGTGTTCTCCAGTGAGCGGTATGGAGACAACTTGTTCACCGTTTTTTGAACCAGTCACTGTTGTAAGAACCGCAACAGTTTCTTCGTGTTCGAGTGCGGCTAGAACATGCTCACCAACTTGTTGTGCAATAGGGCGAAGAGGTGTTACAAGGTGGGGGACACCCTCTTGTTGCTCATTGCTTGCGTCGTTATTGTTTTTCTTTTCAATCATTGTGTTGCCTCATTTGCATACGCAGTAGCAGCATCCATTGCCTCTGGAACTTTTTCTGGATCTTTCCCACCCGCTTGTGCGGTGTCTGGTCTTCCGCCTCCACCACCACCACATACCTTCGCAGCTTCGCGAACCCAATCGCCCGCCCTCAGACCTTTTGTTATCAAGGTTTTGCTTACACCAGCAACGATAATAACTTTTCTTTCTTCTGAATCAGCCGTAAACAAAATGGCAGCGCCATCTGGTCGTTTTGCTCTTACCGAGTCAAGCGCGGTCATCATTGAATCTTTGTCTGCTCCATTGATAGTTGCGACAATAATGTTTTCATCTAAGTCAGCGATCACTCGTGCTTGGTCAAGGACATGATTTTTGCGCGAAGATGCTGCCTCCTTTTGAACTGCGCGAACTTGTGCATGCAAGGTTTTTAATGCTTGTTTTGCAAGGTGTCGAGTTGGTTGCGAAATTGTAAGTTCATCAACTTCGCGGACAAGGTCGTTGTACGCGTCAACAAGGTCGGCACCCTGAAGCACTTTTGCATCTTCAATTTGTTGCATCAAGGAAACACCTGCGATGTACGCTGCTTCAGCCGCAACACCTGTAACCGCAATAATTCTTCGAATACCAGACGCAAGCGCTTGTTCGTGAAGCAAAATAAACTTTTTAGCATCTTGCGTGTTGTCGAGGTGCGTACCACCACAAAATTCGACAGAACATTTGTACCACGCCTCGTTGGATGGATTGCTTATCAATTCGTCAACTGTCGCGCCAATGCTGACAACTCGAACGGGGTCTGGATATTGTTCACCAAAGACAGCGCGGACACCAAAAATTTGTTGTGCTTTATCTAGTGAAACTTCCTTGGCGTCAACGTGTAACACATCTTGAATCGCTTTGTTGACGAGACTTTCAACTTCAGAAACCTGTTCGTCCGTCATTGCATGTGCAAACGAAAAGTCAAAACGAAGTCGGTCGTGATCAACAAGCGAACCGCGTTGTTGCACGCCCTCGCCAAGAACAGCGCGAAGGGCGTGGTTGAGCAAGTGCGTTCCAGTGTGGTTCGCTTCAATGTGCGCCCGTTGCCTTTCGTTTACCGTTGCAGTCGTTTGATCTCCTTCGAGCATGACGCCCTCTAGAGTTCGTCCAACATGTAGTACATAGTCACCATAGCGATGCGTTTCATTGACAAGAAATTCACATCGGTCTTGCGTACTCGTATCTCGAACGATGTGACCAATATCCCCAACTTGGCCCCCTTGTTCTGCATAGAAGGGCGATTTGTTGAGGACTAACCCAAAGGTAGTTGAACCATCCGCCTTGCCAACTAGGTCTTTGCCATTCCATATTGCCTTGATGCGCGAGTTTGCTACTCCGCGACCATATTTAGATTCATCGTTTGTTGGTTGAACGTTCAGAGATGCAAGTTTGGCAAGTATTTCAGGGGGCAGATGCATTTTTTGTTCGATTTCACTCGTTGCACGCGAGGTCTCTCGTGCTTGTTCCATGAGCATTTCGTAGCCATCTCGGTCAACGGTTACATTTCGCTCTTGAGCCATGACTTCCGTTAAGTCGATTGGAAAACCAAATGTGTCGTGTAACGTGAAAGCGCTTGTTGCGTCAATAGATTTTCCACCACCTTCTCTTACCGCTTTTTCAAACAACTCTATTCCACGGTCTAGTGTTTTTAAGAAACTTTCTTCTTCGTCGAGAATTATTTGAGCAATGTGTTCTTTGTTAGTGGCAATTTCTGGGAAGACTTCGCCAAGCGTTTCGACAACGGCGGGCACAAGTTTATAGAGCAACGGTCCCTCAACCCCAAACGTTTGATGGGCGTGGCGAACCCCGCGCCGTAAAATTCTTCGAAGCACATATTCGCGACCCGCCGCGCCCGGCCTTCCACCATCTGCAATCGCAACAACAAGACACCGAATGTGATCGGCAAGTACGCGGTAAGCAATGTCGATGTGGTTGTCAATTTCTCCACCGTACGGCGGAGCACCTGTGAATGTTTTGAGAAGATCAAAAATGGGGGTCCAAAGATCCGTGTCGTAATTGCTGTTTTTTTCTTGTAAAACACGAACGACCCGTTCGAGTCCCATGCCTGTATCGACGTGTTGATTTGGCAGTGGTGTTAATGTTCCGTCATCACCACGGTTGTATTGGATGAAAACCAAGTTCCAAATTTCAATGACATCTGGGTCGTCTAAGTTAACAAGGTGCCCCCCAGTTTTTCCGGGGGTTGAGTCGTAATGAATTTCACTACATGGTCCGCATGGTCCGGTGCTGCCCATCTCCCAAAAGTTATCTTTGCGGTCCCAACGCGTGATGTGCGAGTGGTCAATGTCGGTACATTCTTTCCAAAGATTTTCAGCATCAATATCTGGGTCAAGACCATCTTTTTCATCACCAGCAAAAACGGTAACGTACAGCCGATCTTTTTCAAGACCCCAAACTTCGGTGAATAATTTCCATGCCCACTTAATTGCATCTTCTTTGAAGTAATCACCAAACGACCAATTCCCAAGCATTTCAAAGAAGGTGTGGTGGTATGTGTCACGACCAACATCTTCAAGGTCATTGTGTTTCCCGCCTGCGCGAATACATTTTTGGGTATCAACCGCCCTTGTGTAGGGTCTTGTACCGCGACCGAGAAAGACGTCTTTGAACTGGTTCATCCCCGCGTTTGTAAAAAGCAGGGTAGGGTCGTTGTGTGGAATGACGGGGCTCGAAGAAACCTCGGTGTGCTCGCACTGATTGATAAAAAAGTCGAGAAATTGTCTTCGGATGTCACTAGCACTGAGGGCCATAAAAAGATTCCTGCATGGGGGGTTGAAAACGCGGATTGTACTCGCAGATATGCGTACATCACATGAGATTCGCGGGTTTCTGGTATCCTTCGCGGTTCAGATGACGAAACGACGACACATTATTGGCGGCAATTGGAAGATGAATACCGATTTGGAATCGGGCATGCTGCTCGCTGGAGCAGTGGCAGATTTCGCAGATACCTGCGAAAGTTGCGAAGTGGCTATTTATCCACCATTTTTGTATTTACAAGCGGTGGACAGCGTTATCGACCAATCATCGTTGCTTTTAGGTGCCCAAGACATTTGGCATGAAGCAAATGGCGCGTTTACTGGCGAAGTGAGTGCTGAAATGCTTAAAGATATTGGTGTTACGAGCGTCCTTATTGGGCACAGCGAACGCCGCCATGTTTTGGGTGAATCAGACGCGATTATTGCAAAGAAAATGGATGCCTCCATCAATGGAGGTTTCCAAACCGTACTTTGCGTGGGCGAAACACTTGAAGAGCGGGAGGCGGGCAAAACGTTGAATGTTGTACTTGGGCAAGTAAAATCAGGGCTGCAATCCTCTGATGCATCAATGATGGACAGCGTCGTCATTGCCTATGAGCCGGTTTGGGCAATTGGCACTGGGAAAACAGCAAGTCCCGAGGATGCACAAAGTGTCCACAAAGAAATACGCGAATGTATTTGCGGGTTGTATGATGAAGTAATTGCGAATACCCTTCGCATTCAGTATGGCGGTTCGGTCAAGCCCGACAATGCCGCAGAGTTATTTGCCTGCCCAGACATCGATGGCGCACTTGTAGGCGGCGCTGCCCTGTCAGCAGATTCGTTTAATGCAATTGTTGCTGCGGCTTGCGAGTCGTAACACAAGCACTGGAAATTATGAAATGAACAACACGTTCCTTATTCTTACAATCGTACTCATCGTCATTGCAATCGCAATGATTCTCATCATCCTTGTTCAACGTCCGCAAGGTGGTGGACTTGCTTCTGCATTCGGTGGTGCTGGTGGCGGCGGAACCGACACAGTTTTCGGCGGTCGCGTTGGCGACGCGTTGACGGTCATGACCGTTGTTGCGTTTGTACTCTTCCTTGGCACTGCAGTTGCTTTGAACCTTGTTGAAAGTAAATCGACTGTTGAAGAAACGGCAGAGCCAGTCCCTGCAGTTGTAGCAGATGTGGCTCCCGAATCCACTACTCCTGCTCCGATTAAATTGGACGCAAGCAAAGTGACTATTCCAACAACTAAACCAGCCCCTACTCCAATAACGACGGACGGAACTTCGGAATAATGCTTCGGTCGATGACTGGCTTTGGTAGCGCTTCGTCTCGTGAAGACGGTGTTTCGCTTCAAGTAGAAATTCGTACAGTCAACAACAAATTTTACAAATCAAACGTACGGCTTCCTGACTTACTTCAATCACTTGAACCAGAAGTCGATGTGTTGGTGTCAAAACAAATTACTCGTGGCAGCGTGACCGTGAATGTGAAGTTTATGGATTCTCCTGAACATGGTGTTGCAACAATTAATGGTGACATTTTAAGTAACTATATTAATACACTTCGCGAAGTGGATTCTTCTGTTTCTATTGAAGTGAGCAGGCTTCTGTCGCTGCCCGGAGTTCTAAGTAATGATACGGATGAAGACGTAGTTCTTCGCGTGAAGCCCCTCTTGCTTGATTTGGTTCGTGATGGCTGCGAAAAAGTTCTTGAAATGCGAAGGCGGGAAGGGCAGTCACTTGAAGAAGATCTTGATTGCCAATTAACAAAGATAGCCGGGCATCTTTCGCATATTAAAGAGCGAGCCCCGGAAATAGTACGTGAATACCAATCACGACTCAGGCAGAGAATGGAAGCATTGTTTATAGAAGTCGGTGCTAATGTTTCCGAACCTGACACATTGAGGGAAGTTGCAATTTTTGCAGAAAAGACAGATATCGCTGAGGAAATTTCTCGTTTAGATGGACACCTCGATCAATTCCGTGAGCTTATTGGTGGCCCAGAGGATGAACCAATTGGTCGAACACTTGATTTTCTTGCTCAAGAAATGCTCCGCGAATCGAACACGATTGCAAGCAAGTGCCTCGATGGCGAAACAAGTCGGAACATTGTTGAAATCAAAGGCGCTGTTGATCGCATCAAAGAACAAGTACAGAATGCCGAGTAGCATCGGGACTGTCCCTCGTCTTCACTAGTACGTTCCAAATAGTTTGGCACAGGCACTCTTCGCTCGTCCTTGCTCCATGCTATTTAAACACGAGTTAATCCTTAGATACTAACATTTGGATTGGACCAAAGAATAGGGGCAGGTCACAATGTATTGACGTAAAATATCTCTGTGTCAAACGATTTCGAAAATCCGGACAATAACGTTCAATCACGGTCAGATGATGACGATGTGATGGATGTTATTGAAGGCCAAGAATTGGTCATGATTTTAAGCCGGTATGAGATTGGCGCTATTCAAGGGATCAAAGATTACAACAAAGGGTCACGACGCGCGCCCAAACTCATTGTGGAATCTACAAAGGGGCGATATTTGCTAAAGAGGCGGGCTGCTGGTCGTGACGATTTTGATCGAGTTAATTTTTCGCACACTGTTCAAAAAAAACTATCCGAACATAGATTTCCTGTTGCTGGACTTGTTGAAACAGTGGATGGAGATACGCTTGTTGAAAAAGATGGGCGCATTTATGAGTTGTTCCACTTTGTAATTGGGCATAGATTTGACAAATCAAACCCAGCGGCAGCAGAATCTGGGCGTGTCCTTGCGCATTGTCACGACCTTCTGCGCGAATATTCGGAAGAACCTGCTGTAAAAAAAACATCGTTTCATCAAATTGAAACAACAAAAAAAATTTTATCAGAGGTTGTAGGTGTGCTTTCAGGATACGAAAGTGCTTCACAACTAGAAGGTATGGATGATTCTGTTGCATATATTTCAGAACAATTTAACAATGCTAAATTTGCTGCAGATTCAGTTGGGTTCTCTTCATTGCCGTCATCGGTTGTACATGGCGATTGGCATCCTGGGAACATGTTGTATAAAGATGGTGAAATTGTTGCTGTCATAGATTTCGATTCACTGCGTGTTGCTCAAAGAATTACAGACATAGCAAATGGCGTGCTCCAATTCTCTATGCGAATGGGCGTAGATGATGTAAACAACTGGCCTGATAGTTTTCGTGGTCACACCATTCATTCGATGGTACAAGCATACAACGCGTTTACAACATCCCCTTTATTACCATCGGAGCTATCCATTATTCCACCCCTCATGAAGGAAGCACTCATTGTTGAGAGTGTGTTCCATATATATCAAACCGGAAGTTTTGGAAATATTGTTGGTTCAGATTTTTTAAGAATGATTGAACGGAAACTTCGATGGCTTGATGACAAAACTGAACGAATTATTGAAGTGATACAACCACCAAAAAGCGTTGGGGACAGTTTCTCATGAGTAAAGATTTAGTCACTCTTATCTGTCCACCGACAGAATTTGAAGCAAACATTTTGGCAATTGTCTTGCGTGACCATGGAATCGAAGCGTTTGTGTTTGCTACTCCAGCGATTGGCGTAGGAGTGGGATTAAGTTCGGGCTGGCGAGGAGTCCCGCTCCAGGTGAAAAAAGAAGATGTAGAAATTGCAAGGCAGGTCTTGCTTGATAACAAACGTCATTCCATAGATATTGATTGGGATGAACTTCAATTATCCGGCAAAGACGATTTGGAATATGATTCGCCTCCGATGCCAATTGCTGCAAGAATCGCATTCTTTTTTGTCGTTCTTGCACTTCTGTCACTGATATTGTTAGTACTTCTTAATCTGTAACGGGACAGCCCCGTCAATTTGAGAAACGTACTTGTAGCGGGGACAGTCCCCTTGGCGAGCGTTGCGCATGTTTGTGAGGTAATCTACTGTATTTCTTGGCGCCTCAGTGGCTTAAAAAGTATTGGAAGTTGGGAGTGCGAAGCACTCAACCTTTGAACTGTTCAAGGAAATCGTTGATGGCATCAGCATCGCCTGGACCCATGGGACCAACTGGCGTCATGAGTACCCAATCAGTCACGTCCATCTTTGCAATTGTTTCTTTTTGACCTTCTGAAAGTGATGTTACAAGATCAGGTTTGTGCGCTAGTTCGCCAACAACGTCTTGCCCATTTACCTCAACAATGCGAAACCAAAGATACTCTCGCGGCGCCTCCTCGTCATCGACTTGCGCCCAAGGGACCTGCACCAAGCAGCCAGCATGTTCACTGTCTCCGATTTGTGCAGCAGTTTTGAGCAAAAGTCCCCACTTGTCTTGTGCCAACTTTGCGCTGCGTTCCGTCGAACGGAGTGTTTTGATGACGGCGGTTTCGCCTTGGTGCAATGTGAGCAGTGCATCGTGTGGATACACCGTCGTTGCATCGGAACTTGCAATGGCAACACTTGGAACATCTCTATCTTCAAGACCGGGCATTCCCTCGGTAAGCATTTCAACCGCTTTGTCGCAAGGCATCAGCGACACAAGAAGGTCTGAACCAAGTGACATCGGTTGACCCGCAGGTGGGAGTGAAGTTTCAAGAGTGAGTGCGGCAAGTCCATCAACAACATGCACTGCTTCGGAAGCGTAGATTGCGCAAACGCCAAACATTTCCAATTCAACTCGACCGCAACGAGTAAGCCCATGTGTTGAAACCCAAGCCGACCGATCCTCTGGTTCTGCATCTTCGGGTGCTTCGACTAGCCGAGTAATCCAGAGGATTTCCTCCGGTGGTTCAACATCATCTTGCACAAATACTTGGTCTAAAATGTCGTGTGGGAACCAACGTCCTGTTGCTAAATCACAAATGGAATGTACGTTCAGGTCGGCTCCAGCCAACAAACGCATTAAATTTGAAAAGTGCGTGAGTGGATCTCCGCTGTGCAATACAGTTTGCAATGCAAGTACGTACCCCGCGTCAATTTCCGCGGCTTCGCGTGCCGACTCGTTAAGTGGTTCAACCCAAACCAAAATATCGGTTGGGAGTCCTTCGATTCGCACTCTAGCGGCCCAAGGAACATCATCTCCCGGAGGATCAATGACTTCCGCTTCGATGGATTCTCCAACGAAGGTTGCGAACGCTTGCGTAATTGTTTCAACGGAAGGAGGGTCGGTGCCAACGATAACACCACGAAGGTCGGTTGGCGTTGGTTGTTGTAATTCCCACGGACGTTCATCTGAGAGACCGGCGAATTCTACAATATTAAAGTTGTTTGTCATGTTGTATTACTTCTTCTTAGTTTGCAACGATGTTAATGATTTTGTTCGGGACAATAATTATTTTTCTGATAGTGAGACCTTCGAGTAGATCGCTGATTGTTTTGTTTTCTAGTGTAATTTTTTCCACAACTTCGTCGCTTGCATCAGCAGGAACTGTCACTCGACCCCGTACTTTGCCCATGATTTGCACTGGCAATTCCAACTCATCAGCGATAAGCAACACGGGGTCGAATGTTGGCCATTGTGCAACAGCGATGTAGCCATCGCCACCTATTGTGGTGTAAATTTCTTGTGCGATGTGCGGGGCAAATGGCGCAAGTAAACGGGCGAATCGATTCAATTGGTTCGAAGTGAGTTTACCTGACGATGTTGCTGTATTGACAAATTCAATCATCGATGCAATAGCGGTGTTGTATGAGAGATTTGGAATGTCTTCGCTCACCTTTGCAATCGTTGCGTGCAATGCACGCTCTATCGTTTCGTCTTGTGGTTCTTGCAAGGAAGCGTGGATATCGCCACTAGTCTCGTCAATGCACAATCGCCAGACGCGTTGTAAAAATCGGTACACACCAACGATGTCTCTTGCATTCCACGGCGCGGACGCTTCAAGAGGCCCCATGTACATGACATATAGCCGCAGGGTATCTGCACCATAATCAGCAATAACATCGTCGGGATTCACAACGTTTTTAAGCGACTTGCTCATCTTTGCAATGACGCGCTCCACCTCTTCGCCGGTTTTAGTTTCTATAAATGTGTCGTCTTGTTCTTCAACCGTGCCCACAGGGACGAGCGATTTGTTTGGACGTTGGAAGGCGTAACTGGTTAACAGTCCTTGGTGAAACAATTTTTGGAACGGCTCTTTGCAGGAAACCTCGCCAAGGTCAAACAACAGTTTGTGCCAGAATCTTGCATAGAGAAGGTGCAACACGGCGTGTTCTGCGCCGCCGATATATAAATCGGTTCCATTGCCCATCCAGTATTGCTCTGCGTCTTTGTCCACAAACCGTTCGGTACAGTTTGGGCTGCAATATCGAATTTCATACCAACAAGATCCAGCCCACCCCGGCATGGTGTTTGCCTCGCGAGTGACGGGAGTGTCTGGTGCAAGAATGCATGGATCAACACCGGCTTCACCCGCGGTCGTGTGTAACCAATCCGTTGCTTTGCCAAGGAGCGGAGTTGGGTCGTCGGATTCTGCAGGCGTATAGTCGTCAAGATCAGGAAGGACAATTGGCAACGCAGATTCGCTAACTGGATAGTGATTCCCCTCGTTGTCGAATACAATCGGAAACGGCTCGCCCCAATATCTTTGCCTTGAAAAGAGCCAGTCGCGTAAGCGGTAGTTTACTTTTGCAATCCCAATATTGTTTTCTTCAAGCCACGTAATGATTTTTTGCTTTGCCTCATCAGTTCGAAGCCCATCGATGGAAAGGATGTCACTAGAGGAATGGATGGAAGTTCCCTCACCAGAAAAACAACCATCTGTTTTTTTGTCTGGCTGTACAACTTCGATGATTGCAATGTCGTGTGCTTTTGCAAAATCATGATCGCGCTGGTCGTGTGCAGGGACCGCCATGATTGCACCATGTCCGTAGCCCATCAAGACATAATCTGCAATCCAAATGGGAATTTGTTTTCCTGTTGCAGGATTGGTTGCGAACAATCCTGAGAACACACCGGACTTTTCTTTTGAGTCCGCCATGCGATCAACGTCTGCACGGTTTTTTGCTTCGGCGACATACGCCGCAAGTGCTTCGCCGTTGCAACTTTCCGGTGGAGATGCAAGCAGTTCATCCACGAGTGGATGTTCGGGTGCGAGCACCATGAAAGTAACGCCAAAGAGGGTGTCTGGTCTTGTTGTATAGACACGGACGGCTTTGTCTTCTTGGACTGGAAAATCAATATCCGCGCCTTCGCTTCGACCAATCCATTCTTGCTGCATTCGCAAGGTTGAGTGTGGCCAATCAAGACCATCTAAGTCCTCAAGCAATCGATCTGCAAACGCAGTAATCCTGAACATCCACTGTCGAAGGGGTCTTCGAACTACTGGGAAACCCCCGCGTTCACTTAAACCATCGATGACTTCTTCGTTTGCAAGCACAGTGCCTAATTTTGGGCACCAATTAACGACCTGTTCGCCAAGATACGCAAGTCGGTGATCGTTGATGTACAACGTTTTTTCCGCTTCAGACAGGTCGTTCCAGTTGTCGCTGTCGGTTTTTACTTCACCGGAATCGAGAGCAGCAATAAGCGTTGCAATTGGTTTTGCCTTTTTTGTTCTTGGATCAAACCATGCGTTGTATGCTTGCAACCAAATCCATTGCGTCCATTTGTAATACTCTTGGTCGATGGTCGCAAACTCTCGTGACCAATCGCAACTAAAACCAATGCGTTGCAATTGTCCTCTGAAGGTGTCGATTGCTTTGCGCGTTGTCGTTGCAGGATGTACGCCGGTTTCAATGGCGTATTGTTCGGCAGGTAATCCAAACGCATCCCACCCCATTGGGTGTAACACATTAAAACCCTGCATTCGTTTAAATCTAGAAATGATGTCACTTCCGGTGTACCCAACAGCGTGCCCGACGTGTAAGCCTGCACCGCTTGGATACGGAAACATATCTAAGCAGTAAAACTTTGGCTTCGATGTGTCAAAATCAGCATCATTTGGATTACCAACAGCATTGAGGTTGTCCTCTTTCCATTTTGCTTGCCACCGAGTTTCAAGTTCGTTGGCGACCAAAGCGCAGTACTTAAATGTTGGTGTTGTTCCGAGCATAAGAAGCGCAGGATACAGGGAGAATGATTATCTTTTTTCAGCAAGCGCCGTAAGGTGCTTTTTTGTTTCGCCAACAAGATAAAAACTGCCTGTAACGCAGATTAAATCGTCGCGACTTGCCGCTTGAGCAGCAATTTCCAGCGCTTCTGGGAGTGTGTCAGCAATTTGCGTCATCTTTCCGCTGATTTCAGCGAATTGCTTCTGAAGGATTATTGGGTCAGCTGCACGTTGGTTTCCTTGTGCCTTTGTGAAGATAATTTTGTCTGCACCAAGGGCAATTTTATGAAGCATGCCATTGACATCTTTGTCTTGGCAACAACCAAAGACACAGATCATGGAATCGTATGGGATGTGAGCGCCAATAGATTTGATGAGCGTTTGAAGTGCAGTTGGGTTGTGTGCACCGTCGACAATAATTTGAGGTCGTTGCCAGACCACTTCCATGCGACCTTCGTTTTTTGTTTCCGCAAGGGATTTGTACAGTTCTAGATCATCAAATTCATACCCAACTTTTTTGAGTTGGTCGATTGCAGAAATAGCAAGTGCACAATTTGTTGCTTGATGTTCGCCATTAAGAGGAACAGGAATGTGCATGTATTGTGATTCTTCTGTAATCACACAAATACGTGTATGCTGTTTTCCGTCAGTGCCGCCGCCGAAGCGCGCACTGAATTCAATGTCATTAGCAATAACCCTTACTTCAGTACGCGATTCTTCTGCGCATTCCTTCAAAACTGCAGTGATTTCTTCTGTTTGGTGTGCACTAATTGCTGGGACGGAGGATTTGAAAATCCCCGCTTTTTCACGCGCAATTTCTTCGACGGTTGTACCAAGAATATTTGTGTGGTCAAGGTCAATTTTTGTAATGAGGGAAATAAGTGGGGTGATGACATTTGTTGAGTCAAGTCGGCCGCCGAGACCAGTTTCGATAATCGCGATATCTATTGCTTGTTCTGCAAAGTATTTGAATGCAACGGCAGTAACAAGTTCAAAGAACGTAGGTGTTATTTTTTCTTTCTTTGCAGCCGCAACAACCTCTTTGAGGAGGTCCGTGAACGATTCTTCTGAAATCATTTCACCGTTGACGACGACGCGCTCTCGAATATCGATGAGGTGAGGCGATGTGTATTCACCAACGGTATATCCATTTCCACGAAGCATCGCAGAGAGCATTGCAACGGTTGAGCCCTTCCCAACAGTGCCCGCAACATGGATGAGTGACACCTTGTCTTGCGGGTCGCCGAGTGCTTTAAGCAAGGACCGCATCCGATCGAGTTTGAACGTTGTTTCGTCGTACTGTACGACTCGCATTCGTTCGTAATCGGTTTGGTCGAGCAGGTAGTCAACTGCGGACGAGAACGTCCCAATTGTTGGCGTTTTGCTCTTGTTTGCGGGTTTTCGCTTCGTTGTCGACTTTTTTGTCGTTCGTTTTGCGGTTTTCTTTTTTGTTGTCGTCTTTGAAGTAGCCATAGCCGTGCTATTCTATCATAAAAGCGATTACGAATCAAATGACCACACGTAAGTTGTTGTGACACAGCAACCTATAACAATAAAGAGGATTTTTCACCTATGCCCAATACTGCCCTGTCACTCGAATCTTGGCGTGTATTACGAATTCAAGGGGAGTTTGTAGAGGCGATTGATGCGCTTTGTCAACTTCCTCCTGCCGTCACTGTGTTTGGTTCGGCGCGGCTTCCTGAAGAGAGCCCACACTACCAATCTGCTGTCGAATGTGGAAAATTACTCGTTGGTGCGGGTTTTGCGGTGATAACTGGTGGTGGGCCGGGCATTATGGAGGCCGCGAACCGAGGGGCATTTGAACAAAAAGGCACTTCTGTTGGGCTCAATATTTCTCTGCCAAAGGAGCAAGACGCTAATCAATACCAAACGCTGGAATTAGATTTTCGGTACTTCTTTATACGTAAAGTTATGTTTGTGAAATATGCGAGGGGATTCGTTATTTATCCGGGCGGGTTTGGGACGCTTGATGAATTTTTTGAATCGTTGACACTTATACAAACGTTAAAAATTCAACCGTTCCCCGTGGTGCTTGTGGGTCGAGACTTTTGGGGCTCGCTTGTTGACTGGATGCGTGCAACGCTTGCCGAACAATTTGAAACAATTGATTCAGATGATTTAGATTTGTTTTCAGTAGTTGATACGCCTGCAGAAGCAGTAAAAATAATTCACGATCACTTTACTGGTCGCAAGAAAGTTGGAGAAAATCTTCCACGGTTTGAATCCGATGAAGAAGAGCCAACTGGCGAGGGTACGCGTCTTGGTGTTCCGCCAAAGAGACACCATCGAACATGATTAAAGATCTCCATCAAGATGATGAACCAATCGTCGAAGTAAACGAAACAGTTTCACAGGAAGATGAACGTGTTGCGGATTTGATGGCGCACACGATAGATGTTTCCGCACTTGCAACTGCGGTAACAAAACAAAAAGCAGCTGATGCAGCGGATACACTCGAAGACCTTGACGATGTTGAAGCCGTCGAAGTTATTGAACTCATGGAAGACCAAGCGGCGGCTGATGCGCTTGCTGAAATGGAGGTTCCGCTTGCGGTCACAATCATCGAGGATTTATCTGAGGACGACCTGACACAATACGCTTCAACATTACTTTCCCTACTTGCACCAGATGATGCGGTAAGCATTATTCGCGGACTTGGTGACGAGTTTGTCGAACCGCTGTTTGTTTCTATGGATGTTGTTTCTGCTAGGAAATTGCGGAACTTATGCGATTATGAAGAAGAATCGGCGGCGGGCATAATGACAACAGATTTTGTTTCGCTTTCAGAGGACCTCACTATTACAGAAGTAGTAGAAGTTCTTCGCGAACGGGAGTTGCCAGAACACGTGCAAGATCTTCCGGTCGTAAATAAACAAGACGAACTCGTTGGGGTTGTGAGTTTGCATGCACTTCTTATTGGCATGTCCGCCGCAACAGTTGCAGAAACTATGGAACAAAAAGTTGTTGCGGTGCACAGTTATACCGACCGAGAGCAAGTTGCTCGCGAGTTTGAGCGGTACGGTTATGAAATGCTTCCTGTGATTGATGCATCAAACAGGCTGCTTGGCATTATTACGGTAGACGATGTTATCGATATCATTGAAGAAGAACAGACCGAAGATGTTCAAAAGACAGTTGGCGCCGGCGCTGGCGAAGCGGTGTATTCAGGCATTGGCGAAAAACTAAAAGGCCGCATGCCGTGGCTGATTGTTTCGGCTGTAATGATGTTGCCAGCAACGTATATTGTTCTTGGGTTTGAATCGATGATTAAAGAAGTGGCGCTTCTTGCTGTGTTCATGCCGCTTATTGCTGCACTTGCGGGCAATGCGGGGCACCAAGCGCTTGCGGTAACATTGCGCGGTATTGTGCTTGACGAAGTTCGCCCCGACCGCATTTTTCCACTCATGAGACGTGAGTTGACTGTGGGTTTGTTAACAGGCGTGACGATTGGGAGCGCCGTTGCGGTATTGCTTTGGATATTTAGCGACGGCGAGTTAGCAACGAGGCTTGGCATCATTTTTGCTTGTGCTATGGTTGTCTCGATGGGTGTTGGTACGTTTACAGGCGCAGCAATTCCACTCGTGATGAAACGTGTTGGCGCCGATCCTGCACAGGCGTCGGCAATTTTCTTAATAATGATTACGGACGCGGTAGCGTTTTCAACACTTCTTGGTTTTGCGTGGACAACACTTCAATGGATGCAAGGAAACTAAACAAATGATTAGAGATATTGACCGAATTTTAATTGCCCGTGGAGCGATTTCCGACAGAGTTCGCACGCTTGGCGAAGCGATTACAAAGAACTTAGAGGATGTTGGCGAACACGAAATTGCATTAGTAGCAGTTATGACTGGAAGTTTGATTTTTGTTGCAGACTTGATGCGCCACTTGCCAATGAAAATTCAAATTCAATTGATGACAGCAAGTAGTTACGTTGGAAAAAGTACGAAGAGCAATAATGACCCGATGCTTGGAAAACTTCCCGATGTAAAAGGAATGCATGTTCTATTGGTTGACGACATTCTCGACTCTGGAAAAACATTAACTCGAATTCGCAATGAACTTGAAGCGTTGCAGCCAAAGTCGATCCAGTCGTGCGTTCTTCTTCGCAAAAAACTTGAATCCGCAATGCATGTTCCCTGCGAATATGTTGGCTTTGACATCGAAGACGAGTTTGTCGTCGGGTATGGGCTTGATTATGATGGTTATTACAGAAATTTCCCAGACATCGGTGTAATTTGCCCTTAATTGTCCACTTGTGCCCCTAGTGCCCATTTAAATCAACCGAGAGTTAATTAATTTATACTGTGGGGCACATCGGGGGTACCAGTCAGATACTCCACCATGCCAGAGAAACCAACTCAAAAATCACCAATTGCAGACGATCTTAGTCAAATGCAAATCTCGCTCCATTTACCGTGTGCTCGTTGTGGGTATGAGTTGCGAGAACTTGTAGCTGATGGGGATTGCCCAGAGTGTGGCGAACCGATTCGGCTCACAATTATTGAAATTGTTGATCCAACATCTCGCCGTCTTGAGCCAATTCATAATCCGCGGTCGGTTGGGAACTCGATTACAGGTGTTGTGTTTTTCTTTTTTGTTGCAGTTGTCTTGGCCGTACTTGCGTTTTTATCGAGGTCGTCAGATTCACTCCCCATACCGATGTTTATTCGCGCCTTTCCTACATCTGGATTCGTTTGGTTTTCGGCTGCTGCTGGACTTATCTCATTGCTCAATCTCATCCCAATGATGCAGATGTGCAGGCAGTCCGTTTTGATTGGGTGCCGAACAGGAATTGTGTTAACGTTTTTTGGATTGTGTTTATGGTCAGTAAGCATGGTTCTCATTGCAATGATTCTGTTAAACCCAAGTTCCAACTCATCAGAGTTCACGATGTTGTTCGATACATGTTTGCCCGTCGTTTCAGGAGGTTTAGTTTTTTCCGGTTTTCGCCGACTTGTCCCTCGGCTCGGTCAGCGAAGCAGGGCGTTTCGGCAAGCGCAGGGCAGTCGTCAAAGAATGAACGATTTGCTCGCTGCGCTTGTGGTGATTATTGTTGGAAGAACGTTGCTCGTTGTTTCTCCACCTGACTCAAATCTTTCGCTTCTTGGCATGATTGTGATGGTGACGAGTTTGTCGCTCGTTGTGATTGGGCTTGGGTATCTTCTTCGCAATACGATTTGGATTCGCAATGCTCTCACTTCCCCACCACCGGCACTTCCCGACCTCCTCCGCCCCAAAAATTAATTAGAATTGATTCGGCTCAGAGCCACAAATTCTGTTGGGCTGCCAACGTGGCAGTTGGGTTGAGGCAACATGTGGCGTTGGCGGGGTCTAGAGCTGTAAAAGTAGTGAAAAAGCGGTTCTAGAAGAGTGGCACGGCGCGGAAATTGCACATGTAGTACTTGAAGCCAGAGGCAACGTGCCAATGGCAGCACAGGAAGGGTTCATCGCTTCGAGCATGAACCGAGGATTAGGAGATTAATTTCATGGCAGTAAAAGAACTGGCATTTGATGTCGAAGCCCGCAAAAAAATGTTGCAAGGTGTCGAAAAACTCGCCGCAGCAGTGAAGTCCACACTTGGGCCACGCGGGCGAAACGCCGTATTGGATAAATCGTGGGGCGGTCCAACCGTGACCAAGGACGGTGTCACCGTTGCAGAAGAAATTGAACTTCGCGACAAAATCGAAAATCAGGGTGCGCAACTCGTCAAAGAAGTTGCTTCTAAAACATCTGACGACGCTGGCGATGGCACAACAACAGCAACAGTACTTGCAGAAGCAATTTTCAAAAGCGGCTTGCGCCATCTCGCAGCTGGTTGCGATGCAAATGCAATGGTCCGCGGCATTCGCAAGGCAGTCGAAGCTGTGACAACATCCATTTGCAATATGTCACAAGCAGTGGACGATAACATCGAAGCGGTTGCAACAATTTCAGCAAACAACGACGAAGAAGTTGGCAAAATTATGGCAAAGGCATTTTCCAAAGTAGGGAAAGACGGTGTCATTACGGTTGAAGAGGGCAAAAGTTTGGACACATCAATCGATGTTGTTGAAGGCATGCAATTTGACCGTGGTTTCCTAAGTCCCAACTTTGTAACAGATGTTGATGTAATGGAAACGATTCTTGAAAAGCCACTCGTGCTTATCTATGAAGACAAACTCGATTCAGCAAAACAACTTGTCCCTCTTCTAGAAAAAGTAATGGAATCAAAGAAGTCGCTTCTGATTATCGCAGAAGACATTACCGGCGAGGCACTTTCAACACTTGTGATTAACAAGTTGCGAGGTGTTCTCCAAGTTGCTGCAGTAAAAGCACCTGGATATGGCGATCGACGCAAAGCGATGCTTGAAGACATCGCAATTTTGACTGGCGGCGAAGCAATTATGAAAGACCTCGGTATTGATATCGAGAAAATTTCGCTTTCGCAACTTGGACAAGCGAAGAAGGTTGAAATTACAAACAAAGAAACCACCATCATGGAAGGCGCAGGAACTTCGCATGCAATTCAAGATCGAATTGCACGTATACGAGCTGAAATTGCAAACAGCACTTCCGACTACGATTGTGAAAAACTACAAGAACGCTTAGCGAAACTCGCTGGTGGGATTGCGCAAATTAATGTTGGCGCTGCAACCGAAGCGGAACTAAAGGAACGTAAGGCGCGCGTTGAAGATGCATTGCACGCAACTCGTGCTGCTATCGAAGAAGGCGTTGTTCCGGGTGGGGGCGTTAGTTTTATTCGTAGTATCGACGCCTTAGAAAAAGCACGTAAAAATGCAAAGGGTGAAGAAAAAGTTGGTTTTGAAGTCATAGCAGATGCGCTGACCTTGCCGCTTAGAACCATCGCTGATAACGCTGGCGCAAAGGGCTCAGTTGTCGTTGCAAAGGTGAAGGAAATGACAGGAAGCAATGGCTTCAATGCATTGACGCTTGAGTACGGCGACTTGTTAAAAGATGGTGTTATGACACCAGCAAAGGTTGACCGTTGCGCGTTGCAAAACGCATCATCGGTTGCTTGCATGCTGCTTTCTACCGATTGCATCATTACTACCGCTCCATCAGATGAGGATGACGCGGGCGCAGCAGGCATGGACCCGATGGGTGGCATGGGTGGCGGTATGCCAGGCATGGGCATGGGTGGCATGGGTGGCATGGGTGGCGGTATGCCGGGCATGGGCTTCTAAACGAGAAACTAACTAATCAAACACAAACTGGAGACAGAACAATGGCAGTAAAACCATTAGAAGACAGAATACTTATTAAACCTCTTGAGCGAGAAACAAAAACATCCTCAGGCATTTTTCTTCCCGAATCAGCATCAGAAAAGCCAATGCAAGGCAAGGTTGTAGCGACGGGACCCGGAAAATTACTTGATGGTGGAGAACGAGCAAAGCCAGCAGTAAATGAGGGTGACCTCGTTGTATTTGGAAAATACTCAGGAACTGAAATCGAAATCAAAGGCAAAACACACCTCATCGTTCGCGAAAGTGAACTCCTTGGTCTGATAGACGGCTGATTTCAGAAAGAAACAATACTATGACATCAAAACAAATGAAATATGACAGTGCCGCACACGAAGAGTTTCGTGAAGGCATCGAGCAACTTGCAAAAGCAGTTGGTACAACACTAGGTCCTGCCGGCAGAAATGTCGTTGTGCAAAAATCATGGGGAAACCCATCGGTCACAAAAGACGGTGTATCGGTTGCAAAAGAAGTTGAACTTTCAGAACCATTCCAAAACATGGGCGCGAAAATGGTGCAACAAGTTGCAAAGAAAACAGCAGACGTTGCTGGTGACGGCACGACTTCTGCAACAATTCTTGCAGAGGCGATTTTTCGAAATGGATTGCGGCATGTTTCTGTTGGCGCGAATCCAGTGACCGTGCAACGAGGCATCACCGCTGCAGCAAGAGTGGCTACAGACGCAGTTAATGCGATGGCAATCGATTGCAAGGGCAAGGGTGACCTTCAAAAAGTTGCTTTGGTTTCTTCAAATCACGACGCTGAAATTGGCAACATTATTGCTGAAGCAATCAACAAAGTTGGTGGAGAAGGTGTTGTTGAAGTTGAAGAAGGCAAAACTGCTGAAACAACGTTGGACTACGTTGAAGGCATGGCATTCGACAAGGGATTCCTTAGCCCATACTTTATGACCGATCCAAAAACAGCGGAATGCGTCCTAGAAGATTGCTCAATTCTGATTTACGAAAAGAAAATTTCAAACCTTGCAGACCTTCTTCCATTGTTGAACAAGACGGTAACTTCAAGCAAACCATTGTTGCTTATTGCCGAAGACATTGAAAACGAGGCACTCGCTGCTCTTGTCATCAACCGGCTTCGCGGCTCGCTCAAGATTTGCGCTGTTAAAGCTCCTGGGTTTGGTGATCGCCGCAAAGCAATGCTTGGCGATATCGCAGCGCTTACTGGAGGCACTTTCTTCTCCGAAGATATTGGTCGTAACTTGGAAGACGTTGAACTGAATGAACTCGGTAGTGCAAAACGAATTGTTGTTACGAAGGACAGCACAACGATTATTCGTGGCGGTGGCAAGAAGAAAGATATTGAAGCACAAGTGAACCAAATTACGATGCAAATCGAACGTTCGACGAGTGATTACGATAAGGAAAAGCTGCAAGAACGTCTTGCGAAACTAACCGGAGGCGTTGCTGTTATCGAAGTTGGTGGCACAAGCGAAGTTGAAATGAAAGAGCGCAAGGACCGCGTGGAAGATGCGCTTGCCGCAACGCGTGCAGCAGCTCGCGAGGGCTACGTTGCAGGCGGAGGCGTTGCGTATATTCGTGCAATCGATGCAATCGAAAAAGCACGAAAGAATGCTAAAGGTGACGCAAAACTTGGTTTCGACATTCTTGCTCAGGCTCTCGAAGCACCAGCAGCATTAATTGCATCAAATGGCGGTGACGACGGCGATGTTGTTGTTGAAAAAATCAAAGAAGGCAAAGATGGTTTTGGTTTTAATGCTTCAACGCAATCGTACGAAGATCTTGTTAAGTCAGGCATTATTGACCCTGCGCTTGTTGTTTGTACTGCAATTCAAAACGCAGCTTCAGTTGCTGGATTGATGTTAACTACGAACGTTGTGGTTACTGACTTAACAGACGACGATGATCCAATCGAGAACGCGGTCTTCTAATTAGAGCGCGAGTTTCTAAGACATGAGTGTTACACGTTGTTATTACGAAGTTCTTGATGTCAGCCGTACTGCGGATGGAACAGAGATTAAACGTGCCTATCGCCGCCTTGCAATGAAATATCATCCGGATAGAAATCCGAATGATGTTGAAGCAGAAAAAAGTTTCAAGGAGTGCGCTGAAGCGTACGAAGTTCTTTCTGATGCACAAAAAAAGCAAATTTATGACCAATATGGTCATGAAGGTTTGCGCGGTCGAGGTCATGCTGCACACGACTTTAATTCGATGAATGTTGAGGATATTTTCTCGATGTTCAACGATATTCTTGGTGGAAGTCGCGGAGGCTTTGGCGGTGGTCGGGGTAGACAAAGACAAGTTCGCGGGTATGACCTTGAAACCGATGTTGAAATCCCTTTGGAAGAAGTCCTCACTGGTACCGAACGCGATGTGGAGTTTGATCGCTTAGACGTGTGCGAAACGTGTGTCGGTAGTGGTGCAAAACCGGGTTCTTCTCCAGAGACATGTGCAACATGCCAAGGGCAAGGAAAGGTAGCGCAGCAAGGTCTTGGCGGAATGTTCCGGATGGTTTCGGCGTGCCCTGCTTGTGGTGGGCGTGGCTCAGTCATCAAGGACAAGTGCGTCGATTGTCATGGTCGCGGTCGTGTTTCTGTGCACCGAAAGTTACGCGTAAAAATTCCTGCTGGCATTCATCACGGACAAGCGGTACGAGTTGGTGGTGAAGGCGAGCCGCCAGTCCCTGAAGTGTCACCAGATGGTTCAGGAACGCGTGGCGACCTTCATGTTCTTGTCCGAGTCAAAGAAGATTCTCGTTTTGAACGTGACGGTGATCATATCATCCATATTGTTTCAGTTGCGTTTACGCAACTAGCACTTGGTGCAACGATAGAAGTGGAATCTATTGACGAAACTCATAACTTGGAAATACCAGCTGGTACACAAACAAATGAGATTTTCAGAATAGAAGGTGCGGGCTTGCCCGATTTGCGAACTGTCCGACGCGGCGACTTGATCATTATTGTTCGCCTTTCGGTTCCGAAAAAATTATCAGAAGACCAACGCGAATTACTTGAAGAATACGCAAAAACCGAAGACATTCCAGTACATGAAGCGGAATCGTCTTTTTGGGAAAAATTAAAAGGGGCAGTGACAGGTGGGTAACCCACAATAAGGAATAGACATGATGACCGAATCAAACACAAGCGAAGAACAAGTAAATCAAGTCGATGAAGTTGTTGAAGAACAAGAAGAACAACTTTCAGAGGTTGATCAACTGAAGCACGATCTTGATGAAGCGAACGAAGCAAAACTTCGCGCGCTCGCTGACTTTAAAAACTTCCAAAAACGAAGTTACGAAAATGAAGCTCGTGCAACAAGTGGTGCAATGGCTAGAGTGATTCGTGCAATCTTGCCTGCGATCGAACAGATGAATATGGCGATCGAACACGCTGGCGATGATGCGGTTGTGCAAGGTTTTCAAATGGCTCGGGACGGTTTGCTGCAAGGTCTTGCTGAATGTGGAGTTGAAACCATTGCCCCAGAAGTTGGCGATGTGTTTGATCCCCAGATGCATGAAGCAATGATGCGCCAAGATGCAGAAGATATGGACACCGATCATGTTGTGATGGTGATGCAGACTGGTTTTCGGCTTGGGGACATTGTCATTAGTCCAGCAAAGGTCGCAGTAAGCAATTAACAATGCCCACATACGACTATCAGTGCAAAGCGTGTGGGCACGAATTTGAATTGTTTCAACAAATGTCTGATGCAGTGAAGAAGAAATGCCCAGCATGCGCAAAAATGCAATTGAAGCGACTCATTGGCGCTGGTTCTGCTGTGATGTTTAAGGGAAGTGGATTCTACGAAACCGATTACCGAAGCGAATCGTATAAAAAAGAAGCTAAAAAGGCAAATGAATCTTCTAAGCCAAAGAAAGATGCACCTAAGTCGAGTGATTCCAAAAAGAATTCAAAAGACAACTCCGCTTCCTCTAAGAAGAGTTAGCATTCACACACATGCCCATTCGATTTATTAACCGGCTTTTGGACCACCTTTCACATGAGGGATACCGACCAACGACGATCCGAAATATTGTCAAGGATTTGCGGATTACACAAGATGATAGGCGGACGTTTGACGACGCAATTGTAAAGGCAGAAGAAGATGGAGTTATTGAACTCGGTCGAGACGATTGTGTGCGCTTGCCAGCACTTCCAGATGAAATAGTTGGGACTTACCGCTCAAACAAACGTGGTTTTGGTTTTGTAAAACCGACCCAGCGTTTTCGCGAGGGTGACGTGTACATTGGTGCCGGCGCCCAAGGGGACGCAGTCTCTGGTGATACGGTTCGAGTAGTTATTGCACGCAGCGGACGATGGAAAGGCAAAGGGGATGCGGGAAAAATTGTCGAGGTGCTTGAACGCGGTCGCTGCGAATATGTAGGAACGCTCTACAAGCGTGGCAATTCTTGGTTTGCTCAACCAGATGGTCGCGAGTTGCATGACCCCGTCATCATTCGCGATGTTGGTGCAAAGGACGCGAAGCAGGGCGACAAAATTGTTTTTGAAATGTTGCATTATCCAGAAAAAGATTATTACGGCGAGGGTGTAATCTCAAGAGTACTTGGGGATGCGGGTCGGCCAGATGTAGAAACACAAGCAGTCATGCTAGCGTATGGTCTGCTTGAAGAATTTAACGATGACTCAAAAGAAGAAGCGCGAAATGCTGCGACGCATTTTGAAGAAACGGGCGATGAAGACCGCAAGGACCTAACGGACGAGTTTATTTTTACGATTGATCCTCCAGACGCTCGCGATTTTGACGACGCAATCAACATTACGTTTGACAAAGAAACAAACGAATGGGAACTTGGCGTACATATTGCGGATGTTGCAAGTTTTGTTCCTCAAGATAGCGCACTCGACAAAGGCGCCATCGAACGCGGCAATAGTGTGTACCTGCCTCGTCGCGTTCTTCCGATGTTGCCCGAGGTTCTGTCTAATGGTGTTTGTTCTTTGCAAGAAGGTGTCCGGCGCTGGGCGAAATCGGTATTTATTCGTTTCGACAACAAGGGAAAGGTTCTTGGACACCGATTGCGAAACACAGTAATTTGCTCCGCAAAACGCTTGACATATCTTGAAGCCCAAGCATTAATCGATGGCGATGAAAAAGAGGCACGTAAAAATACTGTTGCTGGCGGTGCGTACTCAGGGGAATTAATAGAGACGCTGAAACATGCTGACACGCTTGCAAAAAAACTATTAGCACGTCGTCGACGTGATGGCATGATTGAATTGCAACTTCCAGAAGTTGTACTTGAATTTGATGATGATGGACACGTCATAGATGCACACCCAGAAGACGACGCGTTTACCCACCGTATTATTGAAATGTTTATGGTGGAAGCAAACGAAGCCGTTGCAAGGACGTTTGCAGGCATCGATATTCCGTTACTCAGGCGCGTACACCCCGAACCAAAATTTGGTGACATGATTGAGTTGCGCTTGTTTGCACGAAGCGTTGGTATCGGTATTTCCGAAGAACCAACTCGACACGATTTGCAACGTCTGTTGCAAGCAACAAAAGATAACGAGTCGTCAAGGGCGGTGCACTTTGCAGTGCTTCGCACGTTGACGCAAGCAATATACAGTCCCGCCGAGGTTGGGCACTTTGCACTTGCAAGTCACCACTACGCGCATTTTACAAGCCCAATTCGTCGCTACCCCGACTTAACCGTGCACCGTGCAATCGCAGCGTATCTTGACCAGACCGAAAATGGCTCATCGATGAAGGGTGGAAAAACAAAGCGAGCAATCGTTGGAAACATCCGAAAAGATGAGCGTGTTCTCGATGAAGGAGCCCTTCTTGAAGTGGGAGCCCATTGTTCGTCTACCGAAAGAAACGCTGAACAAGCGGAGCGTTCCCTTCGCACGTTTCTTGTCTTGCAATACCTAAACGACCATCATCTTGGCGATGAGTTTACTGGCATTATTACTGGATTTACTTCAGCAGGATTGTTTGTTTCGTTGGAACGGTTCCTTGTTGAAGGCCTATGCCGCTTCGATTCGTTAAAACAAACATCAAAATCAGCGGGGCGGTGGGAAAAATTAGAGGGTACGGGGCAAATTGTTGCAGTGAGAAGCGGGGCCGTTCTCTCTATTGGTGATCGGGTTACCGCGCAAATTACAGCAATTGATCTGCCGACACGACAAATGGAAGTCCACGTACTCAAAATGCCAAAGCGGCACATAGAAGATGTTGCATCATTGACACCTACGAGTAGTAAATCAAAACGTGGCGGACGCAACAAATCTGGCTCTAAAAATAACAAATCTAAGCGAAAAGGGAAGGGTAGAAAGCGCAAGTAAGTCGTATCATGTGGGATATAAGATTGGAGCCCAACATGACAGACACCGGCAATTTTGAATCCATCCTCCACGAAGATCGAACCTTCTCTCCACCTGAAAATTTTGATGTGCGAATCGGCGGCGCCTACATTGGTTCGATGGACGAGTACAACGAAATGTACAAGCGTTCTATCGACGACCCCGACGGCTTTTGGGGTGATGTTGCTGACGAACTTGACTGGTTCGAACGTTGGAATACCGTAAGTTCGGGTGCATTTCCAGATGCAATATGGTTTGAAGGCGGCAAAACAAATATATGCCACAACTGTATTGATAGGCAAATCAATATGGGGCACGGTGACGATACCGCAATCATCTGGGAAGGGGAACCCATCACCGGTGCGCCTGAAGTTCGCACACTTACCTACCATGACTTGCACGCAGAGATTTGCAAATTTGCGAATGCACTCAAATCGCAAGGCGTAAAGAAAGGCGACATTGTAACTATTTATATGGGCATGGTTCCCGAACTTGCAATCGCAACTCTTGCGTGTGCGAGAATTGGCGCACCCCACTCGGTAATCTTTGGTGGGTTCTCTTCGCAAGCAATCGCCGATCGAGTGAACGATGCAAACAGTTCTGTTGTTATCACGTGCGACGGTTCTTGGCGTCGCGGCAAAGTGGTTCCGCTGAAAGACAATGTTGATGCTGCAACGGAACTTACCGATGTCATAGAAAAAATCATCGTGTTGAAACGGTGCTATAATGATATTTCGTGGAACGAAGGTCGAGATGTTTGGTGGCACGAAGTGTGCGAGAGCCAAGAAGAAGATTGTCCTTGCGAATCAATGGACGCGGAAGATATGTTGTTCTTGTTGTACACAAGCGGTTCGACAGGAAAACCAAAAGGAATAATTCACACTACCGGTGGATACATGGTCTACACCTACCTTACAAGCAAATGGGTCTTTAACTTACGACCAGATGCAGACCAAGTCTATTGGTGTACAGCAGACATTGGCTGGATTACTGGGCATAGTTATATTATTTATGGCGTGTTACCCAACCGTGTTCCAACCGTCATGTACGAAGGCGCACCGAACTACCCCGAGCCGGATCGTTTTTGGGATATTGTTGAGAGGCATAAAGTTACACAGTTTTATACTGCGCCAACCGCGATTCGCGCGTTTATGAAGTGGGGCGATGAACATCCACAAAAGCACGATCTTTCCTCGATAAAACTTTTGGGCACTGTTGGCGAGCCCATCAATCCAGAAGCGTGGATGTGGTACCGCGAAACAATCGGTGGCAACAATTGTCCAATAGTTGATACGTGGTGGCAAACCGAGACCGGTGGGCACATGTTGACGCCGCTTCCGGGTGCAACCCCAACAACGCCCGGATCATGCACGATGCCATTCTTTGGAGTGGACGCTGCAGTCGTAAAAGAAGATGGAAGCGATGTAGGTACAAATTCGGGTGGCTTGCTCGTAGTGCGTAAGTCGTGGCCATCTATTTTGCGCGGTATTTACGGTGATCGCGATAGATTTGTTGAAACGTATTTTGGTCGAGTTGATGGGATGTATCTTGCTGGCGATAGCGCTCGTCTTGATGAACATGGAAACTTTTGGATTATGGGTCGCATTGACGACGTGATTAATGTTTCGGGACATCGCCTCGGCACGATGGAAGTGGAGTCCTCACTCGTAAGTCACGAATCCGTTGTTGAAGCAGCGGTTGTTGGCATTCCACATGAAATTAAGGGAACTGGGATTGCGGCGTTTTGTACTCTTGCTGGTGGGTTTGAACCATCTGAGGAGTTAAAAAATTCTCTACGAGAACACGTTGCAAATGAAATTGGAGCAATTGCAAAACCTGACTTGCTCAAGTTTACCGACGCGCTTCCAAAAACACGAAGCGGAAAAATAATGCGTCGCTTGCTGCGTGATGTTGCAGCGGGAACGGACTCGAATCAGGATGTCACAACGCTCGAAGACTTTACGGTACTCGCCAAGTTACGCGCCGACGATTGAAGCAACGGCTGGAATAGCTGTTCCACAAAGTAACTGATCACCGCAGACCACAAGGTCTGCGGTGTTCTGTTGGATGCGGACTCTTCCGATTGCAACTTCACGTTTGTTTTCCATGGTTCGTGGGTCAAACGTGGGTGATTCTGGAAGCAATGTTGCATCGATTGCTTTCTTCGTCACTAAATGTAAACTTGCAACGTGACAAACGAAAACAGGAACACGAAACGAAGTTGCTGTGACTTCGCAACTAAATAGTTCATGTAAATCGTTTTCTATGGCGCGCTCTTCTTGTTTCGCATTTTCGTGTGGTAAAATATTGTTTGCAAGTTGCCCGCCAAACAATTCTTCGGTGTTTTTTTGTTCAAGCGCTAGCACCCCACGCCATCCTGCTCCAGAAACCGATTGCATGCACGTTGCAACCATAGATACGACTGTACACGAATCATGTAGTGGTGCGATTGCTCGGGCAATGAGTGACGCCATACAATTTGGAATGCGTAGTCTGCTTGAGTCAGATGTACAAATGTTTGGTAGCACGAGCGATGTATTTGCCAATTCGCCACTGCAATCAACAAATCGATTTGTGAGAGCCTGCTCCTCAATTGCCGCAGCGACTATCACACCATTTGCACGAGAGGGCACATCGTCATCGCTGTTTAGCGAAATAGCTTTGTGCCCCAGATGCTCGATTTCCTTCACGCATACTCTCCCTACCGAACCCCTTGCACCAATAACCGCTATTTCCATCTCTACAGTGTAGGGAATCTGTCTCCGCGTAGTTTCAAGGGGACAGTCCCATGGGGACAGTCCCCCAAAAAATAGAGCAAAAAGTGTATTTAAGCGCCATAATGACACTTTTTCGCAGAAATATGGGGGACAGTCCCAAGGGGACTGTCCCCATTGTAGAATGTGGGGATGGCGAGTTACACAACAGCAGAGCATGCGAGAGTAGGGATATTGATGGGCAGCGCCTCGGACTGGCCAACAATGAAGCGGACGAGTGAAACGCTTGATTCGTTCGGAGTTGTGCATGAATGCAATGCGCTTTCAGCACATAGGAACGCTGATTTGCTTCGAGAATACCTTGTAGATGCTGAAAAACGGGGTATTGAACTCTTTATCTGTGCAGCAGGGGGTGCCGCTCACCTCGCGGGCGTCGTGGCTGCACACACAAAAAAACCAGTTTTGGGGTGCCCAATGAAAGCGTGGTCACTTGATGGGCTCGATTCCTTGCTCTCTACGGTGCAAATGCCTAAAGGTATGCCGGTTGCAACCTTCGCTATTGGGGGTGCTGGGGCGACAAATGCAGCAATTTTTGCCGTTCAGATGCTTTCGATGGGTGATTCTGATCTCGCTATCCGTTTTGCCGACTTCCGCAAGGAACAAGCAGAAAAAGTGGCACCGCTCGAGTAATTCCAAATATTTATCTTGCATTTAGAGGGTCCGAGAACCACAATAATTGGTTCGTGGGTTCGTTGTTTAGAGCCACATCGGAACTGATGCCGATGCATTTACCCAACGGATAATTAATGTTGAACAAATGACCCCTGCAAGGACGTATGGGTGAGAAGATTACTGGAGCAAAACAAGAATGAAATTTACCACCAACACCACAACACTTATCGCTGGCCTGATTGCCTCGGTCGTATCCACTTCCTTTGCCAAGCCAAAGAAGTTTGATGAAGTGAACGAGGGATACACAAAAGTCATTTCAACCGTTGATGGCGCAACGCCCTTGTTTGGTCTTTGGAAGAATGCAAAGGAAGAACAACTTCTCGCAGAATTGCCTCGTGGTTGGAACCGTAAACAATTCTTTATCGCAGTTACCCCATCCTCGGGCGTGATGTTTGCGGGTTTGCAAGGAAACGAAGCGTACGTATATCTACGAAAATACGATGATCGTCTTGCATTTATTTCACCAGAAATTTCCGTGCGATCAACGGGGGACAAATCATCGAAAGATTCTGTCGACACAATTTTTACAGATACCGTGTTACTTGATGTTCCAATTATTGCAACAGGACCAAGCGGTCAGCCAGTGATTGACCTTGACGATTTGCTTGTTGGCAACGCTTCTAAAATTGCAGGCTCTGTTGCCAAGGGTGTTAATAAAAAACTCTCATCAATAACTAAAGCAAAATCGTTTCCAAAAAATCTTGAGGTTGCATTTGAAATGCCAACATCGGGTGGCAAGTTTAAGACGATTCACTATTCGATTAGCGAAGTTCCAGAGCGCAGTGGTTACAAACCCCGCAAAGCGGACGAACGCGTTGGTTTTTTTGGAACTACGTTCCGAGACCTTGGGCAATATCATGACGAAGACAAGTGGATTCACTACATAAATCGTTGGGATTTACAAAAACGCGATTCAAAATTGTCATTGAGCCCACCAAAGAAACCAATTGTATTTTATATTGAGCACACGGTCCCAGTTCGGTATCGACGCTGGGTTCGCGATGGTGTTTTGTACTGGAACGATGCATTTAGAGAGATCGGAATTGACAATGCAATTGAAGTGTACTACCAAGACGCAGCAACCGGAGCGCACATGGATAAAGATCCAGAGGACGTTCGCTACAATTTCCTTCGCTGGCTAAACAATGACGTTGCAACTGCAATCGGTCCATCGCGCGCGCATCCGATGACTGGCGAAATTTTAGATGCAGATATCGTGCTAACGGATGGTTGGATTCGTGCGTACTGGCGTTGGTATAACCAGCAACCAAAATCTGCGGAAGCAATGGCAGCCATGAATCCAGAAGATATTCAATGGTTAGAACAATATCCGGAGTGGGATCCACGTATACGACTTGCAGATCCAATCGACCGCAACAAAATATTGCTCGCTAGAAAAAACGGAGAAACAACAGACGCAACGGTTGACCCAATTCTTGCAAACGACGAAAACCTTGCAGAAATCGCGGGATGGCTTGGTGATGAAGATCGCCACTGCCTTGCCGCATACCAACTTGCAAGCCAAATGGCATTTGCACGACTTGGTCTAGAAACATTAAATCTTCTTGGACTTGATGCGCCGATCGAGAACGATCGAGCAACGGAAGATAAACTTGACGGTATTCCAGAATGGTTTATTGGACCACTTATGTCAGGTCTTGTATGTCACGAAGTTGGACACACGCTTGGTCTTCGCCATAACTTTAAAGCTTCAAGTTTATACACCATGGCAGAAATCAACTCGGATGATGTCCGCGGTAAGAAACCATTTACTGCTTCGGTAATGGATTACAACCCCGTGAACTTCAACATGGAAGCTGGTGATGTGCAAGGTGACTTTGCCATGATAGGTATTGGGCTGTATGACTTTTGGGCAATTGAATATGGCTACACTTCAGGTAACTTGGAGGAAGTGTTGGCTAAGTCAAACCTTCCAGAGCATGCGTACTTAACAGACGAAGACACTCGTGGTCCTGACCCGCTTGCGAAGCGTTATGACTTTAGTAAAGACCCGCTTGAGTATGCAGAAAACCAAATGCGTATAGTTTCCAAATTACGAAAAGATCTCCTTGACCACTTTGTAGAAGATGGTGATAGTTGGTCAAAGGCAAGGCGAGGATACGAAACTACATTGCGTATGCAAACAGGTGCAGCGAGCATGATGTCTGATTGGATTGGTGGTGCGCACACAAATCGAAATAAGAAGGGAGACTTCGGTGACGAAGATAATGCACCAGTACAAGTCGTTCCGGTTGAACAACAACGCGCTGCGCTAGCATTTATCATCGAGCATATTTTTGATGATGAAGCGTATGGTTTATCACCAGATTTGCTCTCACACTTTAACGTAGATAAATGGTACGAAGGCGGTGGCGATAGCGGTGAAGCTACATGGCCAATTCACGATCGTATTCTTGGCACCCAAGCATCGTTATTGTCAGGCATACTTGCGCCAAGTCGGCTTCGTATGGTGTACGACAATGAGTTCTTAGTACCAGCGGATGAGGACGCGTTTACCATTGCTGAAATTTTTGAAACGCTCATGGATTCAATTTATGCTGATCTTGATAATACAGATGGTGAATGGACAAATCGAAAACCGATGATTTCATCATTAGACAGAAATTTTCAGGCAGAAATGGCAAACCGTCTTATTGATTTGAGCACTGGTCGTGTAAGAATGTTCAGACCAATCCAAACGTTCGCTTTGTATTACAGCCGTGATTTATACGACCGAATAGGTAAGATTCTTGACACCGAATCCATGCTAGATATGTACACACTGACGCACTTGCAAGATATGCACGAACGTCTCGGAAAAGCACTCGACGTTGTGTACACAATGTAGGATTTGCTAGTCGTTCAACATCTCTTGCCGCCAAGTTCGGTGTGCTCCGTCACTTGCGTAGCACACCTTTGGCATTGCAAGATGTAACACGACTGGATTGATTAACTCTATAGTTCCGTCAACTTCGTGCGCTCCAGTTTTCATCGCGTTGCCTGCCCAGTCGACTTGCATGGAACCGCACGGTTGGCCTTCGCGTCGCCGCCAACGTGTGCCTTGACTTCTTGGAAAATGACTTACTGCAACCATTTTAAGTTCAACGATTTCCCCTTGAAGTTTTGGCGGTACGTTTATGGGCTGATGAATAATTCCCACATCACCACCGCTTACCCTAAAGGCAATATGCACATCTGATGCGCCAGACACAACCTCAAACGATTCCCCTGTTGGCCGAAAGTGCACAATGACTGATGCTGGATTCTCAAACCGATTTTGATAGTAAATGGAAAGTTCTGGACCGGCTTCTGAATTTCGAATAACAGGCAACAAGCAGACCCCATCTGCCTCAAAATAATGAGGCCCAATAATGTCCAAAAGCGTATCCGGAAGTCGATCTTCAAGTGTCATTCCATATGTGAGCCAAGAGGCGACGATGATGGTAAAGAGGGTAGAGGCAATCCGCATAAATGTGAAGCCATCCCCCGATGTGTAAAACCAAGCCCCACCGCTCCAAAATAAACCAACCGCTACGGCGAGTATTAAAATAAGATTTCGTTTTTCGTGCATACCATAGCTCTAAGTAACGAACCTACGCCGCACAAGCAGTTCACTCAGCGGCGAACTTTTCCCCACAAATGTATTCTATGCGAGGTACCCTATATATCGTCAAGGGTAAAATCTATAAATGAATTTTAATTCTCCACCAACATCCCCAGTAATGGCCCTGCAGGGCTGGTTTGATGAAGCCGAAGCGTCAGAGGCGAGGCCGAATCCGCTTGCTGTGGCACTTTCAACGGTAAGTGCGAGGGGTATTCCATCTTCTCGAATGGTGTTGTTAAAAGGTTTTAACGAAACAGGTGCCGTGTTTTTTACAAATTACACAAGTGAAAAAGCCAACGAAATAGAGTCGAATCCGAACGTTTCACTCTTGTTTCATTGGGACAATATGCAAAGGCAGATACGAATTCAAGGTAGGGCGGCGATAATTAGCGGTGAAGAATCTGACGAATACTTTGCAACTCGGCACCGCTTGAGCCAAGTTGGTGCTTGGGCGAGCAAACAATCACAGCCCTTAAAAAGTCGCGCTTTGTTAGTGGCAAAAGTCGCGGCGTTAAGTGCGAAGTGGGTTGGGCGTTCTGTTCCAAGGCCGGAGTTTTGGGGTGGATACCGCGTTTCACTTGACATGGTTGAGTTGTGGCAGGGACACGATGGTCGTCTGCATGATCGTATTCGGTATTTTTGTCAAGATGGTGAATGGTCTTGGCAACGGCTGCAGCCGTGAACTGCGATGTACGGTTTTTTGACCTTGGGCGTCTATGGTTTGGGGACAGTCCCGAGCAACCGCCGCGCTTCTTCAAGAATATCAGCAGGTAGCGCGGGTTCATCAAGTTTGACAGTGCGTTTTTTTTTTGATGTCGGAACTTGAAGTGTTTTTTCTTTCCTTGGTTTTTCGGTGGGTTTGATATTTTGCAACTTTGGCATTGGGGTATTGTGCATTTCGTCTATAGCTTTTTCATCAATGCCAAAATGCTCCTTCCACTCTTGCGCAAGTTTTGGCGAAAGCCCAGAAGGGCGACGAACAGATTTTGATTTTGGAATATGACTATCTTCAACAAGTGCTTGCAGAAAAGCAGCCGACCCAATCTGCTGTGCGCCGCGTTTTCGGATGGATGTAATAATTTCCCTGTCGCTTGTAATGACAAGAATGGATCGAGGCGCTGAGGATGTAGCAACTCGTTCCATTATTTCTTCATCAGCACTTTTGTAAGGTCCCGTGAAAACGGTTTGGTATCGAGTGCTAGCATTGTGCTCATTCGACGGTGTTCCATCGCAAACGAGGGTCACCCTATCACCCCTCCAGCGGCTGTTTTCGATCAATTTGCAAAGTCCCCCCGTCCCAATTCCAGCAGAATCGGCAGGGAGCACACCTGTTTGGTGAAGGACGTTCCATGTATCTATCAATAAATCCATAGTATTGGCTAGGATATCACCTTTGCTGCGTTGCGTAAACGTCTGCTAAACAGTGAGTTATGTATATTTGCAATACCCCTTGCATTGAATCCAAGAATGCGTTCTAATACGTGGCTCAATACTGTTTTTAGCAGAAAAGGTAACCAAATTTATGGCAATTCGCATTAAAGCAAGACAAAATGAATCAGCAGGGCAGATGCTCCGCCGATTCAAAAAACTTTGTGAAAAAGAAAACCTCATTAAGGATGTAAAGAAGCGTCAGTACTTTGAAAAACCATCCGAACGTAAACGCCGCGCGCGTCGAAAAGAAGAAGCACGTCGTTACCGTGAACTTCATTTCCCACAACAGCAATCACGCTCTTGAATACGAACCAAAACTAAACACATCGGAGAAATTTCGCGGCAGAAGTCGCGACTTCCGATTCATCAACTCATGAAGCGATGCACGGTCATCACACAAGACAGAATAAACGAATGGCGAGGAACCATTCGCATATTGGAGATACACAACAATGAACCTTCTCATGCTTGCTCAGGAAACAACCGCGTTCGACCCTTGGATGCTCTATTACCTTGCACCAGTTGGTGCGATTCTCGCCCTTGTGATGGCATTTGCCTTTAGTCGAGGCGTCATGGCTCACAGTGAAGGTGAGCCAGAAATGATTGAAATTGCAGAGCACGTTCGTGCTGGTGCAATGGCATACCTCAGGCGACAATACAAAGTTGTGTTCGTTGTCTTTATTGTGCTCGTTGCAATACTTGCACTACTCGGCTTTGCAGATATCCAACCAGTTTGGTCAGCAGTTGGAGTACCAATTGCTGGTTTGTTCTCAGGTCTCTGTGGTTGGTTCGGTATGAAGATGGCAACGAATGCTTCGGCGCGTACAACATGGGCTGTAAAAAATTCATTGAACGATGGTTTAAAGGTTGCATTCCGATCTGGCGCAGTCATGGGACTCGTCGTTGTTGGTTTTGCGCTGCTCGATACTTCTGTTTGGTTCTATCTTTGGAACAAGGTCATGCCGGGCAAGGAACTTGTTGAAATTACTTCCATCATGCTGACATTCGGTATGGGTGCATCTACCCAAGCGTTATTCGCTCGTGTTGGTGGTGGCGTATACACAAAAGCCGCAGATGTTGGCGCTGACCTTGTTGGTAAGGTTGAAGCAGGAATTCCTGAAGATGACCCGCGTAACCCTGCAACGATTGCAGACAACGTTGGCGACAATGTTGGTGACGTTGCTGGCATGGGCGCTGACTTGTACGAAAGTTACTACGGTTCAATTCTTGCAACGATGGCACTTGGTGCTGCAGCTGCAATGGGGTTGCAAAATACGGAACTTGGAATGCGGCTCGCGATTGCTCCGATGGCACTTGCTGGTCTTGGCATCTTCTGTTCTCTCGTTGGAGTGTTTGTTGTACGTGCAAAAGAAAACGCTTCCTTTAGTGAACTCCTGAAAGGTCTCCACAAAGGTGTGTATGTTGCATCATTCCTCATCGCAGTTCTTTGTGGTGGTTTGTTCTACTTCCTCTTTAATGGCACAGATATTTGGTGGGCGGGTCCATGGCTCTCCATCATTACTGGTCTAGCAGCAGGACTCATTATTGCATACGCAACCGAGTACTACACTTCATATGAACACCCCCCAACACAACGTATTGCTGAACAAACCGAGACGGGTGCCGCAACGGTTATTATTGCCGGTATCGCTGAAGGTATGATTTCAACATGGGCTCCACTCATTACCATTGTTGTAGCAATTATTGCCTCATTTAGTTTTGCAGGCGGGAACGAAAACTTCCTCTTAGGTCTCTACGGTGTTGGTATCGCTGCAGTTGGTATGTTGAGTACGCTCGGCATTACACTAGCTACGGATGCGTATGGTCCAATTGCCGACAACGCGGGTGGTAATGCTGAAATGACTGGGCAGCCACCAGTTGTGCGCGAGCGAACAGACATGCTCGATTCACTTGGTAACACAACGGCTGCAACTGGCAAGGGCTTTGCAATTGGATCCGCCGCTTTGACAGCACTTGCGCTCCTTGCTGCCTACGTTTCAGTTGTACAAACAAGTCTTAACAAGAAAATTACAAACGACATTGCTATGGTCGAAGAATTGGAAAACACAGTCGCCTATCTGGGCAATGGTGAGTTTGTTGCGAACTCCAATGGTGAATCGTTTGGTGGCTTGATGCTCGGTTCAGATGCAACGCAAGCAGCTGTTGAGAATCTTGACTGGGCAGAGGACACACTCTCAGCAGACTTTGCTTGGGGTGAAACAGAAAATACACACATCGTGACAGTCGGCGACGTTTCATTTTCGATGGTTCCCTCACACAAAGCAGAAATTAAACAACTTCTTTCGTTCTATGACGTAACTATTATGAACCCTAGAGTTCTAGGCGGTCTTTTCCTTGGTGTTATGCTTGCATTCGTTTTCTGTGCACTTACGATGAACGCAGTTGGACGCGCTGCATACCAAATGATGAACGAATGTCGTCGCCAGTTTGCAATAATGAAAGACGCGTTTAAGAAAAACGGTATGAGCGATGAAGAAATTGAAGACCCAATGAACTGGCCAAAGAAGGTCGAAGTCAATGGGCACATGTTCCCAGACTATGGTGAATGTGTGGATATCTCGACTGCAAGTGCACAAAAAGAAATGGTTCTTCCAGCACTTCTTGCAATTTCAGTTCCAATCATAGTTGGTCTTCTCCTTGGAGTAGGTGGCGTGATGGGCTTGCTTGTTGGTGGCCTTACCTCTGGGTTTGCGGTTGCGATTTATATGGCAAACGCAGGAGGTGCTTGGGACAATGCCAAGAAGTACATCGAATCAGGCAAGCATGGTGGCAAGGGTTCTGGCGCACACAAAGCTAGTGTTGTTGGCGACACTGTTGGCGATCCATTCAAAGACACATCTGGTCCTGCACTCAACATTCTGATTAAGTTGATTGCAATCGTTTCAGTTGTCTTTGCTGGTCTTGTTGTGAACTTTGGACCAGTCGTAGCAGGTGCACTTGGGCTTTAGATGACGACAACTTCCGAAACAACCAATCGCCCCGATTCTGCAGAGTTTGCTGCGGAAGCGGGGAGGTTGATTCGGGATAGACATTGCGAAGATGTTCTTCTTCTCGATGTTTCCGGCTTAAGCCAAGTGTGCGATTATGTTCTTATCGCTAGTGGAACAAGTGATCGGCAGATGAAATCTGTAGCCGACGAGGTTGCAGATTTAGGCGATGAGATGACCTTCCCTGCTTTTAGGAAGAGTGTGGACACTGACGCAACATGGATTGTTGTTGATTTTGTTACGGTTGTGCTACACTTGTTTGAGCCACAGCGCCGTGCCTATTATGATTTAGAGGATTTATGGTCAGATGCAAAGCACGTGGAAGTTCCCACTAGTTCGGCAACCACATAACCTCGTTAGGAGAATACACATGCATATTACCTTTATTCGCCACAGCATACTTTGGCTTTTTGTTGTTTCGTGCAGCGTGCTTGCTGAGGAACCAAGGTTTTATTCTGGCGAGATACAAGTCCCAACTCTTGGACCACTCAAAATGACGCTTGGTGTTTCTGAAACAGAAGAAGGAACTTTTTTGTTGCTCACGGTTCCATCGCAAGGAGCAAGAAATATTCCCCTGCCCACCACGTACACCCAAGGCGGCTCACTTTCTGCGGAACTTGCACAAGCGGGATTGAAGTTCATTGTTTCCGAAAATGATGATGGTACAAAATTAACAGGGGAAATGCATCAGGGTCTTGTTTTTGCAATTGATTTTGATCGAGTCAGTGAAATTGCAGCCTTAGTTCGTCCGCAGTGTCCAACAGAACCATACCCCTATGATTCAAGGGAAGTAACATCCCTGCACCCCGATGGACATTTACTGCAGGGAACGCTCACGATTCCAGAGGGCAGAGGGCCCTTCCCATGCGCTGTTCTGATTAGCGGTTCAGGTCAGCAAGACCGAGACGAATCAATCATGGGTCATAAACCATTCCTCGTTATCGCAGATTATCTGACGCGCTACGGGATTGCCGTGTTGCGGTATGACGATCGCGGAGTTGGTGGATCGGTGATGGAAAACATCGAAGATTTGAGGGAGGACACTTCGGAAGATTTTGCAACCGATGCAGAAGTGATGGTACAAGCAGCTCGGATGCATCCAGAAATAAACAGCCGAAGAGTCGGAGTCATCGGGCATAGCGAGGGTGGACTTATTGGTCCGATGGTTGCTGTGCACGATGACAAACTCGCTTTTGTTGTGATGCTCGCAGGTCCCGGTGTTGCAGGTAACGAACTTCTGCCCGTGCAACAGGCGCTCCTCTTACAATCGTCAGGTGCAGATGAAGAATTGATTGATGGGGTCATTCACGCTTCGATGTCGTTGTATGAAATGATGGAATCCGACGCAAGTGAAGAGGAACTTCGTGAACAAATGGCTGAACTCGTAAGTATTCAGTTTTTAGCACAGGGATTAGAAGTGACCGAAGAACTTTTTGATCAAGCAATTGACGAAGGTCTTGCGGTCATGACTTTACCTTGGCTGCAATTCTTTTTGTATTACGACCCAGCGCCCACGCTCGCACAAGTTACGTGCCCCGTACTGGCATTGAACGGCACAAAAGATATTCAAGTTGATTCCAACCAGAACCTCTCCGCTATTGAAGAGGTGAAAACAAACTTTGATACCGATATTACAATCATCGAACGTGATGGGTTGAACCACTTGTTTCAACCAGCAGCTACGGGTGCAATTAGTGAATACATCCAAATTGAAACAACATTCGACCCAGAAACACTTGCGATAATGGCGGAATGGATTACAGAGGTGATAGATGTCTAATAGAGTAGAAGAATTAGTATTCGTTGGTTTTAACAAACAAGTGATTGCGCTTGACAGGTACACAGGCGATAAAGTTTGGGATTGGAAATCATCAAAGGGTTCGGGTTATCCTGCTGTGATTCTAGATGGCGATCGTCTTATCGTTTCCGTTTCTGGATACACCTATTGCCTCGAACCAACAACTGGTGCAGTTGTTTGGGAGAATGAATTAAAGGGATTTGGCACAGGCATCGCAAGCATTGTTTCCGTTCGGGGCTGTTCGTCTGGAGGTGCCGCCTCGCAACAGGCCGCGAATGCAGCAGCAGCAAGTGCATCAACCGGTGCAACCGGAGCTAGCGTGTGAGTTTTGGGCTTTCGCGAGGTAGGACGTTTGACGTTGGGGATATCGGAATTGATATGCGGAGCATTCCGCCGAGCACCCAAGGGCGAATAGATCCGAGGAGTTGGTTCGAGGACAAGTCCAAGCCATTTGAAATTGAGATTGGTTCTGGCAAGGGGACTTTCCTTTTGCAAGAGGCACAACAAAGAGTTGAACCCAATTATCTTGGCTTCGAATGGGCTGCTGAATTTTATAGATACGCGGCAGACCGCTTGCGCCGGAACCATATTCAAAACGTAAAGATGGTGCACGGGGACGCAACCGAGTTTTTAAAATTTTGGTGCAAAGACGATGTTGCGGACATTATTCATTTGTACTTTAGTGATCCATGGCCAAAAACTCGACATCACAAACGTCGCGTCATCCAAGACAGCACACTTGAATTGTTTCATCGAGTTCTTAAGCAGGGTGGCGTTGTGCATGTTGTTACAGACCACGATGATTTGTGGGAGTGGTGCGAGGAACATTTTGCTCGAAACACATCTCTATTCACCAGAAAAGAATTTAATCCTGCAAATTCAGCGGGCGATGGCGAACTTGTCGGCACAAACTTTGAAAGAAAGTACAAACGTGAAGGTCGTCCATTCCACGCGACAACATTGGTGCGAGTTGACTGATGCATAGAAAAGGAATCGATGAAAACAATGTGCAGCCAGAAGATATCCTTTGCGATTTTTGTGGGAATACTGCATGGGCAAACGATGTTCCTTGTGTAGAAGGACATAGAGGGAGCATTGTTTGCGGGAACTGTTTGACGGTTGCGTATTCTGAGCTTGTTTTAGCAGGTGGGGGAACACCAGCCGAAGACAACTGCAGAATGTGTCTAGAGCATCGGGACGAGCCAACATGGGTGGGCGCCATTGAACCGATCGCTTCAATGTGTCTTCGTTGCACGAAGCAGTCCGTGGCAGTACTCAATAAATCAAGCGAATGGGATTGGTCAAAGCCAACGTAGTTTCTTGCGTCTTTTTAGTTTCCTTGTTGACCCCAGAGTTCTGATGGTTAGGGATTTGCCACAGAGCTACAGAGAAAAGAAAAGAGCAGCAGGACAGGCTTGGTGACAGTCACACCTACCTATATGTTGTGCGTACTTCCTAGCCCGTAGTATGAGAGTGACTGTCACATCGCGAGTGCAGAGCGCATGATTTGGGATAGTCCCAAAATGATAAAGGGGACAGTCCCTTTGCGGCGTAGAACTACAATGTGCGCCAATTTACAATTTGCGTTTCTTTGACTATGTGCGTCAAAAGCTTGGGGACAGTCCCGATACTCTACCAATGGTATCATGGGCGGCATGGGATCCCGAGTAAGTTTAGCGAACAAGTGCCTTGCAATATTTGGCACTGCAAACGTTATTATTATCACATGCCTTCTCGCGGTTCCGTGGATAAATTCTTCCGCGGTTGTTCAAGATTATCAACTTGAATTTGCAAGACAACTTGCCGATCTTTGGATTAATTCAAAGATTGAGTCAGCTGTTTTTGAGGACGATGACGTCAATATTCACTTAGTAAGAGACGAGATTGACCGAAGTCAAGACGGTTTTGTTGATCGGGCACTGGCTTCCTTTCAAAAACAAGACGAAGCCGACAAAGAGTTTTATGATGCTTATGATCGTGCCCATCACAATTATTTTCAATACGCAAAACCAATAACTCAGTCGCAAATCATGTCAATACGAATGGAAGGTGTTACGGATTTTGGCTCTGGTGTTTCAGACCCGAGCTTGTTAGACCCCATAGTTGCTGTTCTGGTTATTCGAAGAAAGACTGATTTTGCAAGAACTCAATTGGTTTGGAGCAGAACTTTAATTATCATTGCAGGAATCGTCGGCGGGTTAATTTCAGTTTTAGTCTACTACTTTATTTTTAAACGTCTTATATTCTCTCCAGTTAGAAAGCTAAGACGCGTTTCTGAACGTGTCCAGAAAGGGGATTTTACAGCAAGGTCTTCACTCCAGACGGGTGATGAGTTTGAAGAACTTTCAATCGCGTTTAATGAAATGCTAGACCGTATGGAGCAAGACAGAAGACGGTTGCAAAAGATGAATGACTCTCTAGACTTGAAAGTGGAAGAACTTGCTGAGGTAAATGTCGGATTATTTGAATCAAGCCGTTTAAAAAACGAGTTCATTGCCAATGTTAGCCACGAGTTACGCACTCCACTCAATTCAATCATTGGTTTTGCTGAACTCCTTGAAAGCACGCCTGTTGAGACTGAAAAAGACCAAGAAAAACGAATTCGATATTTGCATAACATCTTAAAAAGCGGACGATCGTTGCTTGACATGATTAATGAATTGTTAGACATGGCAAAGATCGAATCTGGAAGAATGGAAGTAAATCTTGAACCAACAAGTCTCACCGATTTACTTGAAGGACTTGCTGGAATTATGCGTCCACAAGCTAATAGCAAAGAATTAGTCCTTGAGCTACATGTTGAAGATAAGTTGCCACCGATTCAAACGGACGCAGGGAAACTTCAACAAATTTTATATAACTATCTTTCAAACGCAATCAAATTCGCCCCAAACAGTTCGGTTGTCACGCTTAGTGCGGCAAGGGTAAGGGAATATGGCGCATCGAATACAATACGGATTATGGTGCAAGACAGTGGGCCGGGTATCCCCGAAGACATGATTGAAATGGTGTTTGAGAAATTCAGACAAGTGGACGCAACGCACACTAGAGAACACTCTGGTACCGGTCTTGGGCTTGCAATTTGTAGAGAACTTGCCGATTTGTTACACGCAGCATTAGGTGTTGAATCAACACAAGGCGAAGGGTCTTCTTTTTATGTTGACATTCCTGAGGTATTTGCATCCGAAACCCCAGAACCACTAATGCCCCAATGAACTTATCAGTCGAAACATTTTTACTTGGAATGAAAAGCTTGCGCTTGCACGCACTTCGCTCAGTACTTACGAGTTTGGGAATCATTCTTGGCGTTGCATCAGTTATTGTTATGGTTTCAATTGGTGAAGGAAATAAACAAAGCGCATTGCGGGCGATTCAATCACTCGGAGCGACGAACATCATCGTTCGTTCCCAGAGACCCCCAGAATCACAGCAAGTGGGGTCGCAACGTAGATCTTTCGTTGCAACGTTTGGTATGACCGAGGAAGATTATCGTCGCCTTGAAACATTTATTCCAGCAGATACAATTATTCCTCTCAAAGCAGTTGGGTCAGAAGTCTCAAAAGGTGCTTCACGAACTACAAGTCAAACATTCGGAACGATTCCCGCATTAAAAGATGCCGCTAATCTTCACGTTAAGTCAGGTGGCCGTTACTTAGTTGAAGGGGATTTGGAGCGTCGATCTCCAGTGGCAGTGATTGGTTCTGAAATTGAAAAGTTGTTCTTTCCACTCACAAATCCAATTGGACAAAGCATGCGAATTGACCAACGGGTCTTTAAAATAGTCGGCGTTCTAGAGCCAGTCGGATTGGCTGGAGGCGCTGGTTCCGCACTTGTTGGAAGAGACCTGAATAAGGACGTGCACATACCTTTGACAACTGCGAAATTGGAGTTTGGGGATATTGTTGTTCGAAGACAGTCGGGGTCATTTAGCGGAGAAGAGGTTGAAATATCAGAGCTCTATTTAATCGCGCCGTCGACTGAAGCAGTGGTGCCAATGGCGGAGCATATTCGTAGCGTAATGCAGGCGGGGCACCCCGAGTTGCAAGACATAGAAATCATTGTTCCTTGGGAACTTCTTGAAAACGTCCGAAGAACAACAGCAACAATGAATATTCTTCTTACGGCAATCGCTGCAATTAGCTTGCTTGTTGGTGGAATTGGAATTATGAATATCATGCTTGCAACTGTTGTGGAGCGGACAAGGGAAATAGGAATTCGTAGAGCAGTTGGTGCATCAAGAAGTGATATTGCAATCCAGTTTTTGATTGAAACGGGGAGCATTAGTTGCGTCGGTGGGCTTCTTGGAATTGTTCTTGGGGTTGCAATATCAATTGGTTTAGAATCATTTTTGCCATGGATTTTAAGTTTTCCAATCTTTAGTGGCATCGGCGACGTTGGTGTTGGCTTAGAAACAAAAATTACAGGATGGTCAATCATTGTTTCTTTTTTAGTTGCAGCCGGCACGGGGCTTGTCTTTGGGATTTACCCCGCGATTATTGCAAGTAAGCAGGACCCAATTGTCGCATTGCGGCACGATTAAAGAGGGAGCAACTAATGTTTACAGGTTTATTTTTAATTTTTTGTTTACAGAGCGCAGAACCAAACTATCAAATAACGACTGATGATTACTTTTCTCTTTCCTATCTATCAAGTTGCGCCGTTTCACCGAGTGGTTCGTATGCGGCGTGGACGGAAGGTCGTTGGGATGAAGACCTTGATAAACGAAACACCGACATTTGGATTGTTGAGACGAATATCCCTAACGCAACTCCGTTACGTTTGACTTTTGATGAAGCATACGATGGTTCATTGCAGTGGGGAAGTAACGACGAGTGGTTGTATTTTTCTTCGCTAAGGGGAAACAAAGGGAACGACCTTCCACGTAATGGGAAAAAACAAGTGTGGCGAATTAAACCGGACGGCACACAGCTTATGGCGGTGACGCGGTTGGCACATAGTGTGGAAGATTGGGCATTGGGTGTAGATGGCAATACGGTGTTTTATGTAACGAGCGACGAAACACAGATTGACGATGCGTGGAAGTCGCCTCGCAAAAAACACGATGATCTTGAGTACGGGTCTGGGATCATTGATTACTCGGAGTTATGGAGTTTGGATGTTCACACGTGGAAGCACGAAAAGATTTGGGACGAAGACCGTGTCATTAAATTTTTTGCACCGTCACCAACGGGTAAGCAAATCGCCATCATCACAACACCCGACACGCGCTTGATTACGAACGAAGGTTGGTCGGAGTTAGGGATTTACGATGTTGATTCGAAAGAAACAACCGTGCTTGACGATACGCTTTGGCGTGAAGAAGCCCCATCACCCTACGGCTGGGTGGAGTTTCCAGAATGGTCATTCGATGGAACGCGGTTGGCGTTTTCGGTTGATTTTGATGGATTCCCAAGAAACATGTTTGTCGCAACGTTCGGTGAAACAGAAACTATGCTTCAAAAAGTCCATCGCGCGCAAAACGACACGCTTGGCTCTTCACCAGTGTGGGCGCCAAATTCAAATGACTTGCTCTTCATTGCAGAACGAGGAACAATTCGACCTCTCTTACGAATTAAGGATGTCGGACACGGTCAGCAGGGCGAAACGAACGAACTCATTACGAATAGTTTGATTTGTTGGAGTTTTAGTATCGCGAGGGATACAAGTGAAATAATTGCGCTTGTTGGTTCACAAATTAGTTTAACGTCGATTGTTCGTGCATCAGAAGATCCAAACTATGTTGATGTACTTGCAAACCCAAACAGCCGCACATCGAGTTGGAAATTACCAAGCATAGAAACTGTACAGTGGAGGGCAAAGGACGGCACGGTGATAGAGGGTGTTCTTGAACTGCCACATGGGTACGAAATTAATAACGATTCACCAATCCCAATGTACGTGCACTTGCATGGAGGTCCAACTTCTTCGGTGACGCAAGCGCTTGCATTCTCTATCTATGGGCGAGGATTATTATCCTCAGACGGCTGGGCGGTTTTCAGTCCAAACTATCGTGGGTCTACTGGATATGGTGATACGTTTGTTACCGATCTAGTTGGCAGGGAAAACGATATTGAAGTACAAGATATTCTTGCAGGTGTCGATGCAATGATTGAACTTGGTTTTGCAGATCCAGATAAACTTGCAGTTGGCGGATGGAGTAATGGTGATACTTGACGAATTGCCTCATTGCCGAAACGAATAGATTCAAAGCGGCGTCGAGTGGGGCAGGGGTGTTTGACCAGACAATGCAGTGGGCAATTGAAGACACGCCCGGTCACGTTGTGAATTACGCACAGGGATTTCCTTGGACTGCAGGGGAGGAACTTCAACGGATGTCGCCACTGTTTGAAGCAGACAACATTACAACGCCGACCATAATTCACGTTGGCGCTGGAGACGAGCGTGTCCCTGCCGAACAATCGAAAGCTTTGTTTCGCGCCCTCCATGATTACCTTGATGTTCCAGTGCAATTAGTTATCTATCCCGGAACTGGTCACGGTCTCTCCAAGATGTCTCACCGCAAAGCGAAGATCGAATGGGACCGCGCTTGGCTGAACCACTGGGTTTCTCCCGATTCAAAAGAGTAGTTGCTGACTTCTTTCCAGTTTATTCGTTGACCCAACAGTTTTGGTGGCTAGGTATTTGCTGTAGAGGCGCGGAGATAAAACAGTCCGTGACAGTCACAATTACCGAGTTCGGACGGTTGTTTTGCCTTTGGAAAAATCTACGCGACGGGATTTTGAACCCGAGGGTCGAAGTGGTTCATACGAGTAGCCACCTATTTGGCGATGCATATAATCAGGTGCGCTGATGAGAAGGGTTTCTTGGAAATTATCAATGGTGCATTCGCCGCCGTTATGTTCCCATTGATCTGGCTCTACGAATTTCGTAATAAGGTGAATTATTTTGTCGATTTGTTTTTGTTTTGGATCTCTTTTAGGGTCGCTCCCAGCAGGTCCAAAGCCGACGGTTAATCCTCCACCGGAATTAGAACTTCCACCACTACCCATTTTGGGCGCATCTTCAAAGTCGCGAACAGTAAATAACAAATCGCTAATTGGATATTGAATAAGATGCATCGAGGATTTTTTTGAAAATAGTGATTTGAATCCAACCTCAAGAACGCCGTCTCTAATTTGCCAAGTTATTTCTTCATCGTCACTGAGTTGCTCCATGATGCGCTCAAGAACAACAATCGCTGGCTTATCTTCTAACGTAAGAAAAATTGGTGCAGTGCGACTAATGCCTTCGTAATGCGAGTTCTCCCAATAGACTTGCATAAGCACGCCAAGTTTTTGACGAAGTTGGTTCATAACAACAGTGGATTCTTCTCCATCAGATGCAATAGAAAGATCGGTATACACTAGTGCTCCAAGGATTTTTGCGTGTGGGTGTTCGGCGCGAGTTGGGCTAGCTAGTAAAAAAATACAAACAGGCAGGATCAAAAGGGTGTATTGAAGTAACTTCATATCCAAGAGTATACGTATCAATGTCCTTGGGAAGCAACCTTAAAAGCCAGAATGGCACGTGAAACACCCAGTAGAGCCATTGCAGAGGCCTCGGTTGGCATTGAAGCGTCCCACGTTGCAACTCGGACACCACCTTTGGACAAAGTAGGATTAGCAAATCGATTTGCTCTTTGCTCTTGAGTTGTGAGTTGCGAAACAAACCGAATGGATTTGGTGAGCGCTTGGATTGCTTTGGACTGATTTGGATTTGGGGTTTGGGCAAACAGTGCGAGCATTGGAACCATTCGAATTCCGCGGGCATCAACTACCCTTATCCCGTTTGATATTAATGAAAACCCACCAAAAAGATCGCTGTTAGTTTCATTAATTTGTGCTGACAATGCTATTTCAAGTAACTCTTGCATTGATGCTTGTTCTGGAGCATCTATTATGACTTTGTAAAACGCATCAACTATCCATGGAATTGTGGACATTTTTGATTGCATGGGAACGCTGTTCATACATCTATGACAAACCTCTTTCGCGAGTGTGTCGATGACTCCATCTTTGGTGTTTGAATTCGCAATCGTTGCAATTGCATCAGAGAGCATTGCAAACTCATGTGGATGTAGAGCGGACTCTTCCTCGTTGACCGAATGCTTACAAGAGTTAATAACTTGTTGTTTGCAGCGTTCGAGCAGTTCAGGGAGTTGGTCTGCAATGGATTGGTTTGGTACTGCAAGTATGACCATCGCAGATGCAACGTTGTTTGAAACAGAATCTCTGTCTTTGTATTGGTTGTTGACCGTGCGTAAAATTGTTTTAATTGTGTATTCTGCTTCGTCCTTGTGTGTCGCTCGTATGTTTGAGGCGTAAGCATCAAGCGCTGTAGCAACCAAAATGTTAACAAAAATAGTTGCGTGTGGGGGAGAAAGAGAATCGGTAGCTGGCTGATACCCTCCAATGATAAATCCGTCGTTATTCATGCAATTGATCAAGTGTGATGCGATGAGGTCTGCAAGGCGGTTCATGTTGCTAGGGTTAATATCAGCAATTGTGACGAGTTCATCTCCACGAATGAGTTTACGTACTTGCCCCTCATCACGGTCTTGCACAACCGTAATTGTGGGAATCGTGTACAGCGTTACATCGTCCTTTGGAGAGAGCTGTCTTGAAATGGCAGTTGCTGGGTGTACGCCGACTTCAATACACAACGATTCAAGTGCAATGACTACGTTTTGGTTGGGCGCAAGTCGAAGTTTTGCTGGATGCCGGATTGCCCATGCGTCGCCCTTACGAACGGCGATACCTTCAACCCCGTTCTGTAATCCCCGTGCAAATCTATCTAAATTTTTATCCGGCGACGGTTCTGGTGCAGCGCCTATTTCTAATTCAATCGATATAGAAGAGAGTGCAAAAGATCTCATTTCGGGTTCTAGACGACGAAGAATTTTATTCTGCATGACTTCTTCAAAAGCGAAACGGGCACACTCTGCGATGGGATTACTTGAATAGAGCCCAGAGGTCCCAACTCCTATGACTTCTCCGTGGTGTCTAAGAATGATGCAGCAAGAAAAACCATTTGGCATTAATGTTTCTGTTTCATCAGGTTTTATCTGTAAATCATGGTCAATCCACCCTCGGATAGCTCTAGTAATGGTCGAGGTTTCTGAAAAACTTGGCAAACCCTCCCCTGCACAATCCGCACAGACGGAAATGAAAAGGAGAAGAAATGTGCAGAAATGGCTCAAAAGTCGTGTTCTTTCATTTATTGGAAATTAATACTTGCATCTAACCAAAGTTGTTGCATGATAGCGGTGTCCGAGGGACTTAGTGAACGAGAAACAGAGACGAGGTTTTAGAGAGATGCGAATGCTGAAGCATGCAACAGAGTTGACACGACATAGGCGCAAAGTAGTCCTATTGACCGTGCTAACATTTTTAGCCCTGTGCTAACTTCAGATCCCGATGTATGGATAAGAGAGAACAAACGCGGCCCGTCTCAGAGAGACGGGCCGCGCTCTTTTGTATAATCTAAGAACTGACTTTACAGTTCGATTTTGTCAGTACCTAGTGCGCCGTGGTCATCCATTCCACCACGTTCAGGCGTATCACTTTTTGGAACGTGTGCTTCCCAATCATCTTCCACGTCCTCGCCGGATATCGCGCGCTTAAGTGAAAGACCGATTTTGCGATCATCAAGATCAACTCGTAGAATTTTTACATTCACTTCTTCACCCGGCTTCACAATATCTTGTGGGTTGTCAACCTTTTTATCAGCAAGTTCAGAGATGTGGAGAAGTCCTTCAAGACCATCTTCAAGTTCAACAAAGACGCCGAAGTTTGTAATCTTGGTGACAGAGCCATGTACAACCATGCCCGGCTTGTATGCTTCTGGAATCGCATTTTGCCATGGATCTTCATGCATTTGTTTCATACCAAGTGAGATGCGTTGTTTTTCTTGATCAATTTCAAGAACCATGCATTCCACCTCGTCGCCCTTCTTGTACTTCTCGTTTGGATGTGCAATCTTTTCAGTCCACGAGATGTCGCTTACGTGGAGGAGTCCATCAATGCCCGGTTCGATTTCAACGAATGCGCCATAATTCGTAAGGTTACGAACTGCACCTGAAACAATAGTTCCGATTGGGTATTTTTCTGCAACAACTTCCCATGGGTTGTTTTCAACTTGCTTCATGCCAAGCGAAATTTCATGCTTGTCTTTATCAATATCAAGTACGACTACGTCAATTTCATCACCGGGCGAAACGATTTCGCTTGGGTGGTTGATTCGTTTACGCCATGACATTTCAGAAACATGAACGAGACCCTCAACGCCGTCTTCAAGATGCACAAACGCACCATAACTTACAAGGTTTACAACTTTGCCAGTAACCTTTGTCTTCACAGGGAATCGACCTTCGATGTTATCCCACGGCGAAGCTTCTTTTTGCTTGAGTCCTAGGGCAATCTTTTCAGTATCGAAATCAACTTTCAACACTTTAACCTCGATGTCATCACCCGTCTTGCAAATATCACTTGGATGTTTGATACGTCCCCAACTCATGTCGGTTACGTGGAGCAATCCATCAATGCCGCCAAGATCTACGAATGCACCGAATTCAGCAACGTTGGTAACCTTGCCTACGATGATATCGCCTTCACTTATAGTGTTTAGTAAACGTTGCTTCGCTTCATCGCGTTCACTTTCGACAAGTGTTCTTCGACTAATAACAATGTTGCGTCGGGGTTCGTCAATTTTAAGAATTTCAGCACGAATGATTTTGCCGAGGAATTCATTGACATCGCCAGGACGGCGTACATCAATTTGTGAGGCAGGAAGGAATGCAGGAACGCCAATGTCAACAAGGATACCGCCCTTGATTCGTCGAATACCTTTGCCTTCGACGATGTCACCTTCGTTGTGTGTTTCAAGAACCTTCTCCCAGTTTCGGATACGGTCTGCTTTTCGCTTGGATAACTTGATGATGCCATTTTCATCTTCAAGGTCTTCAAGAATAACTTCGATGACAATTCCAGATTCAAGCGTGTCCCAATCATCAAATTCACTTTTGTGAATGAGTCCTTCGGACTTGAGGCCTACATCGATGACAGCGTCGTCACCAGCCTTGCCGACGATTTTGCCCTTGAGCATATTGCCGGGAATGAGTTGCTGGATTTCATCCGAGATGAGCGCATCCATGTTTCCGGATGCAACATCTTCGCCGAGGGCTGAAAGAATAAGTGCATCTACTTCATCGAAATCAATTCCGATATCTGCGATAAGATTATGGTCTACCATGTGGATTTGCGACGGGGTTTCGTGCTTGGCTGCGGGGTCGCTTGACGCAGTTGCTTGGTGTGAGCCGATTTTCTACTGAGCACCGTGCTCAAATTGCAAGAAAAGCGGGGGTTCACATACCTGTTGAAAAATACAGGCGAGCCGTGCATTCTATCAAAAGTGAGCCAATTTGGAATACTTAACCGTTTGATAAACGGGCTTTTGCTAGCAAAATAAACCCAATTCCCCCGATTGCGGAGAGTGTGGCACCAACATAAAAGACAATTGGACCAGCTTGGCAACCACTGTCGAGCAATGAAGTGTACAAGGCCACGCCAAGTGCGGGAGCGAGAAGTCCGCGAATTCCAGTCAAAGTGACGTGGAGACTCATATATCTTGCAGACTGTTCAACGGGTGCGTAATCTTGATGCCCAAGGTTCCAAGCAAGAACACCACCGCCAAAACCCACCCCGCGAATTGCCGCACCAACCCAAAGCCCAGCAACGCTGTGTGTTGCGATACTCACACCAATGCAAATGGAGGAGACGACAAAAAACCAACTATGAATAGACCGGAACGAGAGTACGTGCATTCTCTTGAGTAACCTTGCCCAAAAGAGGGTGCTCAACGGAATCATCAGAATTGGAATTGTAGAAACAATCAAAATTTCGCCGAGGTACCCAAGGTCGAATTGCTCGCTCAGGATAATGACAAGCGGTGCGGTGAGCATGAGGTTGCCAACACCAAAAACAAATTGGCACCCCACGTACTTCGCAAACTGTTTGTCTTCAAACAAGAGTTGAAACGTTTTCCACGGCAAAAATGAAACTTGGTTCGGCGACTCTCGTTCGTCTTGTAAAATTTCTCTGTGCCCATCAACGCGGATTTTGCTGTAAATCCAAGCACCGAGAACACCGAAACTTGCAGCAACGGGGTAGACCCATCGAATTGCATCTTCGTTGAGGTCCATTGCTTCGCCCACGCCAAATCCAACAGTGGCGAGTACAAGTGCTTGGACCGTTGCGATTCTTCCAGCAACAAACGCGCGGTTCGTCCGTGGATAATTTGCTTGCCAGACAGTGGTTCGCAATGTAACAATTCCCGTGTAACAGACGCGAGTTCCAATGACACAGAATAGCAACATTGCAAGTCCGAACGCAGACTGTGGAACGAACGAAACCGCGGCAACAAGTACGACGCATGCAATTTTAAGTGCTGTGATAAACCGGATTTTGTGTTTGCCGTGGCTAAACGCAGCCCAGAGAAAACTCGAGATACTTGCAAATCCCTGTGCTGCTGCAAGTGAAGCCACTGACCAGTCGAGAATGTTATTTGCTACTACCCCATCGAACATCCGCTTTGTGAGCACGCCAACGACACCGCCTTCGATTGCGCCCATCATCATTGGAAGAAACGCCCACGAAATTAATTCGCGGGCGTGCTGAGTTTTACTTGTAGTTTTCAAAAATAATCCTTGCGAGTCGTGTTGTAAGTGGTATTGTACGAGTGACTCGTTACTGGGTTGCCGTGCGATGTATATGCAGTATGTATGTGCTCGATCCTATCGAACCCTCAGGGATCGTAAAAAGTTGCATCGAAAGCCATGCCTCACAGTTTGTGCTGAAGTGGAAGGCTGGGAATGATGACTTACGAGCCCACTTTTTTGGTACTGGGTTTGACGCACCTACTGTGTGTGCATCGCACGGCGACCTCGGGACTGTCCCCGTTGCTGTGAGTATTAATTGAACAAAGAAACTATCCGCTGGATAGTTTTAGACCCAGCGTTTGCCGGTTTTAGCATCGATTGCAGCAATGGTCATACCACCGACAAGTGCGGGGTCGATGATAAACTCGCGGCCAACAATCGGGCTATCGCCAGTAATTCGTGTAAGTTCGATGACCTCACCATTTGCAGTTGTGCCCCGGATGATAATTTCTTCGTTTTCTTCAAGATCAATGCCGATGACGTACCCGTTTCCGAATCGTTCGTTCATTGCGATTCGGAGATACCCAGTGGCACTACCATCTTCTCGTTCCAATCGAACAACTTGGCAATAAGGATTGCCGACGTATTTAGCAAATTCGGAACCAACCATGTCGTTAATGGCATTATTTGTGGATGTGTTAATTGCAATCTGTGCGCTTTGATTCGCTTTGCGTTGTGCATCAAGTGTAATAATTGCGAGTACAACGGTTACACCAAATAAAACAACAGCAGCAGTTCTCCAGAATGCAGCCTGTTTTGAGGAACCAAGTTTTGCTTGTGCAGCGCTTGCTCTTGCACCAATCAGTGCGAGTGGTGCAAGTCGTTGTGCTTCTTTGTCAGCAGTTTCAGCAACAGCATCTAAAACCTTCTTGCGAAGCGATGTGGGTGGCATATCTGCAGGCAGGAGTGAATCATCAAGCGCAAGATCTTCCTGCATTTGCTTAATTTCATCTTGGATTGTAGCGGGAGCATCGTGGAACGAATGGTTGAACAAGTCACTTTCGATTGGTTCAAGCAAACCATACGCATCAAGAACAGCGAGTTCTAAGAGTTGTTTTGGGTTGTATGTTTCGTTCGTCATTGTGTTTCTCGTACGTTACTTTTCTCGTCAAATGGAAGAAGCATCCTTTAGTCCGCGCTCTCGTAGGCGGAGAAGCCCGCGGCTGAGAGCAGATTTCACCGTTCCTAGCGGTGTGTCAAGTTGTCGGCTCACTTCTCGTAAAGTAAAGCCCTGAAAATAAGCCCTTTCAATCACTGTTCTTTGTATCTCTGAGAGCGATTGCAGTGCCTCCCAAAGTTGGGCGTTGCGTTCATGTACCACTATATTCGACGGGAGAGGGCTTTCGGTTGCAGAAACCTCATTGTATTCTGTATATTCTTGTTGCTTGGGGCGAACGGTTTTTTTGCGGATTCGATCGATGAGATGACGTCTGGTAATAAGCATCACCCATGTGACTAATTTGGCTTTTCTGGGGTCAAATCGATCTGCTGTCTTCCAAAGTCGCACAAAAATCTCTTGTACTGCGTCTTCTGCCTCTGCATTATTTGACAAAAACTGAATAGAAAGTTTAAAAACGAGCGCACAATAACGATCGTAAAGTTCAGCAACGGCATCTTCTTCACCAAGGGCGACTCGCCGCATCAATCTATAGCCTGGTTCATCGTTTGGCAAAGCGTTCTCCAAATGCTAACAAGCCCCCAACAGAATTACACATTCTGTGGAAACGAAATTGAAGTGTAGCATTTTTTTGCAGAAGATTTCAGAATAATATCGCATTTACTCAAATATGTACTATGCTATATAAGTGGCGATAATACACACGCCACATAATTGATATGACTGATACAAGCAATACATTTTGCCAAGGTTGTGAACAACAGGAACTCTACGAAAAACGAAGAGGTTTCAGTCTGCTTGAATTGATAGTTGTCATAAGTGTTACATCTTTATTGATGGGATTGTTAATGCCAACGCTCTCGTCCGTTCGTGAAAATGCGCACCGTGTTCTCTGCGGTTCAAACCAACGACAACAAGGTCAGGCATTGACGATGTATAGCGGTGATCATCGAAACCGTCTCCCTGTTGCAAGCGTCTTGGATCAGCCCGAACCAAATCCCGGTCTGCTTGCCATGGTTCGCAAGGGGACAGAGATCGAAGGAATGCTTTTTGCAGAAATTACAAATCATCCAATGCCAGAACCACTTAAAGATTCAAACTGGGATGGTCTAGGTCATCTCTATCAGTGGCATTATTGCGATGCACCCGAAGCGTTCTATTGCCCAAGCCATGAAGGCGAACACACCATAGAAGAGTGTCGTGCAGAGTGGAAAGCAGAATCGATCACAAAGCCCCTTTATAGTAACTACCAATATATAGGTCATAAGGATTGGCGAACCGGAAGACGCCACAGTCTCTTGAAGGGTCGTGAGTTAGTACTACTTACAGACGGTCTTCAAACAAAGGAAGACTTCAGTCACAAGATTGGGTATAACGAGTTGCGCGGAGATGGTTCGGTAACATGGATAGACAACGTTATCATTCGCACACAACTTCGCGCGCTTCCACCTATCGATTTCGATGCTATTCGCGATCTTGACGACGTTATCTACGATATTTTCTCAAGAAAATAAGTATACAGTTATACATTTTTCATTTTTCGATACTTAGTTCGGTTACCTGTACGCGGTGCCTACCAATATGTGGGTTCACCAACCGATAAGAATTGCAAACGAAGCCGTTGCCGATCAACGTATGGTCTATGTGGTACAACGGCACTTGCATTGGAAACGAGGCAAGCAGTCCAACTCCTCCAGTATTACTCGCATCAACAAGTTCGGGAAATAAAGTCTTGATGGCATAGCTGTTTCTTGTCATATTGAAATCACCTACGACAACATCTGGTCGAGGCGCATCAATTGAGGAGAGCAATCGCTTTGCTCGATTTGCGGTTTCGATTCTGGGAGTACTTAAATCGGAAGGTAAATCAATCCCCCACAAAATCAATGGTTTCCCTAGAGATTCAGTTGTGTCGATGACAAACATAGAAATATAAACACCATCAGAAGCAACGAGAGTGCGAACCTCAAGCACATTGAGTTTTGTGAGGATTGTAAAGGGGCCATTTATAGCCCGCCCGCGACCCGTACCTAACCACTCTTTAATACTTGGTTCGCCACGAACATACCACCCATGTGTAAGCAATGTTATATCCCCGTTGAGACGAATAACTTCTTCAGCAGATTCTTTCGAAACCTTCTTCTTTGAGTGGCTCATTGTCCATCCAACTAGACGGATTTTCCCAGTTTGAATTTCTGTAGACAAAAACCGATTTTCTTCAGAGATGAACCAAAAGAGGATAGTAGTAAAAACGAGCGACAACCAAACAATTGTCTTAGTCTGTTTTGCGACGGAGTTAATAATTAATGTAGTGATAATCAAGCAGAGGACAACGAATGCTGGAATCCAAGCGAGCCATTGGCTCCAACCCCACCTATCAGTGAAAACAACTCCAACTATCCAAAGACCCACGACCACAAAAGTGAACAGAGTTGTTACTCCTGAAAATCGCTTTATGTTGTTGGAAGGAATGGGAACACCTGTGGAGCAATCAATGTTGCAAGAATCGCAACAAGTAATGTGAGGGGAACACCAAGTTTTGGAAAATCCATAAACTTGTAGCCACCGGGACCATATACCATGAGGTTTGTTTGATATGTAACAGGTGTTAGGAAGTTACAGCCCGCAGCAGCCATCATTGTAAATACAAATGGATAGGGACTAACGCCAAGACCTTCTGCTGCTCCCATTACAATTGGGAACATAATGACGGCAGCACCAAAGTTTGTCATAAGTTGTGCGGCGATACTTGTCATGACAAAAACTAAAAACAACGATCCATAATTTCCAAGTTGAATATTATGAGAAAAATCAAGCAGGGCAGTGCTTGCATACTGCGCCAGCCCACTATTTTCAACCGCGTTACCGATACCCATTGCTGCACCGATGACAATCAATACCTGAAAATTTATCGCATGTCTTGCAACAGGCCCGTTAATGCATTTGAACGCTACGAGAAGCAATCCACAAAGCCAGATTGCAGCGACCCTCTCGACGAATCCAGTTGTGAGGAGTACTATGAGAAGAGCGAGAATACCCAGTGAAATCCACGCTTTATTGTGTAGTGTCGGTCTTGAGTCATCAAGTTCAGAAACAAGATAGAAGTGGCGGCTGTGTTTCCAAATATTTAGAAAATCACCACCAGATTCAAGCAACAAGGTATCGCCGGGCTCTAGCGTGATTCCACCTATTTTCCCATCTACGTGCTCCCCTTTGCGGTGGACAGCAAGTATTGCTGCGTTATATGTTGTTCTGAATTGTGAATCACGAACTGTTTGCCCAACTAGAGGAGAACTTCCAGAGACAACCGCTTCCACCATTGTCCTTGCAAACGGACGACCTTCAAAACCACTAAGTTCATCAGTCGCCGGAATGAGCCCGCGAGTTTTTCTTAAATCAACGACTGATCGAACATCGCCTACGAATACTAGCTTGTCATCTTGTTGCAAAATTTCTTGAGGTGTAACTCCGATGATGAGTTGGTCATCACGAACAATTGCGTATAAATACAATCCGGGCAAATTACGAAGCCCAGCATTGGAAATAGTTTTTCCGATTATTGAAGCCCCGTTTTCAATTAACATTTTAATTTCATATTCGCGCTTGCGCGTTTCTTCAGTCTTGAGAGGTTCGCGATTGGGGAGCAACCATTTTGATGAGAGGGTAATAAAAGTAATTCCAACAACGGCAACGGGAAAACCAATCCAAGCAGCACCCCACATCGTCACGGCTCCGCTTGGTGCGGAAACATGAACGGCTTGAACCCATGCAGGTGGATGTTGCCACCAATCAATAAACAATCCCAGGATGATAAGGTTGGAGCCAGTACCAATCATGGTTCCTTGCCCCCCAAGGATACCGGCGAAACTCAGCGGCATGAACAACTTTGATGGTTGTATGTTTAACCGTTTCGACCACTTGTTAATCATTGGCAAGTACATAGCAACAATTGGTGTTGTGTTCATAAACGCAGACATTGCAGCAACTGGAACCATCATTCGGAGTTGTGCCGATGCAAGCGAGGTTGGTTTTCCCAATAGTTTTTTAGCAACGAGTTCGATGCCACCGGTTTCTTGGAGCGCCGCAGCGATTACAAACAAACCAGCAATCATAAGCAGGGGACGTTGTGCAAACCCAGACGTTGCTTGCTCAAAAGTAATGACCCCCGAAATCATTAAGATAACCAAGCCACCCGCCATAACGAGATCAGGTCCAATGTTCTTTCTATGAACGAGTGCCCCAACTATAAGAACAATTGTCGCGAGCGTAATCCAAGCATCTACGGTCATCGTACTAGTCCTGTGCTATCGCAAGGGTATCAATTGCTGCGATAATCCGTTGGTGAAGCCCATCTGTTGCACAAATAACACCGCGGTTGTTTTCAAGTCGAGTTCCCTGTGTGAAGTCGAGCGGTTTGCCAGATACGTCACTGACGATTGCGCCTGCCTCAGTTGCGATGCATAATCCTGCGGCGTGGTCCCAGATTTTTTCGACGTACGTTTTGCTTGTCGGTAAGCGCAAGTAACCGTCTGCTTGCCCGCGAGCGACGAGGGAGTATTTGCACTGGCTGTCGAGCCGTGCGGGATCACCCTCGGTTCCGATTGCATCAATAATCCGCCCACTATCTCCGCGATTAGAATGCCCTTTTTCTGCTGATTCGCAAAAACGGAGTGGGCGTGACGCTTCGTATTGTTGTGCGAGTATTCGCATAGGGGACGAGGTCGGATTGCAACCTTCGAATTCCCAAGCGCCCGCACCTTTTGATGCGGCGTACACCACACCTTGCGAATCTACCTCGTCAAGCGGAAACGATTGGTTGGTGGATAAGTTTGGGCAGCCCATCACGCCCGTGACAACTTCGCCGTTTTCGATTCTTCCAAGTGCTATAGCGTAATGTTGTCCGCGTAAAAAACCTTTGGTACCATCAATGGGGTCGAGCGCCCAGAATCCATCACTGCTTCCATCGTGGTTGCACGCGTCAATCGCATCGAGCATTTCGGATTCGGTGACTTGTGGTCGCCACGCTTGGACTGCTTCAAGGACGGCCTTTCTTACTATTGCTTGCTCATCTGTTCGCAGTACTGCAGCGTCTTCTTCACCGACAATAAGGCGATCGGAGGCATCGAGCGAATCAGCCAAGCTTAAAGATACGATTGCTTGCACAGCGAAATCAGCTACTGTTACTGGGCTTCTGTCATCCTTGGTGACTTCACAGATTTGCGCCAAATTGGCTTGAACTGCTCTTGAGACAGCACACGCGGTGCTGACAGCTTCAAGTGCGGCTGGAATAAGACGGTGCTGGGTTTGTAATTCACTCATAATTCCTTCTTTAATCGGCTAAAAAGACGTATTTCAACCACCAAATTGGGGTCAGGCTCTAGGGAGCCTGACCCGGTGGAGCCTGACCCCAAAAAACACCCTCGGTCGTCCATGACCGAGGGTGTTCGTACGAATCAAATTGAAGGGTTGTTCTTAGCCAGCAAAGGTGGACTTGAAGTCTCCGATTGCTATGGCAAAATCGTCATCAAGACCCTTGAAGGATTTTGCTTCGACGAGTTTGTCCTTCGTGGATTTCGCGGTTGTGTTCATGTACTCAAGAAGACCTTCTTCAAACGTATGCACCTTTGCAAGATCAACGTCATCAAGGAAGCCCTTTGAAGCGGCATAAATCGAAATTGCTTGATCGAGCGCCTTGTACGGTGTGTATTGCCCCTGTTTGAGCAATTCAACGAGACGAGCACCGCGATTCAACTGTTGCTGGGAAGCAGCATCGAGTTCAGTACCAAGTTGCGCAAACGCTTCAAGTTCACGGAAGGCCGCGAGGTCAAGTCGAAGCGAACCAGCGACTTCTTTCATTGCTTTGATCTGCGCGTTACCACCCACACGGCTCACTGAAATACCCACGTTGATTGCAGGGCGAACGCCTGAGGCGAACAATTCTGGCTGTAAGTAAATTTGACCGTCGGTAATTGAAATTACGTTGGTTGGAATGTAAGCAGAAACGTCGCCTTCTTGGGTTTCAATAATTGGAAGCGCAGTAAGTGAACCGCCACCATTGGCTTCAGAAAGTTTTGTAGCGCGTTCAAGCAAACGACTATGGAGATAGAACACGTCGCCAGGGAATGCTTCACGTCCTGGAGGACGGCGAAGAAGAAGTGACAACTGACGATACGCAGTTGCCTGTTTTGAAAGGTCATCGTAAATACAAAGTGCATGCTTCGGTGTTTTTCCTTCCTTGCCTTGCCACATGAAGTACTCGCCCATCGCGCAGCCAGCATAAGGAGCAATATATTGCAACGGTGCCGCCGTGGATGAACCAGCAACCACAACGATGGTGTAATCCATTGCGCCATTTTTCTTAAGCGTTTCAATGACGCCAGCAACGGTCGAGTCTTTTTGTCCGACAGCAACGTAGACACAAACAACAGCTTCGTCCGTTCCCCAGTATTGTTTTTGGTTGATGATGGTGTCGACCGCAACAGCAGTCTTGCCTGTTTTTCGGTCGCCAATAATAAGTTCTCGTTGACCACGGCCAATTGGGATCATGGAGTCAACTGCTTTGATACCCGTTTGCATAGGCTCAACAACGGGCTGCCTTGCAGCAATTCCGGGAGCCACGATGTCCAACTTTGAAGTGGACGACGCGTTGATTGGCGGTCCGCCATCAAGAGGGTTACCAAGTGGATCAACAACTCGGCCCAACAGTTCTGGACCAGTTGGAACTTCAAGAAGTCGCTTTGTTGTTTTAACTGTGTTGCCTTCTTCAACAGCGAGGTAGTCGCCGTAGACGATGGCACCAACAGTGTCTTCTTCAAGGTTCATCGCTTGGCCCATCACGGCACCTCGCGGTGTTTCGAATTCAAGCAACTCGCCAGCCATGCAGCCAGAAAGACCATAAATTCGTGCAATCCCGTCACCAACCTCGACAACTTGGCCGACTTCAGAAATTTCAAGTTCACTGCTGAACTGTTCGATTTCTTGTTTGATGACTGATGTAATTTCGTCTGTTTTAATCTTCACGATATTCCTCGCCTTCGAAAAGGGATTTTCTAATTAGTTATCTTCCAGATACGTTTCAAATTGTTCTCTGATGGCGGCACCGCCACTATTCTTAATAGTTTTAGAGAGACGTCGTAGTTTTGTTTGCACAGAGCCATCAATCAATTGATCGCCAATGCGAAGTTTAAGACCGCCGAGCATTTTCTTGTCAACATACGGGTGTAAGACAGGCTCTTTGTTGAGCATCGATTGTACCTTGTCCTTAATCATGTTCATTGAGTCAGCGTCAATAGCAGCAGGAGTAAACACATCAACCTCGACACGACCAAATGCTTCTTGCACAAGCAAATCAAAAGCAACGCTGATGGATTCAAGGTGATTGAGCCGCCCCTTGTTGTTTAATACAAGAAGGAATCGAAGTGTCAAATCTGTTACTCGATTGGAGAAGATCGTCGAGAGTGTTTTGCCACGATTTGGCACATCAATGATTGGTGAGGAAAAGAACATGCTTACATCTTTATTTTGCCTTGTAAGTTCACATACTTGTTCCAGTTCGTCTGCAATTTCAACAACCTTGTCCTTGCCGCCGGCATCTGTAGCTAATTCGAACAGACTCCGCGCGTAGACATTGGCCAATGCGTCAGTGTGCGTACTCACTTTGCCGACCCCGACATTTCTGCAAGCGACTCATCAACGAGTGCTTGTTGGTCTTCTGCGGAAATTTCGCGGCCAAGAATGCGTCCTGCAATTGAAATAGCAAGATTGCTTGCTTCGGTGTGTAATTCACCAATCGCAGCTTTTTTGGCTGCGTTGATGTCAGCCGTTGCTGCATTTTTCAATTCAGCAAGTTCCCGCGTGTTATTTGCTCGAAGTTCTTCAGCAGCAGCTTTGGCGTCTTGTCTTGCTTGCGCAATCATTTCGCCGGCTTCAGTGCGTGCCTTTTTGAGTTCGTCTTCGTATTCAAGAAGCGCAGCGTTTGCTTGTTGCCTTGCTTCTTCTGCAGATTCAAGATCGCCACGAAGTTTTTGGTCTCGGTCATCTAGGCCCTTGAGGATGTGAGGCCAAACAAATTTCGCAGCAAGCACGAAAAAGATAGCGAACACAACGATCGTTGTTCCGAGAGTAAGTAACTGCACATCGGTTGGCGAGCCGCCAGCGTCAGAGGCAATGAAAGGGATCATCATAGGATTTTCCTTCCGCGATGGAAAGTTTGGAATAATCGGCGGGCTTACTTGCGTAAACCCGCCGAACGATAAACCAAACTTAGAGGATTGCGAGCAGTCCAAC
>CAZAZD010000008.1:0-66805 GCA_964489535.1 uncultured Isosphaeraceae bacterium
CTTTCAGTTTTTGCAAAGCAGCACACAACCGATCAATGTGTTCTTGTTCGTGGGCTGCGGAGACTTGGACTCGAATGCGTGCAGTGCCTTCAGGCACAACGGGGTACCCAAAACCAATTGCAAACACGCCCATCTCGAGCAATTTGTTACTCATAGCAATTGCAGTCGCCGTCTCGCCCACAATAATTGGGCAAATTGCCGTCGGTGATTCTAAAACTTCAAAGCCAACTTCGGCTATTCCTTTTCGTGCGGCTGCAACGCTGTCACGAAGTTTTTGGACGAGCGATGGGTTACCCACCAAGGTATCAATCGCTGCCTTTGCTGAACAAGCAACGGTAACTGGTAGTGCATTTGAAAAAAGAGTCGGACGTCCACGTTGCACAAGTAATTCGACCGCTTCGCGTCTGCCAGCAACGTATCCACCCGCCCCACCACCGAGCGCTTTACCAAGCGTCCCAGTAAATATGTCAATGTCTGTACCAGCCATACCATAATGTTCGTGGGTACCGCGACCGGTCTCGCCCATCACGCCTGTGCCGTGCGAATCATCTACGACTAAGACTGCGCCGAATTCATTGCACAACTCGCGTATTTTGGGAAGCAAAGCAATGTCCCCTTCCATCGAGAATACGCCGTCAGTTATAACGAAAAGAGAACCTTCATCAGAACGCTTTTCAGTTGCGGTGACTAATGCATCTCTTAGCGATTTCATATCGCTGTGTTTATAAATACACTTTGATACGCCGCGATGAATCGCAGTTGTCAAACGCATTGAGTCAATGATGCACGCATGATTCAGTTCATCGGAGACAATCACATCTCCGTCTTGGCAAAGGGTTGGAAACGATGCTTCAGTTGCGTTCCAACACGAAACAAATGTGTAACTCGCTTCTACTCCAAGGAACGATGCGATTCGTTCTTCAAGTGCTTCGTGTGGCGCAAAGGTGCCGCAAATAAATCGCACAGAACAAGTCCCCGCACCGTACTTACGAAGACCTTCGATTCCTGCTTCAACAACATCAGGATGATTTGCTAGCCCAAGGTAATTATTTGAGCAAAAGCAGTCAACCTCCCCACGGCCGCGAATGCTTATCCGTGGTCCCATTGGCGATTCAACCATTTGCAATTTCTTAAGTTGCCCTGACTCTTTAAGGTGTGCAAGAATTGCGGACGAGCGATCGATAAAAGTAGTACTTGTTGTGGTCATATTGCACCTTCGTATTGTTTTGTTATTCGTGGAACAAGGTAATGCTCGAATGCTTGCTCAAGAGTGTATTTGGGTACAAAACCCCAGTCGTTTTCTGCCACGCTGCAATCGAGCGCTTCCGGCCAAGAGTCAACGATTGCTTGCCTGCGCTCATCTGGTTCAAAAGTGATTGACGCACTTGGGAAATATTGCTTGACTAGGTCTGCGACTTCGCCAGCAGATGGGTTAAAACTCGCAATGTTGTACACAATTTGCGATAACTTATTTCGAGGGGCTACCGCTAGTTGCAGGGTAGCGTCAATTGCTTCAGGCATCGTCATAAATGGGATGCGGGAATCTTCACGAACAAAACAAGTATACGCTTCACCGCGAGCGGCTGCGTGTAACATTTCTGGAACAAAGTCACTTGTCCCGCCAGTTGGAATAGTTTCAGCAGAAATCAATCCAGGATATCGAACGCAGCGAAAGTCTACAACACCCCTGTTTTTGTCGTCGCCTGCGCTACTATCTGAAGCAAGTTGCCGATAGGAATGGGCATAGTACCGGCCAAGATGTTCGCAATAAAGTTTATTACACCCGTACATGGTTGATGGTTTGCAATGTTCGTATTCTGAGACTGCCCCGACCTCGCTTTTATGTTTGTTAGAACCAAAGCCATACACCGCAATCGAACTAGGAAAAACAACTTTCACCGGTTCGCCATACATACGACCTTGCTCAGCTGCAATTTGCAACATGTTCACCGTACCGTTTACATTGACTTGATGTGCAATTTCTGGTGCAAACTCCGCGCGAGTACTTAACACTGCAGCAAGGTGATACATCTCCTTCACTTGGTACATAGACAATATCCGGTCAAGGGCATCACGGTCGCACACATCAGCAAGATATGTAGCCGCGCACTTTTCTCTCAGGCCACGATCTAACTCCCGCAAGTCAGTAGCAACGATATCTGGTCTTCCCTCTTTGCTAAATGAGGAAATAAGACCATGCCCCACTTCGCCACCCGCACCAGTAATAAATACGGCTGGTTGCCTACGTTCGCCTAATGTGCTTTGCTCCATGTGCGTATTCTAGTATCTTGTACGACATGTTAGGTGTACAAAGCAAGAATAGCGATATACGAAAATGGCGCGAATTTTATCGAGAGAATACATTCCCAGATTTGGCTGAAACCTCTGTTTCGCCCTGCAAAGTAGTGGATGACTGTGGCACGAAGAAATTTTTGCTTACATTGCACGATGGGCTTGAAACAGAATCCGTCATTTTGCCAATCAAGGGATTTAAAAAAACGAGATACACTCTTTGTGTTTCATCGCAAGTGGGCTGCGCCATGGGTTGTACCTTTTGCCAAACAGCAAAACTTGGATTGCTGCGAAATCTAACTACCGCGGAAATAGTAGCCCAGTGGCATGCTGCGAATCACGCTCTTGGAACTAAGATTGACAACATCGTGTTCATGGGGATGGGCGAGCCGCTTGAAAATCTTGACGCTGTTATTCCTGCGATTGAGATACTTGCTGACAACAATGGCCCCGCAATCGCAAGTTCAAAAATCTGCGTCTCAACTGTTGGACGAATTGAGGGGATCAAACTGATCGCTGCAATGGCACGAACTGATGGATTCAAACGATTGTCTCTTGCTTTTTCAGTAAACGCACCAAATGATGAAGTTCGCAAACAAATCATGCCACTTGCACGGGCTGTTTCAATGGAAGAGTTACGAGAAACAATTATGTCTTATCCTCGTCACGATTGCGGGGGTGTATTGGCAGAGTACGTACTAATTCCAGAGCTCAACGACAAAGACGATCACGCACTAGAACTCTGCGAATACCTCAAGCCGATTGGTTGCAACTTGAACTTGATTCCATACAACCCAATTGAAAATAGTCCATGGAAAGAACCATCTGAAGAATCCGTCAACCGCTTCATCAATGTTGCCAAATCAACTGGTCAATTCGTTCGCAGGCGCATCACCCTCGGCAAAGACGCCATGGCAGCTTGCGGACAGTTAGGTAACCGTGACTGTCACCCAAACCCTGAACCGTAGCCGGAAATATCGCGCAAGCGATATTGGCTCTTCCCCGCATCGGCGGGGCTACGGCTCTGAGTTAATAATCCCTCTGCAATGTGACTGTCACTTTGAAAGCGGAAACGCAGCACGTCTTAACTTTGGTAACACCAGCAGTTTAGATTTGTGACTGTCACTTTGAAAGCGGAAATGCAGCAGCAAAGTGCATGTCTGCTTGTGTCAGACACATCGCGACCCGTGACTGTCACACCGAGCGAGTAACGGGAGAAATAAACGACCCGCGGGATAGTTTATTTGTCGGCGATTTTGAGGAAATTGGCAAGATATCTGCCGCTTTGATTGAAATCGTTGCGAACTGCGCCGTGGAATTGTTCTGAGTAACAAGGACGCTTAGTACTCTTTATGGTCTGTATGTACGAAGTTCGTGCTGTCTCTACAAATTCACTGTAGCGCGGGTCTTCCAAAAAGAGTGGGCTTATTGCCCAACTGTGAATTTCGACCGCATGAAAACAGTCTACAATTCCTTCGAATATCGGGTCTTTCTTGTACGCATCAAGCACCTGTACCTTTTCAATATGATGATCTTCGTCCAATCGAAACATCGTGTCGTCAAACCAACCCATCCAATGTGCAAAACTTTGACCATACGCCATCGCATAAAATTCATTGCCCGCGCAAATGCCCATCATTGGAATGTCGTCTACTTCACGGTACATTTCAAACTCGCCGTAATACTCGAACATAGGCAAGTTTTGCCAGTCTGCATTATTGCCACTAAAAATAATAGCCATCGGTTTATTGCCGAGTGACTCTAAAACTTGTAAAGACATTTCGTAATGTGGAACCGTTACAGTTTGATACCCTTGCACCTGTACAAAGTCAGCGAGTTGTGTATACGTAAAACCATTCATCTGGTTTCCAATAAGTAACACATACTTGCCTTCTGGCACCTTAGGCGTTTTTGTCGTACCTTTGACGTATGGAATGATGCAATTGATTTGCGCCTACAAAGCATTTTGGGAATAAATCATGAGACGGTAATAGCGAGCGTTCACTGGCTCACAATCAATGATGTTTCTATACGTATCGTTATTGTGTATTTGCGTACCTGCAATGTCTTTCCACTTCACTCCATCGTTGCTTCCCTGCCACACAAAATCTTTAAGCCAACCTGCAGCAAGGGTTGTCACTCTTGTTGATAGCATCCAGAAACGAGACACAGGTGTTTTCTTGCCCATATCTAACACAACCCACGATTCAGTGTGACCAAAACCTGCCGGCTCTGAGTTCCCATAGGTAATTTGCCCTTGATCATTCCAGTCAGTAATGTTCTTAGGGTCTTCTCCGCCTGAAACATACACATCCTCAACTTCTGCGCGAAGGTACCCTGAAAATGTTTGAGAATTCTTAACGTCAACGTAAAATCGGGTTATCACCCAATCACTTTCGCTCTTGGCAGTTACTGTTTTTGCTCGCCAGTAATACGTGCCGTCAACAAGCGCATCTTTGGCTTCAACTTGTTTCTCTGAGATGTGCGCATTTTGCTGGGCTATATTCTCATAACGAATGACAGCACCTGAAAAATCTTTGCTTGCTGAAATTTCATACGTAATGGTGAATGAATTTTCAACGCCAATTGGATTACCTACCGACAAAATCGGCTGATTATTTGTACAAATGACGTCAAGTTGCGGGTTATTGTTAAACGCAGGAGATGGCACTGCCAAACAAATCAAAAGTGGAATAAACATAACAAATCCTTAAATAAAAAAACTGCCTCAATTCAGAGGCAGTTTAATGTAATTATGGTCTAGTGTTAATTTCTCGTGGGGCCACCACCTTGATTGCCGCCTCCAAATCCATCTCGTCCTCCGCCATTGCGAAAATACTCACGGATTTGATCCCGTTCGGCATCGCTTATCTCGCCATTGCCGTCCTTGTCAAACTTCTTCATGAACTCTTCGCGACCACCCTCAAATCCTCCAGAGCCGCCCCTGCCGCCATCACGCCCACCACGACCTGCGCCTCTGTCTCTGTTGCGCTCATCGCGTGGCTTCCGTTTTTCAAGACCGCCAAGTTCTTTTATTTGCTCTTCGGTTAACAAATCTCGAAGCGAATCGAGATACCGATCTTCAATTTCGCGCTTTGCCTCTTCGGCTTGGTCGATTGGGTTTTCAGTCCGCTCTGTTGTACTACCAGTCATGCGCTGAGCAAAACGATTCATCCTATCAATTTGCTCTTGCGATTCACCGCGGTGCGTCGCGGCTAACAATTGCTCGTTCGCCATTTCTATTTCATCATCCATCGAGTCTTGAAGATCCATAATCGACTGCAATATCTCAGGCGAGAGCCCTTCTAGTTCTAACGCCGCTTCATACGCCCGATCGGTTCGAGAAGTGCGATAAATTCTTGGATAACTTTTTTGTTGCGCAATCGCTCTAAATTGGTTCGTCTTGTCTGCTGGCAACAAAAGAATAATTTGCTCAACAGCGGTGTCATTCACGAAGCGCACTGTTTCAGCAAGTCGACCCTGTGTTTTTAGCACATCGATTCCTGCAGAAACATCCATGGTACGCATAGATGACATCAGTACACCTTGATTCTCCACCATTTGGTTGTCTCTTGCAACAAGAGCATCAGTGACATTCACGTCCCATACCTGCAACGCTGGAAGCAATGCTAAAAGAACCTCATCCTCATACTTTTGTTCATCAACAAGACCCATAACATCAAGCGTCTCACCGCTCAGTCGACCTCGGGGAAGAAGTCGATCGCGAATAAGTTGACGTTGCAAGGGTGGCCACAGTTCAAGTTGTTCTTCAGTTAAGACCGCTACCAAATCGCCTTCAAATTCATCCCGCATTTGTTTTTTCAAACGAAGTTGGTCTTGCATGATGAGTGCCACTTCTTCGAATGCAGTTTGGCGCTCTGGAGATTGCCATTGTTCAAGACGCTGTGCTTTACGTTCCTCCCTAATGGCATCCAATTCATTATTCAAACGCGTTTGCAGTTCCGTTGTGTCTGCATCATCACCAAGTTTTTTTGCAGATTGTAATTTGTCTTCGATTTCTCTTGAGCGTTCTCGAAGTTCTCTTGAGCGCTCTCTAGATGGATCGTCTTCATTGCCGCGCATCGATCTGAACGAACTGCCAATACCATCCTGACTTGCATCGGTTGCTTCTCTGAAAGACTCGTCATAATCTCGTAATATTTGCTCAACAATCATGGTTTGCGCATCTTCAAGATCAAGTGCAAGCACAAAACGTTGAAGGTCTCGCAGCATGTAATCTGGCGTCATGCCACCTGCACCCATGATGCTTGAAAAACCTCTGCCGCCTGGCTGCGCTGCTGCAACTGTAGCAACTAGTGCAATAGCAAAGACTTGTGTTAATTGTAGTGTTCGATTAAACATGGTGTTCTCCTTGATTTGAACCTAATAAACGCATACAAAAGAAGAATGTTGCAAAAAAAAGGGTATATCTAGCAAATCCTTTCGCGCGTGAAAGAGGCAAAACGTTCTCAAAATGCTCAATAATCGGCTCTGGGCCAGAAAGACGAACGGTAATGACATCGACACGAAGGGTGCATCGATTCTTCGCCGCTTCGTACTTCATTTGCTTCGCCACCCTCAACATCGCACTTCGTTTTTTCCAGCCAATAGTGTGCTCTGGCATTCTATTGTTCTGCGTTGTAGATCGAACCTCTACGATTGCAAGTGTTTTATCATCCGAACTTACTGCCAATATATCGAGTTCATCATTTCCAATACGTATATTTTTCCCAACACAGCGCCAACCCTTTTTCTTTAAGTAACGAAGAGCGAGTTTTTCACCTCTTTTGCCAATACTACCTTTCGAAGGCTTTATCTTACTGGAAGTACCTCTGCAAAGCAATTTTGGTAACACGTGCAGCCATGTTTTCAGCTTCTTCCATTCCATTTTCACTCCAGATCGATTGAAGGAACCTATTTTCTTCGGTAAAAAATTGCTCCCCACGCAATCGTTCACGAACAGCAATTTGTACCTCGCGGTTGTAAAGAGATATTGGCTCGTTGAATTCCAAAATTGCGAACCAAGAGTGAGTCTTTCCCGTCACTCGTTCAAACAGATTGTTTTTTTCTTTAGAGTCTACTAACCCATCTGCAATAACTTGACCACTTATGGTGTTTTTTATTCCACCTTTCTTCAACTTATATGCCTGCCAAATACCGTCATTCTCCGCCCCTACCGAGACCGCGACTTCAAGGAATGAATGACCAGAAGCAAATTTTTCGAGCACTTGCTCTATCTTCGGATCACCGATATCCAACTTAATCCTTCCAAGGATAATTGAACCCCCTGCAGCAGGAATTGATTCTAGTGGAAGCTTTTGCAATTCTGATACAACTTCTTGGATACGAAATTCTTCTACTTCTAAATTTGAGTCAAATCCATCAATGTAAATTTTCTCAAAAACGCGTTGGATATCCCTCCATGTCACATGAACGTTTGGCCAAACTTTTTCTCCATAGAGTTTATCAATGAGGATCTGCTCCTTATTTGATTCCAAAAAGGAATCAACCGAAGCATCGTCTTGTTCCTCTGCAAGACGGCGCATCTGAGTCCGGCTACCTCCCTGGGTTGACGCTAAATCTTTTCGCATCTGTCCAATAACTGCAAACAAGCCATAAGCAAGTTCCGGTGTAATGCTTGCATTTGCCTCTGAAAGCAGCAGATCTCTTTTTACTAATTCACGAACCTGATTATACAATTCAAACATAACGTAATCTTCAAATTCCGTCTGCGTCATTTTTTTCCTAAGAAGAACAGCTTGAATTTTATCGGCCACAGGATCCAATACAGCGTTTGCATAAATTGGGCGACCATTGACCTTGCCAATCAACGCTTCGACTGTGTATGGAACACTAACTAATTGCTCAACGGAAACTTCTTCGACTTCTTCTGTCACCACCAATGTCTCATCTATGCTATCGCCGCTTTGTTCGAGTTCGACCATTTCATCGACAACTTCTACATCCTCAATTGGAGGACTTCCAAATTCATCGAGATTGACATAGTTTGTTTCTCCAACAAGAACTCCCAAATGGCTTGAACAGCCAATAGCTGAGAGTATTCCAATAATTGCAATCCATCGCATCATCATGGTGCGCATTGTACGAGCAGAAGTAGCGTATACTGTCCAATTACGACATTTCTAGTACCACTTTTTTTGGAGCCACTATGACAACCCCCGAAATTACCCCAGACTCTACCCCCGAATCTACCCCCAAAATCCAAGTCGACAGCGATTGGAAGGCCCAAGTTCAAGCCGAAAAGGAGCGCTTAACCGAAGCCGAACAAAAAGCAGAAGAAAAAGCAGAGGCAAGGCAAATGCCTGAGCCAAACTTTCGTGGGCTTCTCGGTATCCTTGCTTCACAGGCATTGATGGGACTCGGCATGCACCAAGACCCTTCAGGCAAAGGAGTTATGGTCGATCTTGAGGGTGCAAAGTTCACAATTGACCTCCTAGAAATGCTCGTCGATAAAACAGAAGGCAACCTCTCCGAAGAAGAAACAACCGAGTTAAAACAACTAACCCAAGAGTTACAAAACCGCTTTGTTCAAATTGCCCAACTCGTCCAAGCACAAATGCAAGAATCTCCCGCTGGTGTAACGGGAGTTGCTCCAGAAGCACCTGCTTCCGGCGGTATCATCGATCCCACCGCATAATTGGGACTGTCCCAAATCGAATGCCTGTTCTAGAGCCATGTACCAATTAACCAAGCGGCAATAAAGGTCAGTGCTGCGTATTGCAAGAGAAGAAGCCACTTGGGCAACACGCGAACCCAAACAATAGGGAGTAAAAACGCCCAAGTTAGCAAAAATCGGTCAAAGACAAACCCGCGCGTCAATGCGTAAAGCAACCAGCCAAATGTGAGCGCCCAAAACGTTATAGACCCCACAAGTTTCGCCCTCTCCCTGCAATGCCATACCCCTGCAAGCCCAGCAAGACCAACACCAGAAAGCAAGGCAAGTGGATACTTGGCAAGCGAACCAAACTTCAAAGAAAACGTTGCAGCAATTCCCTGAAAACGATCGTTTGGATGTTCAAAGTCAATGACGTCTGGCACCGACAAATCCGGCATCGCAAACAACACAAGCAAGACACCGAGCACAAACGAAACAACGAGGAACGTTTTAGTTTGAGCAACTCTCCAACCTTCTACCGCGAACACACCAACAAACGGTACCATCGCAGCAGCAAGATACGACAAACTTTCTAAACGAAACCCAAGTCCATGCAACGCTTGATACTCAGGACTCACTAATCCGCCCCAACGCATCCAGAGTGGAATACGCAGCAGGCCAGCGACAATACTTGCAACCCACCACGGCCAACTGCTCTTGCCCTGCAATGCAAACGAAGTAAAACAAACTGCTCCAGTTAACGCAACAATATGAATTCGGCTGTGCAAAGCAACCGCAACCGCAAAGCAATATAAGAGCGGCGCAAGAAAACGGCGTGATGAAGGCGCGTCTTCTTCCACGCCCCAAACAAATGCAGCAACTGCAAGTAATGAGAAAAGCAAGAATGAAACTTCACCCATCACAAGTTCACTAAAAATTATGTTGTACGGCAATAATAGCCAGCCAACTGCAACAAGTGCAACTTGCTTTCGAGTAACAGCGCGACGAAGCGCAATCCAAGACAACACTACAGCCCCAACAATAGAACACCAAACACTGACTAGCCGCAAATCGCTCAATGACCCACCAAAGAATCTCCCAAAAAAAGCATACGGCCAAATCATTGCAGGACCTTTTGTTTCTTGAAAGTCAATAGCTGTTTCAACAGACCAGCCCTGATCTATCAAGTTGTTTATCGGAATCGTGATGTACTGCTCATCAAATGTTGGCCCATCATTCAAGAGCCCCGTAGACCAACGCAAACCGACAAGCACAACGGAAACAAAAAGAGCAACAGAAAAAAACAGTGAAAGAGATTTCTTCTGTTCAATCATCACGACCACACAATATATTTACATACGAATCATGTGGACAACATGCAAGTATTTCATCCACAGTCGCTTGCTGCACTGCACCGGTTGCATCATCAACAATGGTAAACAAAAAATCCAACTCCTGAAGCCACTCCAACACTACCTTTGCGCTTGACCCCGCGTCTATTAATTGCGCCGGCGACAATTCCCAAATTACTTGAATCGAATGGTTGTCTAACAACACACGGCGCATCCCACGAAACGCCGCGGCTTCTGCACCCTGCACATCCATTTTTATCACATCAACTTTATCACCCGAGTCAAAATAGTTATCTAAGGTTGTGCACTGCACTTCGATTGTGTTTCGACTGCCCTTGTGAAACAACTGATGGTCGCCAGTATTAAAACCTGACATGTGTAAACGCACTGGCTCGGAAACATCAGACACCGCTGACTGCATCGCTTCAACGCAATCACCAAGTTCGTTCGCTGCAATGTTTGCAAACAACATCGCATAATTGTCAGGGTGTGGTTCAAACGCAACAACGCGACCCGCTTTACCAACCCACTTAGCAGCAGGCAACGTAAACAACCCAACGTGCGCCCCAACATCAACAAACGTCATGCCTTCTTCAAGCATCTTTTCCAACAGCGTCGTCGTCACTGGCTCGTACTCACCCGTTGATTCAGCTTCAAGTGTCACGCCAAAATCACCGCTTGGCAATAAGAAATCCATGCCGCAGCGATGCAGTTTTCCTTCCTGTTTAAAACGAAGCATTCGAACTACGAAAAAACGGATTGGCGGGAATTTTTCCAACACTGGACGGATAAAGGGCGCAAGCCGGCGTCGCATATTTCCAAATGTAGTTGAAGTACTCATGAGTGAAACTATTGCTCGTCCTCATCACGCATGAGCAACTCGCTGATGACTGTATCGGCAAAATGAAGTCCTTTGCACGTGAGCGCAAGTCTCTCTTTTTTCCATTCCAGCATACCTTTGGAAACATTTCGCTCAATCACCGCTTGCCGCCATTCTTCAGGCGATTTTTCTAGAAGTTCCTCTACCCAAGCCCGTTCCATTCCATCAAGAAGCCGCAACCCCATCATAAAAGCTTCGCCTGCTTGAATGTCAGCTCTTAGGCATTCGACATCTTGCACGGGCGGAAGATGATCACCGCGAAGATACTCCGTAAGCCGAGGAGCATTCCGCCATCTCCGCCCATCCACATGACCAGCGGCGGCGGGACCAAACGGCCACCAGTTTTTGTTCTTCCAATACAGCACGTTATGCTTGCAAGCGTACCCTTCCTTGGCAAAGTTGCTAATTTCATATTGAACATAACCGCCCTCATCAAGTTTGCCAGAAACAACGTCAAACATTTCTGCCTCAATATCGTGTTCCACCCGCGTAACACTTCCGCTCTCAAGCCGATGCCAAAGCGGGGTGTGCAACTCATACGTCAACGCATAACAACTTAGGTGTGTTGGCAAAAGAGAAAGTACTCGATGCAAATCCTGCTCTACCTGCGCGACTGTCTGTGTTGGAATTGCATAGATAAGGTCAAGATTGATGTTGCAAATACCCGCGCTACGCGCAAAGTTCACCGCTCGTTTGACATTTTTCGGTTCATGCCAACGCTCCAATTGTTTTAATAATTTCTCATCAAACGATTGTGCACCGATGCTCATTCGGTTCACACCACAAGACGCCATGATGTCCGCTTTTTCTGAAGTAATTGTTTCTGGATTCGCTTCGATTGTAAACTCTGTATTATTCGCTACTGGTAAATAGCGCCTAATTGCCTTGAGCATTTGGCGCAATAATTCCGGTTCAAGAAGCGTTGGCGTGCCCCCGCCAATAAAAACAGTTTCCAGTTCAGGCATCTTTGAACCAACAATATTCAACTCCTTCTCAAGGCGAAGCACAAATGCTTGGTGCTGCTCTTCCCTTCCAGCAACACTAAAAAAGTCGCAATAATGGCATTTATGAAAACAAAATGGAACGTGAATATACGCTCCAGCGACATTTTGAGCGCAGTTTACCCACGTTTCAGCGGTCAATACGTCCTCTGAACTCAAAGGATTAGGTTGTGCCGAATGCCCCAAAATGGTAAACTGGGGAAGTTGATTGGAAGGAAGTTCAGTCACAGTGGGATTTTACTCGCAGGAGGCGTTCACAGATGGCAATACAATTGATTATGACTTTTGAAGATGGAACAAGCCGTTCCTTTGACCTCGAAAAGAATCATACGACAATTGGAAGTAAACGTTCGTGCGATTTACACGTTGCAATTCCTTCAATCGCCCCCCTTCATTGTGAAATCACCATCAAAGATGGGCTCGCCAATCTGCTCAACCGAGACCCAGACGCGGATACATTTCACAATGACGAGAGTGTCAGCAGCGCAGAACTTGCCAACGAAGATACGGTCAGAATTGGTCCTGTAGAATTCACTGTCAAGATGAATGAGGGCGAAACAATCATTCGCCGCCTCTGATTCTCGCTAGAATACCGAGCATGAAAACAGGGCAGAATACCGCTATCGTTGGACTTCAATGGGGCGATGAAGGCAAGGGAAAAATTGTTGATTTACTTACCGCTAAGCACGACGTCATCGTGCGGTACAACGGAGGTGCAAACGCTGGGCACACCGTTGTCGTTGGTGACGAAAAGTATGCATTGCACTTAATTCCATCTGGCATTTTGTACGAAGATAAACAGTGCGTGATTGGAAACGGGGTTGTAGTTGATCCCGTCAAACTTATTGAAGAAATTGACACACTCCGTGACCGTGGCATCGAAGTCGGAAACAATTTAAAAATCTCAAACCGCGCGCATGTTGTTATGCCATATCACAAAGAACACGATGCCGCACTTGAACGCAAACTTTCACAAATTGCAGGCAAAGGCGACCAGTCCATCGGCACGACTAAACGCGGAATCGGTCCTGCGTACGCTGATAAAGTTCACCGAGCAACCGCAATACGCATGGGAGATTTGCTGCACCACGAAGCGTTGCTCGACAAACTAAAAGTAACGTGTTCAATTCGTTGCGCTGAACTCACCGCGCTCGGCGTTGAAGCACCCCCGCTTGACGCACACGCACTCGCTGAAGAATTTGAAGCGTACGGAAAACGCCTTGCACCACACATTATCGATACGGTCTACGAATTGCACGAATCTGCTGAAGAAGGCAAATTGATTTTGTTTGAAGGCGCAAACGCATGCTTACTCGACATCGACCACGGTACGTTCCCATACGTCACAAGTTCCAATTGTTCTGCACTTGGCATTCATGCGGGCACTGGACTGCCAGGAAAATACGTAAACGAAGTAGTTGGCATTATGAAGGCGTATTCAACGCGAGTTGGCGGCGGCCCCTTCCCAAGCGAAGAACTTGGCGAAACGGGTGAGAAAATTCGCGAACGTGGCAATGAATACGGCACAACAACTGGTCGACCACGACGTTGTGGTTGGCTCGACCTTGTTGCAGTCAAATACTCTGCGATGATATGCGGAACGACTTCAATTGCGTGCATGCTCCTTGATGTGCTCAGCGGTTTTGACGAACTCTTTATATGCGTTGGATACAAACTTCCAGACGGAACGGTCAGCAATCGTTTTATTCCTGATGCTCGATTGCTTGCGGATGCCGAACCAGTGTACGAAAAACTTACCGGCTGGCATGAAGAAATCGATGATGTCACTTCGCCTGAAAATCTTCCCGCGAATGCACAGGCCTATTTGGACTTTGTTTCTGAATATCTTGGGCTGCCAATCTCAATCGTGAGTGTTGGTCCAAAACGTTCGCAAACCGTTATTTGACTGCACCAAACTTACGAGTTCTGCTTGCATAATCAACAACTGCTGTATCTAGCGCATCGCTATCAAAATCAGGCCAGCATTGTTGTGTTACATAGATTTCTGAGTACGCAATTTGCCAAAGCAAAAAATTAGAAACTCGAAACTCGCCTGCAGTGCGAATCAGCAAATCGGGATCTGGAATACCCGAGGTATACAACCGCTGCTCCAATGAATCCTGCGTAACTTCGACTCCATCGTCAACGAGTCGTTGGATCGCTTGCAAGAGTTCGCTTCGACCAGAATAATCAAGTGCCAAACCAACCGTAAGAACTTCACCTCCAGCAGTATCGATATTTGCCTTGTCTAGTGCATCTAGAATTTCGCTTGAAAAATGTTCACGCGAACCATAATGCACGAGCCGAATGCCTTGCTTAGTGAGTTCTGGAACTTCGCTTGCAAGTTGCAGCATCAACAGTTCCATGAGTGCGTTCACTTCTGACTCTGGGCGTGTCCAGTTTTCTGTCGAAAAAGAATACAATGTTAGGTACTTCACGCCGAGTTCAGCACATCGCTGCACAACCTTTTTAACACTCTTAGCACCCGCAGCATGACCCTCCGACCTTGGTAGTCCTTTTGCTTCTGCCCACCGCCCATTCCCATCCAAAATGATGGCGATATGCTTAGGCACTTTTGACGCTTGAACTGGCGATTCTTTCATCACCTTATTCTACCCCAACCAAAACAATTCCTCCGAGGAATTGTTTTGCCCAATAAATCAATTCCTCCGAGGAATTGTTTTTGACTTCTTACAAAAAAAAGGGCGTGGGACTCGTCCCACGCCCTCGACTAACACTATCTTAAAGCGAATTATGGGCAAAGTCCCCAAGCACCAACAACAGCAAGTAGGTCAGTAACATCAACAACGCCGTCGCCATTGACATCTCCATCGCAAGTCATCGCACATTCTATTTCACCGCAATGCGCTGCTGGGTCAAAAGTGCCGCTTACAGAATCACACTCATCTCCAAACAACATCAAGCAGCCACCGTTAAGACAGCATGCGCCGGGCATATTTGAGCCACCGCATTCTGCGTCTTCACAGTGTGAACCCGCGCCCTGCCAATCGCCACCTTCATTAAAGCAGACATCTTCTGGAACCATCACGCAAGTGTTGCCAACACAGCAAGCACCCTGTTGAGGCTCACCACAGGAGACGTCTTCACATGGCGTACCGACACCTTGGAATTGACCACCAAGTTTCATGCAAGTCATGGGTAAAATTTCTTCACAAAAGCCGTCGATACAGCAAGCGCCAATTTCTTCGCCAACACATTCAATTGCATCACAGCCAGTATTGTGCCAAACGCCACCCTCTTGAACGCAGTGTTCTTCTGTCAAGTCATAACACATCTCACCAAGGCAACATGCACCTAGATTAGGATCGCTGCATTGCACATCAGCACAATCGCCGCCAATCCAGAAACCGTTATCCATGTAACATTCTTCCATCCCAATAATGACGCAATCAAGATCAAGGCAGCATGCACCAACTGTAATATCGTCACACTCCACTTGGTTGCAGTTGATCCCATGCCATTGCCCGCCTTCTGCCATGCAATGTTCTTGCGTCAACATATGGCAAGCAGCATCAATACAACATGCGCCTTCGTTTCCACCGCCGCCGTCACAAGAAGCGTCTAAGCAGTTTGATCCAGCACCTTGCCAGTCACCGCCTTGTGTTGCGCATACTTCTTCTGAAACATCGAAACATTGTCCATTAAAGCAACAAGCACCAAAGTCACCGCCTCCATTACAAGAATCAGCGCAGGTTGTTCCTGCACCTTGCCAATCTCCACCAAGTTTTAGACAATAATTTTCTGGCATCTGTTGACAACCATCTGCAAAACAACACGCACCCATGTCGCCATCTTGAGCAGCTGCAATGCTTGTACAAGCAAACACCACAAGCCCGATCATCCATTTCATTCCTTTCATTTCAATTCTCCTTTTGTTCCGAATCTGAGATTTTAATTGTTTCAACTACCTCCATAATACGGCGCATAGCGCAAAACAGATGCACCAAATACCAAAATAATTCCTCCGAGGAATTAAAATCGCTCAAAATCGCATTTCTATAAAAAAACCCGCCCCACCGGTGTCATTTTGCGGATGAGCGTGGCGAGACGGGCATAAGTACAAAGAAATAGGTTTCTTAGTTCGGTATTTTCTCGAAGTAAAGAATCTTTGGCTTGTCAGAAGGTGAGTTCACGTTGGATCGGTCAACGAGCATAACGTATCGGCTGTCATCAACTATATGGTCCAAATCCGTAGCATCCCAAGAACCATCAATCGGATTGCGCTTAAAAGTACGAATACGCAAATACACAGTAAACACATCACTCGATGTTGTGATGAGATTAGAAATACCAGACTGCAAGAGATTCTGCTCTTCGGAATCAGAACTCACCTCATCGTAAGGCGATACCTCGGTACCAAGAGACGCTCCAATAATTGGCTCATTGTTGCTCTCAGAATCCCCATAAGGAGAAAGCGCAGCAAAATCAATTCTCCAAGCATCCTGACGAATAATTGCTTCATGATCCGTGGGCAAATGCCATGGCTCAGCAATTTCAACGCCTTGTAACGTTTCAAATATCCCACCCTTATTTAACATACTTATCTCTGCTGGGGAAGAGAAACCCCGCGTATGTTTAGGACCATATCCATACCTCAAGTTCGTGGCATTCGTTCGGTTGCTGTAATCTGGACCGACAACACTGCCGGTATCGTACAACACGTTTGGGATGTACTCTTGAAGAACTTCATCATAAAATGACCCCGCGTATTGCTCGCGCCATTGCACCATTGCTTCAGGAATCATTGTGCGAGGGTTAATGTCTTCGTCCGTGCCACCGTATGGATGCACCATCTTGTACATGTGCGGCAACGTACGCAGCACTTCAACCGACGCAGTATTGATATTAATCAAACCCGGAGTACCCTTGCCAGAAAAACCATTCGCATTATAAAACGAGTGCCAATAACTTTGATCTTCATTCAAATCATCAGGATGTCCCGGACCATCGCAAACAAACGAATCTAGAACACGCGCAGCAACCGATAACCGTGGCCATGGATGGTCAAGCGAATACACACGCCCAAAATCATCAATCGCACTGCGCCCATCTAACATCACAGGGATATTATTGTCGCCTTGCGACTGGAACCGCAAACGATTTACACGCGCGTCCAACACTACCTCGCCACTCACGATTGGTGCAACCCACTCGGCCCACCAATCATTTTCATCTGGGAACATAAACTCACTAAAGGTCGTAATCGTTCCAGCATCAACATACGTCGTGGCTGGAGGATTCTCCTCAAGCGGGCTAGGCAAAGTACGAAGATAATCACCCTCCAAGGTTGTGTAATATTCACCTTCAACAAGATGCCCAAAGAGCCAGCAATTCAACAACTCGCCAACTTGTTCAAAGTCGTCATCTTTCTGTAACATTTGCATCGGAAAGTTCAGCGCCATATCAATTTCTTCAAAATCTATATAGAAATTTTCAAATTCTTCTTGATACTCGCCATCAATCTTGCCATCTTCAAACGCAGCAGTATCCGATGCAGAAAAATCGCCATCTAAGTCCATCTTTTGACCATACCACCCCTTGTCTGGGAAAGACCAATTGTCGGTGGGCTCCGAAGGGGAGTTTGGATCTTCGTGCATATTCAAATCAAAGTACGTTGGCTTACGCCATCGCAAGCCACCTTGCACTTCGCCTTCTGCGAGCACGAAAGGCCTTTGAACACCTGCTCGTGGAGACCACACTTCTACTACAAACCAAGGGTCTGGATCATCAGGGAGCAAATCGTCATCGAATGGCAACTGTTCGCTACTATCTTCCTTGTCACCTTCTAGTTCTCCAGCAGGAGTATTCTCGACAACTGCATTGTCCGGATTTCCATCTCCGTCCATGTCATCTGGATCTTCAAACTCGGACCAATGGAATGAAGACGTATGTTGCATCTGTTCAAATTGATCACCCCAAATATCTTTGTTATCAAAGTTCGTCACTTTGCTTTCATCTTGGCTTTGAATCAAATCGTGCGCTGCAAAAACATACCGTGGATTCTTCTCCCACGAATCGACTTTATCATTGTGCCACCTATCCCCTAGTTCCGGCTCAAAAAGATTCGGCGTGTCAACCGCCCAAGCCCTCGTTGCCCGATCCCACTGCACAAATAATGCCGATGTCCTTCGACCTTCGTCATTGAACACAGGTATTCGTTCACCCGCCGTATCAACTAACGTGATATAACCCGAACGTAAATGATCCGGATGATCAATTGGGTGATCATCCATGAGTAACATGTTCCACTTATCCTCAAGGTCATCAACAACCCGCGTATCAAACCTGCTGACCGATTCCTCATCGGGGTCGGCAACATCTAACCGATCGATAAGCACGCGCTGCGTACGATCTAAGTTTAGCATCTCATCGTGAAAAGCATCAAACCGATAGATTGCAACACTATTTTGCTCTCCTGCAAATCTGTCGTCATAAACTGTCCGGTCAGTACTCCAGCCACTCGCTCCCTCACCGCTAGGATCTCTTGGCACACGAACAACCAATGTATGTTCAGGATGGAGGGACTCGCCATCTAGTTCTAGGATATCCAAGAAATCTAACCAATCCTTATCGAAGAAGTGTGGTTCGTCGTTTGGCCCACCGATCGTCAAATGCTTAATGGTTGTGTCTTCAGCATTGGAAATTGAATACAAAATAAGTGTGTTTGGCTGCTCGTACGTTGATGGCTCCAACTTCGCGTCATTTGGAATTTCCAAATCACTTAAGAGTACTTCTTGCCCAAAGAACTCTACAGAAAAATTATTTAAGTCAACATCGGAATCAAATGGGTTCGCTAACTGAACAACCGAAACCGTTTCCTGAGGACAGTCATCCTTATTATTCGTCACAAGAAAATACTCAGTGCAATCGACTCCGGGGATGCCTTGCTCGTCACACCGTCTGAAGGGAATAGCCGAGCCGCCACTCCATGTCCCTAACCCTTGAATGCCTTCTTCTTCATCGCCCTCGCAAAGTTCCTGCACGATATTGTTGCAACTTCCGCTGTCAAAACAACACGCACCCTCTTCGCAAGGATCCGAATCGCACATCTCATCCGGGTTAAACAACCCACCGCGTCGCTCGCATTCCATTTCTGAAGTGTCCGCGCAGCCACCCTCTGGCAAACAACAAGCGCGATCACATTCTCGATCTGCGCAGAGTTCGCCTGGTTCAAAGGAGCCACCAATGACTGATTCACAGTAATAGAAAAAGTCACTTGACTCTTCGTCTGATGCGATAGAGATAATGTCCACGCACGTTCCACTTGGCATACAGCAGGATCCTGTTGGATTGCAGAGGGTGATATCATCGCATTGTTCGCCAAACCCATTAAAGTAACCCGGCTCATCGCCAACAGACCAACGTCCGTCCTCGTTGGGATCCCACAAACTTTCGCAGGTATCGATCGAGAGCATCTCGCAACCTCCAGCCCACAAACAACACGCTCCTAAGCATGGGTTATCTTCGCACCATTCACCTCCCTTAAACTCACCCGCCAAGTTTACACAAACTTCAAAATCAGTTTCAAGGCAGGAACCGCTCTCAAGACAGCACGATCCACTCGCACAAGATTGCTCCTCGCAAGGAATTGCTGCACCCTGGAATGAGCCACCCATTTCAACACACGAAGGCGCGGATACAAATTCACATCCAATTGGCTCTAAACAACAAGCACCACCGCAAGGATCAGCCGCACACCGACTTCCAAAATCCATTGCAGTACCACCAAGGTACTCACATGTTGCTTTCATTTGAACATCAATGCAACTACCGCTATCAAGACAACAAGCCAAAGCGCATGGCGTCGATGAACAAGCGCTCGTCAAATAAGAACCACCAAGATTGTCTACGCAATTATCTTCGTCTGTTTGAATACAACTTCCACTGTCTAAACAACAGCCACCGAGACATGTATTCTCAGCGCAAGTTGTTCCATCACCAGAATACTTCCCTCCGAACTCAAGACATTCAGTTCCACTCGTCACCATTGTGCATTGCCCGTCTGCAAGACAACAAGCACCAATAAGTTCTCCAGATGTTGGGCACTGAAGTCCAAGATTGGCACACAATAAACCAACGTAGTGCGTGCCTTCCAATGTGTTACAAGATCCCTCACCAAGATTATCAATGCAAAAGTTCTCGCCCGCATTGACCACACAGCATGCACCTAAGTCACCTTGCGAACATGGGTCGCCCACTGTGCAATCCGTACCGAAACCTTGGAACGTTCCTTCGATGAGTTTTTGAGCACATGATGCCTTTGAGATCACTCGACATTCATCGCGACTAATACAACACGCACCAACACATGGCCGTGATGCACACGTCGTATACTGAAGGAACTCCCCTCCGATGATGGTGCAATCTCCCACGTTCTTTGTATCAATACATGCACCAGAATCTAAACAACAAGAACCCGAGCACGGATTGCTATCACAGAAAATATTCGCGCCAGCGTACGTACCGCCCAAATCAACTTCACAAATATCTTCGCTACGCACATCAATACACGACCCGCTATCGAAACAACAGCCACCTCGATTTTCCGTGCACTCTGCGTCTTCACAATCGACAAAGTATTCTCCACCTAAATCTATGACGCACGTCACGTTTGAAACGTTATCAACGCATACAGCAAATGGCATGCAGCAAGCGCCCATCGGGTCAATACATTCGATTTCAGAACAAGAAAGACCGTCTCCCTGATAATCGCCGGCGAGATCGTTTTCACAAATCGTCCCTGAAACTTCATGACAAGAACCACTATCCAAGCAACAAACACCAACGGGCTGACAAGGCAACTCTACATTATCGGCGCAAGAAACTGGATCGCCATTGGCGTCAACACCGTTCCACTCACCGCCTATTTCGTTACAGTTGAGTTGTGGAATATCTGCACAACCACCAGTGAAGAAACAGCAAGCTCCTCGATCACTTGCATCACATGGAACCGTTCCACAAGAAATACCATCGCCATTGTAAATGCCATCAATTGCATCGCAACCAATCTCGGTAATCTCCATACAACCACCGTAATCGCCTAGTGCCGATGTTATCTTCTCGCCCTCATTCTGCGCCGCCGCTGCTATTGCCGTTTGATCTTCAAAGTGAACCCAAATAAACTTATCTGCAGCCAATCGATATGTTGAAGATTGCCCCGTCAAACCAATCGAAGACCCCACTTGCGGGCTCTGCAGAGAAAGTGGAATCTGGAAGACCGCGCCGCCATCACCATCATAGCCCGGAGGATTGAACACGCCTTCATAACAAAAGACTCGCTTTACATCGAGAACCTCTGGATCGGTATACAGAATTTCGATTGCAATACCATCACCATCAATTCCACCATCTTGCAACTCGCCAGCAGCAAATTCTCTTGAGAATAGAGTCATACCACTGTCGATTGGTTCTTCGCCTTCAGTAAAATCATCGCGCAAAGAATACGTTCGATACATCGAACTATTTTCGCCGTCGTATAAGACGACATTCACTTCTACTGCCTCTGAATCTAGTGATAGCAAAACGTCATTACCAATTGCAATTTCAATCAACCCATGAACGACCCCACCCATTGGCTCAATAATACTTTGCGTACTATTGACTGTTCCGGGCGTCGCCATTCCATCTGGAAACACAGCCCATGCAAAATCATCGTACTGTGAACCATCAAGATTGCTCAAGCCAATAGAAGTATTTATTCCTGCAGGCGGCGGTTCTTCCCGTACCCGATCACCTAAATCTACCGCAGTCATCCCAGCTGCAGGCCCGTTGGTTGCAACAAACGAGCCCTCATAACTTAAGAATTGGACAACGTGCTCAACGTTGTACTCATCGGTGAAGGTAATAGCTAATCCATCAGAGCGACCGTTCTGCAATATAAAGTCACCGTCAAACTGGTGAATGATGGAATACAACACCATGCCACCCGTAAACTGTCCAGCAGTAAACGTACTAAGGTTGAGCGTGTCGTAGACTTCACCCGTAACTCCATTGCCATCATCATCCTCACCATCGTAAAGGTAAACAGTAATATCTGAAGGTGCAAGAGCCGAATCAATTGCAACTTCTATGAACTCATTAAAATCTTCACCTTCGTTGTCGTAGTGCAACTCGTTCAACCATAAACGTGGTAAGCCATACCGCAATTCATTTACCCAAGCCCTGTTTGTTCCATCGAACAAACAGCAAGCGCCAACTGGTCCACAATTTATATTATCTTCGCCACACTCAGTACCAACACCAAGATAATTTCCATCAAGCATATTGCATGAGTCACGCGAGATAATCTCACATCCGCCCATATTGAAGCAACATGCACCGAGGAAGAGGCACACTGAGTCTGAACACGCGGTAGTTGGAACGTATTCGTACCCTCCCATGTCGTCACACGTTGCGGAAGAATATACTTCCACACAAGAACCACTACTAAAACAACAAGCACCATTCCCGCAAACCGGAACAGAAGGGTCACAGAAAGTTCCCACACCTAGATTGGCACCATTCAAGTCAGCACACGTATTTCCTGATACCTCTAAGCACTGACCGTCTATACAACACGCATTGGAACAGGGAAAAGAACCGCAGGAAAATCCCTGAATATACTCTCCGCCATACTCGTAACAGGTTGTTTCAGAAAAGTCTTGGCAAAGCCCCGTTTCTAAACAACAAGATGCCGCACAAGGATGTTCACTTGGCTCAAGTTGCAATAACAACGTTGGCCAATCCGCAGAGCCGTCTGCTTCCATGCTTGAAAATGCTGTTCGACTGTTGTATCCATCTGGAGTCTCTTTGATAATCGCGAAAGATAGCAAGCCATCTCTAAACTTCAGTGCATCGGTAACGAACTCGGTAAGATCGATATACTGAACATCGCCTTCAATAACTTCGCCAACATCAAAGGACACCGGCGCTGGCGTAGCACTCACGGCTAAAACCGCTCCATATCCAGCCGCCCCGCCAAACCAACCTGTAAACACATCGCGTTTTTCCCAAGTCGCCTCAGCAGTCCACTGCTCAGTGAGCCGTGCGACTTTGACCGTTGAGGGTTCCGACCCAGCATGCTGTTCGTAATGAAGAGCGAGTGTTGCAGAAAGAACTGCTCGATTGTCAATGGTCGCCTCATCAATATCAAAGTCCATAAGGATGTGCACTCTGTTCGAACTACCCTGCTCACCCACCCAAAGTGTCGAGTTACTCGCATGCGGAGTTGAAGGGTTTGCTTCTTGAATCCACGAATCAGCAATTGGATATTGCGTGATTGTTGTTGGCGCAGCATTGCAATATGCGCCTGCGTAGTATGTACCCCCATCGTCTTCGCAAGCTGTTGGAGTCATCACATCTACGCAACTTCCACTACCAAAACAACAGGCACCTGACGGGTCACAAGGATCAGCATCGCAAGTGTCCCCAATCTGGAACGTCCCAGCCAAATCATTCGCACAGGTCTCTTTTGTAACTTCAATGCACAAGCCGTACTCTTGATCTATACAACAAGCGCCGAGAGGGCATGGATCTTCAAAACAAAATTCTCCCGGATGATACTCGCCACCCATGGAAGAGCAATTGCTTTCTAGCAACACATTAAAACAGGAACCACTTTCAAAACAACAGGAACCGCTCAAGGTACAATCAACTTTTGCATCATCGCAAGCGGTTCCATGCCCATGAAAAGTTCCACCTAATTGATCGCATGTAAACGACGACATATAGTCATCTTGGCAATTCGACTCGTTATTGCCAAGCGGGTCAGTACCATCAAGGCAGCATGCACCTGTACAAGTCGTATCTTCACACTCGACTGCCAAGCCCATGAACTCGCCCTCAAGGAGTTGGCAAGCCGTTTCGTTTACAAAAATACACCCCCCGTTTGGAACACAACACGCGCCTTGTTCACCGCAGGCATCGTCGGCTGTACCGGGAATGCCATCATCGCCATCACAGTGTTCGCCAATTCCTGCAAAGTGACCGCCGTACAATGCAATACACGTATCTTCCGAAATATCTATGCAGACGCTACCATTGATGCAACAGGCACCAACTTCACTCAATTTCCCTTTATGAACGTGCGCAACAAACGCTTCTAGTATAAATGGTTGGGATTCCAACCCAAGGGAGTGCACGGATGTCTTACATGGATCAGTTGAACATTCGATCTCGGCCCCAAAATAAAAACCTCCAAGATCATAGCAATCACTTTGGTCAATTGACTTACATACAAAATCGACACAGCACGCACCGCCTCCGCCGCTTACAGATCCACCCACACCGTCCTCCCCATCTGCGCCTGCACCCTCAGTGGGCAGCGGGCTGTTCGGCCCTTCAATATGTTGCTCAACAAACAACAGTTCCTGAGGAACATAATTGTCTTGTCGCCCAATAATCGGAGGCGAAACCATCTGGGAGAGTGCTAGTTCTGAACGTGGAGAGAACTCGTTCATCGCATTCATCGATATCCCAACTGTGCCAGTATGTTGACGCCAATGAGAGTCTGTGTCTCGATACGTGAGCATGTTTGAAGCAAGCCCTGCAGCCGCTAATCTTGTCTGGTGGTAACGACTAGAACTCATTTGTCCCCAATCAAACAAAGAATATGCATCAGGAACATCCGTTGTTCCAGTTGGACCATAGGAATCCAACGTGTATTCTCCATCATCATTCTCGAAATGTTTGTTATATCCACCTTGAAGATTCGAAAACCCATCTTCTTGGGAGTTGGTCATTGCTAAAAGCACCTGCAACGGCGCGCGTTCAGCGAACGTCAACAGTCCATCGGAGTTTGATTCCCACCAACCATCAGTGTTGTCCGCATAGTAAGCACGCAAGTCAACCTTGGATCGTGATTGTTCCCGCCAGTTATCCAATACAAACTCAAGACCCTCAATCCCATTGGAGTTCACAGCAATAAATGCTTCATACGCAATTTTTATTGGATATGCGGAAGCAAAAACGTTGAACGTTTCACCGGGGGTGAGGTCCGCAATCCCGTCATAATTGCCGGAGTCAAATGTGTCATACCCATGGGGCAATTCTAAGCCATTCTCATAGTCAACAAGTTCTGGGTCAAAACGATTCCAAAAACGTTCTTCCCATCGCAACCACGGAGGAAGCAAGTCATTCCGAACCCCATTAAAAAGCGTCAACTTTCGTCTATTATCAAATAGCAACTGCTTGTTATCAAGTTGATCGCGCAACTCACTCGATTCATGCGCATATAATACCGAACTTCGCAAGAATTGGTTTTCAACAAAGCCGCCGCTCGGTTGCTCTTGTGGATTATTGACTGCCACTTCAAAACGAGATGAAATTGCCTGTGCATTATTACCGTGGTAATATCGGAGTTCTAGTTCATCGGCGAGAGTAAATGGTCTAAAACCCTCGGTCGCGTTAAACGGATCGCGACCTGCAAGTTGCCAATACCAGAGCCGACCATATTGCGAACGAATGTGACTTGTCGGGTTATAGACCTGATTGTCATCGAAAATAGGATTTGCATCTTCGAAATCTGGCAACCCAAGCCCCTTCTCTATCCCAAGTTCATCAAGAAAACTCGATTGCGAATTTTCATCCCACTGATCTGTATTCCAATCGACAAGGGGATCCCACCGAGTATGGTCGTACTCAACCCAGTCGTCTGAAAATTTGGCATTGCCCGGAAGATTTGCATAACTATCAAAGAATCCAACCCGACCAGCATCATCCAATAAGTTTGTGCCAATTAACGCAAGGTCCGCTGGTGTGTGCCCCCGAGTTTCAACATCGTCTACGCTAGCAATAAATTTCGTGGCAACGTTTGCGTTCAATAATGCGCTGTTATCGGTGATCGAAATCGCAACGATTTGGCGGGTGTCAGAACTCGAAGGGAGTGGGCTCAAGTGCCAGAAGGCATCGGTAAATCCATCACCATCTGTATCTGTCATCGACCGCTCTACCCACCAACGATCTGTCCCTCGAACGAAAGCATCGATATACCGCTCGCCAATCTCATTATGAATACCATCACCATCAAGGTCGCTTAAGTCCAAAAAGTTCTGAGGCAACGCAAATGGATCGTACTGCATCGCGGACCACGACTCCCAACTCTCGGGATTCATCCACTGCATCATTCGTGCATGATGCATTGAGCCGTCATACTGCACATTACCTTCTTCGTAAACAAGGGATGGGTAATAGCCCAAATCGGGAATGATAAGACCATCTCCAATTTGTGGTCGAAAAGTGGGCCACTGCTCGAAAGGCAAATCTAAGTTGGAAAGTATTGGAGGAGGGGGCTGACCAGTTGGATCATACGAAACATCAGGAACAATTCTCCATGCGTTATCGCTTCTAGAAATATTGGTCAAATGCCGCCAATGCGTAAATGTTTCTGGCGTTCCATCTTGGAGTTGGTCATATATATCACTTTTGCCACTTAAATCAAACAAATCTGCGCGTTGTGGCTCGGTATCCCGAAGCCATCTTGAGTCACCAATCGATGGACCGCCCTTTGGATTCGCTGGTCCTGCAATCGGCGGGAGGCTTGGGTCGACGGCTTCTAAATCAGGAGGGTTCGTCCATGGGATCACATCGTAAGGCGCAAAGTTAAATGGTGCATTCCTATCATGACCGTACCGAATTGCATCTGTAAGTGGCGCTTTTCGTCGGCTGTTTGCGCTTGATGGCTCTGAAGTATCATCCATCGGAACCAACTCGCTAGGAAACAATTGTATAGCGATTTCACTAGCAACAGAACGTCCAATCGTCCGTGCTTGCTCATTGATTCTTGCTGCTTCTCTCTGGGCAGATGCAGTAATCCGAATGCTCTGTGATTTTACGACAAACATAATCGCGATCAAGACGAGAAGAACGAGAATACCTATCACTAAAATTAGGGTATTCCCACGGGGAGCGCAACGTGTTGTGTATTTCGACAGTGTCATCCATTCACCTCTGGCAAATCTACGATAAATTGGTAAACCCATCCCGCGCCCAACTTCCCATCACGATCAATAAGACGCAAAGTAACTCGTAACGCTGAAGGTCTCGGTGTAAACCTACGGTCAAAGTACCAAAGCCCTTCGTTCAGCCAATCGCCGTTTGCGGCAAATGGATTAGCCCCGTTATACCCAAAAATTGTCCAGTACTCTTGAACACCCTCTTCATCAAGCACTGGAATCAGCGCATCCGCTGGCCCCTCGCCAACTACAAAATCCCGCTCTATAAAATAAGCGTTGACCGAACGAGGAGCAACAATGCCATCGGTATCGTCCCCATTTGCAAGTGCATGGAATTGACCAAGCCGATTAAAACCAATGTAATCATTGACACCATCATTATCCTCGTCAACCCAATAAGAACCTCCCCACCAGGGCTGCGGTTCCATATCAGAAAAAGCGTAGCCTTGATACGTGTCACCATACTCGTCCGTCGCCTCACCAACACCCTCATCGTACATCCACTCAACTTGAAAAGAAACACATCCTTGTGCCAATCCGCTCATCATCAGCATTTGCTCTTGTCTAAGTGGAGCCGTGGGGTACGCTTCCACCCGAGGCCACTGTAATAGAGAGGCAATGAGTTCCTGTTGGTCAAGCCCACTCGCGTTTGGCATAAACCACGGGCGACCGCCCGTACCTTCACCATCTTCGGTCAGATGTATCACGCTATTTCGAATGTCACCAAGATTTGTTGCGGCAATATCTACTCGACCGTGCATGATGTGCGGGAAGACATCAGGGTCATTGTTTGGATCACCACCACCTTGGATATGCGGATCTTTTGCAAACACTGTGTGCGTACTAATACCGTTCTGGCCATACCGTTTTTTCTGAGGCTGGTCTCGGTCGTACTGGTCGTCATCGCAAAGTGCAACTGCTTGCCGGCAGAGCATCCACCGACCTGCCTGTTGCTGGGTTGCGTTCGTTGTTCCTTCAGTGCCTGTTGTCAACAAATTCGTATACTGGCTTGCGGTATACGCTCGCTGCTGAAATTCGACGGCTCCTTGGAACCATGGGGTAATGACTTGGTCAAAGTCATGGTCAGCGATGAGCAATGCTGGGTCATCCGAGAACGCCGTATTTGCTGTACTGTTTGCATCGACACTGAGTTGCGAAAACGAAACACCATGTCCGTAGTGCACCATCGACACGAGGGATTGTCCGGCAAAGTCCGCGCCACCGGCAAACACTCCCATCGGTGACATTGCACCAAGACGAAGAAAGACGAGTTGATCAAACCGAAGAATGGAGTCCTCTGGTTGCGAGGCATCAATCAACATATAGTCGCCGTACATATTATTCCGAACGGCAACATGGCGAATCGCCATAAATCCATCACTTGAAACTTTTGAAAGATCTTCCCGCAACTGTTGTTCGATCGCGGTTGCTTGCTGCAACGTCTCCCCTATCGCAACGCCTTTTGCTGAAACGGTAATCACTGTGCTAAAAATCCTACCAACCGCAATCATCACGGCAAGCAATACGACAACCGCAACCATAAGTTCAAGAAGCGTGAATGCAAATCGTTTTGGAATAGCGTTGTTCATCATCATAATTCCTGCACCATTGCGTAGACTGGTATAAGTGTTCGACCATGCGAGTCGATTGTTGGAATAAACCAAATATCAGTGACTATTCCGTACCCGTGCATCACGTCCTTCGTGTTATCTGGATCGGCATTATCAAACGGAACATTCTCGTCCCACCAATTTATATTGATGCCCGTGCCGCCTGTGCCAAAGCCAGTTGAAAAGATGGGAACTTCCAATGGCTTCGCAGCAAGAAGGACGTTTGGGTCACTGTTTCTTCTTCTCCCGAGTTTGACATGGTGAATAGATCCATTCTGGTCGACTATCCATTGACCTGGTGCCTGCCATTGATTGTTCCACTCGGAAGGATCATCGAGTTCAGAATCTAACAATTCTTGCAAACTCGGATCGTAGTCGGGATCAGCCTCATCATCTGGTTCCCCGTTTGGCCAAGAACCCGTGGATGATTCTGTTTGCAAGTTCACTCGCCTTGGCAGGTCAGGATATTGGACAGCAGGATCATCCGTATCAATAACGTACGGCTCCCCGCCTTCGGGTTCTACAATCCTATAGACGAACACCGCAACTAAAATGCGCCCTTGATACTTTCTAAACATACAGTCCCAGTAGTACTGCGCTTTTGGACGTTCGCTCAAATCCGTTCCACTCCACATAGGGTACTGCCGCTCTCCGGCGAATATGAGTATTCTCGGCGTGCCCTCAATGTCATTGATGCCGTCTGGCGGCTCGCTTAGATCTTGGGGTGGATACCGCTGAAGATTGTATGGAATGCCCGGATTCGGGATGACGGGGTCGTAATCGGAGTAATCGTACTGGTTCCAGTATTCAGCAAGCGGTGGCACAGTTCCCTCAACCACGTCCGTATGTTGCGTGCCAAAAACATCGATTGCACCTTGCAACAATTCAAATTGCGCACCGAGTCCTTGACCAAAGTCCTCTGGAACTATTGCGGGTCTCCGCCACATCCAATCGCCACAAACGGTAGGCCATGGGTTTATCTCTTGCGAAGTCATGCCCGGATCGCACAACCATGATGACCACCTTCGATCAAACTCTGAAGCGTTGCCAAAATCTTCCTGCGATAGCCGAGAGCGCAGAAGTGCGAATGCATTTTGGGCTACAATATTTCCAATCACATCGTCCGCTGCTTTTTGTTGTTGGGATATTCCAGCAGGAAAAAGTGCCGCGATACTAATAATTCCAATCGCCAGAATCATAATCGCAAGAAGCAATTCAATGAGCGAGAAGCCATTATGTATCCTCTGCGCAGTCATTGCAAGGTCACCCCGCTGTATCGATTGAACTGGATTCTACTGACCGTTTCGTCCACATACTCCGTGTAATCATTAAGACGATCCGTCCAATCTGCCCAGCCACTCGAAGGATAAAGTGTTCTAAACTCTTTTTCGTCGTAGACCGTCACGAACGGAACTGTCATGACCATCGGTTCTCCACCCTCACCGTTCAAAAAGACACCCCACAAGTATGATTCCTCCCCATCAAACAAATCGGTTTCTGGATCAGGATAATCCGTGAGCCACCCGACGACGTACGCGTCATCCGTTGCAGGATTTCGGTCGGGATCAGGATCGTATGTCTGGTCACCATCGAGATCAAAGTCGACCCACGAACGATCGGCAGAAGACTTTGCGTTCCGAACCACAACCCTGCCCTCTGGGCTGTACATGACCGCAGAAACGCGACCGCGCATCAACTCATTTTCTTCCAAGGCAACATCGGGCAAGTAGGTTGGAGTGAGCCAAAGGTCATCATCGCCATTGTGATAACTCGGCGCAGCCACATTCACGCCACCTTTCATGGATCGTATTTCAACCCCCTGCACAGGCACAAAACGATCCACAGTCCAAATTCTATCACCGCTCCCTGTTGGAAAATTAGCGTTCATTGATTCGCCGTTCCACTGCGCAATAACAATATCAGTCACTTGTTCCGTGAGATCGCCAGTAAGCCGAGGGATAAAGACTGCCATCACGTACCGATTTTTTTGAATTGCAATTGATCTTGCATTATCAAGGGACGCCGTAAGTGCACTTTCCGCAGTTGACAGACGAAGGTCAGCAGCAATTCGACGAAAAGCGAGCCCAGCAATAGCCGCCAAAATGGTCATGACTGCAATCACTACAATAAGTTCAATAAGCGTGAATCCATATCGTTTTTGTTGAAAGATTTTCCTGCTCATCGCGCACTCTCCACTATGTATGGTTCATACGAATACAAATTATCTTTTGATGCATTTGAGAGTTCTCTTGCAACTTCATCCGTCCCCGGCCCGCCGTTTGCCTGAAAACGATACCCCCACAATCGATCTGGGCCTGCCGAAACAAAAAGCGGACGCTTATTGATACAAGAGCCCAATCCATCTTCGGCTTGATCGCGAATAGTCAAGTCCCCACTCTCATCTTCTGCAAAAAACAACAATCCTGTACCAGCATAATATTGTCCCGGAAATATCACGCCAATCGGCGTTCCCCAAGCATCCATAACCTTTCCGCTATCAAAAGAATCTGCCGTAATTTCTAACAGGATATTGTCCGATGATTCAATCTGTTTGATAACACCAAGAGTTTGAGCAATCCTTTCCTCCATCGCTCCAAGCATTGTGCCGTTATCGACCCCAGCAAGCCCAAATGTTGGTGAACCGAGAGCAAAGTCATTAGAGACATCAAAATAACAACCATCGCAGTTGTTCACATAGTGAAAATCTTCAAAGGTCATGTTGCTTCCCTTGGCGATTTCCCACTCCTTGAATGCCGATTTTAAAAGGCGAAGCGTGTCCATCGTCTGGCGCTCTTCCGCTTTACGCATAATGCTATTTGACAAGCCAATAGTAATCGATGCAAGCAGCGCAATAATTCCGATAGCAACCATAATCTCAAGCAACGTAAATCCCGAGTGCTTTGTTCGTACTGTGACGTAAGTTCTTGTCATGGTCCTACCTCGACCATGTTGTCCTTGTTCGCCTCATCGGTAGCACCATTCCCACTATTACCCGCCAATCCAACGACATCCGCGCGAATAGCGCCATTGGATTGCTGGTCTGGCCCAGCAGAAAAATACGCAAACTGACCCGTTTGCAATTCAATACTTGTTGATGTGTCGCCCATTGCAACATTCCCCTGACTAAAATCAGGAAGCAAGCCATCAATCACTTTGTCTTCCGGAAAATCAAACGGGCGCAATATAAAATAATCACTCAGCGAGGGTCTTCCGTAAGCATTGTTTGGTGGATATTGTCTCGCAATTCCATTTTGGATTTTCGGGTCATCAACTATATCCTTCTTATAGTTAGGATAGATTGGTCGGTAGTACCTGATAGGTGTTCCCCAAGAATCAACGATGACCATCGGCTGGTCTAGATCGTAGCCGGGTTCGCCCGGATAATAGACCTTGATTCTTCCAGAAACTGGATCTACATCTGCTTCCCCAGTTTGCTCGTTCACCACAAGTCTGCCGAGCATTTGATCGTTGTTCACATCTAAATATGGACCGTAGACTTTTCCGGTTGTCGGAAATGTGGAGAGTGGCGGGTCAACGGAAAGATACCCGCGTGGTTTTCTATCCGTCAATAAACCATACCCTGTAACTAGAGGTGCAACTTGAATATCCGTTCCTCGCCAAACGCCATCGACTCCGGGATGAATGATGCCAAGACGCGGCATTTGTTCAATTGTTTCGTTGTAGAAATAATGATCTGAAGGCAATCGTCCAAAACCATCCGACTCTACGTCACCATAGCCGAGCAAATAATCTGCAGGCGATGTTATGGAATACCACCCTTGCACTTCCTGTCGATATTGTTCACGGTCGTCATCGGTTGGGAGGACGGGGAATCGAAGTGGCTGCCCGATTGCTTCAACGGATTTCAGGTTCCTTTGATGGTCAAGTACGGGAGGCAAGTAGCCAATTTCTTCTTTGAACCAAACAGTTGCTTGCTTTAGTGTCATAAGCCGAGAAGTGGTCTCAGCAATAAACGCTGCAGTCCGCGCAGAGTTCATGCCTACCACCATAGCGCTCACGATAATAACAATTAATGTAATAGTGACGAGCAATTCAAGGATCGTGAATCCAATTCGAGTTGGCATAGAACGAGTCATGAACAATTAGCCAGCATCCGACACCGATTCAATCATCTTCACAAGTGGCAAGAACAACGCGAGCACAATTGTGCCAACGATCCCGCCAAGCACAACAACAAGGGCTGGCTCAAGCAAACTGAGCAACGCAGTAACAGCAACGTCAACTTCTTCGTCGTAGTTGTCAGCAATTTTCATCAACATCACATCAAGATCGCCCGTTTCTTCGCCAACTTCGATCATGTTCACAACAATCGAGTCGCACACCTTTGCTTCACGCAACGGAGCTGCAACGGATTCACCTTCGCGAATCGAATCATGCACACCAGTCAATGCTTTTTCGTAAACGTGGTTGCCTGATGTATCTCTTGTGATAAGAACTGCTTCAAGAATTGGAACACCAGCAGCAATAAGCGTGCCGAGTGTCCGCGTGAAACGAGCAACCGATGTTTTTTCCACGAGCGTACCAATCACGGGAATTTTCATCACAATAATGTCTGAGATTGCGCGACCGGGCTTCGTCTTCCTCACTAACTTGAAGAAAAAGAATATCAAGAACGGTGACGCGGCAACCCAGATATAACCAGGAATTGCCTGTTCCCCTTCTTCGGGAGTCCCAGCAATCCACAGACTCGCGTCAATGAGCCAAAGCGTCAAGCCGGGGAGCGTGACATCAAAGTCATTGAAAATATCCTTAAACTTTGGAATCACGAAATACATAATCCCCGTAACGATGCCAATCGCAACAACAATCACGCAGACTGGATAAATCATTGCGCCCTTAATTCGAGACTTTAGCCGCTCGGCTTTTTCCATAAACGTTGCTAGACGTTGTAATATAACATCAAGCACACCACCAATTTCACCTGCTGCAACCATCTTGGAATAGAGACGATCAAAGGCTTTTGGATGCTTGCCCATAGCGTCTGATAAACTTGTCCCTGATTCGACGTCTTCTACTACGTCAAGCAAGATATTTTTTAACTTGCCGGGTTTTTGTTGTTGTTCAAGAATTTGTAATGAACGCAACAACGGCAAACCAGCATCTTGCAACGTTGAAAGTTGACGTGTGAACTGTGTAAGGACTTTGGTCTTCACGCCACCGATGGAAATGTTGATTCCACGCTTCTTCTTTTCGACAGGCGCTTCAGCTTGTTTGGCGGCTTTCTTCGAAGCTCCTTTTATCTTTTCCTCGCGTACAGATGTGGGAAAGAATCCGTTCTGGCGCACTGCCGCCATTGCTTCATCGCTGTTTACAGCTTCTATCCTACCCTTTTCGGGTTTTCCAGCTGCGTTAATTGCTTCATATAGATAAGTAGGCATACGTTACGCTCCGTCGTGACAGAGATTGTCACTCAACACATTAATCATCAATCATTGTTTCTCTGACAACTTCATCAATCGTTGTCTGTCCGTCATAAATAGACATCAAGCCGCTCTCGCGCAAACTCCGCATGCCTCGCTTCTGCGCTTCGACTCGGAGAATTGCTGTCGATGCTTGCGAGAGAACAAGTTCTCGCAACGCATCGTCAAATTCCATAATTTCAAAGAGAGCAAGTCGACCGCGATACCCGCTGTTGTTACAGGCGTCACAACCCTTGCCTCGAAAGAACGTCCTGTCTTCAACATCTTCTTCCTTCATGCGCAACTCAAACAACTCTTCTTGACTAGGCTTGTACTCTTCTTTGCACTTGATGCAAATTCTTCGAACAAGTCGCTGTGCAACAATCGCTTCCACCGTGGCTGTGATCAAGAAAGACTCAACACCAAGATCGACCAATCGCAAAATGGTGGACGGCGCATCATTTGTGTGCAGTGTTGTAAAGACCAAGTGACCAGTGAGCGATGCTTGGACCGCTATTTGTGCAGTTTCCAAGTCACGAATTTCACCAACAAGAATAACATCGGGGTCTTGTCGCAAGAACGAACGAAGCAAACTTGCAAACGTTAAATCTTGGTCTGAATTGACTTGACACTGAACCAATCCATCGATGTCGTATTCGACAGGGTCTTCAGCAGTTAAAATTTTAGTCTTTGGGTCGTTGAGCTCACTCAACGCAGAATAAAGCGTTGTTGTTTTGCCTGAACCAGTTGGTCCGGTTACAAGCACAATACCATTTGGACGGTGAATTATGTCCGTCATCTTTTCATATTCTTCAACACGAAGACCAATTTTGTCCATGCTCAACTGTACATTGGAACGGTCTAGAACCCGCATAACGACCGACTCGCCAAACATAGTCGGCAAGATTGAAACCCGAAGGTCAACTGGCGAGTTCGAAACTGTGAGTTCAATACGACCATCTTGCGGCAGTCGCCTTTCAGAAATATCAAGGTTCGCCATAATTTTAATACGAGAAACTATGGGCAAAGAAAGGTGCATTGGAGGTGGAACCATTTCATAGAGCACACCGTCAATCCGATACCGCATTTTGAACTCTTCTTCAAACGGTTCAAAGTGAATATCAGATGCCTTGTCTTTAATCGCTTGTAGTAAGACAAGGTTGATAAGACGAACAATTTTATTGTCAGAAGCGGCCGATGCCAACTTGGACAAGTCCGCTGCTTCATCTCCACCAAAACCTCCAAAATCTGACTCGTCAAGGTCAGCAACCATGTCAGACATGGATGTTCCGACAGAGGTGTACCGCTTATTGATAACTTCATCAATCTGCTCTGGCGGTGAGACAATCGCTTGTACTTTAAAACCCATCAACAAACGAAGGTCGTCAACAGCACGATAGTTATCTGGCGTTTTTAGTGCAATCGTAAGTACTCTTGATGACAAGTCGTAATCGACAGGTGCAATCTGATACGTCGTCGCACTTTCAACAGGCAAGACCTTGAATGCTTCATCTGGAATGGCATCAATATCTAACTCTTTATAAGCAAAACCAGCTTGTCCAGCGAGCGCTCGCAGAACATCGGAATCAGAAATGATTCCCATCTCAAGCATACATTCGCCAATTTTCTTACGTTCGCCCTTCTTCCGTGCAATCTTTTGGACTGCAAGCGCTTCATGCACTTGTTCCCTCGACAACTTGCCAAGTTTTGTAAGAACACGACCAAATCGACGCCCCTTGAGTTGAGACGGATCAGGAGTGCGCTTTTTCTTTGAAGATGTTGATTTTGCCATAAAGTGACTCCAGCAGTGCTACTTTTGTATCTTAGATATGATTTCCACGTTCAAATTGGCTGACAACTATATTAATGGCGTTTTGCACATTCGCCACCTAGATTATTAGCCCGCGCTCTCTGTATTTCAAGAGCAAATGATCGGAAAACCGTACGTTATTAATCATCCTGCCTCGCGGCTGGTGCAGCTGCCTCAGGGGAATCAAGCTCAACCCTTCCAACCTTTCCGCCAGCACCATGCACTTTTTGGGTCAATGAGTTTGGATCCCGCCCTTTATCAATCATATCTTCGGCTGCAATCATGCCCCTCTCATACAGTGACCAGAGGTGGTCATCAAGCAATTGCATGCCAAACTTTCGCCCTGTTTGAATCGCAGAGTCAATACGGAAGGTCTTATTCTCCCGAATCAGGTTGGCAACCGCAGGCGTTACCACCAAGAATTCGTAAGCAGCAACTCGACCGGCCCTGTCAACACGGCGAAGAAGCACCTGTGAAAGCACTGAAATCAATGCGGTCGACAACTGCACCCGAACTTGCTCTTGCTGATTAGTTGGGAATGCATCAATAACCCGGTTAATAGTTCCTGAAGCACCAGTTGTGTGCAAAGTAGCAAACACAAGGTGACCCGTTTCAGCAGCTTGGATAGCTGCCTCAATTGTTTCCAAGTCACGCATTTCACCAACAAGAATAACATCAGGATCCGCACGCAACACACGCCGCAATGCTTCAGAAAAACTTGGCACATCGTTGCCAACTTCACGCTGGTTGATAATCGATTTCTTATGGTAATGATAATATTCAATCGGGTCTTCGGCTGTAACAATATGACGCTCAAGATTTGTGTTGATGTAATCAATCATCGTCGCTAGCGATGTCGTTTTTCCTGAACCCGTTGGACCAGTGACAATAAACAAACCACGAGGTCGGCGGATGAGTTCTTTTAAAATAGTCGGCAAACCGATTTGCTCAAACGTGAGCAATTCATTTGGAATTAGTCGCAATACGAGCGTTATGTCACCACGCTGCCTGAAAATGGCAACACGAAATCGCGCCTCGGTCCCGAACGCAAAACCAAAGTCACAACTGCCTTCCTCTTGCAGTTCTTGCTGTGCTTTTTCAGGCGTGATCTGTTTCATCAAAGCAACACAGTCATCCCCATCCAACACCTTTGTATCAAGGTTTTTAAGCCCACCATGCAATCGCAAGGTTGGCTTCCGCCCAACTGTTAGGTGGAGGTCAGAAGCGCCTGTTCGTACAACGGTGTCAAGAAGTCTGTCAATTTGAATAGTGGACATATTATTTGGTTCGCTCAGTAATCAGTACGTAATTAGATATCTAGATTTCCTTCTAGAAGTGCTTCCGCTTGTGCAAATCGTGAAATTTCTTCTGGCGTTGTTTCGCCATTTAGAATTTTAATTTTTCCATCTTCGACAAGTGTTTTCATACCTGCCCGAATACCCGCCTGACGGATCTGGCCAAGAGGCGCCCTGTTAAATGCAAGTTCACGAACCTCAGCATTCATCACGAGCATTTCAAAAATCGCTTTTCTACCACGGAAACCAACACCTCCGCATTTGGAACAACCAACCGGCTTGTAAATGCCGCCAAGCGCTACTTCGCTCTCAGAAATCCCAACGATTTTTAAATATCGGGGGTCAGGGCTGTCATCTTTTTGTTTGCAATCTGGGCATAGCAATCGAATCAACCGTTGCGCCATAATTGCCTGAATGGAACTAGCGACAAGGTAGGGCTTCACGCCCATGTCAATCAAACGAGTAATCGCCGATGGTGCGTCGTTTGTGTGTAAAGTAGAAAAAACCAAATGACCGGTCAGCGCCGCTTGAATTGCAATGTCAGCAACTTCACGGTCACGAATTTCGCCAACAAGAATGATGTTTGGTGCTTGCCGTAACATCGCTCTGAGAATAATCGAGAACGTTAACCCAATTGAATCGCGGACTTGACATTGATTGATGCCAGCGAAGCTATATTCAATCGGATCTTCCGCTGTAATAATTTTTCTATCTGGACGGTTTAACACATCTAGAGCTGAATACAACGTAGTCGTCTTGCCAGAACCGGTCGGACCCGTCACAAGGAGGATTCCATTTGGCCGCCGAATAAGTTTATTAAATGCGTCAAAGTTTTCCTGTTCCAAACCAATATTTCTCAAACCGATTCGAACCGAATCTGGTCGAAGAATACGAAGGACAACAGATTCACCATGATATGCTGGACAAACACTGACACGAAAATCGATTTGATCTCCATCGACACCCATCTTAATACGACCATCTTGTGGAATTCGCTTTTCGGCGATGTTCACACCAGCCATCAATTTCAACCTAGCAAGAATTGATGATTGCATCCGCTTTGGCAAGTTGTCGCGAACGTGGCAGACGCCATCGATGCGATAGCGCAACACCACTCGATCTTCCATTGGCTCAATATGAATATCAGAAGTTCGGTTGCGAACTGCTTCAGTAATAAACCTCGCAACCAATTTAACTATTGGCGCTTGATCGTCATCTACATCAATCGACGCGTCGATAGAACTGTCAATTGAGACATCTACCGAATCCGTTATGAGGGATGAATCAGAAATAACCGATCCCTCTTTGCCGGATGCCTTTGCAATGAATGCTTCAATCGCTGATTTTGTAGAGAGGATTGGAACCAATTCACAATTCAACCGAAAACGGAGCAAGTCAAGCAACTCAAGGTTCAGTGGATCGTGAATAATCAGTTGTAATTTATCGCCCTGTTTGCCAAGTGGAATAATTGTGTGCTTTGAAATGATGTCCTTCGGAATCAAACTCATTTCTGGTTTCTTTTCACCATCAGAACCATCAAGAGCAATAAAATCCATCCCAAATTGTTCTGCGAGCGCTTGAACAACAACGTTTTCATTGCATGCGCCTTGCTCAATGAGCACATCGCCCAATTTTTTTGGCGTGCCAGAAGAGCCCTCAAGTGCCTCTTTCAACTGGACCTTTGTGATGTGCCCATCCTCAACGAGGATTTCGCCAATTTTTCTTCGTAGTTTTCGTGCCATAAGATATGAAGCGACAGAGCCGCCTTAGACATAGTATCATCGTATCTGTACAGTTCTGCAACTCCCAACTCTTTTTCTTTTATGAATGTTTCAAATACAACAAGAATCCTTATTACCGCAGGCGCTACCTATGAGCCCCTCGATAGCGTTCGATACCTAGGCAATAGATCTTCAGGACAACTTGGTGCTCTTTTGGGATTGGCAGCAGCAATCGAATCCTACGAAGTCACGCTTTTGCTTGGTCAAAATAGCGTCCACCCAGCATGCCACCCAAGGGTCCAAACGATTCCTTTTTCCTCTACTCGGGATCTTTCTGCAAAATTATCCGAATTATGGCCCTCCCATGACATTTTAATCATGGCGGCCGCCGTTGCCGATTTTACACTAAAAGGTGGGCAAACTGATGGAAAAATTCGCCGAGGAGAGGAAATGACAATCAACCTCTGCCCCACCCAAGACATCGTTGCGGGTCTAGCGAGCAGTAAACGAGACGACCAGCGGGTCATCTGTTTTGCATTAGAAGACCCAGAAAAGCTCCAAGTAGCAGCGAAAGAGAAACTGCAACGGAAACACGTTGACGCAATTGTTGCAAATCCCCTTGAAACGATGGAATCCAACACTATTTCAGCAGACATACTCTGCAAAGATGGACGGCAGATGTCCCTGCCAGAGAATCTCCCTAAAAGTCATTTTGCAAGGTGGTTCATAGAACACCTTGGTGACTTTCTCTCAACCACCTAACTGACCTAGTTGCCGTTAAACTGTGCGACTTTACCAATGAATCACGCAAAACGATCGAAACCTATCTCTGCAATCTGCATCCTTTCTGCTTTTTCCATTGCCATCTGGCTTGGCATTTGGATTTCTGGAACTCATCACGACACGCACGGCGTACACGAAGCCCACATGCCTCATTTTTGGTACATAGGCATTCTTCCGTTTGTTGGAATTCTTGGCGCCATTGCACTACTTCCTCTTTTGAAAAAAACGCGTCATTGGTGGGAAAGTAATTTGAATCGTTTTTTTGTCGCAATGCTTTGCTCTGTTGGAACAATTGTCTACATGATTTTGACTTCCGGCGGCGACTCTATTGGACCGATGCTCGACCACGCAATCATGAAAGATTTCATCCCTTTCATTGTGTTGCTCTTTTGCCTGTACGTTATTAGCGGAGGGATTTATTTAAGTGGAGACTTGGCGGCTTCCCCAAAAGTGAACACGACCTTCCTCGCAATTGGCGCTGGCATCGCAAGTTTCATTGGCACAACTGGCGCAAGTATGTTGTTGATTCGCCCCTTGCTCAAGACAAACTCGCAACGAAAACATCGAGTACACACCATCGTTGTCTTTATTTTCTTGGTTAGTAATATTGGCGGAACGCTCCTGCCTATTGGTGACCCACCGCTTTTCCTAGGATATTTACGCGGCGTTCCATTTATGTGGACGATGGGTCTCTGGCCCATGTGGGCAACTGCGTGTGGCATTTTGCTTGTGGTCTATTTCGTTTGGGACACTTTTCTCTACAACAAAGAAGCTCCAAAAGACCACAAACGAGACGAGACGCAATTGCAACCGTTGCGATTGCAAGGCGGGATCAACTTTCTTTGGATTGCTGGGATCGTTGCAACCGCTGCGCTCGTCGACAGCGAAAAAACACTCATCGGCACAGATTGGAAACCGTTTCCGTATTGCCGCGAACTCATTATGTTGTGCTTCGTTGCGCTTTCGCTCAACACAACTTCCAAAGTAATTCACAAAGCAAACAACTTTACCTACGAAGCAATTCTTGAAGTTGCCGCATTGTTTTCTGGCATTTTTATCGCGATGCAAGTTCCGCTCGCCGTCCTTGAAGCAAGCGGCAAAGCTATTACCGAAACAATGAACCAACCGTGGCATTTCTTCTGGTCAACCGGAACGCTTTCAAGTTTTCTTGACAACGCGCCAACGTACGTTGTGTTCTTCAAACTTTCACAATCACTTCCAGAAGGCGAGCTGCTCCAAGTGAACGACGTCAATCATATTGAACAATTCGTTCCGATTGGCCTGTTGATTGCCGTGAGTCTTGGCTCTGTGTTTATGGGCGCGATGACGTACATAGGCAACGGGCCAAACTTTATGGTCAAAGCCATTGCCGAGCAAGAAGGCATCGAGATGCCGTCCTTCTTTGGTTACATGTTCAAGTACAGTATTCCTGTCTTGATTCCAATTTTTATTCTTATCACGGTATTGTTCCTTCTCTAAGGATTTCTAACAAATGATTAAACGAATACTTGTCGCCCTCAGCGGAACACCCTGCACGCAGTCAGCGATTGCTCATGGTGTTGAACTTGCAAAGCAACACAACGCAGAACTTTCAGGAGTGACTGTGATTGACCCAGACCGCATGCAAGATGTTGGACCAATTCCAATAGGCGGCGCTGCGGCAGCGCACGAACTTGCCGAACACCGCATGCAATTGGCGAAGGAGCATATCGAAGAAGCAATTGCACAATTTGAAAAGGCGTGTGGCGATGCCAGCGTGACGAACCGCGTATTGCGAGAATCGGGCGACAGCGCTAAGCGGCTACTTGATGATTGGCGATACCACGACCTCACTATTATTGGCTTACGCGGATTGTTTGAGTATGGAGTGTTGCACGACCATGGGCATCTCGCGCTTGATGTGATTGGCGCAGGATTACGCCCTCTTCTTGCAGTCAGCGAAGAACACCGCACAATAAAGTCTGCGATGGTTGCATACGAGGGTTCCCCTCTATCAGCTCGTGCGATGCAAGCTTTCTGCATGCTTGACATTTGGAAACCCATGCCAACCACGGTGACTTGTTTCAAAGGCCAGGTTGGCGACCCAAAAGATTTACTTTCGGACGCAGCTGCGTACTTGGAATCACACACCTTTCCGACAACAAAAAAGCGTGTCGAAGAAAAACCTCGCAATGCAATTCTTGAGACGATGGAGTCTTGCAATGCTGACCTACTCGTCATGGGAGCTGCGAAGCGAACACGACTTGGGCGCAAACTACTAGGCGATACTGCACGTTTTGCCTTGGAAAATTGTACGCGCCCTATTTTCTTGCACCACTAGAGTACAATTCCATTGTGATTACAGTGAATGGAAAAACGCAAGAGTTCAAAGAATTGACGTTGCAAGAACTTCTTTCCGAATTGGATATTGCGAACACCTTGTGCGCTGTCGAAGTGAACCGCATATTAGTTCCGCATAAAGAGAGAAACGCATACGTACTGCAAGACGGAGACAATGTAGAAATTGTTTCCCTTGTAGGAGGAGGATAAAGAGATGACCACGATAACGACCCCTGAAATACCACCGCTGCAACTACAAGATATTAGACTGTCAAGTAGATTGGTGCTTGGCACTGGAAAATATCCAGACTACGAAACAATGCAAACTGCGCTTGACGAAAGTGGTTGCTCCGCAGTCACCGTAGCCGTTCGCCGAGAACGACTTGTCGATGACCAAGGCCGTTCGATTCTTGATTTTATTGACTGTGACAAATACACAATTCTTCCAAACACTGCTGGCTGTTTCACCGCCGATGATGCTGTTCGAGTTGCAAGGCTTGGCCGTGATATTTTGGAACAACTTGGTAACGCTGGAAGCAGTTGGGTCAAACTTGAAGTACTCGGCGATAAAACAACGTTGCTTCCCGATCCTGTTGGCACGCTTGAAGCGTGCAAAGAACTAGTAGCTGACGGTTTTTCCGTGATGTGCTATTCGAGCGATGACCCAATTATGGCAACGCGTATTCGCGATGCGGGCGCAACATGTGTCATGCCTGCGGGAAGTCCTATTGGCACGGGTCGTGGCATTGCAAATCCTTGTGCAATTAAACTCTGCATCGATTTATTAAAACAAACTGAACACGGCGGCGACCCGAATTATCCTGTTATTGTTGACGCGGGTGTTGGCACGCCAAGTGATGTCACCGTTGCAATGGAACTTGGCGCTGACGGTGTGTTACTCAATACTGGTATTGCCCACGCACAAGATCCAATCCAAATGGCACGCGCCATGCGACTCGCTTGCGACGCCGGCTACCACGGCTTTCACTCTGGCCGCATCCCCCGCAAACTCCATGCTACTGCCTCCTCTCCCTGGGACGGTACCATCGCCGGCGAATAAACTCACCCGCGGTGAATAAACTGGAGTTCGAAATCGGATCCACTCGCGGATAATATTTATTTGATGCAAAAAACAACAATTTCTTGTGAATCATCTAAAAAGTATGGGATAGTTCTCCCATGACTAAAAAACGGTCCGATTATTCAGGACAGGTTATTCACATTCTCAACAGACGCGTAGATAGACAAACGCTCTACCATTCTTCTGAAGATTATGAAATCTACCGTGATTTATTGTGTGAAGCCGTTGTCAAATACAATCTCAGTATACTTGAATGGGTTTTCATGCCAAATCACTGGCATATGCTCGTACAACCAGAAACAAAGTATCAAGTTTCCAACTTTATGCAGTGGCTTTCAGGTGCGCACGCTAGAGGGGTCCGTATGAAAACAGGTACCGTCGGAAACGGCTCGGTATATCAATCTAGATTCAAAGCATTCCCAGTTAAACCTGGGACACATCTCCATCGCTTGAGAAACTATCTTGCAATGAACCCTGTAAAAGCAAACTTAGTTGTGAACCCATTTGATTGGCGCTGGGGCTCAGCTAAACGAGTTTGCAAAGACTCGCCATTATCGGTGATTCCTCTAGCTCCAGGCCCAAAGCCACACCACCCAAATCTGGTGGAATTACTGACAACACCATTAAAGCTTACAGCACTCCAGACAGCACGATTAGCAGAATCACTAAAAAATGGAGTTCCTTATGGTGACGATGACTGGACCGAATACATGATTGAAAAACACGGTCTCGAACATACGAGGAACTCCGCAGGTAGACCTAAATCAACCGCGAGTTGACCGGGCTAAAAAGAGCTTTTTATTCACCGCGGGTGGACTAATGGTCGACGCGGGTGCCGAGGAAGTTCGAAACCTCGGCGACGTGGGTCGAAACTTCAGTATCGGAAGAGGCCTCGAGGTTCAAACGAAGCAAAGGCTCAGTGTTCGAAGCACGAACATTGCACCACCAATCACCGCAATCTACTGTCACGCCATCGAGAAGTTCAACGCTCGCATCGGGATACGCTGCAACGAGCATTGCCATTGCTGCATCCTTGTCGGGAGTTTCAAAATTAATCTCGCCGCTTTGGCAGTACGTTCTATAAGGTGCAATCTGTTCAGACATCGTCGAATCCCTCCCAGCAATCGCACTCACAACAGCTGCGAACGCCATCGCGCCACTATCTGCATAAAAATTATCACGGAAGTAAAAATGTCCTGAAAGTTCACCACCAAACGGTGCGTCATGTTCAGCCATCGCTTGCTTCATGAAAACATGGCCAACACGGCTCTTCACTGCACATCCACCCGCATGTTCGATAGAGTTCATCACTGCATGGCTCGAACGAAGGTCAAACACAATGGAACCCCGCTCTTCGTTCACCAAAAATTTCGGAGCAAGCCAAGCGGTTATCAAATCACATCCAATAATAGTTCCAAGTTCATCCACAACCATGCAACGATCCGCATCGCCGTCAAAACAAATACCGACATGGCAACCCCCTTCTTTCACCGCATCAATCGTCTGTCGCAAGTTTGCATCAACGAGCGGATTCGGCTCATGCACAAACTCGCCCCTGTCATTTTCAAAATTAATTTCAATGAGTTCAAGCCCCTTTACACCACGGAATAACTTGGGCACCATCGTCCCAGCCATTCCATTTGACGCATCAACAGCTGCCTTAATAACAATTTCACCCGACTGAATGCGAGGATCAAGATACGTAAAGACATGCGCATTGTACTCTTCCCATAAATCTACCGAACGCTCACTCCCGCGAAACGCGGCAATAGTCGGCTTGTCGCGATCATTCACCATCTCTTCAATTTTTTCTAACCCTGTTCCCATCCCAACCGGCTTTGCTTTCGCTCTGCAAATTTTAAACCCGTTGTACTGAATTGGATTATGCGACGCGGTCGTCTGAATCCCCCCAATTGCACCAAGATGATTGACCGCAAACGCAATGAACGGTGTATCCACCAGTCCAACATCAACGACATCAGCACCTGAAGAAAGAAGTCCATCTTTCAAGGCTTCAACGAGCGATGGAGAACTCGGGCGCATGTCATGTCCAACAACAACCGCCCCCTTCTCGTCAGATTCTGCCAAGAGCATTCGCCCCGCAGCAAGCCCAATCGTTCTTGCCATTTCCTCGTTAAGCGGTTCAGGATAGACCGCTCGAACATCGTAAGCTTTAAATACTGTCATATGTGCATCATACACGCATCACATCAAAAGCAATCCTCGGTTGCAAGATCCACAACTTCAACACCTTCAGGCAATGCTGCCAAGAAAGCTCTTCCGTAAAACTTCCTGACAACTCGTGAATCAAGAATCGAAACATCACCCTTGTCGTCACCCGAACGAATCAATCGCCCAATTCCCTGCCGAAAACGAATCACAGCCCGAGGCAATTGATCTTTCATAAATGGATTTTCTCCTGAGTCTTTAATTTTCTCTTGCCGTGCCTCAACAAGGGGATGATCTGGCACATCAAAAGGCAAGCGCGTAATAATTACGTTTCGCAGGTTATGCCCACGAACATCAACACCCTGCCAAAAACTTGAAGTGCCAAACAACACCGCGCGTTCATCTTCTCTAAATTGTTCAAGCAATGAAGTTCGTGATACTTTTGAGCCATGCTCAAGGAACGTCATCCAATTTCCCTCTATTTCATTGCGCGACAACTCGGCAACCTTTTCAAGCAATCGATAACTTGTAAACAACACAAACGCTCCCCCTTGTGTCCTCCCGACTAAGTCAACGATTCGATCCGCAAGTCGCTGCGCATATTGACCACTCGATGGTTCTGGCATCGAAGAGTCAACCCACGCACGCATTTGTCTTGGATAATCAAACGGGCTTCCGAGTTGCAATTCGACGGGCTCGCCACAGCCAAGCCGCGACTTCATCAAAGAAAAATCTCCTCCACCAGTTGCTAGGGTTGCGGATGTCAAGACTACCGTCTGTTCTCCATCAAACAAGTTTTGATGCAACAACGATGAAACATCGACAGCCATACATTTCAGCACTGGTTTGGCTCTCGTTGCCTGCTTCGCATGATGCGGGACTCCCTCAACAGAATACACACAACCCGCTCGATCTTGCGCAATCAACGAAGAACATGCTCCCGCCATATCAAATGCACGAACTGAAAAACCACTCGCCTCCGTTGCCTCTGCATCGTCGTCAAGTGATTCACGCAACAAAGAAAGATGTTTCCCAAGTTCTAACATCGGACCACTTAAACAATCCTCAACAACCCCCTGATTAATTACTCTACCATTCGAAGGAGCGAAGTCTAATTTCCACTGCACAAGCGCATCAAAAAAATGCTGCGATTGTTCTCGGCAATGATGAACGAGTTCAACGCACTGTGAGAGCATTTCTGTTTTGCAACCTTTTGCTTCAAGCAAATGCAAAAAACCTTTTGTCATTCGTTTCCGAGAAACGGGAACGAGCGAACGCAAAAAATACTCCACTTGATTCTCAGATATAGAAGCCCCAAAGTGATCTGCGGCAACATCTTCAATTGCGTGCGCTTCATCGAAAATGACGTGGTCATACTTTGGCAAAAAACCTGCGCCGCGCATACGGAGCGCCAAATCAGAAAAAAACAACGCGTGATTGCAAACAAGCAAATTCCCTCGCTCCATGGCACGCCGCGCCTTCTGGTAAAAACAATTTTCACTCGTCGGACACTTTCTGCCTAAACACCGACTGCCATCACTCTTCGTGAGTTCCCAGACGTCGCCTCTAGGCAGAAATGGCAATGAGGATTTTGAACCATCGGTCGTTGTTTGCGCCCACGTCTCAATGTCTTCAAGCTGCTCCATTCCATTTGTATCATGCAATAATGTCGCACGTTGCGATTTTGCTCTTGCAAGCCGCCGCAGCGAAACATAATTCGCTCGACCCTTCACCAACACAGTTTCAAAGCCACCACCAAACGCCTCGTACAAAATCGGCGCATCGTGTGTAACTATTTGCTCTTGCAGAGTAATCGTATTCGTTGAAACAATGACCGTTTCTTCGTGCTCGATAATTCTACGAATCGCTGGAACAAGATATCCAAACGATTTTCCAACACCAGTCCCTGCCTCAACTAAAAGTTTTCCTCGAGTATCTAACGAGCTTGCAACAGCTGTCGCCATATCTAATTGCTGTTGCCTTGGTTCCCAATCTTGCAACACTTTACTCAGAGGGCCGCCGTCGGTAAACATCGGGTCTGCAGTAATCAACGCTTCTCACCCTTCCCAATCGGCAACCGTTTTGGCTCTCCCGCAAGCCGTGGATATTTCTTTGGTGTAGCATCCTTTTTTCGAATCAATACCACCGTTCCAGTCGTCGTCCGAGTACTCGACTCGACCTCAGCCTTCAAAACATGCAATGCTTTTTGGGCATTTTCCACTTCTATCGGCGCACGCTCACCCTTAATTGCAAGCACAACGCCATCAATTTTTGCAAACGGAACCGTTAACTCAAGAAGTACATTCAAGGGACCAACCGCACGCGCAATAACTGCGTCCGCAATAGCACGAAATCCCCCATCCTTTGTCGCAAGATTCTCTGCCCGTTCCGCAATCACCGTAACATTGTCTAAACCCAACGATGCAACGGTCTCCGACAAAAAGATTGCTTTCTTTCTGGTCGTTTCAACGAGCGTAAACGTAACCTCGGGCATCGAGATTGCTAATGGTATTCCGGGCAATCCGCCACCACTTCCAACATCAACAACATGCTCGACACCCTCTTTCGCAAGTGCTGGAATCAATGAGAGCGAATCAAGAATATGTTTTATCCAAGCTTCATTTGGATCTTTAATCGCCGTCAAGTTAAATTGTTTATTCGTTTCGAGCAACAAATCAAGGTACTGCCCGAGTTGCTGCACATCACCTTCATCAAATGCTATGCCGAGTTCGGCGACCGCTTGATCGAAATCTGGGGGGGGTTCTAATATTGATGGCACTACATCATTCCTTCATCTGAAAAATTAAAGCCCTCTCGGGTCATAAGTGGATCTCTTCGCATTGCAATTCCGAACAGGATACCCGCCATCAGCCAAGCGACCACTAAACTTGACCCGCCAGCACTAATAAAAGGTAAGGTTAATCCAGTAATTGGAGCCAACCCAATCGTCATTGCGGTATTAATTACCATTTGCGACAGAAGCATCGTCGTCAAACCCACTGCAACTAACCGTGGAAATGGGTCTTTGCAACCAAGCGACGCGCCCAAGCCACCAACGCCGAGCAACAAATACAGCACCCACGTTCCAATCGCGCCAAACAACCCCCACCGCAAACTAATCACCGCAAAAACCATGTCATTGTGTTCCTCGGGCAAATGATTTGCACGAAGCAACTCACTGGCTTCATCTTTGCCAACTCCAAGAACCTGCCCAGCTCCAATCAACGTCATTGCACGTGCACCTTGATATCCAATTGTTTGTTCAAAGCGATCGTCCCCTTGCACCTGTGCAATCAACGCTTGAATCCGATCTTTCTGGTGTGGCCTTAACATTGGATACATAGAACCCGCTGCAACAATTGCAAGCAATGCAATAGCAATGAGGTGCCGATATTTGGCTCCCGCGGCAATCAACATTGCAATCAGTGCGGGAATAAATAACATTGCCGTTCCCAAATCTGGCTCAACAAGAATTAAAAACATCGGTGGCAACGCGACACATAGCGCAACAAGCAAACCTCCAAACCGACGGTAATGTTCCTTAAACCGCAAGTGCGAAGCAAGTGCCAATACAAACGCAACCTTTATTAATTCCGATGGCTGAAAATCCGTAACTCCCAAGTTGATCCATCTTCGTGAACCATTTCGTGGGTGCACAATAAAGTCTGGTACTCCCGGAACAAGCAAGAACAATAGTAAGAACAAACCACCAACGTACAACCACCAACTCGCTTGCCGCAACCTTCGCTGTGGAACAAATGCAACTGCAAACGCAGAGCCCATTCCAACTATGCCAAGCACCACTTGCCGAACTGCAGTGGCTGGTCTCGTCGTATCAATTGCTTCAACACCAAGAAGCGTTAATAGAATCGCTGCAATAACCACGATCCAACCAAGATGAACCCTGCGAGTTTTTGAAAGGTGTAACTGTTTTGTTGAACGTGTTCGCAAACTCATAGCAATTACTTTAGATACCCTTTGGTTTGTAGTGCATGCAACACTTGATTTGCAATCGGTCCAGCTACTCGTCCACCACTGCCACCATGCTCTACCAGTACAGCAACAACCACTACTGGCTTTGTCTTGCCGGCAGGTGACGCCATCACCAAAAACCAAGAATGGTCTAGCCCCTTAATTAGAGGAGAATCCTTAGTCAAACGATATGGCGGTGCTTCCGCTGTCCCCGTTTTTCCCCACAACCGAACACCATCAATGTTAAATGTTGGTTCCTCGTTGTCAGGACCATATCTCAACCGAGAACCAGTTCCATATCGCTTGGAAACTGAATCTTGCAAACCTGCAAGTGCAAGTTTTACAGATTCTTGATCAAGTTGTAAATCCGTTTCAAAGTGTCCGTGCTGTGAAAGAAGCGTTGGCGATTTCCAAATTCCACCACGGGCAAGCGTTGCGTACGCTGCAGCAGCGTGCAAAGGCGACCAAGTCAATGCGCCCTGCCCAATAGAAATACTCACCGTTTCAAAAGCAAGCGCCCCTCTTTTCCTGAGATTCAAAATGTCTTCTTTACTTGGCACGTGCCCCTCTGAACCAACCGCATCAACGTTTGTGAGTTGCGCCGCGAGTGGTTTCGACATTCCAAATTTTTGCAACCAATCAAGCAAACTTTCAAACCCAAGCCGTGTCCCAAGTTCGTAAAAGAAAATATTACAAGAACGTGCAATTGCCTCAACGGACTTTAGTTTTCCGTGCATTTGATTGTTGTATTTCGATCTATAAATCCAACAACGTGCTGCATCTTTTACGTTTTTAAAAAAGTGTCCTACACATTCAATGGAATCGTCATGTCCTAACTTTCCGTCCGTCATCGCAGAAACAAGTACCAGCGGCTTGATAATTGACCCCGGTGGATAATATCCCTGTGCCGCTATATTCAACCACGGATACCCCTCAACATCTTGTTCGTCTCGAAGCGCTGGTGTTGATACCATTGCCAACACTTCGCTTGTTGCAACATCAAGCACAACAACCGCCCCACGAAGCGGTGTCCCCTCGGGCAACACCTTATTTCCATGCCACGGCTGCACCCGCATCAATCCAAGTTCGTATGACAACACTGCTTCAATTCGGGCTTGCAATTCCATATCCAAGGTTATCTGCACATCTTCACCGCCAACCGGCTCCACACGTTCCAACTCATCGCCACTTCGATGCTTTACAACTTGCCCTCGCTTTCCTCGCAATGTACCCTCCATCGATTTTTCAATGCCCCGCTTGCCAACTTCATCACCAGCGCGGTATCCTCGCAAGTCCACACCGTTTCTTGTACGAAATGGTTTTCGTTTAATATCTTCCGCCCAAACTTCTCCGCGGACATCTCCAACAATGAGTTCTGCAATATTCTCAAGAGAAACTTCAATTGCATCAAACTGCACCATTGGCTTTGGCAACGTCGAGCGGTCAAGCAGAACCGCCTGCGATCGCATCGGATACGCACGTTCACGGGAATGCCCAACATGAATCGCACCATCCAATACATCGCCTAACAACGAAAATTGCATCGCTATTTCGTCACTCACTCTTGGTAACACTACGTGCGGTTCGATCTGCTCACGAATTGGTCTCGAGACAAATGGAACATGTTCCCCGTACCTCCTTCGATGCGCCTCTTCCTGCCTTGCCCACACGACAGTAGCGGTGTGTTCCACTTCTTCACGAATAAATGCCAAACGTTCCGCAAGTTCTTCTGAGGAAATACCACCTTCGGTCGCAACAATCTCCCAAAAATGTTGACGCTCTGCTTCCCTCTGGGGAAACATCGAAGCAACAAACTGCTCGCGTTTCTCTGGAGACATCGTCTTCCATTCATCGCTGCCCACAATCGCTTTCGCATCTCTCCTCGCCATCCGCTTTGAACGATCACCAGTAATGAGATCCCAGTCAACCGAAATGTCGTACGACGCAACATCCTCTGCAACAACACGCCCTTTTCGATCAGTTATTTTCCCGCGCCATGTCGGCAAGTACGATGTCGAATGCAACCGACCTTTTGCCTGCACAAATCGCTCCTGCCCTTGCGAAAGCGTCAACCTGCCAACTTGCGCAACAAGAACCACCAAAACTACTGTAAAAACAGCAATGAGCACAAGAAGACGACGATGGAAGAGGATCAGACTCTTAAACATAGGTGTAGATTGAAAGCATACGGCAATACCACATCGACCGTACAACACCCAAAACAGTTTTTACGCACACAAATGGGGACATTCCCCGGGGGACAGTCCCCCTGTTTTTCTGAATAAACGTTGGATATTCAGTCGCAATTGAGATTATTTGCTTTTTTTAGGGGGACTGTCCCCATCGAATAAACGCTAGGGCTGTCCCCCTTTAGTTCTGTTCTCTGTGTCATGTAAATGTACTGTGATGTACGCTAGGCAAGCACTTCGCGAAAGTGTATAATTCGCATCCTTCCCCAAAGAGGGACCGTCGGTGACAAGTCGTATACTTGGCGCTGCATGGGGCACGAATCGCGGCGATTGGTGCTCCAAGTCCTAGGAGAAGTTCGCCGCGGTTGGGCACTCCCCGTGATTCCCTCCGCGATTCAAGCATGTCAAGCACCTGTAGGTGGTTGACAGGAGATTCACAAGAGTTGCTCTATATAAAGCGAACTCTAGACATTTTGGCCCGTGGTGTAATCGGTAACACACCTGGTTTTGATCCAGGCATTCCAAGTTCAAGTCTTGGCGGGCCAGTCCCCACTTGTTTCCCCCCGCCCCACAAAAGGGGCAACATTAGGAACTAAAAGTGAGTTTTTTTCAGATGAACGCTTCAGAACAATCCAACAAACCACTCGCAGCAATCATTCTTGCTGCAGGCAAAGGCACGCGCATGGACAGCGACCTCCCCAAAGTCGTCCATGAAGTCGCGGGTAAACCAATGGTGCAATGGGTCGTCGATGCAGTTCGCGAAGCCGGCGCCGACCGCGTTATCCTCGTCGTCGGCCACTGCGCTGAAATCGTCAAAGACAAAGTCCGCGGTTGCGAATACGTTCTGCAAGAACCACAACTTGGTACTGGACACGCAGTCCTCGTTTGCAAAGAAACCCTCGCCGACTTTGATGGAAACATTCTCATTCTTGGAGGCGACGGACCGCTCCTCCGCGCTTCTACCGTGCATGACATGGTTGCATTGCAAGAAGAAACTTCCGCTGCTGCTACGCTTGCAACAAGTATCATCCCAGACCCAACTGGGTACGGACGTATTGTCCGCGATAAGAACGACAAATTTGAAGCAATCATCGAACACAAAAACGCAACACCTGATCAAATTGAAATCCACGAGGTCTACCCAAGCTACGCCGTGTTCAATTCCAATAATCTATGGACCTCTTTAGACGAACTCAAGCCAAACCCACTCACCGATGAGTATTACCTCACTGAAATTCCACGAATGCTCAAAGAACACGGCGAAGAAGTCGAGGTCATCAATGCTGTTGATCCCGAAGACATTCTATCAATCAATACTCCTGAACAACTTCAAGAAGTCGAATCAATTTTACTTGCGCGAATCAACAAGGAAATGGAGCCATCAGCATGAGCCACGACGACCACAAGCGTATGAAAGTTTTCGCTGCAACTGGTGGCGAACATCTTGCAGCAGAAATGTGCCGCCATCTTGAGATGCCCGTTGCTGCGGCGACTGTCGAAAAGTTTCCAGACAACGAAATCATTGTCAAAATTGACGAAGATGTCCGCGGGCGAGATTGCTTCGTAGTCCAGTCTACGTCAATGCCCGTCAACGACCACCTGATGGAACTTCTCATCTGGATTGATACATTGCGACGAGCATCTGCAGGTCGAATCACCGCCGTCATCCCCTACTTTGGCTACGCAAGACAAGATCGTAAGGACGAAGGTCGCGTTCCAATTACTGCAAAACTTGTTGCAAACATTATTACTGCTGCAGGCGCAAACCGCGTCCTCTGCATGGACCTACACGCCGCACAAATTCAGGGTTTCTTTGATATTCCCGTCGACCACCTCACTGCAACGAAAGTCTTTTGCGATTACTTCGCCACACGCGCTGATATGCAAGGTGACGATATGGTCATAGTTTCTCCAGATGTCGGCAATGTCAAAGTTGCAAACATGTACGCTGGCTTACTCGATGCAAAACTCGCAATCATCGACAAACGCCGCGACTCTGGCAGCGAAGTTGTTTCCAAACGACTTATAGGTGACGTCGAAGGCAAAAACGTGCTCATGGTTGACGACATGATTTCAACCGCGGGAACAATTTGCGAAGCAGCAAAACTCGTCAAAGAACATGGGGCAATTAAAGTTATTGCTGCTGCAACGCACGGCGTCTGCGTTGGTCCCGCTGTTGAACGAATCAGCAACTCCCCAATCAGCGAAGTCATTATTACTGACACAATCGCACCTGACAGCCGCCTCGACGGTCTCGGGGACAACTTACAAGTCTTAAGTGTTGCACGTTTTCTCGGTGAAGCCGTGCATAGAATTCACCATCACATGTCAATCTCGTCACTCTTCAATCGCGGAGAAGGGCCTAAGAAATAAATTCAGCAGATAGGAAAGAATATGGCACACGAAACACCAGTAGTAAAAGTAGAAGTCCGAGATAAAACCGGCACAAAGTACGCAAGGCGACTTCGCAAAAATGGACGCATGCCAGCAACCATTTATAGCAAGGGAACTGACCCGATTTCCGTTAGCGTCAACGAAATTGAAATTCTTCGTTACTTGCACGACGGCAACCACGTCATGGAACTAGACAACGGCGATGGAAGCCCTGCAACCGTGCTGGTCAAAGACCTTCAATTTGGTTACCTCGGCGATAACCTCATTCATGTTGATTTCGCACGCGTAGACCTCAAGCAAGTAGTAACTATCACAATGACACTCGAAATCTCTGGGCAACCAACCTCTGCAACTGCAGCAGGCGCAGTCCTTGAAGTTCCTCGCCCACAAATCGAAGTGGAATGCATGGTGAAGGATATTCCTGAGTCAATAAAAGTGGATCTTTCAACCGTCGAAAGCGTCTTCACGATTGGTGATTTGGAACTCCCTGACGGTGTCAAGGCAACTCTAGACCCAGAACGCCACATCGCACACGTAACGATCGTCCAAGAAGAGATTGAAGATGTCGAGGAAGTCGAAGCAGTTGAAGGCGAAGAAGCAACGCCAGAAGTTATCAGCGATACCCCCGCTGAAGAATCTACTGGTGGTGAAGCGAGCGAATAACTATGAAACTTATCGTCGGTCTTGGAAATCCTGGTTCAAAGTACAACGGCACTCGGCACAATGTCGGGTTCGAAGTTCTCAACTTGCTCGCGAATACAATCGCTAGCGGGGTACCCGCAACATCCAAGTTCGATGGTGTCATTATTGAAACACGATACAACGATGAAAAAACGCTGCTCATGAAACCACAAAAATTCATGAATCGCTGTGGATCTCCAATCAAACAGGCGCTCACTTTTTACAAAGCAGAGCCAGAAACAGATCTTCTCATCATTGTTGACGATATCCACCTCCCTTGCGGGACCTTTCGGCTACGACCAAACGGTTCCGACGGAGGGCACAACGGATTGTCAGATATTTCAAACCACTTCGGCAACGAAAACTGGTCACGCCTTCGTATTGGCGTTGACGAACCAGGACTCATCCCACAAGCCGATTATGTACTTGGACGTTTCACTCCTGAACAACAGGAACAAGTGGAACCGTCACTCAAAGGCGCTGTCAACGCTGCAATTGCATGGATTGATTGCGGAATTGATGAAGCCATGAACAAATGTAACGAATCTGGAAAATCAGAAAGTAGGAATTAATAGTATGAGCAACGAACGAACAGGATTGTATGAGGGCATGTTCCTCTTCCCCCAATCAGCAACTGCAAACTTGCAAGCGGCGATTGACCACCTGAAAGAAATTCTTGAAAAGTGCGATGTCTCCATCATCAACTTTAGCAAGTGGGACGACCGACGCCTTGCGTATGAAATCGATGGCAACAAACGAGGCGTCTACTTCTTGGTGTACTTCAATGCACCAACTTCAATGATGAGCGACCTAGAGCGAAGGTGCAATCAGTCAGAAGACATTATCCGCATGATGGTAACTCGTGCCGAGCACATTCCAACGGAAATCATCGAAGCGAACGAAGGCGCGCAAGCCCTCGCAGACGAAATCAACGTTCGCGGGGAGCAAAAAACTGACTCAGGAAAATCTGCAGGCAGCAAGGTCTCACGAAAAAGTGATGAGCAGAAAACCCCTGCTCCTGTGGCAACAGAGGAGGAAGCCTCCGAAGCAGTTGAAACAGAAGAAAATGAAGAAGTTAAAGAAGAAGTGACAGAAGCGTAAGGAAAAACCACACCATTTCAAGGTTTGGATGAATCTTCTGGTAGAATCCCCCCCATCGGAGAAAAACATTATGGCTTCATACAACAAAGTACTCATCATGGGCAATCTCACACGAGATCCCGAACTCAAGCAAACACCAAACAACCAATCGGTTGCTCAAATTGGTATTGCTATGAACCGCAAATTCAAAGACCGTGACGGAAACATGCGCGAAGAAGTAACATTCGTCGACTGCGAAGCATGGGGTCGCACTGCTGAAGTAATGGCGCAATACCTTTCAAAGGGGAAGCCAGTCTTTGTAGAAGGTCGACTCAAACTTGACCAATGGCAAGATAAAGAAGGAAATAATCGATCCAAACTCAAAGTAGTTATCGAAAGTTTCCAATTCATCGATTCTAAAGGCGGTCAAACTTCTACACCGCCCGCAGCCGCTGCGGCAGCACCAACAGCACCACCTGCTGATGACATTCCATTCTGATTTAGTTACACATTGACGTGCCGGCAAACGTCTATATATCTCGATGGGGTCGTGCCGGCGGCTCCTAACTTTCCTTGAAAGGACATCACTATGGCTAGCGCTCGAAGAATCGAACTGCTCCTTACAGCAAACGTAGAAAACCTCGGAATTGTGGGCGATATCGTCCGCGTTCGAATGGGGTACGCACGCAATTACCTCCTCCCAATGGATGTAGCGGAACTTCCAACCCAAGAAAAAATGGATGCTCTTGCTGAGCAACGTGAAATTGCTCTGAAAGAATACGAAGCAAACCGCGCAGAACAAGCAACCATCATCGAAAAACTCGAAGGTATCACCCTCACACTCTCACGAAGTGCAAACGACCAAGGTGGCTTATACGGGTCTGTTACGCAGCGTGATATTGCAGACGCACTAGTTGAAAATGGTTTCTCCGTTGATACACGTGCTATTCGACTCCACTCTGCAATCAGACGAATCGGCGAATACCCTGTGACCATTCAATTTGGTACGGACTTGAAGGTCGACGTCGAAGTCATCGTTAACCCCGACCGACCTCTTGAAGATCGTGAAGAAATGGAATTCGATGATGAAGGCAACCTCATCATTGTCGAAAAAACCGATCAACACGCTGAAGCTGCTACTGAAGCAACTGACGAAGTTGCTGAAGAAGCAACATCAACCGAAGAAACCGCTGACGCGTAACTACAATACATACCAAAAAAATAGGGCTTGCCTTTCGGCAAGCCCTATTTTTATTCCGCCTGCAAAGTGACTGTCACTTTGAAAGCGGAAAAGCAGTACAAGTGAACAATTCCTCCGAGGAATTAATATGGCCCTGAAAACAATTCCTCCGAGGAATTAATATGGCCCTGAAAACAATTCCTCCGAGGAATTAATATGGCATTCCCAAAAACAAAAGGCTCGCCAGATGGCGAGCCTTTTGCAGTTCATTTCGGGTTTGGGATCAACGGCCTACGCGGCTGATGCCTCCCGAGAAGAGAGAAAGAGCTCATTAAATTCATAATCAAGATACTGGGCAACGTAATCTAAAATACTCGTCGCCTGAGGAATGCTTGGGTTTGCCGTTTGTCCCATCGGGTCAAAACGCATATTCCTAAAACGATCCGTCGCCTCGTCCAATGGAAGACCGTACTGAATCGCAAGTGAGAACGCCCTGCAAAAACCCTGTATCAAGCCAGAAAGGGTCGAGCCCTCCTTGCTCATCTTGATAAAAATCTCGCCAGGCGTACCGTCTTCAAATAACCCAATTGTCAAATACCCCTCGTGCCCGTTCACTGAAAACTTATGGGTGAGGGATTCGTGCGTTGCCCTTAGGGTTCTTCTCGTCTGATCCGTAGTTGTACTCATCACAGGTATGGCTATCGGTAGTTCCTTACAGAGAACTTGATTTAACAAGATTCCCATGAAGATGGGCAAGCAGTTGCCCTAAATCACTCCAAAATGCAGGCCGATAATACACCGCAACAAACCCAGAACTTGAAGGAGCCCCAACCTGCCTAAGTGTCCCCTTCGCGCTAACCATCTGCGTACTTAATGCAGCAAAATTCTTGGTACGGATCACAATATCCTTCTCGTCAACTGTCATAGACACAATTCCAATTGACGAAGCAGCAACCCGCAACTCATGGTACTGCACAAGTTTAGAAACTGCGTCCGGCAACTCCCCATACCCAGATCGAAGATCCTCAACAACCCTCACAACCGACGTCTGTTCATCACAGCCCGCAAAACGTCGGTACATTGCCAAACGTCGAGTTGCAGAAGAAATGTATTGCTCTGGTATTTTGCCAGTCACCCCAATGTCAATCATTGTTTCAAGTACCGGCGGCTTCTTCCCAGATTTCAAATCAAGCACCGCCTGCTCAAGCAATTGACAATACATCTCGTACCCCACCGCAGCAATATGTCCCGATTGCTCTGCGCCAAGTAAATTTCCCGCCCCACGAATTTCTAAATCACGAAGCGCAATTTGAAAACCAGCGCCAAGCATTGAGAATTGCTCAATTGCCTGCAAACGCTTTCTTGCAACCTTGTTCACAAAACGTTTTCGCGGAAGTAACAAAGTGCAGTATGCGCGGTGCTTATACCTTCCAACTCGGCCACGCAATTGATGCAAATCCGATAAACCAAAACGATCCGCATCATCTATGAACATAGTGTTCGCACTTGGAATATCAATCCCAGATTCAATAATTGTAGTTGAGACAAGAATGTCAGCGTCACCACGGACAAATTCAAGCATCACTTTCTCAAGCGCCCGCGGGGGCATCTTTCCGTGCCCAACAATCACTTTGGCCTCAGGAACTAGTTTTTGAATTTCTTCTGCAACGCTCTCGATGTCGTACACACGGTTGTGCACATAAAACACTTGTCCCTCTCTCGCAAGTTCCCGACGTATCCCATCTCGAACAAGCCCCTTATCCCAACTTTTAACTTCCGTCACAACGGCTCGCCGATCAACGGGCGCCGTTTGCAACGAACTAATATCACGAATCCCAAGCAGCGCCATGTGTAAAGTCCGCGGAATAGGCGTCGCCGTCAACGTCAATACATCTGCTTCAGCACGGAACGCTAACAAGCGCTGTTTGTGCTCAACACCAAACCGTTGCTCTTCATCAATAACCACAAGCCCAAGTCGATCAAAATGCACGTCCTTACTTAAAATTCTATGTGTACCAATTAGAACATCCACTTCGCCTTTTGCGACACGTTCCAATATTTCTTTTTGTTCTCGAGCAGTGTGAAAACGCGTCATCGATTCAACCACAAACGGAAAGTCCGCCAGCCGTTTTCGAAAAGTACGCTCGTGTTGCACAGCGAGCACGGTTGTTGGAACCAAAATTGCAACTTGTCTGCCAGATTCCACAGCTTTAAATGCACCCCGAATTGCAATCTCAGTCTTGCCAAAACCAACATCACCACAAATCAATCGATCCATCGGTCTTGGAGACTCCATGTTTTTTTTCACCGCAGAGATCGCATGCATTTGATCTTCCGTTTCATCCCAAGGAAAACTCGATTCAAACTCCTTCATCCATGGCGTATCAGTAGGAAACGCAATACCAGGAGCATGCTCGCGTACAGCTTGTACGTGTATCATCTCGCTTGCTAAATCTTTTACTGCGCCCTTCGCTTTTGTTTTTTGGTTTGCCCACTTCGTTCCTCCAAGTGCAGACAACTCTGGTTTCCCTTTGAAAGCACCAACGTATCGTTGTACCAAATTCGCGTGCGTGGCTGGAACATGTAACAAACGGGCAGAACTAAACTCCAGCGTCAGATACTCAACTTCACCCTGTCCCTCAAGTACTTTCAGCCCTAAATATCTTGCTATACCGTGATCGCGGTGCACAACAATATCGTCAATATCAAAATACGAAATCGCTTGCCGCATCGTTTTTTGTTTTGCTCGATTCCCTCGCCGAACCTCGTACCGATGAAAAATTTCGTGCGAAGGAATCACTGCACCATCTTCGCCAATTAAAAACCCGCGGTGTACAAATTGCTCTTGAACCACTAAATTTGTCGCATCCGCAAGTGGTTGCCCATTTGCCATAAGTTCATGCATCCGTTCTGCTTCCCCACTTGTTCTACATGTGAGAAATACTTCGCGGGTTTGCGCTAGTACGACAAGTTCGTGTAGCGCATCAGAAACATTCGTCGAAAATAGTGGCAATGGAGAAATTGGCAACACAATATCGACACCTTCTGCAGGTGGCCGAGAGAGTGCAAGGACAGAGGAAAGAGTTGCAACCATCGCCGCTTGTGTGTCATCGATATGCACAAGTTCGCTTGCATCTGTCACACGATCAAAATAGCTTCTCGCTTGCTGTGCTATTTCGCTCACGTCATCAAGAACTGCGCACCACGATGAAGGAAGGTGGTCCACAATAGTGCCAGCAAACTGTACACGATTCGATGCAGCGATAATTATTTCATCGATTGCCAAATCTGACCCTAGCGACACAGGATCAACTTCTTTGATTGACTCCACTGTGTCGCCAAAAAAATCAAGCCGCACAAATTCACCCGCTGCAGTTGCAATATCAATTATTCCACCACGAGTTGCGAACTGAGACGGTTCTTCGATAGCTTTCTTCCGTTCGTAACCTGCTTCAATGAGCCATTGTTGCAAATCGCTTAGTGAACAACTATCTCCACGTTTCATTCGACGAACAACATTTGGTACCTCCATTTTTGTTGGCGTCATCTGCATTACTGCAGCGATACTTGCAACAATCACTCTTGGTTTTTCAGAACAAGCAAGGTGTTCTAATACTGCAAAACGTTCTGCTACTAATTCTTTTGCAACCTCAGATTCAAGCGCCGGAAAAAGTTCGACTTCAATGCCCATATCTCGAACCATTGCAACTGTTTCATCTGCATCGTCGTGATGAGCGGTTACAAATAATACTCCTTTTTGTTGCACTAAATACGAAGACGCAAAACATGCAAACGACCCGCCTGTTGGACCAAATGAAACGCAACCAGCAACATCAAGAAGCGACGATGCCTTTTCTATGTTTGCAATAACTGCCACAGAGCTCATTGCTTTTCATCTTCCGTTGCAACAAGCCACTGCAAATGACGTATCTTCAACTCCCCAATGCCATACACGCCATCTAAATCTTCTGGGGTTCGCAATTCGTGTGTCTTTCTATATTCAACAATTCGCTGCGCCATTTTTGGACCAATACCGGGAAGCATTTCTAATTCATATGATTTTGCGGTCTGCAAATCAATTCGAAAAGGAACGATTTCCACATAGTCCGTATGAGGCATCGTTTCAATGACGAGTGTAACAATACAAAACAAGATCAAAGCGATGTGCACAACATTCATCCCAATAAGTTTTTCCGATTCGTTTTGCTCTACCCCTTCTTGGGCAACTCGAGAGCTCCGAGCGGCTTCAGAAGACGACGACGCATTGACAGCATCTTGCTGAGTACTGCTCGCGGTTTTCCTTTTCTTGAAATGAATGCTGCCGTTGGCAGAATCATTTGTTTGTGATCGTATAAATCTGTCCATATCACTGAGTTAACAAATGGCTTGCTTAAGCAAATCGCAAACATCGAAGTTGCCCATTGCTCTTGGCGTGTTTCATCCCACTGCGACTTCCACCAACCATTCCTTTCGCTTATTATGACCGATGGAGCACCCAATCCCGAGATAATGACCGGAATATCTGCATGTAAATATTCATCAAGTTTTGAACTAAGTAGCATCAGATCCCTAGTCGACTTTCCGCCAGTTCCGCCTACGAGCATCTGAACTCCTAAAGCATCGAGCCGAACCCCTTCCTGAGACAACCGAGAAAGAAACGCTCTTGCGCTGCAAGATTCAGAAATAACTGAAACAAACTCTGAGAATGGTTCTACGAGTTCAACCATAATTTTCGCATCTTTTCTCGCCTGACGAACACTCAGCCCTGCCATACGGATCAAATCAACCATGTTTGCAAGAGATAGGCGAACGTGCTTGTTCAGATTAACACCCGAACAAACATTCCAAAATGAAACCGCCCCGCCATATCGATGGAGCACTCTTTGAATATGGTCGTAGCATTTATCGCGAAAGACGGGGTAGTCATGTTCATGTGCAACCACCCATTCTGGGATCGCGCCCTCGACGCTAAAGTCCATCAAAGGTCCTGCAACAATATGTTTCTTATTATCCCTTGCCCATTTGACCCAGCGGTCAATTGGCCCCCAGTCAAACTTGCCTTCTTCTGGCTCAAGTTTTGACCAATGGAAGGGAATCGTAATCATGCCGAAATTTTTGTTCAAAAGCGATCGGATGGGTTCATCAAAACGTGAAGTATCGACTTGCACGCCAAGAGCAGTGACTGATGCTGGCTTGTTGGCGTAGCGATGATGTAAGAAAAGTTGCGCATGCACCATTGTTAGTCGCTCTGAAGCATCGATGGAAAGTTCAAGTGCTCGCCGTGCAAGCGTACCAGCTTCTTCGGAATCTACCGAAACAAGTGCTTTTGTAAAAATCAGACGGGATTCTTCCCAACGCTGTACTGCGGGGTTGTCGTCTGACAAATAAAACAAACTCCAATTTTCACTGAGATCAAGAAAAGATTTAATGCGATGCCTCGCGAGTTCAAGCGAGAGCATGTACGGCTTTTCCCTTGGAGGCAAAACGGACGTTTGCAGCATGAGTCGCCCCGCTTTCCCCGCGTCATAGAGGAGACAAATGGCAAAACTTGAGTGCCCAACTGCATTTGCAGTAATGACTCCATCCTCTATCGAGATTGCGCCTTGAATAACCTGATTATCCCGCGAAAGAAGGTGCGCGTTGATAAGTACACCTGCAATAGGGTTAGATTGACACGTCGTAAATCGAAGCATAGAGGGACTCACATTGTAGCTTGGGGTCTGACCCCTGGGGTCAGACCCCGCGGGGTCAGACCCTGAAATGTTTGTAGTAAAGTTGCCACCTGTTTCGGAGGTTCGCTACAATTCCCACATGAACAACACCGAAACAAGCGTATACGAAACTCATCTTCCTTTTGAAGGCCGCCGCCAAGGAAAAGTTCGTGATATTTACCAAATCCCTCCCCAAAACGGCGAAGCGGGCATGGTGCTCATCATTGCTAGCGACAGAATCAGCGCCTTTGATGTTGTGATGCCCACGGCTGTTACTGGCAAAGGACAAGAACTCACTCGAATCAGCACAAAGTGGTTCGACTTCATCCGAGAACTTGGGATTATCGAAGACCACTTGATTTCGACAAGCCCAGAAGACGTACCAGGTCTTGACGCCTCTCTTTTTGAACAATGCGAAGGTCGAATGATGCTCGGACGAGCATGCGAAGTAATCCCAGTTGAATTTGTCGTCCGTGGATATCTCGCAGGAAGCGGCTGGAAGGAATACCAAAACGATGGCACTGTTTGTGGCATCGGCTTACCTGAAGGTTTGCAATTATCGAGCAAACTACCTGAGCCAATTTTTACACCCGCAACTAAAGCAGTGGAAGGGCACGACGAAAATATTGATTTTGACACGACGTGTGAAATTGCCGGACGTGAGGTTATGGAACGACTTCGTTCTGTTGCATTAGAAATCTACACAAAGGCAGCTGCCTACGCAGCAGAGCGTGGCATTATCCTTGCAGACACCAAATTCGAGTTCGGCTACGCGCTTGATGCCGATGGAAACAGGACCGATGAGCTTCTACTCATTGACGAGGTACTTACACCAGACAGTTCACGTTTTTGGCCTGCAGATGACTACGAAATCGGTCGAGAACAAGATAGTTTCGATAAACAATACGTTCGCAACTGGCTTGAAACCGTTGTCTCTTCAGGGAACTGGGACAAAACCCCTCCCGGTCCTGCACTTCCACAAGAAATCATCGACGGCACCGTCGCTCGCTACCGCGAAGCCGCCTCCCGCCTCTTCAATTAATTCACCCGCGGTGAATAAACGGCGTATTTTTCATGGCTTTACTCGCGGTTGATTAATTTTCAGCGGCTTGGACAGTGTTGCGAAGAAGCATAGCGACTGTCATTGGACCCACCCCTCCGGGAACGGGCGAAATAAATCCTGCAACAGAATAAACATTGTCAAAATCTACATCGCCTACGGTTCGCTTCTTTCCGTCGTCACCAACGATACGATTAATACCAACATCAATCACTATTGCGCCTTCTTTGACGATATCTGCTGTCACCAGATTTGGAACACCTGCTGCTGTCACTAAAATATCTGCGTTTCTTGTCAACGTTTCTTGATGGGGCGTGTATTCATTTGTCGAAATGACCGTCGCTTCGGCTTGCATCAATAAAACAGCGACCGGTTTCCCCACAATCGTACTTGCACCAACACACACCGCCTGCTTCCCGCGAATCTCAATCCCAGTTGATTCAATCATTTCGATTACGGCAAGCGCCGTACAAGGCACCAAACTCCGTCTACCAAAAACAATATTCCCAATGTTTGCTGGGTTTACACCTTCCACATCTTTATCCACAGATATCATCGACTGAATGTCGTCAACATCAACCTGTGGCGGCAAAGGCAAGTGAACCATAATAGCCGTCACCCCTTGATTATCATTCAACCTTGAAATCAAATGAACAACTTCTTCATGGCTCGCCGTCTCGGGCAACTCATGCAACATATACTCGATCCCGACTGCACCACATGCTTTTGCCTGATTCTTCGCGTATAAATGCGCACCCTGATCGCCCCCAACAAGTACCGCATCAAGCCGCACTTTTTTTCCTTCCCCCTGTAATCTAGTCACCCGAACAGCGAGCGAATCCTTCACTGCCTTTGCCAATGCGCGTCCATCAATAATCGTTGCCGTTGCCATGTAAGTGGAAGGATACCAACGATACAATACGAGGATGACCACAGACCAACCATTCTTAGCATTAACTGTCGGAAATACTCGCACAATAATCGCTACCATCACTGGCGATGAAATCCTTGGCTCAAAATCATTCGATTCTTCTGATACAAGCGCGATCGTCGAACACGCGCTCAAAGAATGGAATGCCATCGACAGCGAAAGCCCGCAAATCATCCTCGCATCGTCAAACAGTGCGGCAAGTGATACACTTTCCGCCGCCCTTGCCGACCAAACTTCCCGTCAAATCTGGCAAATAGGCAACGATGTTCCTGTAGCAATCGGGCAACACCTCGACCCTGAAACGATCACAGGTGTCGACCGCCTTCTCAACGCTGCTGCCGCTTGGGATATCTGTAAACAAGCTTGCATCGTCATCGATGCAGGCACTTGCATCACGGTCGATTTTGTCGATGGCGAGGGCACATTCCACGGTGGAGCCATTGCTCCGGGTGCTCGCATGCAACTCGAAGCAATGCACAATGACACGGCGGCTCTTCCCGAAGTAGAGTTTGCTGCCCCACTCCAAGAAGCGTTCGGCAAAAACACCGCACAGGCAATGTTGCAAGGCGTCTTTCATGGCATCCAAGGCATGGTCCGCCAACTCAGCGAACAATACGCGATGCGTTACGGCGCGTACCCAAAAATTATTGCAACCGGTGGCGATGCAGAAATTCTTTTCAAAGACGACGAACTGATCGAACAAATCATTCCCGATTTGCAACTGCGCGGCATCGCCGTTTCTGTCCGCCACACCATGGCTGAAGAAGATGCCTAAACAAACGTGGACATTACTCACGCCCCCAAACATGGGCGCGATTGCAATTCTCCAACTCCCAGCTAGCGCACTGTCCAAAATTACAAACCGGTCAACGTGGGATCTTGGCACGCTCAACCTTGTTAACATTCCAGACATTGACGAAGCCGTCGCAGTACAAATCACCCAAGACGTTGCACACATCATGCCCCACGGCGGGCTGCACATATTGCGAAAACTCCAAGACCGTCTTGCCGAAATTGGACTTGAGCAATCGGGGGCACCGATTTTTCTCGAAGCCAATGACGATATCGAAGCAGCAATACTCACAACATTAGCAATTTCGCAAAGCCCGCTTGTGGTTGACTTGCTCTTGCAACAACCAACAAAACTAAGGGGTCAGACCCCAACAAGAGAAGACCTCAATCGAGCAGTCACCCTCAACCATCTCATCCATCCTCCTAATGTTGTGCTGCTTGGCGCCCCCAATACTGGGAAGTCCACGTTGATGAACGCACTCACCAAACAAGACACATCCATCGTACACGATCTGCCGGGCGCAACCCGCGACGCGGTTGGTGCTCGAATCAATTGTGCGGGACTCGTTCTTGATCTATATGACCTACCCGGCTTCCGCGATTCCGATGACCCCATCGAACAAAAAGCCATTTCACTTGCCAAACAAATCGCAGGCGACGCCGTCCTTACGATTCTCATCGCCGATAGTGACCACGACTTCTGTGAAACAAACAAAACTGCGATTCGAGTTGCAACTAAATCAGACATTAAACAGCGCGATGACGCTGATGTTGTTGTAAGTGCTCACGCAAATGAAAACATGCAAGAACTCGCCGCGATGATCCGTGATTCCATTATTCCACCCGAAGTGTTACAAAGTGAAAAACCGTGGTTTTTCCCTGGTAGTTACAGCCCGACAGACGAGTAACCACAATCCACGTACAAAACTTGCCCCGTTACACCGGATGACATATCGCTGAGCAACCACGTTGCTGAATTGCCCACATCCTCGCCAGTAACATTTCGTTTCAGTGGTGCTTTTTCTTCCACCCAGTCAAGGATTGAACTGAAACCGCCAACTGCCATCGAGGAGAGTGTTTTTAGTGGTCCACCGCTGATGGAGTTCACGCGAATGTTCTTCTCACCCAGTTCCATCGCAAGGTAGCGCGTTGCAGATTCAAGCGCACTTTTGGCAACTCCCATGACGTTGTAGCCGGGTACTGCTTTAACAGCTCCAAGATAACTCATCGAAATAATCGACCCGCCATTATTCATCAAAGGAGTCGCTCGATTTGCCATCGCCATCAACGTGTAAGCGCTTATATCAAGTGCTTGGGTATAGACATCTCGCGGCGTGGCGGCAAACTTGCCTTCTTTGAGCCAATCTTTGTCTGCAAATGCGATGGAGTGGACCAAAAAGTCAATATCACCTAATTCGCCAAACACTTTATCTAAATCCTCGTCGCTCCCAGCATCCATCGAAATCAGATGGGGTTCGGTAATCCCAATCGCTTCAAGTGCTTTGCGACATCGCC
>CAZAZD010000009.1:0-9082 GCA_964489535.1 uncultured Isosphaeraceae bacterium
ACGCAAAAGGGGTTTTGCCGTGAACACTGATACATTTATTGAAAAACTATTTCCATTACTCATAACAGGCGATCGACCTGCCGCACGTGCTTTTATTGCTGAAGCAATCACAAGCGGTTGGACAGCGGAAGAGATTTCCGAGAACGGTTTTTGGCCAGTTCTTGACGCAATCAACACGCTCTATCGATCAGACCAAATGACAAGCGTTGCACATCACTACGCAACTCGCCTTCTTCGATCACTCGTTGATCAAGTGCAAGCGGGCTACACGCAACAAACAAGTAACAACAAAAGCATTCTCCTCTTTTGTGGTCCAAGTGAAGCGGACGATCTTGCAGCTCAAATTGTTGCAGACCTTTGCGAAGCTGATGGTTGGGAAGTAAAGTTTGGTGGCGGCGGAGTTCCAGCGGATGAAATTCTTGCAGAAACAAACGAATGCAAGCCGGACGCACTTTGCATGTTCTCGTCTGCTCCTTGCGATGCGCCACATATACGAAGCATTATTGATACAGTCAAAACAATTGGTGCTTCACCGAATACACAAATCGCGGTTGGAGGCGGACTCTTTAATCGAGTCGAGGGCTTAGCAGAAGAAATTGGCGCTGACCTCTGGGCAAGCTCACCGGCTGAATTGAAAACAAAATTGACAACGGAATCAGAACGACGTGCAACGGAAGACCAGCGCACAGTTGGCAAGAACGTACGCCCACGTAAAGCCGCATAAACGCAGTAAAACGCAGGCAAAACCCAATAACGCAACGAGCGCTGTTCGTTGCGTTATTTTTTATTGGTACACTGGAAGGATGAAATACAATACGTATTCCACGGTTCTACCATTGCTTTTGTTTGTTTTTATTTTTGCGGGCAATTGCAAGTCGCAGTTTGATCCAATTGTTAATAGGCCACTGAAGGTTCTTGAAATAGAGTGGATGTCTGAATCCCTCGATATGACTGATGACCAGTCAGAAGCGCTTCTTGAGAAGTATGAGTATTATCTTGATGCGTTTTCAAACCTGAGCCAAAATGAAATCAAGAATTTTGAAGCATCACTTGCAGAAGCAGAAGAAATCGTAGGTTTTATGAGTTTTATGATTCCAGAGCGTGATGTCGTGAAAGAGTTGATTGCAAAAGCAAATCGCTCAATCCGTGCAGTAAAGAGAGTGGACAATGACTTCTTTGATAGTTGTTCTGAGATGCTCACAGAGAAGCAAGTCAAAAAATTACAACGCATTCGAATTGAGAGAGAACTTCGTCATTATGAAGTGTTTGTCACAGAAACACTGGGCAATATAAATGATGGCGCAAAGTCCTATCTGCAAGGGATGTTTGATCGTATTGATACTGAACCAAACGAAAGTATTGAAATTATTTTAGAAACGTACAGAACTCGATACCTCAAAGAAACAATACATGGGTTTAACGAGTTAATTGATTGTGTCGAGCTGGCTTTAGACATGATTGATGAACTTGGATTTGCCAATCTGAGTGATTTTGAACTGTATACGATGGCGAAGGAAGATGAGAATCTCATGGAGGATTTGAAACGCAGGGGAGCAATCTTGTTTTTGCCGCTTATGAAAAAGGCGGTCAAAGTGAGCCAACTCAATTGGTCTGCGTGGAAAAAATTAGATGGGCTTTTACCAGAGGAAGATGCACAACTGTTGCAGAATTATTATTTCAAAAAATCTTTTCGGGAAGTAATGTATTCGATGTATACATTTGAATCTAAAATGAATTCTGCCCTGAACTTGGAAGGTCTTACTGATGTGCAACAGAACGGGTTGCACGCTCTGGATAAAGAGTTTGCAGCATCGTGGCAAAGTAGATAGTTGCGACATGCACAAATACTCGAAACATCTCGCAAGGAACAAACATTTGCAGAAATGACCAGAGAGGTTGAATCAACATACAAAGAAAAGCTCGATAAGATCAAAAAAGAAAACAGTGAGTATGTTTCTTCTTCTATAAAAAGAATTGACAATATTCTCGGTACGGAATTAGTGCAAGCAATGAAAAGCAAAAAAAAGAAAAGGAGTTGGGGTTCTGCTGCCTTTAGAGATGGGAGCACGCAAAAATCAACAACAACTATCACGACGAACGACAAAGGCGAAACGGTCTTAGTAACTGAGAAGGTGAGAATGAAAGATGGCGAAGTCATAAGTAAAGAAACAATGGTGAAGCCGTACTTGAAACCGTTGCCCGGTGGCATAAAAATACCTAAATCAGTTCCTCCGACTTTTTCGACTCGCTGTGCATCTATTCTTGGTCTTGATGAGAGTGGCGTGCTCATTATTGAAACGGTGTATGAAGAGTATCACGAACGCTACGAGGAAATATATGCAGAAGCAGAGTCAATTGGCAAAGAACTCTATGAAGATAAAAAACTTTCCAAAATTGATCGCCATAATAAAATCGAATCAAATAATGTACTTCTCGCTGAACGTGTAGCAGTATTAGATGAGGCGTTTTTTAGCGATCTTTCTGCTGTGACTGGGCTCGATAGAGAGAACAAGGACTTAAAGATGTTGGAAGAGTATCGCCAACGGCAAAGATTGTTTGCTCCCGATAATCCGTATGGATGGCGAAGATCCTCAAACGTCTCAGTAGATCTTGTTGGTTTGTACGTGTTGTCTGAATACGCACAAGAGTTACAGGAAACATTGTCAGAAGAAGCAAAAGATATTATTGCTACTGAGATGCAGAATTACCATGGCTCCATCTAATTGCAACATGACAATTTGGTCTCTGCCCAGCATGCTCTGGATAACGTTAGATATTCAAGGAAGCACGACAACAACATACAGAGTTACTCTGAATATCGAGTGAAGTGGAGAGAAGCATATAACGATTTCAAAAATGCAAAGCGAGATATCCAATTGGCAAACAAGACCGTTATGGATAGCATTTTGAAGCAAGTGTCAACAGATGACTTTTGGACTGTTCGTTTGGAGTTTGTAAAGAAAGCGTATCCAGAAGTTTTTAATGATAAGAACGATGCAACTTCTCTGATTCAAAGTGCGTCTGGAATAGACACGCTCGATACTGTGCAGCGTAGCAATTTGGACGAAATTGCAACAACGTATAGATTTGAGTACTGGGAACTATGTGAAAAAATGATTCAAAATCGTCAAGATGCAATTACTGAAACGGATGACAATCCTGAGTTGACGAAACAAGAACAAGACAGGGAAGCATCCCTTAATGCAATTCGATATGAACGTTCTGAGTTAAATGATCTAGCGAAAATGAGATTACGTTTGATTCTAACGGATTCTCAGATTGAAAACGTTCCAGGTTTGGATAAAACAGCAGCGATATTGTTGCAAACGCGTTATTGAAAACTATGTAGTGTGCTGCAACATAAAAGCAAACTGGAAAGACCCTAACAATTACACTGCACGGTTAACTTCCAATATTTTTATGCAGCAGAGACGCTGAGGCGCAGAGAATAACGAGACTGTCCCCTGTATAACTTCTAAGAACATTAATCTCCTCTGAGACTTTTACAATTTCGTTGTGTGGAAGTCACTCTCATGCGGTGAATAATGATATTTGCACGCACAACATATAGACCCGTGTGACTGTCAAGGACTGTTTCCTCTCCGTGCCTCCGTAGCCAACCCCTAACCGTTCGAATACTGAGATCAATGAGTAAACCGCAAAATCGTAGAAGTGCTATCATGCTGATATGAAAAACACATTTTATACAGTTATTCTTGTCCTTTTTGTATCTTGCTTTTTCACAGTTCAAGAATCAATCGCCCAAGCAATTCCGCTGTTGACGGATCCTATTAAAGTTCGCGAGTTAGAACTTATGTCAAACAAACTGGGGATGACGAGTGCGCAACGAGAAGCAATTCTGGAAGTGTACGACCGATATTTAAAAGACTTTGCAGGAGTTCGTGCGGGTGAAATTACGGATTTTGAAAATGGGATTACAGATGCAGCCCAATCTTTTGGATTTATGCGGTTTGCAATTCCAGAACGAGCTATGGTCGAGGGGCTTGTTAAACAAGCACAACGCGCAATGGCTGCAATTCACAGATCCGACTCGATGTTTTTTGACGAACTCTCTGGGATGTTGACGGAAAAGCAACTTGTTATTTTGAATCGAGAACGAATTGCTCGTGAACTCAAGGCGTACGATATTTTTACAACAAAACTCATGGGAGAGTTGAATCGTGGTGCGAGGTCAGACATGCGAAGGTTCTTCGCACAACTTGATGTTGATCCAACTCCTGAAACGGATGACTTGTTAGATCAATACGACAATCGATATCTCAAGGAAGTCAAGAAGGGCTTTAATACGATTATCGAAGTTGTTCGTCTTGTCCTTGACCATCTAGACGAACTTGGAGTTCGTGAAATGGATCAGCAGGCGATGATGATGCGGTTTATGGCAGATGAAACAGCTTTGGACGATTTGAAACGACGTGGTGACATCCTCTTAAAACCACTTGTTGATCAAGCATACTCTATTAGCCAACTCAATTGGTCGACTTGGAGGAAAATCAACGTGGTTCTTGACGAAGATGATGCACGAACACTGCAGAGGTATTATTTTAAGAAATCATTTCATGATGCCGTTCGTGGTGGAAATAGAATTGAAGGGTATTTAGATCGTGCATTCTCCATGAAGGGTCTAGAGGAGTGGCAAAAAGAAGAACTCATTTCTCTTCGTGATTCGTTTCGTCCAAAGTGGAAAAAGAGAACGATTGTGCATGCAAACGTATTAGAAAAATCACGCAAGGTGCAAACAGTGGGGACTATGAGCGGCGAAGTCGGGACAGAGTTTGACGAAAAACTTGCAAAACTGAAGGATGACCGAAAGAAATATATAGATTCGACTGAATCAAAAATCAACGGAATACTTGGCAAGGAGTTAGTCGCAAAATTAAAGGGCGAAGATAAGAAAAAACCAATGAAATTATTTTTAAGTGATTCTTCTATGTCTGATAATGTCGACTTGTCTTCCGAGACGCAAATTCAAGTTAAAGTTTCAAGTTCTGAAGGGAATGAGGTTTCTTATGGGAGCATTGAAGTTGTTGAGTCAAATGAAAATGATGCAACCCGTGCTACGGAAGAAGCTGTTACACTTTTTGGTGGTGCAACTATTCCAAAACCTATCGCGCCATCGTTTCCGGAGAGATCGGCGGTTGTGCTTGGGCTTGATGGGAATGGAGCAATGATTATAGGAGCAGTGTTTGATGAATACCGAGAACAATACGACGTAGTAAATAAAACAATCTCAGTGAGTTCAAAAGAAATAGAAGATGATAAAGAGTTATCAAGGGGTACACGTATGCGAAAAATCCGTCAAGCGAGTGATGAGGCGGCAGCATCCGTTGCGATATTAGAAGTCTCCTTTTTTGATGATCTTGCGGCAATTACTGGTGTAGAACGCAACGACTCAAACTTGATGATGCTCGAGCACCACCGTGAGCGTCAACGAACAGCTACACCCGACGATCCATTTGGTTGGAGAGGAGGCGAAGGTGATACCATTGACCTTGTTGGCTTGTATGTCATGTCTGACGTTTCGGATGAACTCCATGAAGGTCTTTCTGAAGATTCAGTACAAGCAATTCGAAAATCGATGCGTGGATATCACGAACAAGTTGCAGAATCACATAAAAGTTATGTGCAGGCAATGTACGACATGAATCACTGGCAAGATGCCATGTTGTTGATGGAAGAGGCAGAGCAAAATGCTCGAGCAGCAGAACAGTTTCAAGATAAATGGCGAGATTCTTTTATAAACGTGCGCGACACAAAGCGAGCGCTCTTGTTAGCAAACCAATTTGTGATGGATGGTCTTCTTAAGAATATTCCTGAGGGAGATTTTTGGAGAGTACGAATGGAGTTTGTAAAGAAGGCGTATCCAGATGTGTTTAGGAAGGGGTCAGACTTAACAACAATGTTGACTGCTGCTAATGCGATTGCCGATTTAGACACTGCGCAACAGAGCCAACTTGAATCACTGGCTTCAACGTACCGATTTGATTACTGGAATCTCTGTGAGGCGATGATTCAGAATCATAAATCGAATGCATCTGCAGAAGGTGGCGAGGGAATGATGAGTAAAGAAGACATGCATCGGCAATTGCGATTAGAAACACTCCGGTTTGAACGTAAAGAATTAAACGATCGAATTCGAATGCGACTTCGGATGGTGTTGAACGAGGATCAAATCAAGCATGTTCCAAGTCTTCAGCCTTCGGTTGCTGCTGCTAACGAATGGTAGAAGCAATAACTTCAAGCGGGTGGCGAAGTTTTATGTGTTCAATACGTTTTGCTTGACTGTGGCATGAATAACCAGTTGTAAGCGAATCAGATTCACTAGGTTTGTGTGTTGCCCAGTGGATATCCCAAATGTCATACGAGAGTTGTTTGTGTTCTTTTTGATGTCCAAAAAGACCTCCCATTCCGCAGCAAGCTGTTTCAATAATTTCAAGTTCGCCGTTCATCATTGTAAAGAGTTCTTTCCACTGGTTATTGCTTTGGGTTGCAGTTGATTTTTCGATGCAGTGTGGAAATAATCGCCAAGAACTATTGATTGAAATGCTTGACACATCTTGATGAAGTAACCATTCTTGGGGAAGCAAAACCTCGATAGTATTGTTTGGATATTCGTCACGCCAAAGGAGTGTTGCCGCTGGATCAATACCAATAATCGGGATGCCAGAGTCTTGTACAGGTGTAATCCAAGAAATATTAGTATCAGCAACGGTCTTGAATGCGTCAAGGGCGCCTCTTGTGTGCAAAGGTTTTCCGCAAGGTCGAAGCGGGAGAACCGAAACACGTTTGCCAAGATGATGGAGTATGTGGAGCATTGCTAGAAATGGAGCGGGGCGGAAGTAGGTTGTAAATGAATCTTGCAAAAGTACAATATCGGGTTTTTCTAGTGCGACAAGTTCTGGAGTAGTTGTCTTGAAGTGCTGTTGTAAATCGTATGTGGGCTTAGGTGCGTCACAGATGCCAAGCAGCGATGCAATCAAACGTGATGGAAGGAATCGTTGCAGGGGAAGGGTGCGTTCCATATTGAGCCATACAAAGTCACGAAGGGGTCGCAAGTATCTCCCAAAATAAAGGTTGTAAAATTCTGCGCGAAGCGAAGGGATGTCAATGTGCATTGGACAATCGGTAGAACACGCCTTGCAAAAAATGCAACTATCAAGAATAACTTTGACTTCATGGGTAAGATCGTCTGCGTTGCCTGAGTTGAGGAGGCGCCGAACATAAGTGACGTCTTTTGTTGGCTTTGCGTCTAACCTTGTGAGCCAATGTCGCAGTACATCGGCGCGACCTCTTGGGCTTTGCGCGGGATCGTCCGTTGCCCTGTAGGTCGGGCACATGCTACTGGTGAGCGACACTGATTGGCATTCGCTGTTTCCGTCGCACTTTGTTGCGTTGGAAAGAATTGGAATTGTAAGAACGCTTGCATCTTGTTCCCCACGAGTTTTCGAGTCGATAGTTGAGAGTGAACTTGAATTGTTAGGGACTGCAACTTTCCCAGGGTTAAATTGATTGAAAGGATCAAAAGCATTTTTTATATTGCACATCTGCTCCCAAATGACTTCGCCAAAGATTTGTGGTCCGAATTCACTGCGGAATCCTTTGCCGTGCTCGCCCCAGAGTACTCCGCCGAAGGAGTGTACGAGTGAGACAACTTCTTCGCTGACGAGTCGGATTTTATTACGGTCATATTCGTCTTGCATATTGAGCGCTGGGCGAACGTGCATCACGCCGGCATCGACATGTCCAAACATGCCTGCACGCAAATCATGGTTTGCAAGCAGTTTTTTGAATGCAACAATAAAATCAGCAAGACAATCTGGAGGAACAGCACAATCTTCGACAAACGGGACTGGTCTCTTTTTCCCTTCAAGCGAGGACAACAACCCAACGCTTCTCGATCGTAATGACCAGGCAAGATTTTGTTCTTCTTGATCTTCAAGTATTTTTAAAAGAAGAGGGTTGTAGCTTGTTGCAACTTCGACAAGTTTCTTGGTGTTATTACTCTCAATAAACAGAATTGCCTGCGCATCATTTTTTGCATTGCCAAGAAGTGCAGAGAGGGATTGCCAACTTGCATCGTTTTGCACCGTTTCTAACACCATTTCATCAACAGTTTCGATTGCAGTCGGTTTTTGTTTTGCAAGTTCAGCGCCGCATCGAAGTGCTGTATCAAATGAGTCAAAGCAAAGGAGCAAAAGTTGTTGGTCTGTAGGAATCGGAACGCATTGCAACACCGCAGAAGTAGTGACGCCTAAGGTTCCTTCTGACCCGCAAAAGATTCGATTGCTGTTGAACATTTGCCCATCCCAAGCCATTGGCAAGTTGTATCCGCTTACAAAACGGGGAAGTGTTGGCCAATACTTTTGAAGATGCGGGCGAGCGGTATCGCAAGCGTCTTTGATGGCGTTGATGAGGTTAGAATCATCGTTGAACGTTGTGCCACCTCGAATAATCGTTTCGAGCGCAATAACGCAATCGCTCATTTTCCCATAGACTTGCGATCCCTTGCCCGCGGAATCATTGCCAATCATGCCGCCGATTGTTGCTCTTGACGCAGTTGCAACCGTTGGTCCAAGCATCACGTTGTATTGTTGCAATTCATCGTTGACCTGTTGTAAGACTGCGCCGCATTCAACATGGACTTGGATGTTTTCAGCATCGAAATCCAAGACACGATGCATATACCGTTTGCAATCGAGCACGATAGAGTTGGTGAGGGATTGTCCTGCCGTACTTGTTCCTCCACCTCTTGGTGTTATCGAGATGGGTTTGTGTGATGGGCTTGAGAGCAATTTGACAACTTGCTCTACTCCAGATTGCGATCTTGGCGAAATGACAACTTGTGGCATGACTTGCCAAATGGAATTGTCCGTTGAAGCAACAGCTAGAGAGGACTCGTCGGTAGCAGTATCACCGTCAAAACCGCTTGCGTGCAAATCAAGCAAAAATCGCTTCATTTCGGGAGTTGTCTTTATTTCTCGTGGTAATCGCTGCAGCATGCATCAGCATGATACTTCCACACTTCAATTGTGACTGTCACTTTGAAAGCGGAAATGCAGCATGT
>CAZAZD010000009.1:9182-62343 GCA_964489535.1 uncultured Isosphaeraceae bacterium
TTCCACACTTCAATTGTGACTGTCACTTTGAAAGCGGAAATGCAGCATGTCTATTGATAAGGCGATAGTTCAAAAAAAAGTCTCAGAGGTGATAGTTGGGCTAGCAGGGACCCCAAGCGGCGATGAGGATGAGGAGGTCGGCAACGTCAACAGTGCCGTCGCCGTCAAGGTCTTCGACTCCGCCGGGAGCACCCCATGCTGCGATGAGGGTGAGTAGATCGTCAACAGCAACAGAACCATCACCAGAAAAATCTTCAGCGCAACTCAAGATAGTGGTATTCAGCACGACTGTAACAGCGGGGGAAGCGTGTCCAGTCAATGGAATTAACTCGGTAATCGAAACGATGTCTTCGTAGCCATCACCATTAAAATCACCAGTTGAAACGTATGTTGGCACAAAACCCGACACTTGTGGATTTCCAATATCAGTCAACGTTATTGTCGCGGGATTACTCGTATCGTTTCGGACGACAAGCAATTCCCTTTGTAAAGAAGTTGCGCCAATGACTGAAATGATAATGTCCTCGTCGCCATCGTTATCTAAGTCGTTAGCAACAGCGGCTTCTGGGAAACTACCTACTGGGATAGTACTTGGAGTATCAAAAGAGCCACCCAAGTTGCGCAAGATGCTCATTGTTCCTCCGCCGTTATTGACAGTGACAAGATCATCAATTCCATCATTATTAAGGTCGGAGAATTCAGCAGAAATCCCAGCACTTCCTGAGGGGAGATTTGTTATCAAGGTAGAAGCAAAGAATATTCCGCCAGCGCCATTGCCCGCATACACGGTAACCGCGTTATCAGTTTCTCCAAGTACCACAAAGTCAAAATCTTTATCCGTCGTTACATCACCCGGCAAAATATCATTTGGAAGGGGAATATTAAGAGAGTTTGTCCAATTAAAAGAGGCGCCGCGTAATCCCGGTGTTGACTGGTTGTGCAAAACGCTTATTGAAGAAGGATTAACTGACTTACATCCAACGGTGATCTCATCCAATAAAGAACCGTCCTCAATATAATTTGCAATGCCAAGATATGTAGGTCCCGCTGCAGTTGCAAAGGACGAAAGTGTGAACGATGCGAACCCGTCATTGAAAAGAGTTGAAACAGTATCGTCATCGAAGTTTGCAACGACGATGTCGATATCACCGTCATTATCAAGATCAGAGGTAGCAATATCAACAGGATTGACACCAACTGTAATTGGCGTAGATGTTGTGAATCCTTGCCAAACGCCGCCGCTCATACCGTTGTTCAAAAGTAACACAACGCTTCCGGCAGTTTCTGGTGTTGGGTCAGGAATGACGACAGCAACATCCATTCCATTTGTCCCATCAAAATCAGCAACAACCATTCCATTTGGGTCACCAGAAAGAGCGGTTGATACAGGTGTATCAAACGTGATTGGGTTTCCACTTCCTATACCTCCGCCGCCCGTACCACGAGCACCCGCTGTTGTTAGCCATTCACAAAATAAATTGGAAGGTAAGCCCGTAGACCAAACGGTATCGAATGTACCAGTCATCGTTCCAGAATTAATGAAACTGAGAATATCTCCATCAAGGACTGGGTAGGTACTCGCAAATTGCAAACCAAGCACGCCACCGAGAGTGGCATTGCCAGAGATAAACATGGAGTCGTGCAAGTGTCCCGAATACGAATCATCATCGAATGTAAAGAACAATGCCCCCTTTGCGTTTGCGTCGGTTTCATCTTGTGGAACCGAACTGTAATCGCCAGAGATTTCTAATAATCCCGGCTCCAATGCACTTGGGTCAATCGTTCCGCCAGTGTTACGAACCTCTGCTGAAATACTTGCATCGCCAACACCACCACTATAGTTACCACCATCAAGAATACGCATCATGCCCACCACTAATTCTGCGCCATTTTCTAATTCAAAGAAGTCGTCGAAATCATCGTCATCCTCGTCTCCACCAATTTGAATAGTACCATTTGGAATAATCACCCTACCAAATTCACCATCAAATTTAAACGAAACATCGCCCTCTCCAAACGCGAGAATCCGTACAGGATTTGTGTATGCCAACATCGTAAGATCAATGCCTTGAATTAGAAATTCAATTTTACCATTGACAACAACTAATGCTTTGACCGAAACGTTTGTTGTGATGTTGATAACTCTATCCATATTAAACAGCGCGATGTCTTCCGAAGTTGGGACACGCGGTGGGGACCAATTCGCAGCGTCATGGAATGAACCGTCAGAAAGTGAGCTCCAAATAACAATCCCGCCGACATCAACCAATCCAGTTGGCCTATATTCATACGAGCCCATGTCTACAATAGGTGGCGTGCCGGATCCATTTGTGTCATCGGTAAATGGGTCATCGATAAATCGAGTGTTGCCATCAACGTCATAATTGCCAACGGCTTCTGCATTGTCACCAGCATCGATGCATGGTGAGGTAGCAAGCAAACTAAAGTCTTCATCACCTGAGGCAGGCTCACCATCGGGACCGAGTTGATCAGAAAACCTTGGGTTTGAAACAATATTATTGTTCGCGCCTGCTAAATCACTATCCATATTTTGAATACATGAGTGCGTTACTTGAATAGGTGAAGTGTTATTGCTGAGCCAAATCTGGGCAAACTCATCATCACCAGAAAGGTGAATGTTGCCCCAAATAATGGAGTTCGCAACATCAAGCGATCCAGAATTAATGACAATACCACCACCTTCAATAACAGCCAAGTTTTGGGTGATTGTGCAGTTGTTGATTTGAAGGAGAGTTGCTGCACCGTTTGATAAAATTGCGCCACCTCTAGTGGTCGACATATTTGCAGTAATAAGAGAGTTTGCAATCACAAGTTGTCCATCATTAAAAATACACCCGCCAATCTCACTTTGGTTTTCTCTCAACACAGATGTATTTATAGTTGCCGTTGAGTTTTCACCAATCTCGATGGCGCCACCACTCACACCAGATACATTTGATTGGAACTTGCTTTCAGAAATAAAGATATTTTGAGATGTTTCAACGAATAATGCTCCGCCAATACTTGTCGAAGTATTTCCAATGAATAAACAGCGGTTGATAGTTGGGCTATCAGAGTCCTGAAGAAATAGACCACCGCCACCAGTTCCTCCATCAGCATTGCCATCTCGAATCGTGAAACCATCGAGTACTGTTAGAGGGTCAGTTGTACTACCGATGACAACATGCCTAGCGTTGTCAGTCATGTTTCCGCCAGATTGATCGTCTTGGTGCAAGTCCCCACTGAGTATCGTGACGTTGAGTTCTGGGTTACGTTCGTCGGCGGTTATCTCTGTCCCGTCAAATCCACCATATATTGTGACACCATCTGATAAAGTAAAACTTGCATCACGCGGATCAGTTGAAGAACCCAAATCAGATGGCAAGTACGTTCCAGCCGCCACCCAAATTTCATCACCGCCCGTTGCCGCGTCTAGCGCAAGTTGCAAATCGTTAAACGCGGTGCCCCATGCTGTGCCGTCGCCTACTCCCGTTAATATTCCATTGACAAACCAAACAGTCGTTCCCCTTGAAGGTTTCTGAGGTTTTGACGGCGCCGCAACTGAGAAAGAACTTACGAATAATAGTATTCCAATTGCAAGCAACCATCTTGTTTGTAGCAGAGTTTTCATGTGTTATTTCAGAAAAACCAATAGGAGATTCGTCATCTCGTAGAATAAGATGCACGTATCTATTAATAGATACAGGAATCTGTGCGTAAGTCAATTTAAAAGTAAGAAAAGCGGGGGTTCTATAGATTATCGGACTACATTATTACGAGCAAGGACCCCAGTTACTCACCACAAGCAAAATATCACCGACGTCGACAAGCCCACTTCCATCGATGTCAAGTGCAGGATCAACCGTGCCCCATCCACTAATGATTGCAAGAATGTCTCCGACCGCCACCGAACCGTCACCATCAATATCAGTAGGGCAATCATTAACAACCGCCGTTGTATTGAAGTAGATTCCAATACCCGGACCGTTTGCACCAAGATCAATAAGTGCAGCAATATCTTCTAGCCCATCATTATTGAAATTGCCGTGCTCGACCATAACGGGATCACTGCCAGATCCAGCAGTATCACCTTCAGACAAAATAACGACTCCTCCAGGAGTTGCAGTATCATTTCGGATGACAGCAAGTTCTCTGTCCCCTGAACCAAGCCCAACATGGGATACAACAAGATCTTCGTCGTTGTCATTATCAAAATCAAACGCTGTTGCTGAATCGGGTGAAGTTCCAATGGCAAACGTTGAAGCGTTTCCAAACTCATCGCCAATGTCTAGCAGAACACTTAACGCTCCACTTGTTTCATTTACACTCACTGCGTCTTCAACATTGTCACCATCGAGATCTGCTAAGAGAAGGTCAACAGGTCCACTATTTGTGGGTAGGGGATTGCCAATAGGATCACCAAGTGGAACACTCGCAACAGTACCATCGCCATTACCCTCCATCAATCGCACCTTGTCATTTGAAATATCAAGGACAACAACATCAAAGTCTTTATCCGTTGTCACATCGCCCGGCAAAATATCTCCTGGTGATGGGATACTAATTGAATTAACAAGTGTAAATGTAATTGAGCGAGATCTAATGGATGTAGTGTTCTGCAAAACAGAAGCATTGTTTGAACTGCACGCTACGACGAGGTCTTCGAGACCAAGGGCGTCATTTGAGACAAAGTCTACGACCGAAACGTACATTGGTCCACTGTCTGTTGCTACATCCGTCTTTGTAAAGACGCCACTTCCATCGTTTGAAAGAATAGAAACATCGTTATCACCATTATTTGCAACGACTAAATCGTTCGCTGTACCGTCACCATAAAAGTCGCCAACCTCAATGTCCATTGGATTGATACCGACTTCTATTGGAGCATTTTCAGTAAAACCAAGCCACGTGTTTCCACTCATGCCATTATTTATAAGTATTACGATGTTCCCGTTCGCCCCACCTGCATTTGGAACAGACATTGCAACGTCTGAGTAATTGTCACCATTCAAATCAGCAACAACAATATCATTTGGAATTGATGAAGAAGATAAGTCATGTACATTTTCTGTTTCAAACAAAATTGGACCAGTTGTCTCAACGACGACTTCATCACCGCTGCGTACTGGAGTTGGCGTTGTCCAGCGAACCGCTAGTTCAGATGGTAACCCTGAACTGTGGATTACAGTTGGCTGTCCTGTTACACCCCCAACACTGAATAGGTCAAATGCGTCGCCATCGGAAGGAGTAAAGGCAGAACTCCATCGTAATTCGATTGAACAAGACATATCTGTGAAACTACTAACGTCCACGTGGTCGTATGAGGTTCCCGAGGAATATCCTGCAATATCGAACGGCATCGATCCAACAAGTTGTCCAGTAGAGTCCCCGTAGCCCTGATTTTCTAACGATCCCTCAATGCTGAGGAGTCCTATTCCACGACCAGCAACAGAGAGCGTACTGCCCTCATTGGTTACCCCGCCTGAAATTAAACCGCCTCCGAAACTGAACAGTGTACCGTTGCCGATGTGCAACGTAGGAACATTCAAGTAAATGTTTTTAAACGAAATGTTTCCACTTTCGAGTGTAAGACCGTTTGGAATATCGATGTTGCCTTGCATAAAATAGGCTGAGGCGTTGTTGTCAAAAGTATCAACCTGTAGCGCCCGTGAACTGTGATTAAGACGAAGAGTATGTACACCGTTGAGATTAAAGGAAACATCACCTTCTGTTATGAACATTCTGTTTACTTCTGCATTTTGGGCAAATAACACGGATTCAAGTAGTCCCGCCGTATTAAATAATGTGCTTGCATCGGCATCGGGAACACCAATTGGAAGCCAGTTTCCTGAATCGTAGAAATAATCACTATTCGTACCCGACCAAATCCGCACATCATGTGAGCCGGCAACATGTTCGTAGCAACCCATATCGACAATGGCTGCACTGGGCAATGTGTACGGATCATCGAGGATTCGATCGTTGCCTTCGATGTCATGAGAAACCGTAACAACAAGGTTATCACCAACATCAATACATGGTGATTGTTGGAGAAGCTGGTAGTTTTCATCGCCAGTTGCTGGTTCACCATCATCACCAAATTCATCGACAAATCGTGGGTTTGAATCAATGTTACTAGCTCCGCCGAGTGTTCCGTCGTAGTTTTGGATACAGTTGTAATCGCCAGACCACGCACCGCTTGCAAGATAGATTTGAGTATTGTTCCCGTTTACATCGGTGTTTCCCCAGATAATGTTATTCGTAAAATGAACGGTTCCATTGCTGAAATACATTCCACCAAGAATATCAGAATGATTTTGAACGATTGTTGAACCAATCACCGTGCATGCTGACCCATTGCTGTACACAGCGCCCGCGCCTGAATCTGCACTGTTTGCAACAAACAAGCAGTTATCAATCGTGCAAATGCCTGAGTTGAAGATAGCACCCCCAAAATGGACCACTTCATTATTTGCAAGTACGCAACGAGTAAGTTTTATTCCGCTGTATACATCTTTAATTCCAATAGCGCCTCCGTGATTAGCATTGTTAATAACGAACCGAGTTTGCAGTACATCTGGATACGCGTTGGAAGAGCTCACGTAATTTTTAACGATGAGTGCTCCTCCATATTTATTATCACCAGTGCCATTTGCATTTCCCGCATCAATATAAACGCCATCAAGAATTGGCGAAAGTCCAACGAGGCTATTCGCGGTGAGAACGTGGTATGCGTTTTCAGAATTGTCACCTCCATTGCCATCATCACCATTAAGGTCACCGGTAAGGAGGACTCTAAATTGGGTTGGTCTTCGCAAATTGACATCAAGTTCAAAACCTTGGAAACCACCATAGATGTCTACGCCTGCAATGAGTCGGAATGATGCCTCGCGAGGATCGGATAAACCGTCGGTATCCGTTGGTCTATAGTCACCTTCTGCAATCCAGATTTGGTCTCCGCTCACAGCGACATCCAAAGCATCTTGTACATCAGTAAACGCAGAAGCCCAATCAGTACCGCTACTTGGATTTGTGTTGTCAACATCAACATACCAAACGACACCCCCGCTGCCTGTAGTTGGGTCAATTGTTAACGTGCCGGTTCCGAAGGAACCATTCCATCCGCCGATTCGAATGAAATATGTGCTTCCAGAATTAAGCGAGTGTTCAATAGTTGAATAGTACCCTTGGCATCCTCCGCTACCAGAAGGGTCATCTCCGTTACAGGCAATTTGATTTGTGCAACTGTTTTCGTATAACGCCATGGAGGTGTCATAACTTGTCGGATCGCAGGTTGTAAATGAATGTGTTCCAGTTACTGCAGGGATATATTTAAACCAAATGTCTTGGCTGTTATTCCAGTTGAGTTCTGTCCCAGGGCATTGACTTTCGTCTGGTTCCGGAGTGCTTGGCGTTGCAAAGGTGGTATCAAAAACGTTTGCTCCGTCGTTTGCAATTATGGGATAGTAACACTCGTCACCAGCAAGTTGCCCATACGCAAAACTTGAACTAAGTATCATCACAGTAATAATTGAGACTATCTTGAACATCTTTCTCGCTTTCGTACCCTTTGTCGATTGACTACGTTGGAATACAACACCTACTATGCCACAAGAGGGGCTGTATTGCCAGAAAAACCCGTGTAAAAACTGCGAATAATTGACACACCGTCCTATATAAATGAATAAGACAGATAGGTTCTTTTAAGGTTATTCAGCCCAGAGAAGTTGATTGTCTTCGTAAACGGGCAATAACGGAGTTTTGAGGAATGTGTCTTGGCTGATTGGTAAATCAGTAATCGATGGGTCGTTTGTGATATTCCAAGCAGAAGCGGGATGCGTTTCATCTATGCCAATGACGACTTTGCAGATTCGGTGGTAACTTGTGGAAGTTCCCGGATAAATGTTTCGGTTGTTGTAATTGATGTTCACAAAGTAAATATTGTTTGCAACATCCCACGGCTCGATGTCGCCCACTTGTGCGCCATCAGTGTAGATAAATGTGGTGTACACATCGAACGGATCGATGCTAGCGTCAACTACTTCGGTAAGGTCAAGGAAAATTTTGTAAGACAGTGTTTCGCTTGCCCTTGGAGGCCACGCTGATCGGTTGTTGATCCAGCAGTGCAGTTCGACGGAATGATCATTGAGATTGTGTACTTGTCCTTCAACAAAAAACTCTTCGCCAGTAGGGTCGACTATTGGTGGGAACTCTTCGTCTGGAAGAACAGTGCCCCCGTACTCCAACGAAAGAGCAGCGAGTGCGCCCGTAAAACCTGCGTTGTAATCCATTGCAACTTCGTTGCCAACGTAGTCGCCTCGCTCATCTTGGTAATCGTAGTCGTTAGGAGATTTTGGACCACCGACAAGTGCGCCGTACAAAATGTGTCTATTATCTTCTGGGGAATTAATAAACCCGTTATACAGACCACTTGCGGCGCCGTGGTGTGGCTGTACTGGATAGAGTTCGCCAAAACCACACATATAACTAAGTTCTAGTGGATTATCTCCAAGCATGTAATCAATTTGCGATTTGGCAAAGTTGGTGTAACGGTTATCTGGTTTATCACCAAGCAAATCGACGTAGACCATCGCGACCATCGCGGTGTTTGCTGCATATCGGAGCGAACCCCACTGTGCGAGCCACGCAAGTCCGCCGTTTGTGTAGGAAATTCGTTGACCGTCATCAGTACCTACGGACCAGTAATCAAGCCAAAACTCAGAGTTTGTTGTATACATTTGATTCCCCGTAATCGAGGCGAGGAGAACACCTGTGCCGTAATTCTTGGCGTCCCAGTTTTGTGTCCACGTGCCTGCGTAGTTGAGGTGCTGTGCATAGATGGATTCAGCATACTTTAGCCACTGTGGATCGTCGGTTGCAAGATGAAGCCACGTTGCGCCCCAAGCGAGTTCGTCCCAGTACCCAGACCATGAGTAATAGAAGTCCGCAATTTCAGGTATCGCTTCATGGTAGAGTCCTTGGAATTCGTAAGCGAATGTCTAGAGTTCTGCGGCATGCGAACGCAACAAAGTGCTGTATGCGGGGTCATCATCTTGGAATAGGATTGAAGCAGCAGCAAGGAATGCTGCAGCTTCGGCGGTTGGTTCACTTCCGGGATTTGTTTCGGTGAGCCAGTATGCATTTGGATTGTAGTTCGGATGTATTTCAGGTGAGCCAAAAAAATTGTGGCTGACGTGACCATCACCAATTTGCCCACAAAAAACGTTTGGCTCAGGGTGCGCTTCGATGCACCAATCAGCGTGCCAACGGATTGCCTCTTTGAGGGCATCCATTTGATTTGTTTGATTGTAGGCATCTCCCCACTGCACTGCGCTCCAAGTGAGCATTGTCATCGCCGATGTTATGGGAAGGACGTACGTGTCGTGGTCGCCAGCATCCATGTATCGTTTTGTGAGGTCAACATCGTAATTGCCGCCAACCTGTTCTTGCCCTGTATCGAGGAACGAACTGGCTCGCCACTGGACTTGATTCGTTTCGGGAAGGGGACCAGCACGTTGGCACGCATAAAAGAAGATCGCTTTTTGTAGTGCTTCGCTGTAGTTGTACCCATCTTGTATTGGGCATACTCCCCACTGACCTAGGAGAATAAGTAAGTCAGCAACATTGACTTCACCATCTTGATCTAGATCTTCATCGCATGAACAAGGTCCCCAGTTCCCCAAGAGTGCGGGAGTGTCTGTTACGTTGACTTGGTTGTCGCCATTAAGGTCTGCAGAGCAATCGGCATGCATGTGTGAGGTGTGCATGAAAACCAGCACCATAGCCAAGAGAATTGGAAAGCGGTAACGCATATATGCATGAGCATACACTAAAGGGTTGTGTTACCCAAGCTTATTATTGGCTTAAATAAAAAAAGCCCCAAATTGGTTTCCACACGGGTGACAGGATTTGCCCCAATCAATTGCGGCTTACAAGAAAAGCCCTTCATGGAGAAGGGCTTTTCTTGTAAGTCGGGGTGACAGGATTTGAACCTGCGGCCTCTTGTTCCCAAAACAAGCGCTCTGCCAAGCTGAGCTACACCCCGCGTTAGCGGACGGGGCATTCTACCTCAAAACAGGAATTCAATCCCAGTTGAAAACACCCTTTTTCCATGCGTAAATGTACGCAACGATGGATGTTCCGAGGAAGAATAAAATTCGACCGAGGAATAACGTTGCTTCTTCGCTGCCTTGAGCAAGTTGCGCAAAGTCAACCGCCCATGGATACAAGAAGATAATCTCGATATCAAAGACGAGAAACGTCATTGCCAAGATATAAAAGCGGATATTGAATCGTTTTCGTGCAGTGCCTATTGGATCCACCCCACACTCATACGTGGAGTCTTTGACCTTACCGGAGCGTTTTGGACCGAGTAGACCCGAAGCAATAATATTGATCACCCCGAAACCAACAGCCATGAGAATAATGAGCAGCACTGGAAGGTAATTGGTGAAGTTCATGAAGTGGGATTATATCAAAATCACAGTCACAGCCCACATGATAAATGGGGTCAGCCCCAAAACAGGAACAATTCCTCCGAGGAATTAAAAGTCTCAGAGGAGAGCGAGTCCCGTGACTGTCACCCCGGAAACAAGTGCTCAGAGGAGAAGACAGGGGGACGGTCCCTTCATCTTGTAGAATACATTTGTGTATCTAATTGTGATGTACGTGTTGTTGACTTTGGACGCTAACAGTTGGGGGAAAGTCCCAAAAAAACCCCCTAAGACGGTGGTGGGTCCGTCTCAGGGGGGGGAAGAGATGGAGTCGAACCACAAAGGTGGTGACTCCGCACAGGTGCCTCAGTTCATCCTTGATCTGGGCGGAAGAATACAATTGCTGATGCGACATTTACTCATGATGGTGTTCCGTCCAAGGGCGGAACGTGAGGGAGACACCGTTCCATCGGCGCACCACTCGAGCAAGTGGTTCCTTCCTCTTACTTGTACATCATCAGTCATCCGTGTTTCACTCCAGCAATTCCCAGCCAGTTCTCTCCTATTGTTCATGAACATCCCAGCGAGTCGCCACAGTTCATACATTTATAACACGTTCCATTTCTAACAGTAATTGCACCGCAAGAAGGACACGCAGGCGCATCACCTTGCATCTTTGCATTCGATTGGCTCAGTGAAGATTGCACGGTCACCTCTTCGACTTGTAAGGCGCCCTCTGAAGATTGAACACTCACTCGGTCGTATCGTTCCTGCACAAGCATCGCATCGGTCTTCGCCTTTTCTGGGTTGACCTTCGGCGTGATGCCACCAAGATTGGTGGGTGCAGAATTGCGGGGAGCGGTAGCAGTATCTTCTGGTGTTGGTTCTGACCATCGTGTGTCCTCCTTGACTGGGGTGGTCCGTTTCATTGGTTCTTGGTTGCTTGGCAACGTCGATGTTGATGCGCGGTTTGGCAAGTTTGCCTCTCTGTATCCTTCGATGAATTGCATACCCATCCATTGGAAAATGTAATCCACCAAACTTTTAGCAAACGGAATATCGCGGTTTGTTGTGATGCCCTGCGGTTCAAATCGTTGGTATGCAAACTTGCTGACCAAACTTTCGATTGGAACACCGTACTGCAACGCAACACTAATCGCAGTTCCTAAACTATCCATCAAACCACCGATGGTTGAGCCCTCTTTTGACATCGTGATAAAGAGTTCGCCCGGACCGCCGGTGTCATACATCCCAACAGTAAGATACCCCTCGTGCCCCGCAACATTAAAGTGGTGCGTGATACTTCTTCGCGTATCTGGTAGTCGGCGACGCATTGGTTTCTCGATAATCTTCTCAACGATTTTTTCGATAACCCGCGGTTGATCTTCTTTTGCCATGTCGGCAGCGGCGACGACTTCGTTTGCAATCTCTTCGTGCGCTGCAGCAACTTCGGTTTCGTCCTCATCGTCATCGAGAATGACATCTGCTTTTGCATTCAAGGGTTGGCTTAACTTGCAACCATCACGGTAGAGGGCGTTTGCCTTAAGTCCAAGTTCCCAACTGAGCCAATACGATTTTGCAATGTCTTCGGTTGTTGCTTCATTGGGAAGGTTGATGGTTTTTGAAATTGCTCCAGTAATAAATGGTTGGCACGCAGCCATCATTCGGATATGACCCTCAGCAGCGATGTACCGAATACCCGTCTCGCCGCAACGGTTTGCGCAGTCAAAGACAGGAAGGTGTTCTTCGGCAAGGTTAGGCGCACCTTCGATGGTGCCCGTTCCGCAGATACGTCGGTTCAACTCAGTGATCTCATCGCTTGTTAAGCCAAGGAGTTTTAGACCATTAAAGGATGCATTGGTTGTTGCTTCTTCTCTTGTAGTGCCGAGAGTTTTAAGAACGTGGTCGGGCATCGACCAAGCGGCAAACGCGAATGACAACTCAAAGTGGGTTGGCAATTCATCGTTCATCGCGTCAATGTCTTCTTCTGTGTATCCATTATTAAGAAGGAATGTTGTGAACGAAATAACTTCGCCATCGTCGGTGACGGTTTTTGGCATGGGGGTATCGAGTGAAAGCGAGCCCATGACGTAGAGCATCATTTGTTCGACTTCGTGTACGCTGTAACCAAGTGCTAGGAGCGCTGGTTGTAAGGATTGGTTTGCAATTTTGAAATACCCACCGCCAGCAAGTTTTTTGAATTTTGTCAAGGCAAAGTCTGGTTCAACACCCGTTGTGTCACAGTCCATGAGTAAGCCGATGGTGCCGGTTGGCGCAATGACAGTAACTTGTGCATTTCTAAAACCGTGCCGTCCACCCAAATCGATAGCTTCGTCCCATGCTTGGACTGCTCGACCAAGAAGAGCGCCAGCATTCGTAATGTTAATCGTGTCATCGAGGAAAAGTGCGTGATTAATCGGTACAGGTGCAAGCCGTAGTTTTTCGTATTCTCCACTGTCTCGTGTGACACCGTTCGCCGCGCGGCTATGGTTGCGAATAACTCGCATCATGTCTTCGGCATTGTCGGCGAACCCGTCGAACGGTCCAAGTTCGGCTGCCATTTCTGCACTAACTGCGTATGAGCGACCAGTGAGTGTCGCAGTGATTGCACCGCATACTGCGCGACCAGCATCGCTGTCGTACGCAATGCCCGCTTGCATGAGCATGGCACCCAAGTTTGCAAAGCCAAGACCGAGTGTTCGGTACCGCCAACTTTGGTGAGCGATTGCTTCAGATGGGAACGCCGCCATTAAGACGGAAATTTCAAGCACGATTGTCCAAAGTCGAACAGCGTGTTCGAACGAGTCAACGTCGAACATGCGCGTATCACTGTCATAAAACTTCAGTAAGTTTAAAGATGCAAGGTTGCATGCAGTGTCGTCGAGGAACATGTATTCGCTGCATGGATTGGATGCATTGATACGACCACTTTGCGGGCATGTATGCCAGTCGTTGATGGAGGTGTCAAACTGTACTCCTGGATCGGCACAGTGCCAAGCGGCGTCGCAGATGGTGTTCCACAATCCGCTTGCGGGAATAGATTTTGCAACTTCGCCATCGGTGCGGCGAATCAAGTTCCAGTCCTCTTCGCGATCAACGGCTTCAAGGAAGTCGTGGGAAAGTCGAACGGAGTTGTTTGAGTTTTGACCCCCAACCGTTTGATACGCTTCGCCGTTAAAGTCGTAATCGAGTGTGAGTCCGAGATCTTTTGCTTGTTGTTGTTGCTCTTTGGAAAGGTGCTTCATGCCTTCGACAAGCGCAGCAACTTTTAATTCTTCGCGAACCTTCCAACTAACAAACTCTTCAATATCTGGATGGTCGACATCAAGGCAAACCATTTTTGCAGCGCGCCGTGTTGTCCCGCCGGATTTAATTGCGCCTGCAGCGCGGTCGCCTATTTTCAAGAAACTCATCAAGCCACTCGACTTGCCACCGCCGGAGAGTGGCTCGTCGCCTCCGCGAACCATTGAGAAGTTGGAACCAGTTCCCGAGCCATACTTAAACAGTCGTGCTTCGCGAGTCCAAAGATCCATGATGCCGCCTTCGTTGACGAGGTCATCGGAGACCGATTGGATGAAGCAAGCATGTGGTTGTGGGTGCGAGTATGCGTCGTCCGCGAGGGTGACGTTGCCCGTCTCTGGGTCAGAGACAAAGTGCCCTTGTGCTGGACCAGAAATGCCGTATGCCCAATTAAGTCCAGTGTTGAACCATTGCGGGCTGTTTGGAGCGCTCACTTGGTTGAGCATCATCCAACAGAGTTCGTCGTAAAACGCCTGCGCATCTTCTGGGGTGTCGAAGTACCCGTGGGATTCGCCCCAACTTCTCCAGCAACCAACGAGCCGGTGGATGACTTGGCGTGCGGACGTTTCCGAACCAGTGACTGCTTTGCCTTTGTCGTCTAATTCGGGTGTGCCGTCCTCTTTCATCTGCGGAACACCCGCCTTGCGGAAGTACTTGCTTACCATGATGTCGGCGGCAAGTTGGCTCCAACTTGCGGGGATTTCAGCGTTGTTCATTTCAAATACAACTGATCCGTCTGCGTTTGTAATTTTTGTTGAACGGGTGGACCACTCTATGGTGTCCCAAACTTGTTCGCCTGCTGATGTAAATCTTCTTTGTATATTCATCTAACTGTGTTTGCTTCCGTGCTTTTCTAACGTGGTTTCTTTGTTGTTTGTCTTGATTATTTCAGTGAATTTGGAATGTTAGGTGTCAACCATCGGGAGGGTGAGTCCCACTTGGTCTTGGTACTTCCCCTTTTTATCTGCGTAACTCACATCACAGACCTGTGAGGCCTGGAGGAAGATGAGTTGCGCGATGCCTTCGTTTGCGTAAATTTTTGCAGGAAGGGGAGTGGTGTTACTTATTTCGAGTGTGATTTTTCCACGCCATTGCGGCTCAAGTGGAGTGACGTTCACGATAAGTCCACACCGAGCGTACGTGGATTTACCAACGCAAATGGCAAGTACGTCGCGTGGAATTTCAAAGACTTCAACAGTTTCGCAAAGCACAAAACTGTTTGGAGGAATGATGATGTGGTCGTTGCCGGTTCCCGCTGTGTCGACTGTTACAAACAAATCCTCTGTAAATTGTTTTGGGTCGACGACTGCAACGCCGCCGGAAGTTGCGTTGGTAAAAATTTTAAACTTTGTACCAACGCGAACGTCGTACCCGTAACTTGAAACGCCGTACGAGACAGTGCCAGACCTTGTTGCATTTTTTTGAAATGGTTCGATTGAGATTAACTCTTCAATTTGTCGGTCGCAAAGCACTGTCATCTGCTCACCTCTCCTAAGTCATCCCCTGAAAAACAAAAAACACTCGTTTTTACGGTAAAAACGATACTGAACGTGGTTTTTCGCTAGATATTTGCTGTTTTTTTGTGCTTGATTTCAGCAAATAAAAGACGTTCCACACATTGCTATCGTACCACTACATCTAGGGTCTGCAATAAGTCAGACCACAAAATATCGTATCTTATTTTAATTGCTGTTAACCTTGTTTCCTATCGGAAGTTAAAAACAGGAGTGCTGGAGTCAATTATGTGGACAGGTTGTTGTTGGGATTCTCCAAATTACCCATTTCCCCTTTTTTAAGGAAAAAATGACGATTGTGCGTCAGTTGCTCAAAGACGTATTACACTGCCATGATGATGGGCACGGAAGCACAACCAACATCGTTAACGGAAGCACAGCAGGAAGCAGTTGCGCACACGAGCGGACCATTGCTAGTACTTGCGGGTCCCGGCTCAGGAAAGACAACCGTTGTTACAAAGCGTATTGCGAACATGATTGCAAACGGGATTGCGCCGTGGAACATACTTGCGTTGACGTTTACAAACAAAGCAGCGCAAGAAATGCGAGACCGAGTTTTTACTTTGCTTGAAGAACAATCGTTGCATGCAAGGGGATTAACCGTTGCAACGTTTCATGCATTTTGCGCGCGAGTTCTTCGTGATTGGGGAGATCGAATTATTGGAACAACATCGTTTACGATTTACGATACGGCGGATCAACGGAGTGCGGTTAAAGCAGCTATACGTGCTTGTGAGTTAAGTGATTCAAATTGGAAACCTGCATCTGTCTTGGCTGCAATTAGCGCCGCAAAAAACAAATTAATTGATGTAGATGCGTTTGAAGAAGAAGCGTCAGACTTTTATACAAAGTCCATTGCAAAAATTTATCGCGCGTATGAGAATATTTTACGTGGGAATGATGCAGTTGATTTTGATGACCTCTTGTTAAAGACGGCGCAGTTGTTGCACCTTGATGAGGAAGTTCGTCAAAGTTTGCAAGACCGGTATCAGTACTTGATGATTGACGAATATCAAGATACGAATCACACGCAGTTTGTCATTGCAAACAGTATCGCTAAAAACCACAGGAATATCTGTGTCGTTGGTGATCCTGACCAATCCATTTATGCATGGCGCGGAGCAGATATTGCGAACATTCTTGAATTTGAAGAACAATATAATGACGCGGCTGTCGTGCCGCTTGGACGGAACTTTCGTTCAACAGGGCACATTGTTAATACCTCTGCACTTTTAATTGAGCACAACACTCAGCGCAAAGAGAAGAAGTTGTTTACCGAACTTGATGATGGAAATTTGCCTACTACGTTGTCACTTGAGGGTGAACGCGAAGAAGCAGAAGCGATTGTTCGTGAAGTCGTTCGTCTTCGAGAGGAGGGTGTTCTGCTCAAAGAGATGGCGGTGCTCTACCGAGTGAATGCATTGAGCCGTGTGCTTGAAGATGCGTTTCGCGCAGACGGTGTTCCGCACGTTGTTGCAAGAGGTACAGCGTTTTATGCTCGTCAAGAAATCAAACAAGCGCTTTCGTATTTGCGGTTGCTTGTGAATCCACGCGACGACGTTGCGTTTGTTCGAATTATTAATACGCCAACGCGTGGCATTGGAGCAACTTCGCTTTCTCGTTTGGAACACCTCGCACAACAGCGAGAGTTGTCGTTGCTTGATGGAATTTCGTTTGTCTCAAAAGAGCAGGGTTTTACCGCGCGTGCAGTAACTTCTATGAAAAAGTTTGCCAAGACGTTTTGTCAATGGCAAGTTGATGGGCGGTCTGAAGAAAGTTTGACTGCTGCTGGATCGCTTGCAGATTTAGTTGAGCGAGTTGTTCGCGAATCAGGATTAGAAGAGTTTTACTCAAAAAATGCAGGCGAGGATGATTTGGAAAGACTGCAAAACTTGGAAGAACTTGTTTCTGCGGCATCGGAGTTTGAAGAACGAACTGAGGTGGATGAAGACAGTCCGCCAACACCGCTTCATTTGTTGTTTTCCTTTTTAGAACACGTGGCGTTGGTGAGCGACGCCGACGCTGTTGATCCAATAAATGGCGCGGTTACGTTGATGACGCTGCACGCTGCCAAGGGGCTGGAATTTGATTTCGTTGCAATTGCTGGTCTTGAAGAAGGTCTATTGCCACATGAGCGTTCGTTGTATGAAGATACGCAGATGGAAGAGGAACGTCGACTTTGTTACGTTGGAATAACTCGCGCAAGAAACCATTTACTTCTTACAAATGCAAGACGTAGAACGCAAAGGGGTTTGAGTAATAGGACTATGGCGAGTCGATTTATCCGCGAAATGACTGGCTCATCCTTGCACCAAGAAGTTGCAGTGGAACCGTGGGAAGCGCCGAGCCAAGAAGAAGTCTACGAAGATGAAGTTACAGTGGGCTCGGTTGTTCGGCACAAGCGCTTTGGAATTGGCAAGGTTCAACGCATTATTCGTAGGACGAGGGGCTCGACTGTGACTGTGCAGTTCCGTGGTGGCGTAAAACATCTTGTATTGGAATATGCAAACCTTGAACTTGTGCCGCCTGGCATTTCTCCTGATTTTTAATGGCTATGTTCTCATCTCAAGAAGTCGTTGATTTATGTATATCGCACGGTTTTGCAATTGCAGGGGTTGCAAACGCCAGCCGTTCGGTACACGATGCGGCGCTGGTGCAGTGGCTAAAAGATGAAAAACAGGGCGAGATGGAGTGGATGCAACGCAATGTTGACGTTCGACTTGACCCGAGAAATTTAGTTGAAGGGGCGAAGTCGGTTATCTGTGTTGCTGATCGGTATGGGAAGTTGGAAGGAGAAGAGATTGGGAATCGGGATGGTCGTGTTGCTCGGTATGCTCGTGGTTGTGATTATCACAAAACGATGAAGAAACGGTTGCACGCTGTCTGCGATGTGTTGAAGGAGAAATATCCTGATAGCGTGTTTCGCGGGTGCGTGGATACAGCGCCGATTCTTGAGAGGGAGTTTGCACAGCGTGCGGGGATTGGCGCGGTAGGAAAGCATACTCTGTTAATCGAGCAAGGGGTTGGAAGCTGGTTGTTTCTCGGTGCGATTGTGACGACCGCTACAATAGAGCCATCGAGAATTAATCAGTCGGATCCCTGCGCGACGTGCACGCGTTGTATTGAAGCGTGCCCGACGGATGCAATTACTCCATGGGAAGTGGATGCACGGAAGTGTATTAGTTACTTGACGATTGAACATCGCGGTGACATCGAGCCCGATTATTATTCGGAGATTGGACGCTGGTTGTTTGGGTGTGATATTTGCCAAGAGGTTTGTCCGCACAATCAGCCAAACGAAGTGAGCGATGCGGCGCCAATACATGAATCGTATTCACCCATGATGGAATCGCTTGACGTACTCGATGTGCTTGGCTGGGACGAGGAAGCTCGAAGATTGGTCTTTCGTGGCTCAGCGATGAAGCGGGCGAAGCTTGGGATGGTTCGACGGAATGCCGTTATTGTTGCTGGGAATATTCTCGCGGGACAAGTGGACGAGGCACTGTGGTCGAAACTCAAATCGATTGCAAACGATCAATCGGAAGACCCACTTGTGAGAACCGCGGCGCAGGTTGTGTTGTCGCGAACGAATTAAACTAGCCCGCGGATTGTTTACTGGCTGGGCTAGAAGCCCATGCCGCTACTGCTAGCAGCGGCCATCGCTTCCATAAGTTGGTCCAAGGAAGTGATTTGTCCAGTATTGATTTGATCGGTGAGCATATCCATCATGCCGCCCATCTTTTCAAACGCTTCAAGCATCTTCATTGCTAATTGTGCAGCTTCTGGATTAGCACTCATACTTGCGCCCATGCTGATTTTCCAGCCCTGTTGCGTCTTTTGAAGTCGCATCGACTTTCCAGCCACGTCAGTGATTGTGGCATTGTCATCGCCTTGCATGACGAGCGTCCCTGCGTTAAGGTTGCTTTTGATACTGCCGCTAGGTGATGGCGGAAGAGAAGCGAGCATTTCTTCGATTGCTGGCACTCCAATGTGTGTTCGTATTGCAGTGGCGAGATTCGCAGAAGACGATGCCATTGTTTGCATAAGTCCAAGCATCTTCGTACCTTTAGCGTCGCCGCCCTCAAAATACTTAGTTAGAATTGGTGCAGGGGTAGTGCCGTCATTTCTTTCAAAGGGTGGCATTGCATTAAATGCTGTGATGAGATCTTGGGGTGTTGCAAAACCAGAAGTTGCTGCAGTTGTTGTAGTTTCAGAATAGCTGGTTGCTGCAGTATCTGTGTTTGTTTGCTAAGGCATTGGTACTGGGTTGCCTTGCAGAACGGATATTCTTGTATCGAATTGAATAGAAAGTGATTCGCCCTTCTTTCCGAGGTTTTTAACTAAATCCCTTGCATTTTCGTATGCTGCTATCGCGTTGTTGGCTGCTTGTTCTATTTTTGCATCAATGGAATCACCAAGTGCAAGCCATTTGTTTGAGGAAGTGACTATTTTGTTTTCAATGAGTTTGGAAATAGTTTCACGTTCTTCAAGAAGCAGTGCGTACTTGGACTCCTCAACTTGACCAAGTAGCCATTCGAGACCGAGTTTCCAAGTGGAAGTGGTTTCTCGGGCATCTCGTGAATTCCCAGCACTTCGACTTACTGCGTGAATTGCACTTTGGGTCTCATTAATAATTGTATCGAGTTTTGCTATTACGTTATGCGCAGTTTCGATAGTTTCGTCCATCAGCATAGCAACTTCGTTGTCGAGTTCATCAGCGAATAATCGGAGGGATGCAGCGTTTTGAATAGAAGCACTGCGTATTTGCTCTAGCAAATCACTGGTATTCTTGACACTGTTAAGAATCGAAGCAATTGCTTCAAGTTCCGCCCTTGCATCGTCAAGCAATCGTTGAGTCAGTAGCGATGATTCAATTTCAATCGCTTCTGCAGAGTTATCAAACTTTTGAGACTTGCGCACAGTCTTAACGCCTTGCTTGAACGACTTGTGCCCGGCAACAAGACCTTGCTCTTCCGCTTGTTGGAAGAGTTCTTCTGCGGTTCCACTGAGATTGTACGCTTCCGCTCTTGCGGCATAACTTTTGGTTTTGCTATTAGCAATTGAACTGGTTGCTTGCGTGATATTGTCACTCTGAACTATTCGGGATTGCTCTGCAATGAGTTGAATTTCTTGCCCCATGTCAATACTATTTGAGGGTTGACCTGCTTGATAAAAGGATGATGCTGTGCCCCGAATATGTGTGATTTGGTCAGTTTGTGCAGCAACGGTTTGCATCGATGCTTTTGTCGAGTTCAGTGAAGCGGACAATGCGCTGTATTCAAGCCGTGCAAGTTTTTCGTTTGCAGTAGCAAGAATTAAGTTTTTACTTTGAGTGTGCATCTGAGAAGTTGTTTGAAGATTCTTCGCATTTTGAATGACTTTATGTAACTCATCTTGACTATTTTTGCTTACCGCGGCTTCAAGATCAACAAGCAATGCATCAAGTGATTGGCGAATCGTATTATCAGCGGAATCCTCGCAACCAAGGGCAGTAAGAATAAGAAGAGCAGCAAGTGTGAGCAAACAGTAACGTCGTTGAGAAAATCGCATTCGTAATAGTTTCCTGAAAAATAGGCGCTGGGGTGCGCCGCTAAGAAATGAACTAACCTATGTTACGCAGTGTACCAATCCACCCATGTTCTGGTTGGGAGATTCATGGGTGGATTTCGCTGCATTAGAGATAGCTCATAAACATAAAATCTCCAATCATTTCAAAATAATCTGGTTTAAGGGCACCAGGAGCCGTGACACTCTTTCTGCTGACACATCAAGAAATGGCATTCAGACCCCCAGACGTACTCGCAGCCAGGGGCTATGCTAAATACGGATACTATGCACTCCGCCGGTACATTGTGGGGCGCCCCGTACGGGTAGCAGGATGTGGGGTTAGTAGAATCGCCTAGCCCCCATACCTGGAACAAGACTAGAATATCTTGTGTATTGACTCGTCCATCCCAGTTTAGGTCCCAAGGCATTAAGGGCCCATCTGGGTCTCCCTTGCCCCAATGCTCTAGTATAAGCATCAAGTCTTCGGTGTCTACTCTTAGGTCCACGTTTATGTCTCCAGGACATGTAGCGTGGGTTAAGGTGTCGGTTGCTAATATCAACGTCAAAATTGCTGCTATAGTTTTGTGCCACATAATTAGACCTCCTATTAGGTTAAACTGTGAGGTATGTTATCCTCACTTTGAGAGATAAAATGCCGTTTTTTACTCAGGAAGTGGGGATAGTTCTATATCTTTGCCTCTTGCAATTTCGACTTGCCACGACATAGCGAAACTTTGATCACCCGTCCTATTCGCTGGGATGGTGAGGTCCCAGCGGAGAATGCCCAGCAAGCGCTCAGTTCGCAGATAGACAGAATCGGTAGAGAGCGGCACGGTTAATTGTTGAAGTACAACTTCAATTTCTTCGTTTTGTGAAACTGGAATGCGATCAAAGACACGAATCTCGATGGGCTTTTCATTTCCATTTGAAATTGTGATTTGGTAGTCGTATACGGTTTGTATTCCCGAACCAAACAATCCAGTGGAAGAAGTGACTTTTTCAACAAGCGCCCTTGTCGCGAGAACTGAAGGGTCAATTCCTAAATCAAGAGGGAACGTTTCGTTTGGCGAAATGGTTGAGAGGGTTGTTTTTCCAACGTAGTCGCTTCCGTGAAAGATAGAAGCTCTACCCGGAAGTAAAATATAATCGCTTATGTTTGTGACTTCGCTACGAATAAAGACCCGGTCGGTCAGCATTGGGACGGCAATTAAATAATGTTCGGCAGACGTTTCGATGGAGCCAACAGATGTTGTTTGTTTATCATCAACATTCGATGGAACCGTAACCTTTCGAGGAAGAACAAAACTTACTGCGGGGCCGCCGCCGACAACGGTTGCGTTTGCTGATGCAGTTTCAACATCACGTTCTAATCCCACTGCCGCTTTGTCCATGTAACTTGCATCAAACGATACTTCACTTCTCAGTGTTGTTCTTCCCCGAGGTTCAGCACTGGGTGGGGGGGGTGCATAGACATCTACGTACCAAGGTCTTGGCATTGGTGGCGTCGTTGATTGCTGTGGCTGCGCCGTAGACAGGATTAGTGCAACATCCGTCCAGTTCTCTCCTGTCTTTTGCGATAACTCGGCATCGTAGTCGATGGTGATGGCATTGCCTTCTGCATTTGTTCGAATGGAATAGACGGGTGACCACGTGGCATTGTTTACGAGGTAAGTGAGTTGTACTTCAACAGTGCATGCTCTTGCAACACCAATGTCAACAATGGCATCGGTTTGGTATCTGGTATCCGTCGAAATGTTCCGTTTTCGTTGTTTCAAATTGGCGAGTACATCTTTTAGTTCTTGTTTCTCTTTCGCATTCTCTGATTTGGTTGCAGAGAGTTCTTCCATCCGTTTTCCAATAAAAGACATTTGCGAATCAAATGCTTCGATGTCAACGGGTGGAGATTTGTCGCTTGTTGCTTTTTTGATGAGCGTCTTGAGCATTTCAATTTGTAATTGAATTGCCTCTGATTGTGCATTGTTTGATGAAAGTTGTGCTTCGACCTCTTCGATTTCTGTGATCAAATCAGCAACTAACTTACTGTTATCCACAACCGTTGGTTTACTTGAAGTATCTACGCTAAGAAGTGATGCGTTGTCGCTTACGCGTGCTTGAACGGAACTGAGGAATGCAGAAGCGGGTATATCTCGAAAGAAAACCGCGTGTCCACCTGCCTCTAAATCGAGTGTAGTAGTTCGAGTAATTGCTGCTCGATTTCGATAGAGCGTAACATCTGTAATGTCAGCGTTTGCCTCTGTGGGCTGCATTTCCAAGGAGACCTGTGCGTCGAGCATTGGTGTTACAAAAAGACCTGCTATTAATATGGTGAGAATTCGTGTACGCATGGGAAACCTCCTGTGGAGAAAAATGTAAGGTCGAATCACTTCTTGTGGCGCCGACCCATCGTTGAAAAAATACCCGCATCGTGTAACAACGCAGCAACCCTATCTTTATATTGCAAATCGGAAGATAAAATTGCCTCTGTGAGTATTTCGCGTTCCTCTTCAAGATCTAGGTAACGCAATGCAAGACCGGATAAGTCGGTATCTTCCATTGTTTCAAGATATTCAAATCCCTCACGATAGACGATTCTTGCTGCGAGTGATTTTGCCATCATCCATTGCAAGTAGGCGTCTGGCATTTCGGTCCAGAGCGCATCACCAACTCGCTCAACAAGGATGGGCGGAAGGTGTTCGACAACGAGACGTTTGAGTTCTTGTTGTTGCGTTTCACCCATCTTGTCCCAATTTGCGATGAGCGAATCAGAGACGCGACTCATGATTCGGCTGATTCGGATGCTCATTTCAGGAAGAGGTGAGTGTGGATGGTGTTGATGCAACCGTGCTAGTAGTTCTGCTTCTGCGCGGGCAAGATCACGCAATCGAGAAAGAACTTGTCCAACAAATTCTTCCTTAATTTCCATAAACTCTGATTCGTCAAGCAACATACAGGCGCCGATTTCAAAACTTGAACAGATAACGCCGCATTTATTCGCAGAAGAATCCTTTAAAATTAATGCCCCTGCATTTGAGAGTTCTCGTCTTGCATCGGGAGTAAGGAATAAGTTTGCGCCTTCAACAATGACTTTTGCACTTGGAGTTCCGTCTTCTTTCAAGAAGTTCTTCCAGTTGCCTCCGTGTATTGTTGCAGGACGACCGCCGCATGGAATAAATGCATCGGCTTCAATTCTGTCGTGCATCGTATTTCGCAAGTGTACACCTTCAGGGTCATCTATCGTTGCGATGTTTCCGCTTGGTCCTAACTTATCGCGATTAAAATCAGCAATTGGAAGTGCTTCTTCGAAAAGACGAAGGAGTTCATCATGGTTGAGACCGTCTGGGTCTTCGCCGCAGCCAGAGCCATCGGCAATACCGAGAATTTTTACGTTGTCGCCGTATTCCCGATTGAGAATGCGAATGCCATTACCGGCAACGTCACCATCGGGACCGCCAGTAATTTTAACGGTAAACGTGTCTTGGTCTGGATTGATGCCAATGGCGCGTAGTGCTGTGTCTAAGAACACGACTACGCCTTCGCTTGTCACGCCATAATCTTTGTGATTGATGCCAGCGCCTGGTTTGGAACTCATTAGTGCGGTTGGCATTGGATACCCACGTCGGCGCGCACGATCAACAACCCAGTCGATTAACTTGGGTGTGATGTTTTCGTCTGGACCGAGGTAAATAAGTTCTTTGTGATTGAGGCGGTCAACAACTTTGGCGGTTGTTGCTTCGTCAGGTGTAATCAAATCCAAGATGGAGTTGACAAACGCTTTGACACTTCGACTCACTCGACCGCGGGAATGCACCAGCATTGCTGCTTTGGAACCGCCTTCTGGGATGTCTTTGTTTTTAAGTTGTTGCGCAAATGCCAAGTTGTACGCTTCGTCGTACAGCCGTTCTTGTTCGCGGGTGAATTGTTCAATCCCGCGTGGGTGAATAGCTCGAACCCCACCGCGGGCAATGTCGCGGAAACGCACATGAAAACCGTTGAAGTCGCGACCATGGACGAAGAATACTCCAAAAGGACATTCTGCTCGATCTTCGGTTGTGAGTAATGACGCATCGATTCGCATGGAAAGGGCGTAACGATCTTCGATGAACAGGTTCGTTCTTCGAACTGAGTGTACTGCTTCGAGCATTTTCAAGAATATTGTTCGAGCGTCTTCAAGGTCAACGGTGTTGTCGATTGTTTCAAGCAGTGCAGCACGTGTTGTGTTGTACTCATTGTCGGAGAGTGCTCCGGCTGGATTGAACCGTTGACGTAATAAATCAGCGATTGCTGAGGAAATCTCAATATTGTCGCGAGTAAGCGCATCCAATCTTGTTGGGTTAAATGCGTAAGCGTTTTTCTTGACGAGAACTTGGTAGACCAAGTCAAGGAGTGCGGTAACGATTTCCGCCGTTTCAAGTGTGAGTTCTGGGTATGCGTATCCGAGTCGAACAGTGCGGGGATCTAGCCATTTGAGGCGGAGTAAATCTGCGCGAACTTCTTGCCAAAGCGCGCTGGTTTCGTCGATTGGTCCTCCGTCGGGGCTTTGCACAACGCAGCCAACGAGGGTAATCCAGCCGTTCTCGCCGTCGTCGATACTGTCAAGGTATGCACGATGAATGTTTATATTTGACTTGCTTAAGCGTGTTGCGATTCGTTGCAACATCGACCGCCTCGTTGAGTTGCTGACTGCAACGATGATTCTGCTGAGTGTTGGGTCAGTTTCTCGTTCAAGCGCGACAGTTGTGCCATCGGTTCCAGTGAGTCGCTGGACGAGTTGCCAATGTTTTTCCATTCGAAGCGGGGTGATTGTTGCAAGATAATCTTCAGAGCAGCGCGCGAAGTAATCGCTGACTTGGTTTGGCTCCCACTTGAGTGAATGTTCTTTAGCGTATGTGATGGTTTCTTCGACTTGGGCGGTGTGTTGGGCATTATCAAGTGAAAACGGAGCTGCTTCACCAAACTCAAACGTGTCAACAACGAGTCCTCCATCGCTTGCTGTGTGAATTTTTGCTGCTCTTAGGGTTTCATCCATCGGGAGCTCACCCATAATTTCTGCGAGGACACCCGGATAGTCAAGGGGGCGCATGCATGTCCATTCGGAGCCATCTTCAGTGCGCAGAGTGAGCTCTATGGGGCGTCCAGACGCCTTTGCGGCGATAATCGCTCTCAGATGCGCTAGTTGGGTTTCTTCGTTTGTATCTTGAAAGTACATGAGTGGCATTTGCTCAAGAAACCACGGAACGATGTCCTCAGCAGTAGTTCGCAAACTATTTGTGACTTTATCGATGACAGTTGTGGGATTGTCTGGTTTACTGCCAACGGGCTGTTTTGATTGGGTTGCCATAGTGCGTATTAGACCTGTTTCGCTTGCTCAATACAAGAGACAAACATACAAATTAATTCCTCCGAGGAATTAATTTGGCTCTGGGTCACATTCTGGTTCTTGGTTTTTGGGGTGTGGGTGTATAGAAAACAATTCCTCCGAGGAGAAAACAATTCCTCCGAGGAATTAATTTGGCTCTGGGTCACATTCTGGTTCTTGGTTTTTGGGGTGTGGGTGTATAGAAAACAATTCCTCCGAGGAATTAATTTGGCTGAGCCAAAGTATGGATCTAGGTGGGGGAGTGTAGAATGGGTAATAATGAAGAAGGCGGTTGCAATTGGAAACTTTGATGCGGTGCACTGTGGGCACCTAGCGCTCGTGCAAACAGCGAGAGAGTTGGTTGGCCATGACGGGTGTGTTGAAATATGGAGTTTTGATCCTCCCCCTGTGAGTATTCTCGCTCCCGAAGTCCACATTGACCGACTGACAACGTTCGAGCAGCGCTCATCGCTTCTAGAAGAAGCGGGAGCAAACAAAGTCAGAAAAATTGTGCCAACGCGGGAATTGCTCTCGCAAACACCTGAGGAGTTTATCGCTGCAGTTGTGCAAGAATCTTCGCCGGATGTGATTATTGAGGGTGAGGGGTTTCGGTTTGGAAGGGGGCGCTCTGGCTCAGCCAATACCTTGCGGGAGATTGGCGAACAGCAAGGTTTTTCCCTTGTCGAACTTGGACCAGTCATGGTCACGCTAAGCGACGATTCGAAAGTCCGTGCAAGCAGTTCGATAATACGTTCGCTCTTGAAGGAGGGTCGCGTCAAAGATGCATCGATGTTGCTTTGCAGGGATGTACAATGCGCAGGAATTGTGTCAAAAGGGGATCAGCGCGGGCAAGCAATGGGCATTCCCACGGCAAATATGACACAAGTTGCAACGATGCTGCCAAGGGATGGTATTTATGCTGGAACTGCCGAGGTGGATGGCGAAACATATATAGCAGCAATTAGTATTGGCACGAAGCCAACCTTTGGAGAGAACGAACGGGTGCTTGAGGTACATCTCATTGCATTTGATGGCGCATTACATCAATACGGATGGCCATTGACTGTTACCATCTCGCATTGGATGCGTGAGCAAGTTACATTCGATTCAATCGATGCACTGCGAATGCAAATTGAAACGGATATTCAGGCAACAATCAAACTGATAGAAAGTTTACGATGACAACACAGCAGGACGTGTATGAATCAACAACAAGTTTTACGGGATTAGCAGAGCGAATTCAAGCAGCACAGCGAATCGTAGTGACGACACATCGGAAGCCAGACGGCGACGCAATCGGATCAGTTATTGGATTGTGCAGGGGCTTGTGTAGCATCGGTAAGGACGCAACAAACTTATTCATCGGTCCCATAGAACACGGCTTGCGACTTGCAGCAGGTGATTGTGAAATGAATGTGCTTGATGAAGTTGGACTTCCAGAGGAAGAGCCAGACCTTATTATTGTTGCAGACACTGGCGCGTGGACGCAGTTAGAAGCACTTGAAAAATGGCTTCGTGAAAGGAAAGAACGTATCATTGGATTGGATCACCACGCAAACGGCGACGATGTTGCCGCTGATCGTATTGTTGATGTGACTGCAGCCGCGTGCACGCAAGTTGTGATGGAACTTTTTGAAGAGATGGGTGTTTCGCTTGGGTCTGGTAGAAGCTCTGTTGCGGAAGCGCTATTTATTGGTTTGGGAACCGACACTGGCTGGTTCCGTTTTTCAAACGCGGATGCTCGCTGTTTTGCAGATGCATCTCGCCTTCTTGAGTGTGGTATCGACCGATACCAACTCTACCGAACGCTTGAAGAAACGGCTCGACCAGCACGGATGGATTTGTTGCAACGTATGCTTGCAAGTATTGAATATGTTGGATCGGTTGCGATTATGTGTTTGCGCTCAACCGACTTTCAAGAAACTAACGGCTCAAGTATGGATTTGATTGGACTTGTCAACACACCGATGGTGCTCCAGGATATTCAGGCGTCGGTGTTACTCACAGACACAGATCCAACTGTTACAAAAATGAGTTTTCGTTCCAAGCCGAGCATGCAAAATGAGCCTTCGACCTTGATTGACGTGAACAAACTTGCAAACAAATTTGATGGCGGTGGGCACGTGCACGCTGCAGGGGCACGGGTTTTTTCCCCATTAGAGGAAGTAAAAGCGCAACTCATCAAATTCTTGCAAGAAATGTGATTCAAGTATTCGTTCGCTCGCGTACAATTGAACGTACACGAGCACGCAGATGGACACATTACTTCATATTGCCAACAAAGCAAAATTGCGATTGCAATTTGATTTGACATTGCAACATTGTTTGCATTGGTTTTTGTATCTTGCAGGCGCGGTGCTGGTCCTGTCGATGATTGACAGAATTGGTGTAGCGCCGGTGATGCCGTGGAATGTGATTTGGATAGGCGCTGGCGGTGTTGCCGTTGCAATTTGCGTCATGCAGTGGAACGCAAGATCGTTTTCAACCATTGAAGCAGCAGCAGAGGTAGACGATCGGATGCAGTTGCACGATCGTATTTCCTCTGCCTTGTCAATCACGGCAATTGGGAACCCTTTTTCAGATGCGGTTCTTAAAGATGCCCTTGCAGTTGTAAAGAGGGAACAAGTGCAAACATCGTTGCCTCAGAACTTTCCGATACAGATGCCTAAAACATTTGGCTGGCTAGCGATGCTGGCGGTTGCAACGTTTGTAGTGTTGTGGTCTCCTCAGTGGGGGTTCTTTAACGGTGATGATGATGGTGATGTTCCTGCTGCGGTTGTGGCGTCAAGAGATAACGTTGAATCATCCGTTGATGCAGTGCTTGAACAACTCAAAGAAGATGAGGAGTTGAGCGAGGAACTTCAAGAAGAACTCGACGAACTTGCAGCAACGACAACGAATAACCTTGTCGATCCCGACAAGATGCGGCGCGAAGCATTGAAGAAAATAACAGACTTGCAAAAGCGGCTGGATGAAATGATGCAAGACGAAAATGCGCTCGCATTTGAAGAGATGTTGCGCAAAATGCAGGGCTTGAAACTTCCAAAGAACGGAAGCACGCTTCCAATGATTGCAGCAATGAAGAACGGCGACATGAATAAAGCCAAAAAAGAATTTGACAAACTCCAAGAAAAGATGGAATCTAAAGAGTTGTCTGAGGAAGAACGCGAGGTGTTATCGAAGCAACTGGAAGAACTTGCAAAGCAGTTTGACTCACTCGCGGCTGCGAACGAATCCCTTTCGAAGGCACTGTCTGCTGCTGGTTTAAACGGAGCGCTTGCGAAAAATGCCGAAGCAGCAATGAAGGCGATTAAAAACGCTAAAAACTTAACAGAGCAGCAAAAGAAAAAACTACTTGAATTGCTTAAGGCCCAACAACAAGCAAACAGCAAGTGTAAAAAAATGAGTGAGGGGTGCAAGCAATGTGCAAGCGGTAAGCAAGGCACCTTGGCAGCGAGCGAACTTGAAAAGATGCAGGCTATGCAACAATTTATGACAAAAGCAGAACTTGCAAAAAATGCTTGTAAGAAAGCTGGCTCATGCATGGGGCCGGGGCAGGGGAACACTGGAAAAAATGGCAAGGGTAATGGAGGCTTAAATCCTGTAGAAAAGACAGATACAACGATGGTTGCACAGCGAACTCCAGTCAGCACCTTAGAAGGCACCATTATTGCAAAGCAACTCTTCGAGGGTGGGATGTTGACCGCGGGAGAATCAACATCGGCGGTAAAGGAAACAGTCTTGACACAAAGACGGGAAGCAGAAAAAGCAATTACAGACGAAGAAGTGCCGAGAAAATACCACGAATTGCTGCGGCATTACTTTGGGCAACTTGAAGAACTGACGGAGCCATCGCAGCATGATGACACCGAAAATAGCAAGTAGTTGCCTAGCGTTTCTTGCGCTTGTTAGCTGCTTTTCGAACGTCGAAAATAAACAAGAAGTGACGGTCTATGTTTCAGCGGACGAACAAATTGCTCGCGAGGTTTTCGCCGCGTTTACCGAAAAAACAGGAATTGAAGTGTTGTGGGTTGGTGACACCGAGGCATCAAAGACAACAGCCCTTGTGCAACGGTTGCACCGTGAAAAAAATAATCCAGTTGCCGATGTGTTTTGGTCTTCGGAAATTTTAGGAACTATCCGACTTGCGCAAGAGGACGTCTTAGCGCCGAGCAATTCGAACGTAACACAAGCATGGCCTGTGCAACATCGAGATGCAGCGTATCGGTGGTTTGCATTTTCTCCAAGGGCGAGAGTGATTGCATATGACCCACAAAAGATAGCCACAGAGAACGTTCCAAGAACTTGGTGGGAATGTGGTGGGGCTGCAATGGCGGATCCACGATTTGGCACAACGAGAACCCACGTTGCAGTCATGGCGCTGTTTCCTGAGCAGTTTGCTGATTTTTTAGGGACCGTGAAGGGAAAACCCTTGCTCGGAGGAAACGCTGCAACAGTGCAACAAGTCGTAGAGGGGAAATCAATGTATGCCATGACTGATAGCGATGATGTGCACGCGTCTATTGCACGCGGGGAATCTATTGCGATGTGTTACCCTTCGCATCATGGAGCAGAAAATGGGGGGACGTTGTTGATTCCAAACACGGTTGCGATGATTCGAGGATGTACACACCCCAAACTAGCTGCAACATTTGTCGACTTTATGCTCAGCGACGAAGTTGCAACTCTTCTTGCCAAATCGACATCGCACAATATTCCATTGCAGCAAGATGTTGCTCAGCAATTTCCTGGATTGCAAGTAGAAAATCCACTGCAAGTGGACTTCTATGCAGCCGCCGAGTTGCAGGAAGAAGCGATTGCTCGTTTGATGAAAGCACAGCGCGATGAAGCGCAGTAATTTGTTGGTGTTAATTATTGGAATTGGCATCGTTGTCATTGCGGTTTTGTTTCCCTCCGCGTTTGCGTTGTTTGTTTCTACTGAAAACTCCAAGAGCAGCACCGTGCTATTACCAGATTCGTTTTCAATAGTTTTTCGAACGCTGGAGTGGTCATTTTCCGTTGCAATCATTGCAACGATGATTGGTTGGCCTGTTGGAATACGAATTGCAACGCTTCAAAAAAATATTCGGATGGGTGTGATTGCGTTACTCGTGATGACATTGATTATTCCTGCGTACGCCATTTTTTACGTCTGGTGGCAATGTTGGCCGTCTGGAACATCGTTGCATGCATACATGGTTGAACATAATATGCTGCGAGTTGCAACGATGGTGTGTCTTGCTGCTGCACTTGTCGGGTGGGCGTGGCCAATACCTGCACTTATTTCAGCAATGTCTGCTCGTTCAGACCGCTCGCTTGCGATTCTTGAGCAACTCGATGGTGGTTCTCGGTTTATTCGAATCATTGAACGAATTCGCTATGACAAAAAGTTAATGTTGGCATCCGTTGTCCTTGTGGCTGCGTTCATCGCTTCCAATACAACGTGTTTTGATTTAGCGCAAGTAGTTACGATTGGAAACGAATTGCGAAGTGTCGTCGCATCAGGTGGTTCTGCGCTGGGTGCTCCCGTGCTTAGTTTGACGGGGCTAAGCATTGCGATTCTTGCTTCATTGGCAATTGTTCGAAATGTTCCAAGAAAGGTGAGCGCAGCAACGGTTCCTTCTCGCTCTCCGTTGCCAGTGTTGTCGGTTTGGTTCCTCTTGTCTGGATTGCCGCTTGTGCTTGCTGTTGTAGTAACTGGGAGCGCCTTGGCGAAACTGATCTCCTTGTATTCTGGAGACATTGCAGTAAGCGTTAGTCTTGCTGTGATGGCAGTGTTTGTTTCGGGTCTCCTTTTTATTGTTTCTGCATCGATGCACTTGTCACTCTGTTCAAAGACAAGAATGACCGCAAAAGTACTCGATGGTATTTGGATAGTTGTTGCGTTTTTGCCTGCGTCACTAGTAGGATCGGCACTTGCAACGACTTGGCATGGTTCTGGTGCAGAACTCGTCTATCGAACGCCACTCATTGTCGTCCTCGCACTTCTAACAAAGGTTGGGTTTATTGCATCATTGAGTGGTCGGTGGGTGGCATCGAGCCAGCAAACACAAACACTCTGTACAGTTGATGGAATCGTATCAATACGCGTGTTCTTGAGTGCTGCGAGGGCGCGTCTACTTGTTGCGGGAGTGCTCGTTGTGGGCGTAGTATTTTCAGTGACGGTGAGCGAAGTTGCGTTGACGAATCAACTTGCTCCTCCTGCAACGCATCAGCCAATCGCAGTCGCGTTACTCAACGCAATGCATTACCAACGTCCAGAGATTGTTTCGTCGGCGCTTGTTCTTATTATTGGGTTTGCTTGTGTATGTGGTCTCTGTGTTTTGTTTGCATATCGGTCATCTGCAAGTTTGCTTTTGCTTGTTCTTTTAGTCTCATGCTCTTCGTTTGAACAAGAACCTGTTGTCCTTGCGAATCTCATTGGTGGGGTCGGGCGAACCGATGGTCGATTTACAACACCTCGGGCAATTGCAACAAGCGATGCGGTCATTGTTGTCATAGACAAGACGGGACGATTGCAACGGTTTACACCTGAAGGAACGTTTTTGTCGTCATGGGATTTGCCGTTAAGTGGAACGGGATTTCCAACAGGGGTTTCCATGGATAGCGAGGGTCTTGTTTGGATTGCAGACACCCACCAACAACGCATTCTAGTTCTTGACCAAGAGGGAAACGAAGTACGAAGTTTTGGCGAATATGGAACGGGCGACGGGCAATTTCTATACCCAACTGACATCGCCTTTGGTAAAGGTGGCGAGGTTTTTGTTTCTGAATATGGCGGGAACGACCGTGTCAACGTGTATACTCGTGAAGGAGAATTTCAATATTCATTCGGGCATTTTGGATCAGACGAAGAGGGCTTTCTTCGTCCACAATCCATTGCTGTCTCGCCAGTAACCGGCAACTTATTTATAACAGATGCTGGGAACCATCGAATTATTGAGCGAACTCCCCGAGGTGAGGTCGTGCAAATAATCGGTTCGGCGGGAAGAGCGCAGGGCGAACTTTTGTATCCGTATGGAATAGTGTTCGATGCACAGGAGACACTGCTCGTTTGTGAGTTTGGTAATAATCGTTTGCAGCGATTTTCAGTGAATGGCGAGTCGTTGCAAACTTTTGGTGGTGCGGGTGATAAAACTGGTTTATTCAAAACACCGTGGGCAGTAGAAATAGGACAAGATGGAATAATCGTTGCGGATACGGGAAACAACCGCCTTCAACGGTTGCCCGATATGATGGTCTATTGATGTTCTTCCCCATCCAATTTGATCGACCTGGCTGGCTTGTTTTACTTTTCCTCATAGTTCCTGTAGTGGTGCTTGCGTGGGGGGGGGTGACAAGAAAGGGTTCAAGAAATCGCTCTGTGGCTTCGACGATTACAAGATGCATCATCATTGCATTGCTTGCAGTTGCAATTGCAAAACCAGTTTGGGAGAAAATTGGAAGGGGCGTTTCGGTTATTACTGTGCTCGATCGCAGTCAATCGATTCCTCGACACTTGCAGGAGTTAACTGTCGACAGATTGCAAACGTGGACTTCTCCTGAGAAACGTGGAGACGATAATCGTCTTGCAGTCATCAGCGTTGGGCGCGATGCTGTTATAGGTTCGATGCCAAGCAAGTTAACGATTTTTGAACCTGCAGCAAATGACCCAGTTGGCAACGCGACGAATTTGGCAAAGGGCGTAAAGTTGGCGCTTGCATTGGTACCACAAGATACTGCATCGAGAATTTTAGTTGTGTCAGATGGCAACGAAACAGATGGACTTGTGTTATCCGTTGCAAACTTAGCAAAGGCAAATGGAGTTCCAATCGATGTGCTTCCTTTGGAATATGATCATCAACATGAAGTGATGATTGAAAAAGTGGTTGCGCCATCGCAAGCGAGGGTTGGACAATCGATACCGCTGAGAATTATTCTGCGCAGCGTTGGGGAATCAAGTGGTACGCTGCATCTCCTTCAAAATGACAAAGAGATTGATTTGTCATTGGGCTCGGATGGGAAGGGTTTACCCCTTTCACTCAAGAGCGGAGTGAATGCTGTTGTGTTTGATATACCAATCAACACTGGCGGGCCGCAAACGTTTGAAACAATGTGGGTTCCCTCGGAAGGTACAGACACAATTTCAACAAATAACACGGGGCTTGCAGTGTCTTTTGTTGCGCAAGGCGGATCTATTTTGCTTGTGTCAAAAAACCAAGCGGCTTCGTCACACTTGCAAGGGTCTCTTGAATCGTCTGGTTTACAGGTAGAAACAATTTCGCCGGAAAGTATTCCAAGAGATAGTGTTGGGTTTTCAAGGTATGACGCAGTTATCCTTGCTGACATTCCAAGGTGGGCAATTGATGATTTGCAAGAGCAGCATCTTTATTCTTTTGTGCATGATGTTGGCGGTGGTTTGATTATGACAGGCGGCCCAGCAGCATTTGGCGCGGGTGGTTGGATTGGTTCAAAACTTGAACAGGCAATGCCACTGAAATGTGAACCCCCACAAACGCGCCAACTTCCTCGCGGCGCGTTGGCACTCATCATGCACTCTTGTGAAATGCCGCAAGGAAATTACTGGGGACAGCAGATGGCGAATGCTGCGATTGATTCCCTAAGTGAACAGGATTACATTGGCATCATTGAGTACGATTGGAATGGTGGTGAGTTTACGTTAAACAATTCTGGTTGGACGCTCCCGTTGTCACTTGCTGGCGATAAGGTTTCTGCACACGATGCTGTGAATAGTTTGGTCTTTGGGGATATGCAAGATTTTGAATCGCCGATGCAGTTAGCATTAGAGGGGCTCATACAATTAGATGCAGCACAAAGGCACGTGATTATTATTACGGATGGTGACCCGTCGGGTCCTTCCCAAGAATTGTTGGAAGCGTACCGTTCGTACGAGATAACTGTTTCGACCGTGATGGTTGGCGGGCACGGTTCTGCGATGGATCAACAAAAGATGCAAGGCATTGCAACTGTGACAGGCGGCCGTTTCTACATGGTGAACAACCCAAATAAGTTGCCAAGCATTTTTATTAAAGAAGCACAGTTAAATTCTCGTTCGCTGTTACAAGAGGGAGGATCGTGGCCAGTTGCAATTGCGCCAAGTGTTTCTGGTCCTGTGAGCGAAATTGCAACCGTTCCGGAAGTTGGTGGCTACGTTGTCACTGGCAACAAGGGTGGACTTGCACGAACGCCTTGGATTATTCCGGTGAGCGATGGAGAAGACCCTTTGTTTGCTTGGTGGCACTTTGGTTTAGGAAAATCGGTTGCGTTTACGAGTGACCTTGGGGATCGGTGGGCAACACAGTGGCCAAGTTGGTCGAGTTTTCCTGAGTTTTGGGAAGCAACCGTTCGGTGGGCGATGCGTGGTTCGTCTCCGCCCAACATGATGGTGACATCGCTCATTGAGGGCGAGCGTGGGATTGTAGAATTAGAAGCAGTGGACGACGACGCAGCATTATTAAATTTTTTGCATTCAAAAGCAGTTGTTATCAATCCCGATGGCGAAGCAACGCCACTTGTGTTGGAACAGACAGGTCCCGGAAGATACCACGCAGAGTTTGATGCAGCAGATGCAGGTGCTTGGCTTGTGAACATTGCGTTTCAAGATGCAAATGGTGAGTTGACCGGAAGAATTCCAACTGCCGTGACGGTTCCCTATGCAAAAGAGTACGCGTCCACGACTGCGAATGCAGCGCTCTTGTATGAACTTGCACAGAAAACCGGCGGGCGAATCTTGTCGTTTGGTGATGTTGAATTTATAGATTTATTTGATGGAAGTGATGTAAAAGTTCCAAAAAGTCCACAACCAATTTGGGATTTGCTCGCAATTCTCGCTGCGTCTATTTTAATTCTTGATGTTGCAATTAGGCGACTGTGGATCGACAAGAAAAGCATGCAGTCGATGTTAGCACCAGTTGGGAAAGTCTCTACTGGATCGGTTGAGGCGCTTAGAAAAGTACACAAGCCAGTGACGCGCACTAAAGTTGAGAAGGGTGCTTCGGAAAAACCAGTTGAGGAATTGCCCAAAAAGTCGACTCCGACAAAACCAAAAAAAGATTTGGAAGACAGAGATGACAATTTGAGTCAACTCTTAAAACAAAAACGCAAGCGAAGCGGTAAGGATGGCGAATCATGACGCTTACTGCTTCGAGTTTGCCACAAGAAATACGTAATGAAGGCGACGTGCGTGCTGCATGTTCTATTATTCGCAAGGGCTTTGCAACAATGCGAAGTGAAGTTGGAAAGGTTATCGTCGGGCAAGAGAGCGTCGTTGATTTAGTACTCGTCGCAATTCTTGCAGATGGACACGCGTTGCTTGAGGGACCGCCCGGACTTGGCAAGACGCTGCTTGTTCGGACGCTCGGAGATGTGTTGCAACTTTCCACAGGTCGAATTCAATGCACGGCTGACTTGATGCCTGCAGATATTGTTGGGACTACTATTGTTGATGAAGATCCCGCAACCAATGCAAGAAGGTTTACGTTTAGAAAGGGTCCTGTCTTTCATCAACTCCTACTTGCTGACGAAATTAACCGCGCGACTCCAAAGTGCCAATCTGCATTGCTCGAATCAATGCAAGAGCGCTCTGTGTCTATTGATGGAAACACTCGTGCATTGCCAGAACCATTTTTTGTTCTTGCAACTCAAAATCCAATTGAACAGGAAGGCACGTATCCACTTCCTGAAGCACAACTCGATCGATTCATGTTTAAAATTGATGTTGGGTATGCATCGAGAGAGGAACTCGGTGCAATTGTTTCGCGGACAACAGGCAAAGGAACGTTCGATGCCGATGTCATTGTCGAAGGGGATTTTATTCTTGCAGCCCAACAACTTATCCGCCACGTTGTGATCGCTCCACATATTCAAGATTATGTCACGCGTTTAGTTCTTGCTACTCATGCTGGGTCGCCACACGCGCCGGTTTGGGTTTCGGATAACGTTGTTGTCGGTGCAAGCCCCCGAGGTGCGCAAGCAATTGTCTCGGCTGCGAAAGTTGCAGCAGTTGTTGATGGGCGTTTTGCAGTTTCAAGACGTGATATCAAGGCAGTCGCGGTTCCAGCGTTGCAACATCGCATCGTGCGAACGTTTGAAGCCGAAACAGATGCAAGGTCGACAAGTGAGATGATCGCACGGCTCTTACAAGAGGTGCCATCAATAGTAAGCGAGGAACAAGATGTCTGAGTTTGGCAAGACAGTACACGAAAGACCAACGAAAGTAGATGCATTGCTCGGTTCCACTTTGATGGCATCACTTGATAAACTCGATATTGTTGCGAGAAAGATTTTTAGTGGTAAAACACAGGGAGAACGTCGCAGTCGTCGAAGAGGCATGAGTGTTGAATTTGCGGACTACCGTCAGTACACAGCAGGGGACGACCTTCGTTTTATTGATTGGAATGTGTACGCACGACTTGACCGCTTGTTTATGAAAATCTTTTTAGAAGAAGAAGAGTTAACCCTTGGCATTGCGATTGATGCGAGTGCGTCGATGGAGTTTGGCAACCCGAATAAATTTGACTTTGTTCGCCGGCTTGCAATGGCGCTGGGATATATTGCGCTGAGCAGCCATAATAAAGTTTCACTCTTTTCATTTAACGACCAAGGTGTGAAGCGACTTTCAGCGCTACGCGGTCGCAAAAGAACACGGGACATTGGACAATGGCTACTTGATATTATTCCTGAAGGTGGCACGGCATTTATTGATGCGTGTAAAGTAATTTCAACCGCAAGACAGGGGCGCGGCGTTCTAATCGTCTTGAGCGATTGCCTTGACAATGACGGCATAAAACAAGGGCTCTCTTATTTAGTTGGTGGGGGTTGGGATGTCTTTGTGATGCAAGTACTCGCTCCAGAAGAAGTTGATCCACAAAGAGCTGGTTTGGAGGGCGACTTGCGTTTGGAAGATGCAGAAATAAGCGATGCTTGCGAGATTACTGTAACAGCGCCGCTCATTGCAAAGTATATGCAACGCCTGCAACAGTTCTGCGAGGATCTTCGCGAGCAATGCACTCGAGTTGGTGCGGGAAGTGCGAAGATTTCGACAGACGTTGATATGGAGCAATTGCTTGTTGAGTATTTGCGAAGCAGGGGGCTGCTGAGATGATTTGGGTAACTCCCGCAATGGGTTTAACGCTTGGAGCAATTGTGATTCCACTTTTGTTGCTCTTGTATTTCTTGCGATTGCGTAGGCAGCCAGTGCGAATTTCATCCACGATGTTGTGGGAAGGTGCCGTTGAGGATTTGCACGCGAACTCGCCATTTCAACGCCTGCGTCCAAGTGTGCTTCTCCTGTTGCAATTGCTAGCGTTGTTGCTTATTGTGCTTTCTTTAATGCAGCCACAAATCGAGGGCGGTTCGCCAAAGTTGGGCAAGCACGTGCTCTTGATTGATCGTTCCGCTTCGATGGCTGCAATCAATGAAGACGGAGAATTGAGGTTTGATCAAGCAAAGAACAAAGCGATTGAACTTGTTGAAACGCTGCATGGTGGTGGACTGTTTTCGAACAGTGGCGGCGAAACAATGGTGATTGCTTTTTCGGACTCAGCCGAAGTTGTGATTCCGTTTACAGATTCCGAGCAACAACTTGTTGCAGCGATTACGTCAATGCAACTAACACACGGAACATCATCAATCGAAGAAGCGTTAAAACTTGCTCGTGCATACACCACGAACGTTGATCCTGAGCAGGATGGTTTGTCTTTAAGCGAGTCCGCGCAACTAGAACTTTTTAGCGATGGGCAAATTGTGGATTTGCAATCACAAGCCTTACAACGTGGCGAAACGTTGCAATACCACCAGATTGGCGAAAGTGAACAAGGCAACATTGGTCTCGCAACTATTAGCGCAAAACGAGTTTCGGAAGCAAGTGATGATGTGCAAATTTTCCTTGCGCTTGTTAACACTGGTGGCAATGAAGTGGCCACTGATGTCGAGGTTTCCGTTGACGGTATTCCAATTGGCGCTCAGCAAGTTGTGATCCCCGCAAAATCGGATAAAAGTTCTGGTTCTGCGAGTGTTGTGTTTATGCCATTTGCGATGCCAAGCGGCGGTATTGTTCACGCTGTGCTCACTACAAGCGATGCCCTTGAAGTGGATGATGTTGCATCGCTTGTGATCGCTCCACCAAAAGAACTCAAAGTCTTGTTGTCAGAAAATGGTCCCTCGCTTGTGCAAACAGTGCTTGAAGGAATGCCGCTTGCATCTTTGGAAGTAGTATCTCCGCGTGTATTGCAACAGATGATTACGTCTGGGGAATCGTCGGTGTTTGATGTAGTGGTGACAAGGGATGTTTCGCTTGATGCGCTGCCGCAAGGAAGGTACCTCATGTTCGGCGATCCTCCGCCAATGGATGCCTTTTCGACGTTTGTTGAGGGCGAAGCGCAGGTGATGCTTGTTGCTAAGGAACAGCATCCAGTGATGCGATTTGTTCGATTTGAAGATATTGTTGTGTCAGAAGGTTTTGAAGTGGTGACGGATGGAAAGATCGATGTCTTGCTTGAGGGAAGTGGGTGGCCTGCAGTAATGAGTACGCGCGATCGCGGTGTGCAGATTGTGTACGCAGCATTTGATCCACTTGAAAGCAATTGGCCATACTTGAGAAGTTTTCCTTTTTTTATATACAACGCTGTGCAATTCTTAGGCAGAAGCGGAGACGCGTTGTCGAGTGCATTTTTGCAAGTAGGCGAAACAATTGCGGTTCAAGTTCCATCGGGCATCGAGTGGGTCACAATTCGGGAGCCAGATGGGCAGTTGCACACAGTTAATGCTGACGCTTCAGGCAAGGCAAATTGGGGACCAATTCGAATCACGGGGCAACATGCAGTGTCGTGGAATGAGAAAGTGCAACGGAACATTGCGGTAAACATTCCAAGTGGCGAGTCGGATATTGCAAGCGTACGTGAAATTTCGATCGGAGCAACAACGGTCGAATCGAGTGGTTCAAGTGGAACATCGTTTATACAACTTTGGCCGTGGGCACTCGCAGCAGTGCTCGCTGTTTTACTTGCCGAGTGGTGGGTCTACCAACGAAAAACTGGAGGCGTAAGCCGATTCTTAAAAACGAGTGAGAACAACTCGTGGACTTGAACTTTCAACATAAACGAGTGACCGTTATGGGGCTTGGGTATTTTGGTGGTGGGCTCGGTGTAACGAGGTGGCTTCTAAGTCAAGGCGCCGAAGTATTGTTGACGGACCTTGCATCTGAAGAGGAACTGGAAGAACAACTTCACCAACTTGGGACGCATTCAAACCTGCGTGTCGTGTTTGGTGAACACCGAATGGAAGATTTTACGAATACAGATGTTGTTGTTGCAAACCCAGCGGTTCCGTCCCCTTGGAACAATACATATCTGCAGGCGGCGTGGGATTCCGGCGTTGAAGTAACCACTGAAATCGAATTGTTGACGAGGCAACTTCATCGCAACAATGTTATTGGTGTAACTGGCACTTCTGGAAAATCGACAACATGCTCGATGGTGCAGGCAGCACTGACGACGGCAGGCATTTGTAGTCATCTTGGCGGGAATATCGGTGGCAGTTTGCTTGAAGAAGTTACTTCGATGGCTCCAACAGATATTGTTGTATTGGAATTGTCAAGTGCAATGTTGTGGTGGCTTGATAGGAATGGGAGATGGTCGCCGAAGGTTGCAGTGTTGACAACAGTGGAACCAAATCATATTGATTGGCACGGTTCGTTTGAAGCATATAAAAAGTGTAAGGAATCGTTGTTTGTACATCAGCAAGGGGGCGACACTTCTTTAACGCAAGACCCAGAAGCAACATTCGATGGGCTGACTGTTCTTGGCAAACACAATCAACGCAATGCTGCGGTCGCTTTTTTGGCGGCGATTGCTATTGGTGCTGAAGCAAAGAAAGCTCGTATGGGTATCGAAAACTTCCGAGGGTTGCCGCATCGGCTGCAATGTGTTTGTGATGGTTGTTACAACGATTCTAAATCGACAACTCCAACTGCAACAAAGTTAGCTGTAGACGCATTTTCTGATTCAAAACACGTGCACTTGATTGTTGGTGGGTATGACAAACAAGTTGACTTGACGCTGCTTGCAAAACAATCGGAACGTGTTGGGTGTATGTACGCAATTGGAGCAACAAGAAAAGTGATTACAGAACTTGCAACTGGAAAGGTGCGATGTTTCGAAACCTTGCAAGAGGCAGTTTGCTGTGCAAGAGCCAATATGCAAGAAGGAGATGTGCTGTTGTTAAGTCCGGGCTGTGCGAGTTGGGATCAGTTTGACAATTACGAACAGCGCGGCGAGTTGTTTTGCAAACTTGTTACGGAAGTTGCAACGAACCAACAAGTTCTGTAATACTTGAGCAGCCCTGCCTTGTTACCCAAATTGCGAGTTTCTTTGCAACCTTTGGTGCGATGCTTGGATTGACAAAAGAAGCTGTTCCGATGCCAACTGCTGTGGCGCCCGCAAGAATAAACTCGGCGGCATCTTCCCATCGCATGACGCCGCCAGTACCGATGATTGGTATGCCCGCGGTTTTTGCAACGTCTCTGTACACTTCGTGGACAACACGAACGGCAACGGGGTGAATGATTGCACCGCTTACGCCACCAATACCGCAAGATATTTCGGGTGTTCTTGATTCGACATCGACGGCAAGGGATGGGATTGTGTTAATCAGTGTGAGAGCATCGGCTCCGCACTTGATTGCTGCTTCTGCGTGAGGTCTTATGTCTCTGGGAGCTGCTGAAAGTTTAACAAGCATGCCACTAGAGGTAAGGACTGGTTTGATTTCGTTGAGTAATGCCGCTAGTCGTTTCGGGCAGCCACCAAACTCAAGACCATCGGCAGTGTTTGGGCAAGAGACGTTGATTTCGACAAGGTCAATACCGTCGACGTCGTTCATGGCGCTTGCAACGGCAACGTACGCATCGATGGTATCGCCAGCGACGGAACCGATGACGGTTGTGTTGAGTGCGATTGCCTTTGGAGCTTGGTTGTTGATGAAGGAATCGATACCTTCGTTAGCGAGACCGATGGCGTTGATCATGCCGTCCTGTACGGTTGCCATTCGGATTGGCTCATTGCCATTTCGTGGTTCTAGGGTTATCGACTTTGTTGTGATGGCGCCTAGGTTAGATAGGTTGATGGCGTCCTTAATTTCGCCCATCACGCCACAGGTGCCTGCTGCGAGTACAACGGGGTTGCGTAGGGTCACTTGCCCAAGCTTCACTTGCATCTGTGCCATTGACAATCCATTGTACCCCAAGAGACTGTCACACCCCGATTCAGTGTTTCATAACTCATTGGGGTCAGATCCGCAGAGTCGAGCCACTGGGTCTGAATCAAATAGACGGGGGACAGCCCCATGGGGACAGTCCCCCGAAATAACGGGAATAAACTTTGTGTATACGTTTGTATTGCGGTTTTCATGGGGACAGTCCCAAGGGGACTGTCCCCATGCGGTACAATGGGTGGATGAACGATTTACAGGATAAAATTGAGCGATTTGAGAATATGGCGATGGCGGACCCGTCGAACGATATGGCGCATTTCAGCCTTGGTTCGGCGTATTTTGATGCTCGGCGGTTCGCAGAAGCAGCAACGAGTTTCGAGGCGTGCATCAAATTGAACCCTGAAATGACGCGGGCGATGGAACTCGGCGGCTCGGCGCTGTTGCAACTTGGCAAAACACAAGAGGCAAAAGAACTATTAACTCATGGGTACGAACAAGCAGCGTCAAAAGGTGAGATGCGTGTTAAGGATGGGATTGCGTCAGTGATGAAGGCGGCGGGAATGGAAATACCCAGCGTTGAACAAACATCAACGAGCGAATCGGGAAAGCCGCTCGAGGAAGCCCCGCTTCCCGGAGCGACCGGTCAATGGATTGTTGAGAACGTTGACCAAGCACAGTGGGACGTTTGGATTGGGCAGGGGACAAAAGTTATTAACGAACTTCGATTAGATTTTTCAAGGGAAGAAGATCAAAAGGTCTACGAAGAATACATGGCAGAATTTCTCGGCATCCCAAAAGATGTTCTTGAACAAGATGTAAAGCAGACAACAAATGACTAATACTATTGAAGAAATCACAATCGATACGGGTAATCAAGAACGATCCGGCTTAGCAACGGCGGCGCTTATTTGTTCGTTGATTATTTGTTGTCCAATCACAACCGTTGTTGGTCCGATTCTTGGCATCATTGCACTCGTAACGCTCAGAGGAAGGTCTGGCAAAGGGTTTGCTTGGACGGCGATTGTTGTTGGATTGATTTCTACAATTCTTTGGGTTTCTGCAGCCATAGTGTTTGTCGGTATGGCGAAACGATTTATTGAACAAGTCGGTGAAGTAACAACGACAACAATTCAAGCGGGATACGATGGTGATTTCGTGGCATTCCGTAAAGATCTTGCGCGAAGTTCAGTTGCCCTTACCGATGAAGAGATTGCTTCATTTATCGAAGAATTGCAATCAAGATATGGAAAATTTGATTCTGCGGTTATGAATTTGGAAGACCAAGATCAATCGCTCAAACCATCTGGGAACGAAGCTCCAATTCCTGTACGTTTCATTTTTGAAACAACGGATGTTTCAGCCGATATATTGATGGAGTTCGTTCCAAGCGGTAGTTTTGATATTGATATTAAAATTGGATGTATTCGATTATACGACTCAAAAAACGGCGACCTGATTTTTCCAAAGGGTTCAAGTTGCGATACTGAGAATTGATGGGAAAAAAGAAAATAAATCCATGGTCGCTCGTTGCAGTTTTTAGCGCAATTGGTTTCTGTCCTCTCTTTACCATTGCAGCAGTGCTGTTTGGCATTCGCGCACTTGTAGACATCAAAGCAAAAGGGGACACACGTGGCATTCGCCTTGCATGGTTTGCGATTTTGTTTGGCGCAATGGTGACTGGGCTTTGGGGCGGCGGAATGTTGTGGTGGAATACGAACGTGCGTGCACGAATCGAACAAGGTCCAATAGTTGCGATAATGCATGGGCAAGATGGTGACGTTGTAACATTTGAAGCAAACTTTACTTCACCTGCCTTAGGCGACGAATCAGCAACATTTCTTGCCGCACTGCATAAACGATATGGCACACTTCTTAGAGGAGAGTTGGATCAGGAAATTGGCGAGGAAGCAGTCGACGGCGATAAACTTTTTCTTGGGATGGTTCCCATCGAAGCCGAACTGGAATATGTACTTCAGTTCTCAAATAGTGAAGATGTCCATCTCGTCGGCAAGTTTGAACTCTTTAAAAGCGTGGATGGGGGAAGTGAATTTAAAAATCGCTTTGTTTGGATGCGAATTGACGATAAAGAACTCGGGAATCTAGTGTATCCTGCGAGTAAGGTAGATTCTGTACAAAATGGAAAATGAGCCAGTCATCAAAGTGCGCGATCTTGTTTGTCATTTTGGCGAGCAAACGGTACTCGATGGCGTAAACATCGATGTCTTTGACGGCGAGGTGTTGGTCATTATGGGTGGATCTGGTTCAGGAAAATCAACTCTTCTTCGCCACATGGTAGGGACATTTATTCCCGATGGTGGAACTGTAGAAGTGTTTGATGAAAATCTTGCACAACTTGATGATGATGGCATGAATCAAATTCGTAGACAGTTTGGAATTTTGTTTCAATCAAGTGCGTTGTATAACTCGATGACTGTTGCAGATAACGTTGCACTCTCGTTACGCGAACATACTGATCTTGATCCTGACATTATCGAATTCATCGTCAAAATAAAACTCGAACAAGTTGGTCTGCGTGAAGCAGCTGAAAAATTCCCTTCCCAAATTTCAGGCGGGATGAAAAAAAGAGCAGGACTCGCTCGCGCACTTGCGCTTGATCCTAAATTGCTATTTTACGATGAGCCATCGGCTGGTCTTGACCCAGTAACAAGCGCAACAATTGATCAACTTATTCTTGACCTTGCAAAGAAAGCAGGGGCAACGAGCGTTGTTGTTACACATGAAATGGATTCCGCGTTTGTCATTGCGGATCGAATGGCTATGCTCGATAAGGGTAAAATGCTCATGGTTGACAAGCGAGAAGTGTTTGAAGAACTTAGAGATTGGCCCGAAGAAAACATGCATGAATTAGACGATCGTCAACAATTGATTCGTCAATTTTTGAGGGGGGATGCCGAGGGTCCATTGACTCGTCGTAAAGAAGAATCAAGTTATGCTGAAGATTTGCTGGGTATTGGTGCACCGAGATTGACTCGGGGGCCATCTGTTCATTCCTCAAAGGAGTAATTAGATATGTCACAAGTGAGAGACAAAAGACAGAACAATATAAAAGCAGGTGTATTCGTAACGCTTGCGCTCGTTCTTGGCATTATTGTCTTTAGTATTTTGACAAATGCTTGGTCTCGCTTATTTAGTACTACTTCTACATATCAAGCAGTCTTTTCAATTCACGATGGAGTAGGTGCACTTTCAGCAGGTTCTAAAGTGAAACTCGGAGGTGTAATTGTTGGTTCAATTTCAGATGTTGTGCCTAGAGAAGACCAAGGCGCTCCAACTACTTTGATTGATGTTACTTTTTCAATGGACAATTCGTTTGATTTGTATGAAAATGCATCAGTGCAGGCTCGTTCTGGTTTGCTTGGTTCGACCGCGTGGTTATCTATCACTGATGTTGGTAGCGGTACACAAGCTACACGGAGTACAGAGTTAGTAGGTACGACTGAGACTATGGTGGGACAATTGCTTGGAAGAGATGCTGAAATCAATATTACAAAATCATTGGATTCCCTTCGAAAATTAAGCGAAGCCCTTACAAATGACGGGGGTGCGCTCAACTTATTACTTGGCAGCAGAGAAGCCGATGGAATTAAAAATGCAATTGATATGGCAAGAAATTCTCTGTTGTCTATTCAATCTGTGGCGGAATCAACGAAAGCGGTTTGGCCAGAATGGGAGTCTTCGATTTCTTCAATCTTGACAGATACCGAACCAATCCCAAATCAAATACATGAAACGTTTACAAAAATCCAAGCAATGGTTAAAGATGTTCGGGCAAAAATCTTGCCTTCAGTTGAAAAATCTATGCAATCGTTTGAGAATACGATGGCCTCGCTTGAAGTAATGAGTAAAACGTACCAAGAGAAATCCCCAGAGTGGGCTGCTCAAATTTCAAGCATTATTGGAAATGTAAATCAAATATCCGTGCGTGCAAAAGCAGCAATTGACGAAATTTCCGCAAGTCCGTGGCGATTACTCTATCGACCCACAGATCGGCAAATTGCATATGAACAATTAAACGCTGCTTCTTGGCAATTGCAATCCGCACTGTCTGATTTGCAAATGTCCGCTCAAGCGCTGGAAATAGCATTGCAATCGCCAAACGCTCCAGTAGATACCTCTGCAATTGCGGAGGCACTTACTCAGAGCGCGAAGGAATTTGAGGGTGCGCGCGAGGCAATAAAAAAACAAATGCAAGCAGATTTTCCAGATCGCAGATGACCCTAAGTAACCAGAAGGCGCAAGTGTCCGTTGTCACATCGATTGATGATCCGCAAGTTGATGTCTATCGAAATATAAGAGACGCTGACTTGCGTGGTCGTAAACATCTTTGCATGGTTGAGTCAGAAATGGTTGTTCGGAGAATGCTTGCAAGTGATTGGAATGTACATTCATTGTTTTTATCACCGGCAAAATATGAACGGCTTTTGCCATTGATTGAAAAACACCATCAAGTATTTGTTGCAGATGTTTCAGTGATGTCAGACATTACAGGATTTCATATTCATCGAGGCGTGCTTGCCGCGGTGCATAGACCAACGTTGCAGCAACAAGAGCAAAGTGTTTCTTGTTTGATTGGAAAGTTTAGGAACAAGGAATCGATTTCACTCCTGCTTGCCGAGGGGATTACCAACGTGGACAATATGGGGGCATTGTTCCGCAATGCTGCTGGCTTTGGTGCTGACGGACTCGTGTTTGACCATACGTGTTGTGACCCTCTCTATCGAAAAGCAATACGCGTCTCGATGGGGCATGCATTTTCGTTGCCGTGGGCAGTTGCATGCGATTGGAAAAAAGATTTGCAGCTGTTAAGGAAAGAGCTGGGCGTAAAATTCATCGGTTGTGAAACGGGGAAATTGGCAAAGCCAATGTGGGAAGTTTATTCCACAAATAAATTTGCGTTGATTATGGGCGAGGAAAAATCTGGTCTTTCCTCAACGACGATTGAATTGTGTGATGCAATTGCGGAGATACCGATGACGCCAAACGTGCCATCGGTTAATGTTGCTGTTGCTTCAGCTGTCGGCTTGTACGAGTTTCTTGGCAGGAACCGTTTCAACAACAGGTAAACCGTCAACGATTTGATCGCCTTGAATCCGTTTGATATCAGCACCGAGTTTCTTTAGAACTTTTTCCATAGATGCGTATCCACGGTCGAGGTGATACACACGGCTTACAATGGTTTCGCCTTCCGCAGCAAGTCCAGCAAGAACTAAACTTGCTGATGCGCGAAGGTCGCTTGCCATGACAGGAGCACCAACGAGACGGTCGACTCCTTGCACGATAACAGTCGAGCCCTGACGCACGAGTTTTGCACCCATTCGGCTGAGTTCTGGAACGTGCATGAAACGCTCTGGATAGATTTTTTCAGTAATGATGCTGTTGCCTCTTGAGAAACAAAGGAGCGCCATCATTTGCGCTTGCAAATCTGTTGGGAAGCCAGGAAACGGTTGAGTTGTAAACATGACGGGGTTCAAAGATCGGTCGCTGACTACTTGGACAGTGCATGTGCGTGGGTCTTGTGAAGTATTCGTTTGGTGGACGTGCACGCCAACGGTCGACAGAACATCGGTAACGGCAAGAAGATGATCTAAAGGGAAACGTTCGATTTCAATATCGCCGTTTGTCATAGCAGCTGCAATTGCCCACGTTCCCGCAACAATTCGGTCGGGCATGACGGTGTGTGTTGCTCCGCCAAGTTCATCGACACCTTCGATAGTGATACGGGGTGTACCAGCGCCAGAAATCTTTGCACCCATGGCGTTGAGCAAGTTTGCAAGATCTGTAACCTCTGGTTCGCATGCAGCTTGCTCAATAATGGTTTTGCCTTTTGCAAGAGTTGCAGCACTCATGACGTTTGCAGTTCCCAGAACGGTTGAACCAAACGGTCCGCCAAGGAAAATTGTTGCTCCATGGAGGCGGTCAGCGCGTGCAATAATATCACCGCCATCTAACTCTATTTTTGCGCCTAGTGCTTCAAGTCCTCGGAGATGCAAGTCGATTGGTCTGTCGCCAAAAGCGCATCCCCCCGGCATCGAGACGCGTACTTCGCCACGACGCGCAAGAAGGGGACCAAGAACACAAACACTCGCGCGCATTGTGCGGACGATGTCGTACCTTGCGTGTGATGTTGTTTCGTCGATGGTTGTAATTGAAACGTGTTCGCCATCTCTTGAAACTTTGCAACCAAGTTCTTCAAGGAGACGCCCCATGTTTGTTATATCAGACAAATTGGGGACGCACTCAAATTGCAACGGTTCATTTGTTAAGAGAGAAGCCGCTAGAAGTGGGAGCGATGCATTCTTGGAGCCATCGACCGAAATTGATCCCGTTAGGCGTTGTCCGCCGTGTATTGAAAATGCATCCATGTTGGTTTCGCTGAGTCCTTCCTGCGTAGTGCCATCCTTGGCATATGTGTCTGTTTCATCGTCACTTCGACGAGTAAAAACCTATTTGTAAAACCACCGTGATAGTAACAAAACAGAGCGGGGTTAGCGGTTGCCTAGATTGACATTTTTGTGTTATCGCACCTAAAAAATTGGGTTTTGCGGTCTGGAAGAATAGATTCGCCGTTTTTTATTGTGTAATTTGTTGTATCTCTTGTAATATCAGTAGATTAGAGACATGAAGAAAACAAGGAGATTTCCGATGAATCTACAGAAGAGTATGACAGTTCTGACACTTTTAGTTGCGCCATCACTGGCGTTGGCGGATACATTAATGGTTCCGAGTGAATATGGATCAATCCAAATAGGAATTGATGCTGCGGTATCGGGTGATATTGTGTCCGTTGATCCGGGCATTTACTATGAAACAATCAATTTTTTAGGGAAAGATATAACGGTTTCAAGTGTTGGGTCTGCGAGCAACACATATATTGATGGGAATGTTTCGTCTGGCTCTGTGGTTACGTTCATAAGTGGAGAGGCAAGCGACTCTATCCTTGATGGCTTTACTGTTCGAAACGGTTCTGCAGGCAAGGGCGGTGGGGTTCTTATAGAGAACTCTGCGCCGACTCTTCGAGATTGTATTGTCTCGGGTAATGATTCAACAAATAATGGTGGCGGTATCTATGTGGATTCAGGGGAAATTACGTTGGAGAATGTCACAATAAAAAACAACACGGCATCGAGCTCTGGAGCGGGTTTGTATTTAAAATTCAGTAACTGTTCCATGACGGGTGGAAGTATTGAGTCCAACAACGGAGGAAACGGCGGGGCTCTTTATGTAAAAGATAGCCCAAGTTCTGGTGATTTTGTTTTGGACTCAGTTGCTTTTGAGAACAATGCAGCAACGAACAACGGCGGTGGTGTTTATGCTAAGAATAGTTACGTTGATGTGCAAGATTGCCTTTTTGATTCAAATGAATCAAACCGCGGGGGTGCTTGGTTTAGTTACTTGGATGGAGATGCATCCATAGTAGGTACAAAGTTCTCAAATAACTCTGCAAGAGATGTTGGTGGTGCAGTAGATTTAAGAAATTCGAGTAGCATTACATTTACAAATTGTGAGTTTAATGCAAATACTGCAGACAGTGATTGTGATGGAATCGGTGGAGGTGCAATATTGGATTTAGTGAATAGCTCGGCAATTTTACAAACTCCAACCATTTGTGATAATTTCGTTTGTGGTGTTGAGGGAGATTACTCTGGTGATTCTTCCCCAACTCTAGTTGGAGATGTATTGGAATGTGCAACGGGCATTGGTGCTTGCTGTGGTGGGGCAGCCTGTTGGGAAATGCTTGAAGATGATTGTTTGGATGGTGGAGGTACGTGGGACGGTGATGCAACTTTCTGTCTTACGGCTTCATGTGAACCAACTGGCGGCGAACCACTTGGAAGTTGCTGTCTTGGTGGGGAGTGTGTTATGTCCTCAGAGCATTCTTGCGTTGAAGCCAATGGCGATTTCGGTGGAATAGATGTTTTATGTGCAGATGTGACTTGCGAGAGTTGCGCAGCAGATATCAATGGTGATGGCCTCGTTGATGTCCTCGATATCATCGCGCTCATTTCTGCTTGGGGCGCCTGCCCGTGAAGCAAATTGAGTAAATATATGGATTAGAAAAGACCGCGTTGCAAGCAACGCGGTCTTTTAATTTGGATAACTTATTTGTCGTCGATTATTTTCGACGTCTCCTTGCAGCAAGTCCTGCTATACCGAGAAGTGCAAGAGCGCCAGGAGCAGGAACGTCGCCTGTCCAGATGTTAACTGCATCAATAAACACGGCTTCTGAACCGGAGTTTGAGTCAAAGTTAACGGAGAGTTGACCCGATAGACCAGACCCTTCAATCAACAACCACGAACCAGCACTTCCTTCAAGTTCAAGTTCACCGTACGAGGCAACAACTGTATCTCCGTACATGACGGAAAGTGAGTCATCTGATTCATACCCAGTACTGTTGATGTAAATTGCTACAGAGAAGTTTACATCTGATCCATAATCATCAAAGAATAATGACATCATTCCATCGGTATCTGACATTTGGTAGCCCTGAGCGCCATCGTAGAACGCGCCAACATTTCCTGAGTAGTTTGTTACTCCAACGTAATCGCCATCAGTAAGACCAACCCCGTCACGAGTGTTGCCATACCAAGCATTGAAGCCATCGCCGTTTACGGCAGCTTCGCCAGGATTATTTACCAGCCAGTGATTGACTGCTGCATCCCCAGTGTCGTAATACTTACCACCAGTCCAACTTGTGTCTTCAAAACTTTGTGAGTACAGTATGCCAGCGGATGCTGTGCTTGCCGCGAACGCTACGAACAGTCCAGTCAGTGCTAAAGTTTTCATTTTCTTCTCTCTTTTTTTGCGTGTTATCCAAACACTAAATTCTCGATTGGTAGGTCTCTCGCCTACCTTCCTATCGGTATATTGAAGGTTTTTGAGGGTCTCGTCAAGAAATATGCTGGGTTTTTATGCAGATTTATTTAATTGATTAAAGCAGCCCGAATTCTATATTACCCAAATTGCCAAAAAAACGCTTTTTTTACCTATTGCAATAGGGGTGGGGTCTGCAACAATGGAGGGAATGCCAGACATAGACGATCAAGATTTAGCCACACTGTGGTTTCTCTCAGCAAGAGCGATGGCAATTGCTGGCGAGGATATGCCCGCGGTGCAAGAAGCCGCTACTGGCTTGTATGCCCAAGCAATCATCGGTCTCACAGAAGAAGAATGCAGAATTGCGAAAGACGCAGAACACATTGCAAACAAAACGTTGATTGATTGTTTAAGTGGTGTTCGCAGATTGCCTCGTGAACTTGCAGAAAAAATATTAACCGGTGTCATGATGATTTCGTACTCCGACCGATCGATGAAGCCATTGGAAGTTCGGTGGGCATCTATGCTCGCCTCAGCGATTGAAGTCACGGCGGATGATTTTCAACGGTGTTGTGTGAATGCAAGAATCATTGCGTCGATGCTCAGACCTTCGGAGCATGCTCAGTGAGTAAACAAGAAACGAACTTTGAGTTCCTTAGGCGGTTTGATAAACGGGTTGCGGAACTTGCAAGACAGGCAGAAGAGTATGTGCACACAGATCCAGACTCGTGCATGTTTAAACTCCGTCTAATGGTCGAGACGATGGCAAAGAAATTAACTAGTTTGCAAATGCGCGGTGATATTTCAAAAGATTTAGGTGCAATGTTAGGAGCACTTGAGCGCTCGGGGGTAGTTCCAAGAAGGCAGGCAGATGGTATGCATGCAATTCGCCGTGATGGAAATGCGGCAGTCCATGGAAGTCCAACTCCCGTGCCAACCGCGATGCGTAGATTGCAAGAAGCGTACAGAATTTCTGGCTGGTTTTGCAAGCGATTGAAGAAGGGCGCGAAAGTTCAACTGGATAGTTTTATTCCACCCGATCCTCCAGTTCCGATTGACAAAGAAACAGAAGCGCTGCACGGCAAGATTGACGCGCTTGAAGAATCAATTGAACAGCGCCGGCTTGAGACGAGAGAATCGTTGCTCATGTTCGGTCCACAAGAAAACGTCAAGGAGGTGACAAGGCGGATTATTGAAGAACTTAAAGCTCTCGATAATGTTGCAGCCGCAGCAGGTGAGCCGATGATTGACGCAGATTTTGTTGCTTTGGTAATGGCGATGGACTTGGAGCAAATTGAGGAAGATCCACGTCACGGTGGAGATTCACGGCAAGCCAGAAGAGAAGCAGAGCAGCAGCTCGAAGGCATTAAGAGTCATCTTGCTGAACGCGAAGCAGCGTTTATGGCAGAACGAACATTTTTACTTGAACAGAGGAATGACACATGATTGTTGTTGGTGAATGGGAAATTATTTTACGGCTCGTTTTAGCAGTAGCTCTCGGCGGGGTGATTGGATACAACAGAAGTAGGCACAGTAAACCGGCTGGGTTGCGTACGATGGCGTTAATAAGTTTGGGTTCCGCTGCATTTACGTTAATTGGAATTGAATCGGTTATCCAGCTCTCCGCACTTCAGAGTGGCGCAGAAAGTTTGACATCAAGCGTCTCCTCAACCATTAACTTGGACTCAAGCAGAATCATCGCAGGGATTGTCGGTGGCGTCGGCTTTTTAGGTGCTGGTGCAATTATTCAATCCCGCGGTAGGGTCCAAGGCATGACGAGCGCCGCGAGTATTTGGGTGACGTCAACCATTGGTGTGTCTGTTGGTTTGGGTTTGTATTTACTTGCTACTACGATTACTTTTGTCGCGTTTATTGTTCTGATTTTGTATTGCTTCTTTGGGCACGACACCGAAGAAGATCTGTGACTGCCATACCAAGTCATCTGGAAATACTGGGGACAGTCCCTCAT
>CAZAZD010000009.1:62443-66277 GCA_964489535.1 uncultured Isosphaeraceae bacterium
TGGGGACAGTCCCTCATTCTGCGGGCAGATTGCTAGTAATGAATGAGGTTCTTGGAATGAATCAATCCGTATGATTGTTGTGTGGGGACAGTCCCGTCCATGGATTCGTGACGTGACAGGAGCGGCCGGTATTCTCGATGTAATCCTGGTGCCCATCTTCAGCGATGTAGAATTTTTTTGCTGGTTCGACTTGTGTCGCAATTGGCGCGCCGAATGTCTTTTTGTCAGTTAATTCCTTGATAAATTCGTTTGCGATTTTTTGTTGCACCTCAGAAGTGGTCCACACGCCTGAACGGTATTGCGAACCAATATCGGGTCCTTGACGATCGATTTCTGTGGGATTATGCATCTTGAAAAAAGCACGAAGCAACGTTTCGTATGAAACGGCTTTTGGATTAAACGTAACTTTTGCTGTTTCTGCGTGTCCAGTTGTTCCCGTGCAAACATCTTTATAGGTTGGGTTTTTGGTGTCACCTTGCATATATCCACTTTCAACATTGATGACGCCTTTGCCTTTTTGGAACCAATGTTCAACACCCCAGAAACAACCGCCGGCAAAATACGCAATTTCTGTCTGTACGGGCTTTGATTGTGCGGGGATCTCGTCGCCATCTTCATAAAAGTGCAGCGATGCCGAGTTTAAACAAAACCGTTTGCCTGTTGGTTCGGGGCCATCTTCAAACACATGTCCAAGGTGTGAGTTGCACTTTGCACAAAGAATCTCAACACGTTGCATATCGAACTTGTTGTCCTCTTTTGTTGCAACGTGTTCGGGTGAAAAGGGGGAGAAAAAACTTGGCCACCCAGTTCCTGAAGTGAACTTGTGGTAGCTTGCAAAAAGCGGAAGCCCGCAGACAACACAAGCGTAGAGTCCGTCTTTTTTGTTGTCTACTAATGTTCCACAGAAAGGTCGCTCAGTCCCCGCTTTTTGGGTGACTCTTAGGGTCTCTTCGTCAAGTTTCGAAAGAAGGGGCTTTTTTTGCTCCTCAGTGATGGGTGTAATGTCATATCCAGCGCGGGAATACATGGGAGAAATGGGCTCCGAGTGAAGGGCAAGAACAAGGGTAAGAAATGAGAATACCATAATGATGGAATAGTACAGCGGAGCGGTTTCCGCTGCTCGATTCTAGAAAAAAGTTGTCATTTATCCTGTTTTATTGTGCCTTTTTGGCTGGTTTAGCACTAATTGTGAAAAAAAGTGCAAGAATATAGATACAAACGTCCAATTATCCGTTATCTTGTGCCCCTTACACAACGAGGTTTGGCAGCCGTTTTATTGGCAGGAGAATTTTAAGAATTATGATTTGTACAGAAGAAACAATATGGTCAAAGTTACAGACGATGAACGATCCGAAACAGGATGCCGATATCGTTGCTTCGGGAACTGTTCAAGACGTTGCATTTATTGACGGTCGCGCGATGGTAAAACTTTCGCAACCTGAGATAGAAGCATTCGAACACCAAGCGATGGCTGGTGCAATCGAACGGGAACTTGGTAACCTTGAAGGCATAGAAAAAGTTTCGGTTACTTGGGACAAACCGAGTAAGGAACGACCTGAAGAAGTTGACCATGGACGTGATGGCGTTTCGCTTACCGTGCTTTCAGAGACCGACACCGTGATGGGAACAGGTATTGCTGAAGAAATTGGCTACGGTGAGTTTGGTCCAGACCAACAAATGGCACCTGAAGCAGAAATCCCCGACGCACCATGGGAAGGGTATCCTCCAGTACTTCAATGGCACATTAACCCAGCAGACAGTTCAATCGAAAGTGGCGAATCAACCGTACAACTTCTTGACTGGCACTTTGAAATCTGGTGGCAAAAACATCCAGCAGGTCTTATGTACGTTGCAATTCAAGCAATGCACGAAGACACATTTGCAGACGGAAGTGAACGAACTCATCCAGTTGGACGGAATGTTGTTGTGAACCTCGTCTTTGACGAAGAACGTCAAGCGGTCATTTCCGTCTATGGAACTGCCCATGACTTTAGACCATTTATAGAAGCCTTCCAAATTGGATGCAATATCCAAATTCCAGAAGGTGTAGAACAAGTAACAACAACCAAACCTAAGCAGGAGACCGACGCATGAGCGCAGGAACTTCAAATGGAGCCGCATCACGATGGTTCCGAGTAGCCGATGAACCCCGCGATTGGGAAGATTTTTACCGCGAACGATGGTCCTACGACCGTTCAGTTCGAACAAGCCATAGTGTGAACTGTTCTGGTTCGTGCTCATGGGAAGTCTTTGTAAAGAACGGACTCATCTGTTGGGAACTTCAAAAAACCGACTGGCCTCAAATTAATTCAGAGACACCAAGTTATGAACCACGCGGTTGCCAGCGCGGCATCTCTGCTTCTTGGTATCCGTACAGTCCAGTACGCCCAAAGTATCCATACATTCGCGGCGTTCTTCTTGAAATGTATGAAGAGGAAATTGCCAAAGGCAAAGATCCAGTCGAAGCTTGGGCTGCTATTGAAGCGGACCCTGAAAAGAAAAAGAAATATCGCAACGCTCGCGGTAAAGCAGGTTGGCGCAGAGGAAGTTGGGACAAAGCAACGGACATATGGGCTGCATCGATTATTCATACGACTAAAAAGTATGGTTCAGATCACATCTGCTCCTTCTCGCCAATCCCTGCGATGAGTATGGTGAGTTTCATTTCTGGTCACCGTTTTTGCAATTTACTTGGCGGAACGATGCTTTCCTTCTACGAGTGGTATCACGACCTTCCGCACATTATGCCGTGGATTTGGGGCGATCAAACTGACGTAGCCGAAGCAGCTGACTGGTATCAATCAACCTATTGGATGGTTGTTGGCTCAAACTTGCCTATGACACGTACTCCAGACGCACACTTTGCTTCTGAGCATAAATACAACGGTGGCAAAATTGTAAACCTCGCACCGAACTACTCAGACATGACAAAGTTTGCCGACCTCTGGGTTCCAATTAGACCCGGAACTGACGCTGCATACTTGCTTTCATGTATCCACGTCATCCTTCAAGAGTATCACATCAACCGCCGAAGCGAATACTTCTATAACTACGTAAAACAATTTACGAACCTTCCATTTGTTGTTCAACTTGATAAACAAGAGGATGGTTCGTATTTGTCAGGTCGCTTTATGCGTGCATCCGACTTCTCCGATTACGCTGGAGAAGAAAATGCTGACTGGAAACTTATCCAACTCGAGCAAGGCACGGACAAAGTGAAACTTCCACAAGGTACGCTTGGCTATAGGTGGGAAGAAGAAAATACTGGTCGCTGGAATCTTGACAATAAAGATGTTGCTGGCGAAGAGTTTGACCCAATGCTTACGTGCATCGGCGAAGATGGTTCTTTCGAAGAAGTGGATGTCAACTTTGCTGACTTTACTGATACATTCGATACAACCCTCGGCGCAACTGAAGGCAAGGGAAAAGATGCAGTTACAGTCAAGCGTGGTGTTCCTGTAAAACGAGTGACAAACGCAAACGGCGAAGAAGTTGTTGTGACAACAGCGTTTGATGTCTTGCTTTCCCACCTTGGCGTAAACCGTGGCTTGAACGGCGCATATCCAAAAGATTACGACGACGCAACGCAAGCGTACTCGCCAGCGTGGCAAGAGCAAGAAACCGGTATCGACCGAGACCTTGTTATCCGTGTTGCACGTGAGTGGGCTGACAACTCAGAGAAAACCCGAGGCAAATCCATGTTCATTACTGGTTCGGGCACCTTGCACTGGTATCACGGCGGTCCATTGATTCACCGCGCGATGGCAGTGATGGGTATCCTTACTGGTTGCATGGGACGCAACGGTGGCGGATTCCACTCCTACGTGGGCACGG
>CAZAZD010000010.1:0-54561 GCA_964489535.1 uncultured Isosphaeraceae bacterium
ATTGTCGTACTCAACGCTTCTGGACCAGACGCCGATGGCGATGGCTGGGAAGACGACGTGGACAACTGTCCTGATATAGCAAACCCAGGCCAAGAAGATTGCGATGGCGATGGAATCGGTGATGTTTGCGACAACGATGTTGACTGCAACAACAATGGTATTCCAGACGCTTGCGAATCATTCGATGACTGTAACGAGAATGGTGTTCCAGACGAATGTGATTATGCTGACGGAACGTTGCACGACGATAACCAAAATGGGTATCCAGATGAATGTGAAGATCCTACCATTCAAGTGCAGTTGCAAGAAGTCAGAATAGATCAGCCCGGTGCTGACGATGATGAGTATGTTGAGCTTCGTGGCGATGGAAACCCCATGCTTAATGGATTGTGGTACATCGTGATTGGCGATGGCACTGGCGGTTCTGGCGTTATTGAAAATGCAACAGACCTAAGCGGAATCTCTTTGATTGATGGTACTGTCCTGCTTGCTGAAGATGAAGACACGTTAGGTGTAGTCACAGACGCGATCGTTTCTTTAAATTTTGAAAACAGCGATAACGTAACACACGCACTCGTGATGAATTTCTATGGTGAAGTTGGCGATGACCTCGACATTGATGACGACGGCAACCTTGACGCTGTACCATGGACAAGTGTTGTCGATGGTGTTCAAATTATCAAAGATCCTGCCGGCGGTGATCTCACATATCCACTTGTCGACGACATGATTGGTCCAACAGCAGATGGGTACGCGCCTGCGCATGTCTATCGGTATACGAGTGCATGTGGCCACTATGAAATGGGCACGTACGATCCGTATGACCCAGAATCAGCGGATACCCCAGGAAGTGAAAATCCAGCTTGTCCATCAGATTGTCCAGCAGACCTGGATGGTGATGGTATTGTTGGCGTTTCTGACGTGCTAGCGCTGATTGCTGGCTGGGGCGGCAACGACCCAACACACGATCTCGACGGAGACGGTACAGTTGGTGTTGGTGACATCCTAATAATGATTGGTGCATGGGGTTCCTGTTAATCGCAGGGCAATCTGGGGCAACCTAGAGAGAGGAGAGCCCCCGCGCACAACGCGACCCGCCTTACGGCGGGTCGTTTTTTTGGCGGTGGTTCATTCGTTAGAGTGGGGACACTCATTAAATTATCGTTTTGCGATAATTTAATGAGTGTCCCCTTAGCGAGAATTGGGTTTGTTTTCCGGTAAATAAACTATCCACGGGATAGTTTATTTTCAAGTGTGACGATCTGTGCATCTTCTTCTTGAATCCAGCCAGTGGAGCCGTTTGGCAAAGAAATGTGCAACCATTCGGGGCGCTGTTCGATGATGTCGAACTCGATTCCTTCGTGAATGGGGTATTTGAGCATCGGTGCGTAATTCACACCGTTGCCTTTGCGAACGATGACTTCGCTTGCCGTAAGAACCCCGTGGTCTTGATGTTGGTCGGCAATATCCGCGCCAACACTCACGCCAAGAGCGAGAGCAGCACAGCCCAGTGTGATTGAGGCTGTCTTGAATCCCGGGATGGGTTTAAAAAGACGGACTGAAACTAAAGTCCAACACCCAAACCAAAGAATGACACCAAGAGCAAGACGAACTTGGGTTGGAAGTGCATCGTGCCAAAATGCGAGGCGTTTGAGTATCGAAGTAGTGCTTTCGCTCTTGATTGGGTTGGAAACTTTGCTTCGCGCATATTGCAAGTTTGCTGTAAGTCGTCCATCAGAGGGGATATACCGTTGGGCTGAACGGTAGGCACCAATGGCTTCTCCGATTTCGCCTGCTTGCAATTGAGCATTGCCGAGGTCGTACCAAAGTTTTCCATTTTCGATACCATCGTTGACAAGGATTTGGAATCGCTCGGCTGACCGTCGAAACGATTCTTTGGAAGCAACGGGGTCAGCTGTTTGCAAAGAGACGCCGGTGTCGTATGCGACTTGGGCTTCTTGCAAGACAGCAGTTTGTTGGTCATGAGTAAGGTGCAACTGATTACTGCTCAAAGAAAGCAGTACTGTTGTTAGTGTTGTTAGGATTGTCATCGGATTTGCTCCACTAAAGATGCAGCGTCTTTTGCCAGATGTGTGTCAGGTAGTCCACCAAACTGAGAGGCGTCGCATCGTTTTAGAAGTTCATCCATTTGTGTGGAGAAGTCGTTGTTGCAATCGTGTTGCAGTGTGCGTAGTGCTCTAGAGAGTTGAACTGCTTGTTGGTTTGGTGAAAGTTTCGCCGAGTTTTTGATTGTTCGAATCGCATGCTTCGTTGCGTTTTTGTGTTTGAACGAAGGTGTCTTTGCGTGTTTGAGATATAAAAGTCCAAACAAAATGACGATACAAGAAACCGGTGGAATTGCAACAACTGCCACAAGCGATGATGTCAATGACACGGTGTCTGAATGGAGGAGCGAGTTGCCCGTGTAGTTGGCAAGAATGCCTCCTTCGACTTCGATGGGTTTGCTTGGAGCCATGGAAGATTGATTGGCTCCAACTAAGTCACCAGCGTTGATTGTTTCCACGGCTTCGACTTGCAGAGGAATTGGATCAGACCATGAAGTCTTGTACTCTCCAGTTGCCGGGTTAAAACTTGTAAATGGTAATGCGGGAATCTCAGTTGGCGAATCGTTTCGTGGACGAATGGTTTGCGTGAATGTCTTTGTTCGCCCTTGTACAGTTCCGCCAAGGGGTTTGTCTGGAACTTTGAAGTTGTCAGTGAGTGCTGAAACCCTATCGAATAGGGGCGCAGCGAGATAATCAAGATTCACTTTGCCAGTTGTAAGGTCGGTGACACGTATGGTGAGCGTGATGGGTTCGCCAACTTTTACTCTGGTTGGATCTGCCACTATTCTAAGATCGAAAATGCCTACAGCGCCACTGAACCACGCGGGTCTATTGTTGGTCGGTGGTGTGAGGACTTCGATAGGTGCAACGCTGGCTTGGGCACTAAGAAGTTGCGATTGGTCAACGACAAGTTGGTCGCCTCCAAAGAAACCAGTTCTTCGCTGCCTTGCAATGGAGATGGGGTAGTCAACAAGAATAGTCACTGGATGTAGGTTTAGCTCACCGGTTGTTTCAGGCCAAGCGGTTGCGACAACTTCGATGATGAAGAATGTCGTTGGCACACCAGACTCGTTCACCCCTTTGACATGCTGCACGGAAATGTTTCCCTCTTGAAGAGCTTCCCTGAAGATTCCAAAATCACTGTCATTGCGGATACGTCCAAACATATCTTGGGCATCAAGTTGAACGCCAAGGTTTTTGTCTGTGAATTGTTCGATAAAAATTCGGAGGGTGAGATCAATTGGTCTACCTAGATAGATATCCCCATGTGTTCCTGAGACCTCAGCTTTAAGAGAGCCGCCGGTTGGTGGTTGCACGACCCCTAATTTCCGTGGGGTGGTCTGGAAGGTTTTTCCGTCAGCAGTGAATGTTAGTGCTGGAATCGAAAGCGTTCCTTCGCGCAAAGGCGTGAGTACGAACGTTACCCGTGATGTAGAGGTTGATGCGACTTTCCCATTAATAATGGTCGTTTGCGTTGAGGTCTGTTCTCCTTGGCGTCGGTACGATGAAAATCCCTCAATTTCAGGAAGTGTTGGCTCTTCAAATTGTTTGACGTTTTCAAAAATGACAGTCATGGGAATTGGAACACCAACGTAGCCAACGTTTTGCCTGAAGTCGACAAAGACTTGTTGCGAAAAGAGGGGCGCTGTGAAACAGAGCGCAGTGAAAACGACAGATTGTAGGAGTGTTGTTATTTTCATTACCAATCCTTATCCACTGGAACGCGTCTTTGAGCACGTTTTGCAGCAAGTGCCTTGCGACGTTGTTGCTCCTTGTCTCGAATTCGTTGGAGTAAACGCGCGGCTTCCTCTTTTGAAAGACGCTTGCCCGCTTCTTTTTGGCTTGCTTGGGGAACATCGGTTTGGATAGCTGGTTCTTGCTCTGATTCTAGTTCGCCTTTGCTGATGTCTTGTTGTGTTTCTTCTTGTTCAGACTGTTCGCCGTCTTGGTCCGAAGGTTTTTGTTGTTCGGACTGATCAGATTGCTCACCATCATTTTGTTCAGATTGTTTGCCTTGCTCACCATCTTGTTGTTGCTCGGACTGTTCGCTGTTCTGGTCCTGTTGCTGCTTGTCTTGATCTGACGGTTCTCCTTGTTTGCCGTCTTCTTGTTGATCAGATTGCTCGCCGTCTTGTTGTTGCTCGGACTGTTCGCTATCTTGTTCCTGCTGTTTTTCTTGCTTCGACTCGTCACCTTCGCCTTGTTGTTCTTGCTCAGAGTCGCCTTCTTCTTTATTTTGTTGGTCTTTTTCTTGTTCGTCCGCAGACTTTTCGTCTTGGGATTGTTCTTGGTCTTTTTGTTCTTGTTGCTGCTCTTGCTGTTCTTCCATTTGCTCTTGCATTTGGTCGAGTTGTGAAAGCATTTGCCAAGCGAATTCCCCATTCGCTCTTGCGTCCATATCAGAACCATCTTCAGAAATAGCACGGCGGTAATTTTGCAATGCTTGTTTGATTTGTTCTTTTGCTTTGTCTATCGCACTGATGGATTCATCACTTGAAGTTGCAGTTCCTGTGCCTTCGAGTTCTTGCATTGTCTTTCGAAATACTGCGTTACCAAAATTAAACGCGCTGTGTGTTCGAAGTGTTTGGTCTTCACTTGTTGTCATCGCGTTCTCAAATGCTTCTGCAGCGACTCCAAATTGGTCAAGGTTATAGTGAGCAATGCCACGGTCATACATGACTTCTGCTGTAGGGTTGTCCGTTGTGGCAAGTGCATCAAGAATAGTTGCGGCATCTTCCCACTCTTCTTGCACGAGATGTGCTTGGGCGGTTTGCAATTGATTTGTTGCGTGGGTTGTAGGCAACAAGAGAGCTATAAAAAGTGCGGAAAACATCATGCTACCACCTCGTACGTGGATCTTTTGCGTTTGTTCTTCGGGCGCAAACTCATCCAAGAATCACCCAACACAATGAGAAGCGATGGAATCGCAAACCATTGAAAGCGGGGGATGAATTGTTCAAGTTTGACACTGTCGAAACTTTTTCCAGCGTCGCTCGCGATCCGCTGCGCATAAATAGAGGCGAGGTCGAGATTCGAAGTACCCGCTGGAACGAAAAGCCCGCCACCAGCGTTTGCTACACTCGCAAGTTCGTCTGGATTCATGATTGACCAGACATCCTCGCCATTGTGCGTAATATACGTTGGCTGTCCATAAAGAATGGTTGGAATGCGAGCGCCAGTTGTTGAGTTGCCAATGCCAACGGTGTAGACGGTGATTCCGGCTGCTGCGGCATCAGTCGCTGCTTCAACAGGAAAACTTCCCATGTCTTCACCGTCAGATAACACAATAATCGTTTTGTGATCTTGTACGTCATCGGTAAAACTAGCTTGTGCAAGCCGAATGCCATCCCCAATTTTTGTTCCGCCACGTTTGACACTTCGTGGTGAAACATCATCAAGGGAGAGTCGGAGTGAACCATAATCCAGCGTAAGTGGGACGGTAAGTGCTGCGTCTCCTGCAACCGTAACAAGTCCAGCTCGGTCGCTGCCCATCACATCAAGCACATCTTCGATGGCAGTGGTTGCACGATCAAGTCGGTTGGGGCGAACATCTTCTGCGAGCATAGAGCGCGAAACGTCAAGAACAAAGAAGGTGTCAATGCCTGTCTGTTCCACTTCACGGTATCTTGTTCCCCAGCGTGGGTCTAATAAGGATATACAAAGTACGATTGCAGCGGCAACGAGCATTGCTATACGGAAGCGGCGCCTACCATTTGAACTTGACTTAGTGAGTCGTGGCACGAGCCGCGGTGATGCAAGTTTACGGAGAAGCTTTGAGCGACGTAGATATCCCATGATGAGCAACATTGCAAGTACACCAACTGCCCAGAAGTAGAGCGTATTGTTCGGGTTGTTGAATTGAATATCCATTAGTCTAGAATCCTATAGAACGTGTTGCAAAGCAAAACATCTGCAACTAAAAACAGAAAAGCAACAAGGAGTAGCGGGGGAACTGTGAAGCCAGCGAGGGCAACGCTCTGTACTGCCATGTCTACATGATTCACGTACGTGCGCTGCGTGATTTCAGTGCGTTCCATTTCATCGATTTGTGCATAAATTTCTTCGAGTGATTCTGTGTCAGTTGCGCGGAAATATTTCCCTTTTGTGATGTCTGCGATTTCGCGCAACGTTTCTTCGTCTATTTGAACGCGTTGATTTCGCATGACGGTGTTGCCAAACAAATCTTGTACTGGAGTAGGCGCCCATCCGTTTGTTCCTGCACCAATAGTGTAGACTGTGATATTCATCGCAGCCGCGATGTCTGCAGCAGTGAGTGGGTCGATGTCGCCTTGGTTATTTTCGCCATCGGTCAACAAAATAATTACTTTCGATTGGATGTTATTTCCAGAATCTGCTTTTACGCGTTCGTCGAGCGAGGAAAGACGCTCGACCGCGAGTGCGAGTGCGTCTCCGATGGCGGTCCCATCTTCGCTGCGTTCATTTACGATGTTGATGCTCTCTAACACATCGGCAACGAGGAACTCGTGGTCAAATGTCATCGGGCAATTGCTGTCGGCGTAGCCGGCGAATGTAACGAGCCCAATGAGGTCGCCACTTCTTCCGTCGAGTGATCCCATGCCGCCAATAAAATCTCCTGCAACACGGCGTACTGCAGTGAGCCGGTCAACTGCCTTGCCATCAATCGTAAAGTCGTGTGCGTTCATGCTCGATGATCGGTCGATGACCATTTCAATCGCAACACCGTCAGCCGCTTGTTTTGTTTTTTCAAAACGTTTCTGTGGTCTTGCAACACAAACAATTAACAAAATAATTGCTAGGGTGCGAAGGAGTGCTGGAATCCAACATGTTTTACTGCGCAGTGAGCGAGGCAAGAGAGAAACGTCTATTGCAGTCGTGTAGGAAATGCCTGTTTTATAATGATGCCGTGTCCATCGCCACCAGATAACTGGAATGAGCAAAAGAAGGAGAAGAAGCCAAGCGTTATGGAAAGTCATAATGCCACCTCCGCTGTCTCTTGAATGAACTTTTCGGCACGATGGATTGCATCCTCGTTGACGTTGTCTCCTGGTTCGTGCCTTGCAAACTTGACTAAGTCAGCGGCAACAAGAAAGGAGCCAAGCGATTCTCGGTCTGTTTGCTCAAGCCGAGGGTTTTGTTTTGCAGCATGTAAAAACTCACGAGTGGTCTGTCCAGTTGCTGCAATATGGAATTGACCTTCAAGATAGTGCCGAACAATATCGCTCAGCGAAGTGTAAAAGGAGTGTACTTCAAGATGCGCTTCTTTGAGTTCTTGGATTGCAGACAGTGCACGTTCGTTGGGTGATACCGCAGGCTTGTTTCCTCTGAAAAAACGATAGAGAAGCAAGCACAAGGCAAGTGCAGTGGCAATGCTTGCTATGATTGCGAAGGTAACATTTTTTGTAAAGAGTACAACGGGTGCTTTGATGTCACGAATGGTCATGTCAACAAGAGACTCGCCGGCAACAGATTTGATTTCAATGGGGATTGCATCAAGTCTTATCGTGCCGTTTTCTCCAGAAGGACGCGCCCAGTCAATCACTATTCCACTCAATGACGTCGTTGCTGCGTCAAAGGTGTCGAGTTGCATCGACCACGTCCAATTGCGACCTGTTTCACTTGGGATGTCGAGTAACGTGATGCTGTCAACAATAGTGAATGAACCAAAGGCGTGCTCATTCTCTAAAGAGAGCGTTGTTCCTACTGGTGTTGTTGCTTCGATGCGCAATGCAACAATATCACCAACGGTAATCGATGTTGGCGAAAGGGTGGCTTGAACGTTAATGCCGTGTTGCGTTGTGCTCACTGTTTGTGCAGCTACACTTGAGGAGAGTGTTGCGAGTAGTAGGATGGTTGTGGTCAATTTCATTATGCGCGCCTTGCCTCCCGCCGCTTAAAGAATTGACGTAAAGCGCGAGTGAATGGTTCGCCAGTTTCTACTTTTATTTGATCGACTCTGCTTCGCCGCAATGTTTGTTCGATTGCGATGCGACTTTCGCTTGCAAGTTGGTTCCAAGCACGCCGAACTCGTTTGCTCGACGTGTCAATGACGTGGGTGTTTCCCGTTTCAGGATCTTCGATGCGCATGAGTCCAGCTTTTGGCAATAGAGTTTCTGCAGCGTCGTTCGTGCTGACGGCAACGACATCGTGGCGCCTGTTCGCGATTTGCAATTGCTTTTGCCAATTGCGATCTTGCAGATCGGAAACAAGAAAAACGATTGCGCGTTTATTTTGCACTTTGTTCATGAATTCGAGGGCTGAGCCAATGTCAGTGCCTTTGCCTTCGGGCTCGATGGCAAGCAATTCTCGGATGACACGCAAAACGTGTTTCGACCCCTTCCGAGGAGGAATGTAGGCTTCGACGCGATCGGAGAAACAGATGAGTCCCACCTTGTCGTTGTTGCGAATTGCAGAAATGGAGAGGGTTGCGCAAATTTCTGCAACGAGTTCGTCTTTGAACTGCTCATGGGTGCCAAAGTGTTGCGATCCGCTGACGTCGACGAGTAACATCACGGTTAACTCGCGTTCTTCGCGGTAGAGTTTGACGAATGGTTCGCCGTAATGCGCGGACACGTTCCAGTCAATCGTGCGAACGTCGTCGCCGATTTGGTACTGTCGAACTTCTTCAAACTCCATGCCTCGACCCTTGAATGCGGAGTGGTATCCGCCGGCAAGTACGTCATCGACGAGGCGCGAGGTTCGTAGTTCGATTCGCCGCACCTTTTTGAGGAGATCTTGGGGAATCATAGTGGTTCGTCCTTAGGGTACTTGAACAAAGTCCAAGATTGCTGCAACAACATCGTCAGAAGTTTTGCCTTCTGCTTCCGCTTCGTACGTAGTTGCAATGCGGTGACGAAGAACATCGTGTGCGAGATCTTTGACGTCTTGTGGAGTGACGTAGCCACGTCCGTCTAGGAATGCGTTTGCTTTTGCGCAGAGGGTAAGCGCGAGGGTTGCTCTTGGTGATGCGCCGTACTCGACAAATTCCGCAAGTTCTTCGGAAACCTTTTTTGGAGTACGACTCATTTGCACGAGTTCGACGATGTAGTCAGCGATTTGATCATCTACATAAATTTGATCGATCAATTTGCGTGCGCTTGCGATGTCGTCTGATTGCATGACGCAATCGACGTTGTTGTCTTGTGTTGTTGTTGCCATTCGCTTCAAGATTTCACGCTCTTCTGTTTGTGTTGGGTAGTCCACCACAACTTTCATCATGAAGCGGTCAACTTGTGCTTCTGGAAGTGGGTACGTGCCTTCTTGTTCGATGGGGTTCATTGTTGCAAGTACGAGGAATGGGTCTTCCATCTTGAATGTGTCAGTACCAATGGTGACTTGGCGTTCTTGCATTGCTTCAAGCAAAGCTGATTGTACTTTGGCAGGTGCTCGGTTAATCTCATCAGCTAGAATGATGCTGGAAAAAATTGGTCCCTTGTTGACGACGAATTCACCGGTGTCTTGCCTGTACATAAGAGTGCCAGTCAAGTCGGCGGGAAGAAGGTCGGGGGTAAATTGCAACCGTTGGAACGATGTGTTGATACCCTTTGCCAAACTTGAAACAGCAAGAGTTTTTGCAAGTCCGGGAACGCCTTCAATAAGAAGGTGTCCGTTGGCAAGCAAACCAATAAACATACGGTGTAAAAGATTGTCTTGCCCAACGATGACGTTGTGCATAGATTCTTGCAACCGACTAAATGGTTCACTTGCTGTTGTTACTTGTTCTCCAAGCGCTTGAATGTCGGTATGTGTTGGATTTGTCATTTGATTTAATGTGGTCATAGAGACCTGTACGCGCCTATTCTACGATAGTTCGCGGCGAAATGCAGAAGTTTTTTGGCAAAGTAGTACAATGCCATTATGACAGATTCAAAACATGTTGATGGGCGTTTAGTCGCATTACACTGGTCTAGCAATCTTGCTGAAGCCACAATGGCAGTGGATACAACTAAGTTGCAAGAGGCAACCGCCGAGATTGAAGACGGCTCTGGAATGACGCATCGGCTTGAAGTACTCGCGGGTTGGGACGCTGATTATCTTGTTGGGAAAGACGTCGTTGTATATACAACTGACGAAGGCACCGTTCTAAGTGAAATTCCTAACAAATAAACTATCCCGCGGATAGTTTATTTTATACGATGCCTTGCGCCATCATGGCTTCTGCAACTTTCACGAAGCCGGCAATATTCGCACCATCGACGTAATTTCCTTCGCAACCAAAATCTTTTGCTGCTTCAACACATTGCGTGTGAATATTACTCATGATTTGACGTAATTTTGCATCGACTTCTTCGCGCGTCCAGAACAACCGTTGACTTGCTTGCGCCATCTCTAAACCAGAGACTGCTACGCCGCCCGCGTTAGCTGCTTTTGCGGGACCGTACAAAATGCCTGCATCTACAAATGCGTTTTGCGCATCAGCAGTACTTGGCATGTTCGCTCCTTCACTCACGACGTACACACCGTTTCCGAGAAGGTTCCCAGCATCTGTAGCATTGATTTCGTTTTGTGTCGCGGATGGGAACGCACAATCAGCATCGATTGCCCACATAGGGTTATGGTCAAGAGAATCATTTCGGGGATGGAACTCGGCGTTTGAGAATTGTTCAGTGTATTCGCCGATACGTCCTCGGCGGTTATTTTTAAGATCCATAACCCACGCGAGTTTTTCAGCATTAATGCCGTCGCCATCAAAAATCCAGCCGCTGCTATCAGAGAGTGTCACAACCTTGCCGCCAAGATCATTGATTTTTTCAACTGTGTACTGGGCGACATTTCCTGAGCCAGAAACAAGGCACATTTTACTTTCGAACGTTTCGCCGCGAGTTGCAAGCATGTCTGCAGCAAAGTAGACGCAGCCATATCCAGTTGCTTCCGGTCTGATTAAACTCCCACCCCATTCGAGACCGCGACCTGTCAAAATGCCGACGAACGTATTTGTTAATTTTTTATATTCACCGAACATATATCCAATTTCACGACCACCAACACCAATGTCGCCGGCAGGCACGTCTGTGTCAGGACCAATGTGCCGGAACAATTCAGACATAAAGGATTGGCAAAAACGCATGACTTCGCCGTCGCTCTTTCCTTTTGGATTAAAATCAGCTCCACCTTTTCCGCCGCCCATAGGGAGTGTTGTCAAACTGTTTTTGAATACTTGTTCAAATCCAAGGAACTTAAGAATCGACAAGTTCACCGTTGGATGAAAACGCAATCCGCCCTTGTACGGACCGATTGCACTGTTAAACTCAATTCGGTATCCGCGATTTACTTCAACATCTCCTGCATCATTTACCCACGGAACTCGGAATTGAAACGCTCTCTCTGGCTCAACGATTCTGCTCAAAATATTTCCACTTACATATTGTGGACGTCGCTCCATGACGACTTCAAGCGAGGAAACCACTTCATGCACGGCTTGTAAAAATTCTGGCTCGTGCGGGTTCCGTGCAGCCACGCTGCCCATAAAGTCTTGAACGAATTGGCTGTCGGTGTGTGTTGTAGTACAGCAAGTTGTAGTCATTGTGAAGTTTCCAAGTTTCTGTGGTGTGGTGAGATTACATTATCTGAAACAAAGATGGTACCCTGTTTACTATTGAAATGGAACAACAAAAACAACATAATTTAGCACCAGATGACCTGCTCCCGTTGAGGGCTGAAATCGATAAAATCGACCACCAGATTCTGGATCTTTTGAGCCAGAGAAATGCCGTTATAGAGAAGGTCGCAGAAGTCAAAAAAACAACTGGATATGGAATTCGCGACTTCGCTCGTGAGAAGGACTTGCTTGCGGATCGTGGAAGTCGTGCAGAATCCACGGGTCTTCGCAGCGAGGTCATTGAAAGCTTGTTTCGAGTCATTTTGTGGGCAAGCCGCGATCGACAGGCAGCGCTTGGTGCTGAAGTTCCAAGAACAATGGAAACGAAAACGGTCGCCATCATTGGCGGCAATGGCGGCATGGGGCAACTCTTTGCTCGACTCTTTGAGGATATTGGGCACGAGGTTGTTGTCGCTGACCTTAATACCGATTGCACTAATAAAGATGCAGCAAGTACTGCGGATGTTGTTGTTATCGCTGTTCCAATTGCGTGTACACTTGAAGTTATCAAAGAAGTTGCCCCGAGCTGCAAAGAGGGGGCGCTGTTAATTGATATTACCTCAACAAAACAAGAACCCCTCGAAGCGATGATGCGACATTTTACTGGCAGCGTCATTGGTACGCACCCATTGTTTGGTCCAAGCGTACACTCCTTGCAAGGGCAGCGAATTGCAATCGTTTCAGGAAGAGATACGGAGAATTGGCACGATTGGCTCCGCACTGTGCTCCATGCTCGTGGTTTGTCAGTGCTTGATACAACCGCGCAAGAACACGACCGCGCTATGAGTGTTGTGCAAGTTCTCACGCACCAAACAACAGAAGTGCTTGGAAGAACAATTCAGCAATTAGATGTTGACGTGCGACGAACGCTTGAGTTTACATCACCCATTTACTTGATGGAATTGTTGATGGCTGCAAGACATTTTGCTCAGTCTGCAGATTTGTACGCTTCTATTCAAATGAACAACCCAGAAACGTCAAGCATTCTTGAAGCACTCCAAAATGCTGGAAGTGAACTTGGAGAAATCGTACTCAATCAAGATACTGAAAAGTTTAGAAAACTTTTTTCAGAGGTACACGAACACTTCGGCGATTTTTCAGAGCAAGCCCTTGAGCAATCAAGTTTCTTGATTGACCGCATTGTCGAACGTGGCTGATGAAACAAACCAATAAACTATCCGCGGGATAGTTTATTTTGTGTATTTTTTCTTTGATTTTGTTGTATTTGTGGTATAATTTAGCCAGTGGGGGGAAGCGTTGTGTGCACAAAGGAGTGACGCAACATCTGGAAAATCAAACTCGTATCGGCGTACATTTTACTATAGGCGCTGTAGATATTTTATGTAGGACAATGACAGCATTGAAAACTATGACATCAATTGAATTTGGCGATCGCGTAACACATCCTAAGTTTCCCGAATGGGGAAGCGGGGCTGTTATTAAGGTTGAAAATACACCTGTGAACGGTGCACCGTCGATAAGAGTAACGGTTCGTTTTGCGCACGCTGGTTTGAAAAAATTTGTAGGGGATTCGATTCCACTTGATGTGATGGTAAGTGGACACGCAATGCCAGGGGATGGAGATTGTAAGCGACCTGCGATTTCGGAAGTAGAAGATTTAGAACGGTCAGGCTTAACGCAAGCGGTTGAACAAAAACTTGAAGAAATCATGTTTAACATCCCTCTCGCTTGTCGTGACCCGTTTAACACAATCGAACATAGGATGCGAAGAACTCTAGACCTCTATAAATATGATACGACCGGAAAAGGATTGATGGAGTGGGCGATGGCTCAGACAGGAATGGACGATCCGTTAACTCGATTTAATCGAACGGAGTTAGAGGTCTACTTTAAGCAATATACTTTCTTGCTTGAACAGCATCTTTCCAAACTGCTATCTGAAATGTACGAGGATAAATCGTCGCTGAACCGTTTGCTTGCCGAAGCACCCGAAGGCGCAAGGCGTGCTGTTGCAAAGTTGGCGTGATTCAGTCAGCGCCGTCACTACCAAAGAAATGATTATCATCTCGGTCATCTTGCCGCGTACTATCTCGGCGGATTTGTTCAACAAGTTTTCGCAAGTACACGTTCTCTCTACGTGTTGCTTCCAAGTCAAACACCATGTATTTCACACTAAGTCTGAGGTAATCAAGTGAATCTTGCAGTTTCGCAACCGACTCTTCGATTTGCGATCGTTGCGTACCATCGTGTTGGCAGAGTTTCTCTAATTTCTCTCGATACTCAGTTGGAAGTGTTTGCAGTTGTTCAATCAATCTACACATTCTCTCTTCTATATTTCGCTCGTTCATCTCTGTTCTCTCAATCAGTTCTTAAGTTGTGTGTAACAAAACAATTGCTACATCAACAACATGCATCAACTTGAGCGCTAGTCCACTCATTGATTTAATTACTATTCGTTCATCGAAAAAACGCTGTTTCTCTCGGACGTTAATTCCGGTTGTGAGGGCTAGATGTCCTAGAAGAGCCGTAGCACGCTATAAAAGAAGCCAATTAGCATGGCGATGACGACGAGAACTATCATTTTTTTGCGAAATTCGTTCGCAATTGGGTTGCGATGGGATGTTCCATGTTGCATCCAACTTCCACAAGAGGGGCATTTGGTGACGTCGTCCCAAATCTCCTTTCCGCATTGCGGGCAGAATCCAGTTTCGTCAGCTGAAAAGCGTTCGATATCTTCTTGGCTTGGACCATCGTCGTACATTCGTGTTGATTATAAAAAAACAAGCCGACCTATGTTAGGTCGGCTTGTTAAATTATAAGTGGAAGTTTACAAACTTACTTCATGGGTTCTTCCAGGGTGTCAACTGTTACGGTTTCAGCCATTGTTTCAGTATCCCAAGCATACGAATCAGCCATAGGGCGTAAGTAGATTTCTACTCGGCGATTTTCTTTTGTGCCATCGCTTCGATTTTCAACGAGAGGTCGATATTCTCCGTAGCCAGCAATTTCGAATCGTGAGGCGTCAATGCCATTTGAAGACAAAGTCTTTACAACAGTCGCCGCTCTTGCAGTAGAGAGTTCCCAGTTTGTTGGGTAACGTTGAGCGGAGGACTTTGGTTGAATGTTGTCAGTATGTCCAACAACAACAATTTCAAAGTTGCTTGCATCTGGGGAATTCAAAATGGTAGCAACGCGGTTGATTAAATCTTCTGCGCCTGTTCTCAAAGTAGCACGCCCACTTGAGAATGTAAAATCGCTGCCGAAACGAATCATGCCAGTTTCAGCGTTGAACCACATATCGTCAGGATAATTTGCAGCAAGGGCAGCAAGTTTTTGTTGCACTTGAATTGGAAGGGGGCCAAACTTAATGTTTGTAACGTCGGTCAATAGCTGATTATTTTCAGTATCAATGTTGTTGAGTTCATTTTCAAGCAACGTGTATTGATCTTGCAGTGCACTCAGGTTGGCATCTGCTTGAGCAAGTTGACGGTCACGAGCGGCAAGAGCGTTCTTGGCAGTAGTGCAATCGGACTGTGCCGCAACAAGTTGCTCTTGGAGCGAATGGGTGGTTGTTTTGTTTGTGTCGTAACGTTCTGATCGGACGCAGCCAGTTGCAGAGAACATAGCAAGCGTCATGATGCCCGTTGTGAAAAGTAGTGTGTTGCGCATAGTGGGATCCTCCTCGTTGGCGCTTAAAAAGTGTCGGGATCCGTCCCAACTTCGGGTACAGTGTAGCAATCATTACGTACTCTAGTTCCTATTTTGAGACACTGAATGCCTAGATTTTTACTCTATTCTGATGCTATTGCCGATTATCGAGGTGTAATTGCCTCGCCCGGAGCCATTTTGTTCGATGATAATTGCATAGAAGCAGTTGGTTCACCTCAGGAAATCGGGCACGTTGAGGGCGCGCCAATTACCCAATTTAACGGGTTGATGACGCCGAGTTTTGTGAATGTGCACACACACTTAGATTTGAGTGGTGTCGGTCCTAAGCCGGCGCGTGCGTCTTTTGGTGATTGGGTTGCGGAAGTTGTTTCACCAATTCGGCAAGATGTTGCTGGTGTTTCTAGTGCGGTGACTCGTGGATTGGAACTTGTCCATGCAGGTGGGAGCGCCATCGTTGGCGATATCGCAGGAAGCAACGCTTCGTCAGCGTGTACACAAGGTGTCAAACATGTTACAACCTTTCATGAGTGTATTGAGTCGTATAACTCAAAAGAGCAAATGAAACGTGTGTTTGATGCGTTGCCATCAACGTATGCAATTTCCCCACACGCCCCGTACACATGTTCCATTGGGACATACAAAGCTGCATTTGAAAGTGGTCGACGCATTGCAACGCATCTTTGTGAAACACGAGAAGAACTTGAGTATGCAGAATCAAGGACTGGTGAAATTGCCACACTTGAAAAACGGCTTGGTGTTTGGGATGAAGCGAAAAAATCGTGGGGCGGACACCCTTTAGAAAAAGTGTTGCAGTTGGCTGATGGAGTTCCATTTATTGGGGTGCATCTGAATTACATCGAAGACGGTCACTTGCCAATGATGGCGAGTGCAAACATGACTGTTGCATATTGTCCAAGAGCAAGCACCTATTTCGGACACACCAACCATCGGTGGAAGGAGATGATTGAAGCGGGGGTGAACGTTGCGCTTGGAACGGATTCGTTGCTCTGTCTTGATACGCCCGCCCGAATCAGCGTACTTGACGAAATGCGATTGCTGTACAAACGTGACGGGGGGAACGCTGATGTGTTGTTCAAGATGGCAACGGTCAACGGGGCGTTGGCTCTTGGCGTTGAGCAGTCGCTTGTGACGCTGACCAAAGGCGAAACAGCGGGGCTCCTTGGCTTTGGGGGTATTGATTCATTGTCTGCTCTGTTGGAATCGAACAGTGCTCCAAAGTGGGTAATTCCATCGAAGATGTAAAAAAGTAAAAAAAATAGGGTTGGAGTGATAGAAAAAGAGCATATTGCGGCGCAATCTTCAAATTCGCCGATATGATGGCGTCCCTGTCATGAGTCAAGTTACGATTCCCATCCCATTTGATTGGACCCAGATTGCATCTGGTACACCCTATTCGCCCGGAGCGTTTGCTTTTGTGCAGAACGGCTTGGGGTATACAACGGAATTTTTTGCCACGCAAACTTCAAGTCAATTTGAATTGGATGAACTAGATGAGTTTGAGCGGCATGTGAGTGGGCAGCAGTTATGTATGGGATTGCGAGAATTTGCGATTGATCGATTTGGATTGCTCGCACCAGTAGTGCTTCGTCATTGGGGCATTAAGCGGACGGAAGATTTTGGAGCAATTGTTTTTCGGATGGTTGAGTTAGAGTTGCTCCGCACCAGCCCGCAGGATTCAGAAGATGATTTTCGTTCTGTTTTTCAGTTCGATGAAGCATTCCACCGTGGTGAATTGGCTGATTGCATCGGCTCGAACCTCTAAGGTTCTTTCTTGATGGAAGATGGATCAAATAACACAACGCAACATGACATAACAAAGTTGCACCTTTGGCAAATTCAGTGGGTGCGGGATTTGTTGTTGCTTCTCATTGTAGTGTGCGCAATTTGGCTTGGCTATGCCATGCGAGATATTACGATTCCTTTGCTCGTTGCATTGCTGCTTGCGTATCTATTTGAACCTTTGATTTCTGCATTAGCAGACAACTCAAAGTTTCCACTTGGAAGAATTCCGGTTATTTCTGGAATTTTGATTATCCTTTCGATAGGACTATTAGTTGTTCTAGCAGTCACGATTCCGATGGTTATTTCGCAAACATCGTCTCTCATTCATGAAGTGCAAGATGGGCATTTACGGACAAAACTGGAACAGTTGAATACAAAATTTGTTCCCGAGGATATGCGCGAAGAAGTTAGTCACACCCTAACCTATTTGCCATCCGGAATAAAAGAAGAAAATAAAAATGGCACAGAAGTAGTTGAACAAGATAATGCGGATTTGTTCACGCTCGCCAAAACAACCGGTGGTGTTGCGCTTGGTCTTGTGGGGAAGGCACTCAGTTTCGTCATTTTGATTGTGTTGATACCCTTTTACTTTTTCTTTTTTAGTTTGTGGTTCCCTAAAGTGGTGGAATTTGCAAAAGGGATTGTTCCCAATCGTGGGAAGAACGATACAATTGCTTTGTTAGAAAAAATGGATGCCGCCGTTTCTGGCTTTGTGCGTGGACGTATCGTGATTGCGTTCATAATGGCGGTTGTGCTTGCAATTGGTTGGCTTATTGTTGGTGTGCCGTATGCAATTTTGCTTGGAATCGGCGTTGGTGTTTTGTGTTCGGTTCCATTTCTTGGGCTTGTAGGCATTCCTATTTCAGTTGGGCTATTATTTTTGGATCAACTCGGTGTTCCAGAAGCGGAGCGCATGGTCTGGTGGGGTATTTTGCTTTGGCCAACGCTTGTGTTTGCAATCGTCCAAGCACTCGATGGTTGGTTGTTGACTCCACTCATCGCAGGAAAGGCAACCAACCTAGATCCAGTCACGATTTTTGTTGCTGTTTTAGCCGGCGGAAGTGTCCTTGGGGCGTATGGCATGTTGCTTGCAATTCCTGTTGCTGCTTGTGTCAAAATTCTTATTCAAGATCGATTACTCCCCAAGATTCATGCGTGGACTCGCGGAGAAGCAGATGATCCGCTCCCCTTTGACGATTAAATGAACTCTTGGTTAATTAAAACAACCCCGCTTTGCAGCGGGGCTGTTTTGTTGAGGAGTATGCGAACTCCACCCTAAGAGAGTTGTTAATCCGCGAGGAACGATTGCAAGTTGGACAAGCCAGAGAATGCAGTGGGACCTTTCGCGAGACATTGCGTGTTCCAGTGGCAAGGTGTTGAAGTTATTGGTACTTGTAGGTTGAACCATGACTTTGCTGGTACATACACTGTGTGCGTGCTGATTTGCGCATTACGTTGTAACCAGAGTTTCCCCAAATTATTTGTCAAGGTCATGCGAGCACTCCCTTTTGCTCGTGCGCCGGGTGTGCTGTCGAGTTTGTTCCATCGAGGCGCACCTTTTGCGAACCAAAGTCGAACGTTGAGCATGTTGCCAATACTTGTCTTTGGAGCAACGTTGATGTTCATAGTGTCGTAGGGTTGACCGTTATACGTTCCGAACTTTGTTGTCCAAGGGATGTACCCAGCGATGAGAAGATCACTGCGTTCGTCGGCACCGAGGTCTACTGCGTCAACGAGTCGTTCGTTTCCGTAGCCCTCGCCGTCAAAGTCAAAGATGTCCATTTCGCATGGGCTTACAGGTTCGACAGTTGTTCCGTTATCAACAAAGAGCTCACTGGTGCCCATATCTTCTACGAGCGTTTCAGGAAGAAGCCGGTAATCGCCATTGTAGGAGTTAATAAATGTATCAAGCAAGGTTAGTGAACTTGACCAAGCCCATGTGTTTGGAAGGGAACCAACTACTTTGTTTGGGTTTTGTGTAACGAATGTGCAATTTTTTACGTCTGAGCTATCAGTCCCCTGGAGGTCAAGAAGTGAGTTAAACAGAATGATGTTATTTATGAGTGCTGGTTCTGCAACTCCCTTGCCGTCGTACGGGCCACCCCATGGGGCAGGTAAAATCTTTGTGTCATCAAGAATGCCGATGTTGTTTTCAACGATTGTGTTGTTTACTATTTTTGGGTAGTGGTGTGGGTAAATTTGGTTGCCGTAATGCCAGATTGCGTACATGCGTATTCCATTGACATTGTCAGTTATGACACAGTTAGAGATGATTGGTCCCATTGAGTCAAATTCGCTATCCATATCAATGGCGCTGTATCCACGTCTGAGTGTTATGCTGTCAACATACGTTTCATCAAATGATCCCCCTAACCAAGGATGAAAAACGATGAGATCAGAATTGTAGGATTCTCCATCGAGAATTGTGTTCATGGCACTTGTGCCTTGTATTGAAACATCTAAATCCATGCTGATAGGAAATGATTCTCCATTCGTACTTGGTGAATACGTGCCAGGAAGCAATACGACTACTGCGGGTGTATTTAAACTAGCCTCCCAGATTGCATTTTGGATATTGAGCAATGGTTCTTTCATTGTTCCGGGGTTTGAATTGTCTCCAATTGCAAGGTCTGGGCTGACGTATACAGTGTTACAAAGTGGGGTAATGTCAGTGTGATTGAGCCCACCTCCAACTGGAGTCGTGCTTGCCATTGCAGCGGTTGTCGTAGCTATCATGGTGAGCAATGTTGCTCTTATTGTGTTTGCGTTTTTCATGGGTGGTTCTCCTTTCGCATTTCTATGTATGGCATACTGCACGTTGCATTGCTGCCATAGATACAGGCGAGAACCTCCCCAGCCGTCCGCACAAATAAACTATCCCGCGGATAGTTTATTTGCGTTTGCGTTGTTTGAATCTTTTTTTGTGGCTTTGGGTTTTGGTTGAGCCGCGAGAGCCCATGTCGAGCATGGATGGGTCGAAATCGCCGCCGGCGTTCTGCATGGCAGCCATTTTTTGCGCCATACCACCACCTGCCATCTGTTTGGACATCTTTTTCATCACTTGGAACTGTTTGACAAAGCGGTTTACTTCCTGCTGATTCGTGCCCGAACCCGTGGCGATCCGCTTGATTCGACTTTTGCCAAGAAGGGTGATGTCCTTGCGTTCGTTCTTCGTCATCGAACTTGCAATTGCCTCGATGCGGTCGAATTGCTTGTCGTCAACTTGGATGTTCTTCATCGCAGCACCGATGCCCGGAATCATGCCCAGCAGCGATTTCATTGGACCCATCCGCCTAATAGATTTGAGTTGCTTGATGAAGTCGTCGACCGTCATCTTCCCACTTGCCATCTTGTCGGCAAGTTTCATCGCATCTTCTTCTGAAATTTCCTCTTGTGCTTTTTCAACGAGCGAGACAACGTCGCCCATGCCCAAGATACGACTTGCGATTCGATCTGGGTGGAACTCTTCAAAGTCAGCGAACTTTTCGCCGGTGCCGATAAATTTAATAGGAACGCCTGTTACGCGCTTGACTGAAAGGGCAGCACCACCGCGAGTGTCCGAGTCAAACTTTGTCAGAATGACGCCGTCTGTTGCGAGTTGTTCATGGAAAGTGCCAGCAGCGTTTACAGCGTCTTGTCCAATCATCGCATCGACAACGAGGTAGACTTGATGTGGCTGCGTGGTGGATTGAACGCCCCGTAATTCCTTCATCAAATCTTCGTCGATATGCAAACGGCCTGCAGTATCAAGAATGACAACGTTTGCTTTATCTTTTCGTGCTTGTTTGACGCCGCGTTTACAAACGCCAACGGCAACACCTGTTGCCGTGCCATACTCGCCGCACTTTTCGGGCTCGGCGTAGCACGTTACTTCGCCAACGCCTTTTGCGTTTGCGTTGACATCTTGTGCAATAACTTGCAGCTGTTCAACAGCAGCGGGGCGTTGGAGGTCGGCTGCAACAAGCGATACTTTTTTGCCGCGGCTTTTTAAGTACGCAGCAAGCTTGCCACACGTTGTTGTTTTACCCGAACCCTGCAAACCGCACATCATGATGATGGTGGGTCCCGGATCGACCATCATCACGTGGCTGTCAACTGGTCCCATGAAATCGATGAGTCGCTGATTGACAATGCCAATCATTTCTTCGCCTGGTTTCAATGAAGAGGTAACTTGTGCCCCAAGTGCATCTTGTACAACACTTTTACAGAAATCAGCAACGACATCAACGTGGACGTCCGCTTCGAGCAGCGCTCGTCGAACCTCTTCCATCGATTCGCGAACGTTGGATTCGCTGATTTTTCCTCGACCTGAGAGGTTCCGGATTGCTGAAGTTACTTTTCCTGAGAGTGTGTCAAACATAATGAACTGTGTATTCTAGCAGCGAAGGAGCCAAGCGGATAATGCATCGTGATCAAAACAATTCACACACTTTTCGGGAGTGAGCCAGCCGCGTCTTCCGGTAAGAATGCCATATCGAAGTTGCTCAAAATCATCTGGACTGTGCGAATCGGTATTGACACAGAGCATCGCGCCGGCATCGACTGCTGCCTTGACGTGGATGTCGCGTAGATCAAGTCGGTAACTGTTTGCGTTGATTTCAAGCGCAGTCCTGTGTTGCACTGCCGCAGCAACGAGCGTTGGCATGTCGGGTTCAAGCCCTTTGCGCTTGTTGATGATTCTTCCCGTAGGATGTCCGATGACGTGTACGAGTGGATGCTCAATTGCTGCAAGCAAGCGCTTTGTTGCATCGGCTGGCGACTGCGAAAGGGCGGCGTGCGGCGAAGCAACAACAATGTCGAGCATTGCTAAGAGTTCGTCATCGTAATCGAGTGAGCCGTCTGGCAATATGTCCACTTCGCTTCCTGCGAGAATAGTTATCTCACTGTTGGACTCGTTGACTTCGTGAATTGCGTTGATGTGTTTGCGAAGCCGATCTGGTTTGAGCCCATTGGCTTGTGTTTGGGATTGGCTGTGGTCGGTGACGGCGATTGTGTGGTAGCCACGAGCAATTGCGTGCTTTGCAAGTTCTTCAATCGACATGTGCCCATCGCTTGCTGTTGTATGACAATGCAAATCGCTCCGTATAGTTTGCACCGTAATCAAGTTGGGTGTTTCGGTGCACGAAAGTTCACCGCGATCCTCGCGTATCTCGGGTGGGATAAAAGGCAAGCCAAGATTGCTGTAAATTGCTTCTTCGGTTTCGCTAATATTCGTTGGTTCTAAGCCATACTCATTGAGTTTTTTCTCTTGCTTGATTGCTCGTTCGCGAAGAATTATGTTGTGCTCTTTGCTGCCGGTGAAGTACAGCAACGCCGCGCCGAACGCATCTTTATCAACAATTCTTAAATCAACTTGCATACCCGTTGCAAGTCGAACGCTGCATTTTGTGTCGCCCCGTGCCTGTACCATCGCGATATCATCCATAGTACAAAATGTTTCTGCTAGTAATTCTGGTTTATCTGTGCTTGCAAGAATATCAATGTCGCCAATGGTTTCTTTCCCGCGGCGGAGGGAACCAGCATATGCAATGCCTGTGACCCCTGGACTGCTCTTTAGTGTTTGGCTTATGCGTTCTGCAATTGGCATCGCTTCGCCAAGTCGCACGCGATCACCCGCAGTCTCAACAAAAGCAAGCGCTTGCGAAATATTATCAATTGTTTTCTTGCCCATCCGCGGAAGGTTGTCGAGTTTTCCCTCGTCGATAGCCAAACGAAGCGAGGCGATGTCAACAACGTCCACTTCTTGCCAAAGTTGCCGGACTTTCTTGGGACCAAGTCCCTGCACGCGCATAACGTCAAGCAATCCCGATGGAATTGAATTGCGTAATTCTTCAAATTCAACCATCTTTCCATGTTCAAGGTAGTGTTTGATTTTACTTGCGCTAGACTTTCCAACGCCCTGAATCGAAGTTACGTCATCGATGGAAGCAACATCTTCAACTAAGTCCTCGAGAGCTCTTGCAACTTTTGTGTTTGCATTGACTTTGAATCCGCTCTCGCCTTTGATTTCAAGAATGGTCGCCATCGTGTGGAAAATATGCGCAAGCTCTGTGTTTGTTGACATTATGCGACGTCTCCAAGTCCGAGTGCCTCGCCGTGGAGGTGCATGAGCCGTGCCTTGAGAAGCGGTGCATCTTTCAGCGTGGGGTCTCGTTCTATCCAACTCGTGGCGGTTCGCCTTGCAAGTCGGAGCAATTCGAAGTCGCGAGGTAATCTCGCAACTTTAAATGGTGCAATGCCACTTTGCTTTGCGCCAAACAGCTCGCCTGGTCCTCGAATTTCCAAGTCGCGTTCTGCAATGATAAATCCATCGGTTGTGTCAACAATAGCTTCAAGACGATGAAGTGCATCATCAGTCGTTGGGCTAGCAACAAGTGCGCAGACTCCCGGAAGCGTTCCTCGTCCAACTCGCCCGCGAAGTTGATGCAACTGCGCAAGCCCAAATCGGTCGGCGTGTTCAATCACCATCATCGTGGCATTAGCAATATCAACACCGACCTCAATGACCGTCGTTGCAACGAGCACGTCAATCTCGCCTGCACGAAATCGGTTCATCGTTTCTTCGCGCTCGTCCGATTTCATTCGACCATGAACAACGCCTATGGTTTTGGTTCGGAAGTATCCGCTTTGGAGCGTTTCTGCGTGTGCAATAACTGATTTCAGTCCCGATTCGGTATCTTCAACGAGCGGCACGACCACGTATCCTTGTTGCCCTTTATTGATGAGTTCGAGCATGTATTGGTAGACTTTTTTCGATTGCTCCGGCTGCACGAGCCGAGTTGTAATCGGCGTTCGCCCTGGCGGCATGCCTTTAATCGTTGAAACGTCAAGATCGCCAAAAATAGTGAGTGATAAAGTTCGCGGAATTGGTGTTGCAGTCATCACAAGCGTATGTGGAATTGCGTGCTTGTCATCAGATTTGTTACGAAGCAATGCGCGTTGGTGCACTCCAAAACGGTGTTGTTCATCCGTAATTGCTAGAGCAATGTTCGAAAAAACAACGTCGTTGGTGAGCAACGCATGTGTTCCAACAACAATGTCGATAGTGCCATCGCTGATTTGTTGAATGAGGTCCTTGCGATCTTTAGGGGCAAGCGAACTCGTGAGCAGCGCGGTCGTAACGTTTGAGTCTTCAAGCAACGTTGTAATCGTTTTGTAATGTTGTTCGGCAAGCAACTCCGTTGGCGCCATCATCGCCGCTTGCGAATTGCACGTCACTGCCATCAACATCGCATGCAGCGCAACAACGGTTTTGCCTGAGCCAACATCGCCTTGCAACAACCGATTCATTGGTGTAGTAGTTGTAATGTTGCTTGCGATTTCTTCGATGACGTGTTGTTGCGAATCAGTGAGCGTAAAGGGAATTCGTGCTTCTATGCGTTGTTTGATTTCATCGTTCCAGTCAAGTTTTGGTGCGCGCATCGTATCCATACGGTGGTGCCGTTTCATCATCACGCCGAGTTGAAGGAGAAGTAATTCGTCGTATGCAATGCGCCGCCGTCCTTCTTTTGCTTGGTCCTTGGTTTCTGGTTTGTGACACATGGCGTACGCGTCTGCGAGTGTTGGCATCGCTAGTTCGCGGAGCATTTCATCGGTTAAATGGTCATCGATTTCTGGAAGTGCATCATCAAGCACATCTGCAATTCGTTTTGCAATCACGCTTGAGGAGAGGTGTTCGCTTGCGTGATACACGGGACGCAAATCGCCTTCGATAGTAACGGTTGGTTCGTCCTCTTCAATTTCTTCCACCCGTGGGTTGTTCATTTGCAAAAAACCTTTGTGCATCGATAGCGAACCATGCAACCGAACGTGCATGTCTGGATGCAACGAACGCGCTATCCACGGCTGGTTAAACCAGTTGATATGCATTCGCCCAGTTTCATCCTCGACGGCTACCTCAACTTTTGATTTTCGCCCTCGCCGCCAACCTGGATTTACCTTAATAATGGTCGCCTCGATGGTTACGAGTTCTGAAGTGGAATCTTGATCTCCAAGGAGTGTTTCTGCTGCCTCGATCGTCATTCCTCCATGGTGCGTCTCATGTCGCATCGGAAGATGCTTAATCAGGTGTGCAACTCGGAAGATTCCCAGGTTGTGAAAGGCGTTTGCGCGATCTTGCGTCATGTGAGGTAAATCAGTGATGAGGGCAAGTAGGTGTTTTTTTTCGCAGGTATCTTGCATAACTCTACGTGTGCAGGATACCATCACACTTCGTGGCAGACCTCTTTACAAACACAGAAAACCTCGGAACCTCTCCAACCCACGGCGAGCCACCGAAACCATTGAGCGTTTCGCAGTTGAGCAAGAAAATCAGTGATACCCTCGAGGGAAGAATTGGTCGGGTTGACATTGTTGGGCAGATGAACAGCCCAAAACTCGGAAACCACTGGTATTTCACGCTCGCAGATAAAGACGCAAAAATTGATTGCATGATGTGGGCATCTCGCGTTTCGACAATAAAAAGCGATGCGTTTGACGGCGGCAAACCAAAGCAAGGCGACATGGTCATTGTTCGAGGCACGATTGGGCACTACGCGAAATATGGCAAGACCCAGATGTACGTCGAGCGAATGAAATTAGCGGGAGACAAAAAGGGGTCGCTCCAGCAGGATTTCGACGCACTTGTTAAAGAGTTGCGCGAGAAGGGATGGTTCGATCAAGAACATAAAAAACCATTGCCAGTGTATCCAAAAAAAATTGCTGTAATAACAAGCGCCACATCGGCGGCGGTTCGTGATGTTATTGAAACAGCAAGGCAGCGATGGTCAGCAGTTGAACTTCTTATCGTCAATGTTCCCGTGCAGGGAAATGCTGCAGTTCCGTCTATCATTGATGCGTTGCAACGTGTTGACTGCGCTGCAAACAACATGAACATCGACGCGATTATTGTAACGCGCGGTGGGGGTTCGCTCGAAGAACTTTGGTCGTTCAATGATCGCGGCGTTGTCGAGGCAGCGTTCCAGTGCAAAACGCCAATTGTTTCAGCGATCGGTCACGAGTCGGATACTTCTATCATTGAACTCGTTTCTGATTTGCGTGCATCAACTCCAACGCAGGCAGCGATGGCGCTTGTTCCAGACAGCGATGAACTTGCGCAGATGATCAACCACTTTGATATTCGCCTAGCTGGGCTTGCCAAGCGCGCGGTTGAGCAAGGAGTATCGCGAGTGCAACAAAGAGCGACGGTGCTAGTTGCGTCTTTGCAGACTCAATTACACAGGAAAACTTCACGGATTGCGGCACTTTCACAAGCGCTTACTGCTCGAAGACCGCACAATTTGGTTCAAAAACGGCAAAAGAGGGTGTTGACCTTATCGGGATCGCTCAAAACGCAAACACAGCAGCGAATTGCGCAAGCAATCTCGCGCATGGACACATTGCAAGGCAAGTTGGATGCGATTGATCCGACTTGTGTGCTCCGGCGAGGCTTTAGTTTGACGGAGGATGCGTCTGGAAAACTCGTCCGTTCTTCAAAAGATGTGCAAAAGGGACAAAAAATCAGAACAGTTCTAGCAGGCGGAACCATCGAGTCCGAGGTAGAGTGCACGAATGAGTGATAAGAAACTGCAAGACCCAAAAGAGATGACGTTCGAACAAGCCGCAGACGAACTCGACGCGATCGTGAAACGAATTGACGCTGGTGAAGCAGATTTAGAAACAATGATGAAAGAGCACGCCCGCGGGCAACTTCTCGTGCAACAATGTCGAGCGTTGCTTGGAGGTGCAGAGCAACAACTCAATACAATGGAAGCGAAAGAATTAGAATAATGAGTACTAGGGAAAGGACTCCCGAACTTTGCTTATAGCAACAACTTCAACTATCGACCAACTCTTACTCAAGGCAGCCATCCTTGAGCATTTGCCTGCTGCAATTTTTGTGTTTGTACTTGGAAGTTGCGTCGGTAGTTTTTTGAATGTGTTGGTGTATCGATTACCGCGAAACATTCGTTTGTTGACGCCGCCAAGTTGCTGTCCGTCTTGTAATCATCAGCTCCGTTTTTTCAGGGAAAACCTGCCGATTATAGGATGGATTGCAATTCGTGGAAAATGTAGATATTGCAACGCGCCAGTTTCAATTGAGTATCCCTGTATTGAATTGCTTACTGGTTTGTTGTTTTTGGTTTGTTACGTTCTTTGTTATTGGGTCTCTCCATCAACGCCGTTTCTTGGGGAGATTTTTGGTGATTGGTGGCACACCAATGGGATTTATCGAACGCTTCCAATGTTTCTCGCACTAGTAACCATGGTCGCTGGCTTACTTGCTATGACATTGATTGATGCGCGAACGTTTACGATTCCAATTCAAATCCCAATCTTTATGACGGTCGTTGCGTTTGCAGCAGCGATTGTGCAAAGCCAATTGCGAATGCGGCATACGCCAGATCAATTGTGGCCTTATCCAATGCTCAATTGGTCGTGGGCTTCTGCGGCGTTTGGTGGAATGGGCGGGGTTGTGCTTAGTACTGCCTTGCTAAAACTTCGTGTGTTCAAGTATAGTTTTTCGGATTATGAAGACTACGTGCAAGAGGGCGAAACACTTTGTGAGTATCCGCATGCTCGCCGCGAAATGTTCAAAGAGTTGCTCTTTGTCCTGCCAATCGTAGTCTGTTTTCTTGTTGGCTGGATGATTGGCTATGAAAAAGGTATGCCATCACAACTCGTGCAAGGGATCGCTGGCAGCATGCTTGGGTATCTTGTTGGCGGAGGATTAGTGTGGGGAATACGAATTTTAGGAACGCTGGGCTTTGGGCGTGAGGCGATGGGGTTAGGCGATGTGCACCTACTTGCTGGAGTTGGAGCAGTTGTGGGTTGGTGGGACCCGATTCTGATTTTCTTTATTGCGCCCTTTAGCGGGCTCCTTTATGCAGGATGTGCAGCGATTCTTGAGAAGATAGGTAAGAAGCAAAGCGAAATACCGTACGGACCGCATCTTGCGGTCGCGACTTTGCTCGTTGTATTCCTTCGTCCAAGTGTGAATTGGGTCTGGTCGGTTTCGATGCCGGGCGTGCATCAACCTGCAACAGAAAAATTACAGACAAATCATGGGCAGGTCGATTTGACTTATGTGGGAAAACAGGTTTCAATACCAATAATGCCACACGTCGTTGGATGCGACAAGGTGATACAGGATGTGTCACTCGTATGTGGTTTTACAGTCCTCTGACATGGAGAAAGGACACGCATGATGCGACAAAACGTACTAATGGCTATAGCGGGTTTGGCAATGGGTTTTTCAATGCTTGGTTGTAACAACAACATGAAAACTGAAAATGCATTGTTGAAAACAGAAAATGAAGAATTGCGAATGCAATACAAAGAAGCAACTGCTGCACTTCAAGCGGCGGACGATGATTTGTCAAGGTCGCGTGGTGAATACCGTAATGCACAGAACGAGATTGATAATTTGCAGATTGCGCTTGAAACGAAACCTGATTCAATTAACATTTTTGAAAATATTTCAGGCGTTGCAGCAGAGATGCGAGATAAAGATCTTGCCTTAACTGTTGCGAGCGATTTGCTTTTTAACTCTGGCAGTGCAACATTGAAGAAGACCGCGAAGAGCACGCTGTCCAACGTTGCTTCGGCTTTGAACTCGACGTATCCAAATCAGTCTATTGTGATTATGGGATACACCGACACAGATAAAATTACGAAGAGTAAATTCAAGAGTAACTGGCACCTCGCGTTTGACCGCGCGTGGTCTGTCCGCGACTTCCTTGTAAGCAAAGGCGTGAATAAGAACCGAATTGCAATCGAAAGTTGGGGTCCGACAAAACCGCTTGCTACAAAATCTGCAAGTCGCAGAGTTGATATCGTCGTCGTCGACGAGTAATTCAACACAATTTCTGTTAAACGGTGGGCAGGTTTTCCTGCCCACCGTTTTTTTGCCTTTTTCAAAGTGACTGTCACTTTGAAAGCGGAAAGGCAGGAGGGTCTGCGTATGCATAGGCGTGGGTGGTTTTGGTAAGATGTGCGTCTATGGGCATTCACGATAGACATTATTCAAAATCAAGCCAACGAGGGTTTTATGGTGGGCATGGGTGTTCCTCAGGCAAACGGCACCAATGGTCTGTAACTACTTGGTTGATAGTCATTTGTGCGGGATTCTATTTTATTGACCCCTTTGTCAATCATATACTAAGGGAGTGGCTGTATATGTCGACAGACCACGCCATTTGGGGTGTGCAATATTGGCGTTTAATCGGTTTTCAGTTCCTTCACGCAAATTTTCAGCATCTCTTGTTTAACATGATTGGGCTCTTTTTCTTTGGTCCACTCGTCGAAAAATACCTTGGGGGGAAACGATATCTTGCGTTCTACTTACTTTGTGGAATTTTCGGTGCAGTGCTCTATTTGATTTTGAATTTGGGCGGATATATTTTTGAAGATTCAATCCCCGGCTTATTGTTTAATGATACTGCAACGCCACTTGTAGGTGCGTCGGCTGGCGTGTTTGGGATTCTACTTGCGGGTGCTTACTTAGCACCTAATGTAAAAGTGCTCGTCATGTTTATTATTCCGATGCGCTTGTCAACGATGGCGTATCTTTTAGTTGGTATTGCATTGTTTACGGTTCTCTTTGGCAAGAACAATGCGGGTGGTGAAGCAGCACACTTGGGTGGCGCTGCCGCTGGCTGGTATTTCATTCGAAACCCGCATCATTTGAATGGCTTCTTTGATTTTCTCGGTAAAGCAGACCCAACTTCAAAACATTTTGCATGGAAAGATAAAGGCGCGTCGCAAGGTGACGTCGATCGCATTCTTGACAAAATTCATAAGAAAGGTTTGCAAAGTTTGAGCGCAAAAGAGAAAAAAATATTGCATGATGCTTCAAGAAAAGGCCGCGAGGACGAATAATTGCCAGCCCCTTTAACGTTTGACATACACCATACAAGCAAGGAAAACGATGCACGAACGGGGACAGTCACTACGCCGCACGGTTCGTTCCGCACGCCATCCTTTATGCCAGTTGGTACAAGAGCAACGGTGAAGGGCTTGACTCCCGAGCAAGTCCGTGCAACCGGTTCAGACATTTTGTTAAACAACGCATTCCATTTAATGCTTCGTCCAACTGACCAACGCATCGCAGAACTCGGCGGAGTACACAAGTTTATGCGCTGGAATCGTCCGATTCTAACAGACAGCGGTGGGTACCAAGCGTGGTCAATGGCAGACATCAATACGATTGATGAAGATGGTGTTACGTTTAAGTCCATCATTGATGGTTCTAATATACGCATGACCCCCGAGCGTTCTATTGAAATACAAAACAATTTAGGTGCAGACATCATCATGGCGTTTGATGACTGCCCTTCAAGTGTGGAACCCCAAACGCAAAACTTAGCAAGACGAAGGCACGCGCTGACAACACGCGATGGTTCCATGACGGAATCGCAGCATGAAAACCGTTTGTTGCAATCCCTTGATCGCACTGCGCGCTGGCTTGAGCGGTGCAACACAACGCACCAGAAAAAAGATGTTCAATCACTTTTTGGCATTGTGCAAGGTGGCGTTGATTTTGAGTTACGCGCACGAAGTGTCGAGCAGGTTTGCAATATAGATCTTCCCGGATATGCAATCGGGGGCGTAGCGGTAGGCGAATCGCCCAAAAAAATAGCAGAAGTCGTAAAATTTACGGCAAAACTACTTCCTGAAGAAAAACCTCGATATTTAATGGGCGTTGGATATGAACGAGATTTAGTTGCTGCAGTCGCTGCCGGCATGGATATGTTTGACTGTGTCTTGCCAACGAGAAACGGGCGAAACGCCCATGCTTTTACCAGAAAAGGCCCATTAAACCTACGAAATGCCTGTTTTGTAGACGATTTGGGGGTCATTGAAGAGGGCTGCACTTGTGCATCTTGCGCGGTTGGCAACAGCAGAGCGTACCTTCGGCACCTCTTTAAGTGCAAAGAAATGCTCGCCGGAACCCTTTTGAGCATCCATAACATTCACCACTTCCAGTCGTTGATGATAGACATACGGCTCGCAATCGAAGATAATTTATGGTCTGCGCTTCCAAAACGGTGGCCAGTACTCACGATCACCTAAGACCCAACAGGACAACAATTTTTATGTTTTTACATCACACTTCAAATGAGATGCTCGTGCAATTGGCATGTACACAATTCGGAGATGAAGGTACCCAAGGAAGCGCCACAACATCCGCAGATGGCGCGCCTGTTGCAGGCGAGGGGCAAGCAACGCCTGGTATTTTTGGTGACAACTTCTTCGGCATGCTCATGTTGCTTCTCGTAGGCATGATTGTTTTTAGTTTCTTTGGCGGTCGCAAGCAAAAGAAACGTAGAGCATCGATGCTTGATTCGCTCTCTAAACGCGATCAAGTATTAACACGCGGTGGCGTTTTTGGAACGATTGTAGAAATTAAACCCGACCGAGTTGTATTGAAAGTTGACGAATCCTCGAATACAAGAATCACCGTTCTCCGTGACAGCATCGAGCAAGTAACTGCCGATACAACCGCTTAACCTTTAACCTTATTACTTTTACTATTCCCCGTTCACTGACCCCACTAGGATCCTAACGTTATGCAGAATCTCCTCTGGAAGACCATCCTAATAGTTTTACTTCTCATCGGTTGCGTGTTTGCAATCACGCCCCCTGATAAAAAGATTCGACTCGGTCGCGACCTTAGTGGTGGCGTGAGTTTGATTTACGCTGTGCGTATGGACGAGGGTGTTGATCGGCAAGCGGTTCTCTCTCAGACCATTGAGGTTTTGAAAGAACGAGTGAACCCCGATGGTGTGTTTGATATTCAAATGACACCACTTGGCACCGATCGAATCGAAGTCGTGATGCCGCTGCCAAGCGCAGAAGTCAAGGAATTGGCAAGCGTCTACAAAAGCCATCTTGACGATTTGCTTGATGTAGCGCAGATACGGGCTGGCTCACTTGACCAAGCGCTCGCTGAAGGAAATGCTGTTGCAACGTTTGGTGGGGGAGGTGCAAGAGGTACAGTTGTATCGGATTTGCAGCGAATGTACAACGAACTTGAAAATGCAAATGCAAGCCTCGAAGCGGATCCAACAAATGGTGCGATTGAACAGCAAGTGGCAGATGCGGAAATTGATTTTGAAGATACCCGTGAGCAATTGCTTGAGATGAGTCTTGATCGGAATGAAGTTGCTCGATTGCTGCAACTTTCTCCACTAGGCGAGCCGCTTCGTGATGAAAATGGTCGTGTTATTCGGGATGAAAGTACAGACGAAGTATTGCGCGGTGTTGCGCCAAGAGACGTTGCCTTTGCAGAATTAGAAAGTGGCTATCCGCACCTTGCAGTTGAACTCGGTGCCCTCGTTGATTCGTTTAATGAGTACCAAGACAAACGAACTGGATTTGATGATTCAGAGGATCTCATCCGGATGCTTCGCGGTGCAGGCGTTTTGGATTTTAGAATCGCAGTACAACAGGGTAAGGCAGAGGGACTTGACGTTGGCGATTTGCGGGCACAACTTGCAGAGGTCGGTCCAGACAATACCGATTCGCCAGTCGCCTCATGGTTTCCAATTAATAGCCTGAAACAATGGGTTGAAACACCCGCGCAACTTGCTGCCCTTCTTGCTGACCCACAAACATTTTTTGCATCACGCTCTTTAGAAGCAGCAGAATACGCTGGCTCTGTTTACCTGCTTCTTTACAACGATGATTCGAGAAGTATGACGCACCGCAATGGAAACAAGTGGTCCGTCACAAACGCATATCAAACCGCCGACCAATTTGGTCGACCTGCGATAGCGTTTCGGTTGGATGGTGTGGGCGGGGGAAAAATGGGGCGGATGACTGGACCACACGTGAACGAGCCAATGGCTATTGTGCTTGATGGGCAGGTCTATACTGCTCCAAACTTGAATTCACAAATTAACCGGCAAGGACAGATTACAGGTAGTTTTTCACAAGATGAAATTAATTACTTGTTACGCGTTCTTGCTGCGGGTTCACTTGAAGCACGATTAAGCAATGATCCAATTGCGGTCAACATTATCGGTCCATCGATTGGTGTTGATAACTTGAGTCGCGGCATGAGTGCCCTTGGTTGGTCTGTCATTGCAGTCATGCTCTTCATGCTCTTCTATTACATGACCGCTGGCTTAGTTGCAGGCTTTGCTTTGCTTGCGAATGGATTGTTGATTTTCGGAATTATGGCATTAATTGACGGTACGTTTACGCTTCCGGGCTTGGCGGGTGTTGTCTTGACAATGGGTATGGCGGTGGATGCGAACGTGCTTATCTACGAACGTATTCGCGAAGAACTCAACGCTGGTGCAAAGGATTTGCGTGAAGCAATTCGCGAGGGGTACAACAAGGTGTACTCCACAATTATCGATGCGAACTTAACAAACTTGATTGTATGTTTTGTGTTGTATCGAACTGCGACAACTGAAGTCAAGGGTTTTGCGGTTACGCTTTCCATCGGTATTATCGCAACGCTCTTTACGTCGTTGTTTGTAACACGAGTAATATTTAAAATATACACGGATGTCTTTGGTATGCGAAATTTGCCAATGCTCCCAACAGTTGTTCCTGCGATTGCGAGGTTCTTGCATCCTGCAGTTGACTGGGTAAACCTTCGGAAAGTATTTTGGGTATGCAGTTTTGTCGTTTGTGGTTTTTCAATATTCCTGCTTCTCGGTCGCGGTGTCACGATGCTTGACACAGAGTTTCGAGGTGGTGTTTCGATGACCATGCGAACACGCATGGTTGAAGATGAGCGCCTCCTTTTGGTGCATACAGGCGATGACTCGGTGGAATCACGTGTGCATGCGATTGGTTCTGCTGCAACTGGGGACTCACAAGAGGATCGAATTCTCGCAGAACTTGCAGGTGCTACGGTACTCACTATTGGTGAAGCACAGGTCGATGCTAATGGTCGAGTTGTTTCCAATGGATTCCAAGTAAAGGTTTCAAATCCACCCGGAATTAAAGATGACGCCGTTGTTACAGCAACTGTTGTTGAAGCTATCACCGAGGCGTTTGGCAAGGACCTTGACGTTCCACCAGCTCTCGTTTTTAAGGGGGTGGGAACAACGTCGTTTGAAAAATTTACGCAGCCAATTTCACAGACAGCGATCACGGTTGGCGAAGTGACGGGGACAAATGCTCGCGGCGATCTTTCAGATTATCGCGGTGGTGTTCTTGTATTTGTTGAGGGGATTACACCTGCTGCGACAGTGGACGATATTGCAAAACGAATTGAGCGAATGCGTCAGCAGCCAGAGTATGCTCGTGATGCTGGCGGGCGAGAGGTTGAGATATTTGGAGTCAAGCGGGGCACTGGTGATGGGTACACTGCTGTTGCCGTTGCTGTGTACGACCCAGACATGAACTACTTCAAGAACAATCCTGAGGTTGTTGATGAACGGGTTGCTTCAAACGAATGGAATCTTGTATCGACTGCGCTTTCGCAGCCACAATCACTTGAACAAGTGAGTAGTTTCTCTTCCCAAATTGCGGATACAATGAAGGCAAATGCAATTGTTGCTGTCATCCTTTCGTTGCTTGGTATTCTTGCGTATATTTGGTTCCGATTTGGTTCACTGCGATATTCCCTTGCAGCAATAGTTGCTCTACTCCACGATGTTCTCGTGACACTCGGCGCACTAGCACTTGCAGGGTACGTTGCCAACATCACATTCTTCAGCCAGTCTTTAAAGATAGAGGCATTCCAAATTGACCTTGGTGTCATCGCAGCACTCTTGACAGTGATTGGGTATTCATTGAACGATACGATTGTTATTCTTGATCGTATTCGGGAAAATCGTGGCAAACGCCCGCTTCCAACCCAAGAAATTGTGAACGAATCGATTAACAAGACAATCAGCCGAACGGTCTTGACATCCGTAACCACTTTGGTTGCAGTCGTCATCATTTACTGGGCAGGAGGCAGCGGCATTCGACCGTTTGCCTTTGCACTCTTGGTTGGCATCTTCGTTGGTACGTACAGTTCCGTAGCAATTGCTGCTCCTCTTGTGTTCAAAGGGCACTCGCCGAAGAAGACGAGTGCAGAAGAGTAACAAGATTACTCACCGAGTGTCTCAGTTCCTCCGTGGCAAAAAAAATATTGGGAGTTGGTCTTGCATAGCGAAATCCTGCCCCGTTACTCATTTTCTTTAGCCGAAGTTTTAATTTTTGAGGAGTTTTCAAGAAAAACTTGCTTTGTAACCGAACATATATATAGATGCCAAGGAGGGCTTCTATTATGTCCGGAACAAGCAAAGCTATTCTTTCAATTTGTGTTCTTCTTCTCGCCTCGCTCGTAGTCTATTATGGCATGACCCCGCCACAATCGAGTCTTGCAACGCCGGTTGCTGCTCCTGAAAGACCGTCTATGTTTGGTGGAGATCCTACAGACAAGTTAGCAAAATTAGGATTCCCACCAATTGCTGCTGACCTTACCCCCGAACCAGCGGAATCTCCCGAGCCAGTAGTCGAAACGGTTGCAATTGAGGTCATAGAGGAACCTGCAGAAGAAACTATAGTATGGAAGCCAGAGCCAATAGTTGTTGAGGAATTAATAACAAAACTTTATGTCGTTCGAGATGGCGAAACCCTAGGTGAAATTGCATCACGTGAACTTGGAAGTTTTAGAATGTGGGTTGACATTGCCACGCTCAATGGGATTTCTGACCCAAGTAAAATTATGCCCGGACGAACTTTGAAAATGCCAGCCCCTAGAGTGGCAAAGGCACAAGTGACAACAAATACGATGAGCGTAACTGTTCCAATGAGCGCTAATCAGCACCGAGTAACTGAAGGGGAAACCTTAAGTTCTATTGCTGGTGATTATTACGATGATGTCAATAAGTATTATCTTATTGCTGCAGCAAACCCTGCTGTGGATCCCGATAGGTTACAGATTGGCGACGTGCTTGTTATCCCAAACAAATAAGTGATTTGCTTATTGTGGTTACAATGGAACCATGGAATGCAACAATTGGAACATAATAGGCAGCGGTGGCGAGGTTATTCACGGTACAACACATGAACTATCGGGAGACCCCAGAGGGGTTGTGCTTCTAGGTCATGGGTTCAAGGGGTACAAAGATTATGGAATGTTTCCATGGTTCGCAGAGCAATTTGCGCAACAAGGATACCGAGCACATCGATTTAATTTTTCGCATTCTGGGATGCTTGATGGAGATGGTCCTTTTGAACGACCTGACCTGTTTAAAGACGCAACATGGAAGACTCAAATTGATGACCTAGTCGTGCTTTGTGATACGTTTCGTGAAAAAGAGTTACCAATCTATTTGCTTGGGCATTCTCGTGGCGGGGTTGCTTGTTTGCTTGCAGTTGGCAGGGGGGCTGTGAACGTTGATGGTGTGATATCACTTTCAGCACCCTCAACGTGTAACCCTCTTGCCGAAGAAACCCAACGTGTATTGCTTGAGCAGGGGTTTGTTGAGTCGCCATCTTCAAGAACAGACCAAATGTTGCACATTGGTGTTTGCTTCTTGCAAGAGCAACTTGATGATCCCGAATCACATGATTTACTCCAACTCATTGGGACTTACGAATCACCTGTGTTGATAGTACATGGTGAGGATGACTCCACCGTTGCAGTTTCTTCAGCCGACGAGATTGCCAATTCTGTTTCACTGCCGACATTGGTGCGTGTTCTAGCGGCAAATCATGTGTTCAATACACCGAACCCCTTTCCGGTTGATGGGGCGCCTTCGCCAGAGCTGCAAGCAGTTTGGGATGCCATTGAGGGTTGGTTGCAGCGTTGCTGTTGACGACTTTTCGCAATCTACGTTTTTATGACTTCAGCGTGAACAGTTTGGGGACTGTCACAAGTCTCAACAATAGGAAGCTCACTTGTTCGTTCGTATGCGGTTGCTGCAATCTCGCCTTCCTTGCCAACGTCATCAATAGTGACAGCAACATGCTTAGAGACACCACGTTCTTGCATTGTTACGCCATACAATTTGTCGCATTCCATCATTGTTCGTTTTTTGTGAGTAATAACAATAAAGTGACTGTCCACAAGGAAGTGGTGCAGTGAACTTGCAAAGCGGTGTGTGTTCGATTCGTCAAGCGCCGCATCAACTTCGTCAAGTATGCAGAATGGTGATGGTTTTGCTTTAAAGATACTGAGTAGGAGGGCAACAGCGGTCATTGCCTGTTCGCCACCGCTTAACTGTGAGATGACTCGCGGCTGTTTACCAGGAGGTTTTGCTTTAATCTCGATACCTGCTTCAAGAAGATCAACGTTGCCGTCCTCGTCTGGCAACATCATAATATCGGCGCTTCCTCCACCAAACAACTTTCGGAACATCCCTTGCGGTCCAGCAAAGTGTTCGCGAATCATATTGAATGTTTCCTCAAACTTCGACTTGCTTTGCTCTTCAAGTTCATCGATCAGAACAGAGAGCGATTCGACCGAAGCATCAATATCTATGACTTGTTGGGCAAGGTCTATATTGCGTTCTTCTAGATTGACTTCTTCTTCAATGGCGTCAAGATTGACGTTTCCGAGTTTCTTGATTTCGGTGCGGAGGAATTCACCTTCTGCTTCCATTTCTTCTCGGTTGTCTGAAGGACGTGCATGAGAGGCTGCTTCATCACGCCATGCGTTGTACGCTTTGCTCACATCAAGCTCTAACTCTTCAAGAGTGCGATCTTCAAGATTTTCTCGTTTGACTTCGGCTTCTCGCCTACTTAACTCAAGTGCGTGGAAATTGCGTACGACCCGTTCCCCTTGTTCGCGAGTGGCTTGAAGTGTTATCGCTGCCTGCTCAACTTTTTTATCCGCGGCTTCGATGGTTTCATTGTATACGTCAAGTTCTTCTCGGCATTTCTGTGCAGATACTCTGCACCGTTCGATTTCAGTTTGGCTATCTTGTTTTGATGCCTCAAATTGTTCAAGTTGTCCAAGTCGTCTAGCAATTTGGTCTTGTAAAAGCGATCGTTGTCTTTCGGAGTCTTCAATCGCGGCGTCAATATGTCGAAGTTCTCGGCGGTCTGCTTCGTGTCTTTCTCCGACTTGTCCAAGGTCAACACGCGCTGCAGTGAGTTGTTCTGAAGTTGACTTGGAATGTTCAAGGCATCTGTCTAGATTCTCGCGTTCTTTTGTACGGTCTGCAGTGAGTTGTTCAATAAAGGAGGAGAGTTCGTCGGCTTTTTGATCAGCAGATCCGAATTGTCTTTTGCTCTCTGTGATTCGAGTTTGAAGATCCTCGTTCTCTTCTGAGAGAAGATGGATTTGTCTGTTGCAACGACGCATGTCGTCATCAATCTGTTGAAGATGGTATTCATGTTCGACAACGGAACTTCTTGCTGAGCGAACTCTTGAAGCAGAATCTCGTTGTTGCTGTTTTGCCTGTTCGCTTTCATCGAGCAAGTCGCCGAGTTGCCCCTGCCTCTGATCGATTTGTTGATCAAGGACAGTGCATTCAATAGTTAATGCACTTATCTCGATTCTTCTTGTGAGCCAGCCCTTTTGGTCACCCGTGGTTGTTTTTCCAACAAACACGCGACCATCCGCTTCAAGAAGTTCTGCTGTTTTAGTAACAAATCTCCAATTTGGCATTTGAGATCGTAAACTAATTGCAGTTTGCATATTGGAAACAACGGAAGTTCTTCCGAGTACTTTTGCCGCCGCATTTTTTGCATGGTCAGTAACTTGAATGAGCGAGAGTAGTGGGGTTGCGGGGTTGTGGGCAAGGCATGCGTTGTCATTGGTTGCATTCATTGGCAATAAACCAACGCGACCATTGACATCAGTAAGTGATTCTTCGACTTTTGAAACTGCGTCATCTGTCTCAATGAGAAGAAGTTGAACGTTCTGTCCAAGTGCAATTTCTACTAGGTGAGCATCTGCGTGGCTTGCATCGATAGCGTCTCCGAGCATTCCCTTTACTTGTGGGAACTTTTCAGGATGGTCGAGTACATGTTTGACCGCATCTGTTAAGCCCTCTCTAGCATGTTGCATTTCTTCAAGAAGGTGTAGGCGAGACCCAGATGCAGCACGTTGGTGCCGCATTGTTTCTAAATCGTTTGCGAGTTCTTCAGCAAGTTCGCCCAGAGAGTGTGCAGCGTTGTCGTGTGTTTGCAAAACAGCTTCGTGTTGCTGGACAGTTCGTTTTGCTTCATCTAAAAGGGTTGTTGTTTCTTGCCGATTTACTTGGAGTGCATCAAGTTCTGTTTGTGCTTCAAGTTTGTTATTAGTGGAACGTTCTTGTTGTTCGATTTGGCTATTAAGACGTTCTTTTGCAGATTGGGCGATGGCATGAAGTTGGGATTGTTTGCTGGTTTGTTCTTCAAGTTCGTCTTGAATGTTAGAGAGAAGATCTTGCAAATCCACCACTTTTTGTTGGAACTCTGCATGTTCGCTTGATATGCGGTCAACGTTGCGGTCGATATCTGCAAGCCGTTCGGAGGATGCGGCGATTTGCTCAGAAGCTGCTTCTCGTTGTCCTGAAAGCGATTCTTCGCGACTTTTTATGTCAAGTAGTCGTGCGCGTTCATCGTCAACTTGATGTTTTGACTCTTGGATTGAGCGATCCATCATCTCAATTCGTTGTTGGGAGTGGCGAATTGTTGATTCATGTTTAGTTGATTTTTGTATGAGTACTTGATGATTCGATTGCAAGTTGTGCCTGTCGACTTCTGCTTGACGTTTCATGTCTTCTTGTTCTATAACCTGTGCTGCAACTTGTTGTCGTTCTTGTTCAAGTGTAGTGAGTTGACTTGTCAATCCATGCAATTGCGTATGAAGTTCGTGAAATTGATCGAGGACAATGTCAGTTCGAATAGTGTGAAGGCGACTATCAAGATCAGTGAATTTTCTAGCTTTCTCTGCTTGTCCTCGGACGGTTCGTAAACGCCGTTCGGTTGCAGCAAGTTGTTCGCGAACGCGAACAAGATTGACCTCGGTGCGTTCAAGTTTTCTCTCGGCTTCTTTGCGGCGACTTTTGAATCGTGCAACGCCAGCGGCTTCTTCAAGAATGCCGCGTCGTTCTGCAGGGTTTGCTTGCAACATTGCAGCAACACGGCCTTGTTCGATAATCGAGTAAGCATTTGTTCCAATGCCTGTATCAAGAAAGAGCTCGCGAATATCTTTGAGTCGAACTTTGTTTCCATTGATGAGGTATTCACTTCGTCCATCTCGGTACAGTCGTCGTGTTACGCCGACTTCATCCGTGTCAATAGAAAGGAAGCGACGGTCTGCGGGGTCTTTTGCATGTGTATTTGTGATGGGGTTATCAAACGTTAATGTGACAGTTGCAGCCCCAAGGGGCTTGCGCACTGCAGAGCCAGCAAAAATGACGTCGAGCATGGCTTCTCCACGTAAACTTTTTGCAGACCGCTCGCCTAACACCCACTTAATCGCGTCAACAACATTTGATTTGCCACAACCGTTGGGACCTACGATGCCAATAATCGATTCGTTAAATTCAAACACAGTTGAATCGGCAAATGATTTGAATCCAGCGATTGTTATTTTAGATAGCCGCATAAAAAAGAAGACCTCCTGTCTAGTGCCATGGCTTCATCCTGAAGCCACCCCTCTGAAGTGGGCTTGAGCCCTGTTGAGAACCCATACTTAAGGGTTTACATCGGTCATAATAACGAGAAAAAATCAATTACCCAAGTCAGAAACGTAGATAATTGGTCATGAAGAGCGAAAAAAGAACATTAAGAGAGTGGAAGTTCCTCATTCGCAGACTTTTTGGGTTGTTCAATGAATTTTGGTGGCTCTGCATCTGGAGTTTCAAGAGTGAAATCGGGTCTTGGTACGAAGGATGACTCCGACGTGAGTCGTTTGATTGCTGCTAGGAGTCGGTCTTGCTCGACCTTGAAATCAGCTTCAATATATTCTTGTCGCCAGAGAGCGTGCAGTGCGCCAATCGTTCTGCTGTAACTCAAATCAAGCCCAGGAGCAGGTTCTTCAGGTGTAGATTCATGTGCAAGGAACATAGTAAATGTTTTGAGTTCTGGCGTGATGTGTTCGACAAGAGTGGTTCCCTTGTCAATGTCTTGATATCGCACAATGAGATTGTCGGAATTGTCATTGGAGTTTTTAATGAGTAGATTATTATTCCAAGTTTGAACGGTTAACGGGCGCGAAATTTCTATATCGCCAGAAAGAATGATTTGAGGGAAACCAGTCTGCGTGACGTATATCATGTTGTATTCAGAAGGTACGTGGATTAAATCAAACTTATCTGGAATGGAATGTTTTCGAATGGATGTATCGTTACGTTCAACGAGGGCTTCTGCAGTCCGTAGTCGAATCTCTAAATCTCTATTATCCAAAAGAGGTCTAAGCCCTTGCTCAATACGATAATCCATTGGCATCGCTTCAAGGAGTTCGATTGCATCGAGCCGACCACCAAGCGCGTTGTTTGAAGTTGCCTCTTCAAGTAAAAAAGGAACAACAAGTGGGTCTTGAAGACCACCTCCTGCGCGAAGTGCAGCAATTCGCGGAAGCATGTCTGGGTGTTCGTAAAGTGGCTGGATTACGCTGAGTGCTCGAGAACCAATTGCTCTCCACCTCCAAGTAGCCGCGTCAGCGTTTCTAGGGCTTGGGTCTGCAATGAGCAACCGCTTGACTGACATGGCGATTCCTTCAGGATTTTGCGAGCGCATAGTGATATGAGTCATCAATTCCATAAAAGTTGGCACATCATCCTTCCATGATGGTGGAATACGTATCTCAATCATCTCGCTACTTATTCCGTGTGCCGTTGGGCCATCTTGACCTTGTTCTTCAGGGAAAATACGGTTAATAGCATTTTGGATTAAAGTTGCTCGTGCATGGCTTGGTTCAAAAAGAACAAGACGCATAGGCATATTGTGCAGTACCTCACCGCCTTTAAGAATTCGCCCAGATGTTCGGTGGACAGAATCAGAATTAATTGCGTTTGGTTCTGCGAATGGATTGATAAATACTGGACCAGATGCCGCAGCGATCTCTCTTGCTTGAGATCTTCCGGTGGTTAGTTCGCCCGGTCTAAGAATTGTCGGCAGTAATTGACCACCCTCTAAACTCGTTGTTCCGCTACTCGGTTCTGCGTAGAGGTGAACATCAAAAACTGTTCCCCTGAGAGAGGGGTGATCTTCTCGCATGTTGGAACGTGACGGTTTTCTTCCAGATGCCGCCTGTGGGATTGCAGCTTCCACGATAACAACCGCAGTTTCATCTGAGTTTAACAAATCGTTTGGTGAAACATCTCCCCATCCACGGGTGGACTCTCCGATTCCGCGTTTCGCTAAATCTGCAACCATGTGTGCCCGAACTTGCGGTGGTATTTCACTTGACCCTGTTCCGTTAAGTCCTACGACTAGCCCATACCCCGCGGCAATAACAGGTTCGTACTGCTCGCTGTACGTGTCGGCGTATCCCATTAAAGCAACGTGTTGTTTTATGGTGCCACGAAGCATGCTCGGAACCTCCCCATTAAACGAGATTTTTGAACGGACTGGTCTTGGCTTTTTGTGTGCGCGTTCGATGCTCGAACATCCCACAACGGCTGTAAGAAGCAAGATTAAAGAGAGTCGAATACCCATTTTGTCATTGTACCCTCTCTTTGCACATTGATATAGGTTTAGTGTGAAATATGAATGGGCTATATCTATCGATTGTTTTCTGTTTCAACAATGCCTAAATGGCGGGGGAGCTTGGCAAGGTGTTGGGACTTATTGTGCAGATGGATGTTTGCAAAACGAACTTGGTGCTTGTTGCATAGAAGCATCTCAAGCATGTATTCAATTATACGAATCTTTTTGCATTGCAGGGGGTGGATTTTGGCTTGGTCCGCTGACTATTTGCTCAGATGACAATTGTGGATTTAATAATTGCGAGGGTAATACAAACGGCGATAGCGATGTAAATGTGTCGTACCTTCTTGATGTTGTCGATCAGTGGGGCAATACATCTGGATCAGGAGATGTGAACAGCGATGGTGTTGTAAATGTTGGCGATTTGCTCGCAGTTGTCGATGCTTGGGGATCATTCTCTTAAGGGCAAGCGCCCCAATTTCCTGAGATGAATAGTAGGTCGTTCACATCAACGATGCCGTCGTTATTGACATCCGCAGTGTTTCCAGGAGTGCCCCATTCATCAATGACCGCCATGAGATCAGCGACGTTGACAGAACCATCCCCGTTTGTGTCTGCAACACAAGCATCGCTGTCGCAGTCTGCAGTCATAGAACTTATTTGAATTCCGTCGACATGCCATCCTCTGTAATCGTTGTATAAACTGTCTCCAGAGTCAAAGTGCCATTCGATAGTTACAGTGTCGCCTGTGACATTGTTGATCTCAACTGTTCGCTCTTCCCAAGAACTTGACTCCGTCACTTCGTCGACGAGTACACCGTTCACACGGACTTCTGCAGTGTCATAACCGCTTAAGTTTTCAGTTATTAATGCAGAACAGTAGGTCAGTGTAATGTCACCGCTCATGCCGACAATCGAAATTGCTGGAGAAGTGAGTATGCCAGTAACTTGGCTGCCGTTATCGTAGGTGCAAGAAGCAGTGCCGAAATACGCTGCGAGTCCACTGCCGCATGATCCGCTTGGACTACACGAAGTTGTGGCATTCCAAAGACCAGTCGCACTCCATGTAGTAGGAATGCCGTCACTGAATCCTTCTTCGAGTATTATTTCTTCAGATAAGGTACCGACAAGAATGTTTATTTGCGAAGCAGGTGCATCAGATGGGTAGTTTACGACAGTGCCAGCGTCACTTAGGGTACTAATATAGAAAGATACAGAATCATCACAAGAAAATCCAGGGAAGGTGACGCTGTACAAATCGTTTCCCAATGGGTTAGCAGTGAGGTTGTTCGCATTTCCGTTTAGTGTCAGTCCAACATGGATACTTTCAGGATTTTCATCTCCTGCGATTACTGAGAATTGAAAATCAAATGGCGTGTTTGGCAGCGTTACTGTTGGAATTCCAGCTGGGAATTCGTAGATAATAATATTTGGAATGCAAACACCTTGAGGGTTTGCAAGTGCGTTCTGCAATCCACTGTTGTGAATGCCACAGCCCCAGTTCTCGCCGCCGCTAGAATCGCAGCCGCCGTTTGTATGAATGCCTATAGCTTCGCCGGTATCTTCATTGAGAACTGGTGAGCCACTATTGCCTCCGCTCGTGTCGGTTTGGTATGCAATCGATGTTCCACTTTGTTGTGCGTACGGTCCAGTATGTGTTTTTTGCACTTGATTCCATGTTGGAGTAACCGGAGATGCAACAGTTCCATACCCTGTAATTGTAATTTGTTGTCCACTTACAGGAGGTGCAACGTCAGAGAGAACGTAATAATCGCCTTGTGCTTGGAATGGAGTAAGACCAGTTTCAGTATTTGGGAAACAACCGAAATATCCCCAGTCATCGCCAATGCCAGAATAGTCGGATTGAAATGAAACAGAATCAGAAGCGTACTGATCTTCTGGGCCGGGGTGTTGAATGCTGCCGCTTGAATTACTCAGTGGTACATTGAACTCAACTGTTTGAATGTCATTTACGCCGCTTTCAGAACAATGCCCAGCAGTAAGAAAGGTGTGGTTTGCATCGTCGATAATCCAAGCCGTGCAGCCAATTGGAATCGCTCTGCCACATCGATCGCTGTAACTCAGTATTCGGTCATCTGTCGAACCGCAAATAGTTCTATCTTCATTAGCATTATGCAAAACGGTAATGGAGTTTATCGAGACATGCGCTTTTGGTGTATTTGGCTCGGCAACAAGTTCGACGATGACCATCGATCCGTTAAACCATGCGCTTCTATGTTGCCATTGTTCAAATGTTTCGGCTATGTGGTGTTGGACCGCGCCATCAAGGAGAGAGGTCATTCGCAACATTGTTCCACTAGGTAACTTTGTTCGTCCGAACTTGATTTGTAAGGAATCGGCACCATCGGCAACAACAAGGTGCCTGAAAATCGTTTTAGTTTTCTTGGTTAAGTTTTTGACGACTCCGCTTTCAACCCTGTAGGGCGAGACCTCTTGTGTAAGTGGAGAGTTTTGAAGAGTTGTTTGATCTGCATACGAGAAACCTGCAAGTACGACCAAACAAATATAGAGAGTTGCGAATTGGATTTTCATTTGTATTCCCTTTATAGAAGTTGCCATCGTGCCGATAGTATGCTGAACCAGAATCGAATGCAATGAAAAGTTGTGAAATATGCAGTAACTATCTTCTTTGTGTCAAATTGGGTGGAATGGGGCTATCGTATTCTTCCTAGAGCGAGTCCATCGCCTATAGGAACAAGTGAATAATCAATTCTGTCATCTGCGAGTAAGAATGTTGCGAGTTCGCGGGTAGCGGTGGTGTTGGCATCATTGAAGGAGTCATCTGCAACTTGCCCACCGTAGAACATATTATCTATGGCGATGATGCCACCACGACTAAGCAGTTGTAATCCAAACTCGTAATAGTTTTTGCTGTTTGTTTTGTCTGCATCGATGTACATAAAGTCAAATGTGTTTGCTTTGCCTTCGTCAAGAAGTGACTGCAGTGTGTCTAATGCTGGTGCTATTCGTGCATCTATAATGTCATCTACTCCAGCGTTTTTCCAAACTTGCATTGCTATTTGAAGATGCTTGTTCGTGAGATCACAAGCGACCAATGTGCCATCGTCGGAAAGAGTTTCTGCGATGGCGAGCGCACTTGCTCCGGTGTACACGCCAATATCAATCGCATGAGTTGCACCTATAGATCGTGCAAGAAACGCAAGAAACTGCAGTTGTTCTGGTGATGTCAACATTTCGCCATCTTCAAGTTGTAGGGTTTCTTCGCAGAGTGAGCGCAGAACATTTGAGGGTCTGCATGCGTGTGAACGCATCCACATTTGCATGTTTTCTGTGAGTAGGATGGAGTGGTTTGACATATGAATCATAATACCCAATTAGCGCCGAGTTTAAGGTAGAATACGTTGTTCACCTCACTTTGTGAGGAGACTTCTCATGCTCCATACCGCAGACCCTAATTTACGAAATGTCGCCATCGTTGCGCACGTTGACCACGGCAAAACGACGCTGGTAGATTCTATGCTTGCATTTTGTGGCGCTATGGAATTAAACAGAGATGTATCAGACTGTGTGCTCGATTCCGATCCGCTTGAGAAGGAACGGGGGATTACGATTACGTCAAAAAACTGCGCTGTGACCTATCGCCCACATTCGGGCGAGCATGCAGATAAAACTTGCCGTATTAATATCATTGATACGCCCGGTCACGCCGATTTTGGCGGCGAAGTGGAACGTGTTCTTAAAATGGCAGATGGTGTGTTGCTTCTTGTTGATGCATTTGAAGGACCGATGCCTCAAACGCGATTTGTGCTTAGCAAGGCACTCGAACTCGACCATCCAATTATCGTTGTTGTGAATAAATGCGACCGCCCAAACGCGCGTGTAGATGAAGTGGTGAATGAAGTGTTTGACTTGCTTGTTGCCCTTGGCGCGAATGATGAGCGATTGGATTTTCAAGTGATTTACGCTTCAGGGCGAGATGGGTGGTCATCGGTTGAAGAAGGCGTGCACGAGGGTGATATGCAGCCATTGCTAGATGCAATCATGTCGGACTTGCCGTCGCCTGTTGGGTACGCAGATGTTCCCCTTCAAATGCTCATTGCGAGCGTGGATTATTCTCCATACGCTGGACGAATTGCAATCGGTCGAATTATGGCGGGCGCACTTTCGGCAGGCCAAGCAGTGACTCTCTGTCACGAACATGAACATCGCCAAGCACGCGCTCAGAAAATTTATAGATTTAAAGATTTAGGCAGATCTCCTGCGGAACTCATTTCAGTCGGCGATTTGTGTGCCGTTGAGGGTATTGGTGATTTTGAAATTGGCGATACGATTGCGTGTCCAGAGCAGCCAAATCCAATTGCTCGCATTGCTGTTGATGAACCAACGTTGCACATGCTGTTTCGGGTGAACGATTCGCCCAACGCTGGAACTTCGGGCAAGTTTGTGACTTCAAGGCAGATTTCGGATCGTTTACAACGCGAATTGCGCAGTAACTTGGCGCTTCGTGTGGAAGCAGGGGATTCCGCAGAAGAATTCAAGGTTTCAGGTCGCGGATTGTTGCACCTTGGCATTCTTTTAGAAAATATGCGCCGAGAAGGGTACGAACTTACAGTCGGCCGGCCGCAAGTTATCGAAAAAGAAATCGATGGTGTAAAGTGTGAGCCGATTGAAATGCTCACCATTGACGTCGACGATGCACATGTTGGCGCAGCAATGGAATTGCTAGGTATTCGTGGCGGTGAAGTGCAATCGCTTGAACAACGTGGCGATCGAATGCACATCGAATGTGAAATACCAGCGCGTGGTTTGATTGGACTGCGAAGCCACATGCTTACAGCGACTGCAGGTGAAGCCGTGATGTATCACTGTTTTCAGAAATATGCACCAACTCGAACAACGATGTATCGTCGTCCAAATGGTGTCTTGATTGCAACTGCACCCGGACAGGCAACAACGTATGCAATGTTGAACATTTCTCAGCGTGGGGTGCTGTTTGTTGAACCACAAGAAGTGATTTACGGTGGTCAGATTGTTGGCGAGAACTCCCGAGACAACGATCTTGAAGTGAATATTGTTAAAGGCAAAGCATTCTCCAATGTTCGTGAAGCAAATAAAGAAGCGACGACAGTTCTCAAGGCGTCGCGCGATATAACACTAGAGTCCGCGCTTGAGTACATTCAAGATGATGAGTTTGTCGAGATTACACCAGACAATATTCGTGTTCGCAAGAAAGAACTCAGCGAAACAAAACGAAAACAAATAGCACGTAAAAACAAGTAATGTTACGGACAGTTTCCCCAGTTTGCAATTAGTTCAAGTAAGTCCGCAACATCGACATTGCCATCAACACTAAGATCTTCAGCACAACCAGCGCATGGTCCCCATGCACCAATAAGTTGCAGGATGTCAGCGACGTTGACAACGCCATCACCTGTGGTGTCAGCATTGCAGTCAAAGTCTACATCGATTCGAGCGGTTTCAACGTACACGACACCTTCAGTGCATTGGAACCACCCCCAAGAAACACCCTGCAGGTTAATGTTTAGGGAAGTTTCTCCCGCCGTAACACGAGAGGGTGCTTGTGGGTCAACGTATTGAGAGTCTACCCATGCTTCAAGGTTTTGGTCAATCTTTACAAACAGGTTTAAATCTCCCATATGCCCAAGGGGGGCATTATTGGAGGAGATTTGTAATTGTTGATTTGCTGAAATGTTTGTGGGGTTTGCAAAGTTATTATGGAATCCATAAAAATTGCCCGGCAATAAACTGAAATAACTTAGGAATGGGTTTTGATGCCCAGCAACAGGATAGATCGTCCACGAAGTCGTCATGTCGATGTAATCATCGCCAATATCTAATGTGTATGTGTATTCTCCAATAACCGGAGCGCCTAGTGTTTGGTAATCATACACCGAGTATGTTTTACTCCACTCGTTACCGTTGCCCACGACAAAGTTCCCAAAATCTTCTACGAGCCCGCCAGGAAGAAGAGGGGTATCACTTGCTTCTGAGGCAAGGTGAACGTTTGCCCTTCTAATCTAGCGAATGCTGAACTGCTTAAGATAAGTCCCGAAACAATATAATATGCAGTTTTAAAATTCATTTCTTTCTCCTTCTACGTGATGCGTTTTTCCTTTTCAGCCCGTCTCAATAGTACATAATTTTTATTCTGATGCAATTGAATATTTTACTTTTACCTAGTAAAAGTAGGAATAAGGTACGTTTGGTAAAAGGGGTATTGCCAGTGGGCACAGACGCCTTTGTATATACTTCTTGGATGGTCTTATCTGGTTCTTTTTTATATCTGCTTGCGCCTTCTGTTGTCCTCGTCATTGCAAGCACTCTGGCAAACTGGATAATTCCTGGCCCAAAAGTGCGCTCCGCGCTGCAGCACCTTGCTGCTGGTGTTATTTTTGCATCGGTCGCCACGGAAGTTGTTCCGGAACTATTAGACGGAGGGCACATCGGTGCGATGGGTATTGGTTACATATTGGGAATGCTCTTGATTTTCGGTATTCGTTTTCTTGATACGAAAAGAGAATCAGAGCCCGGCAAGGGAAGTTGGATTGGGCTTGCTGTATCTGGTTCTGTTGATTTAATCATCGATGGGTTTTTGATGGGTGTTGCATTTAGTATCTCTAAAGAGAGCGGTGTACTTCTTTCGATTGCAATTGCGTTTGAAGTCTTGTTCCTCGGGTTTACGTTTAGTGTTTCATTTGCAGGCAAAGATCTTCAAAAAGTTCCTGTATTCTTCATACTCAGTTGCATGTCAATTCTTTTGTTTGGAGGTGGCGTGTTGGGTTATTGGATTCTTGGAACCCTTTCGCCGACATGGCAAGTGGCCGCGATGGCGTTTGGCGCTGTTGCATTGCTCTACCTAGTTACAGAAGAATTGCTTGTTGAAGCACATAAAGAAAGGGAGACCGCGGTGGCTCCCTTCCTTTTGCTCGTAGGTTTTGGTGGAATGATTATCGCTGCTATGCTCGTTTAACCACATTTTTTATGTGACTGTCATTTTGAAAGCAGAAAGGCAGCGAAACAATTCCTCCGAGGAATTGTTTGGACTGGGTTTTTTGTGCACGAGATATGCGACTGTGCCTTATAGAGCGTTGTAACCCTTGTGGCGTCAGGCGGTTATAAAGTGACTGTCACTTTGAAAGCGGAAAGGCAGCGAAATAATTCCTCTGAGGAATTGTTTCGTGTTATTTTGAAAAAGGTCTTAGCAGAGCCCCCGATCCCCCAGTTTCCAGTGAGCATGCGAAAGCAAGTGGTGAAATCAATCATGAACACAAAGTACTAACCTTATAAGAACTCACTTAGTCAATTGTGAGCGTTCCTGTACCTGTTGCTTCTTGCCAACCGCCAATTCGAATGTAATACGTTGAACCCGCTTCAACTGTGTAGTTAATTTCAGAGTGATAGGATTGACATGACGAACCATCAGCATCTCCATTGCATGCTACTAAATTTTCACATGAACCGCTATAAAGCGCCAATGATGTGTCATAACTTGTCGGGTCACATGTGGTGATGTTGATTGATCCTGATGCATTTGCGGTGTAACGGAACCAAACATCAGGTGAATTTCCCCAATCAAGATACGTGCCAGGGCATAAATCGTCTGTTGGTGGATTGTCACTTGGTGTAGCAGTATTTGTCTCAAATGGGTTGCCGCCATTATTTGCGATCATCGCGTTTGTACACTCGTCACCAGCACCAGCAATTGGGCATTCTGTTGTATTGCAATCAGTTCCATTACCTTGGAACCCACCGCCTAGTTTGATACATGCTTGTGGCAATCCATACGTGCAGGAGCCATCATCAAAACAACATGCGCCGTTGTCTGGACAGTTGGAAAAAGTACAATTTGAGTCATCACCGTTGTATTCGCCATCTGCTTGTAAACAGTCCGCTTCTGTTGTTTGTTCTGAACAACCACCTTCGGGAAGGCAACATGCACCAACTGGGGTGCAGTCATCTCCCCAAGCGTCAACGACAGAAAGAATATCAGAAACAGTGACGCAGCAATCTCCATCAACATCGCCGGCTGGTTTAAATGAACCGTCACCGCATACAGTGTAGGTGTCGATGACTTTGAGTAAATCTATAACGTCAACTGCATAGTTACCATCAATATCTTGTGGACAGAATCCAACTGGTGCATTGCAAGGATCTGAAAGTTCGATTGCCATATTGATTGCTTCAACACAATCAATCATGCCGTGACCATAACTGTTGTCTTCGCCAGTTGTTCCTAAGTCCATCGCAGTAACGTACAAAATCTCTTTTACTTCTTCTACAGAAAGATCAGGGTTTGCTTGGAAGATCAATGCGACAGCGCCATTGATATGCGGCGATGCCATCGAAGTACCGTCGTAGGAAGAGTATCCACCAGGGACGCTCGAGTACGTACTTACGCCAGGAGCAGAAATGTCTGGCTTAATTGCGGAACTTTCATCAGGTGTACAGTTAGTTGGTCCGCGGGATGAAAAACTCGCGATAGGGAAACTTGCGTTGTATGGATCGATTGCTGCGACTGCACAGGTGCGGTAGTCATCGGTTGCACGGTCGCCGGGGCGGCGCAGACCAGAAGAGCCCTCGTTACCAGCCGAGAACAATACAACACAGCCCGCCGCTTCAAGAGCATCGAGGTAACTCCAAAAAGTTTCATCACAATTTGGGTAGCCGTGCCCAGAAGTTAAGCCCCAAGAGTTGGAGCATACGCGTGGAACGTCCCAAGAAGTAGCGGAGTTACCGTCTGGGTCAAGGAACCACTGGAATGTTTCAATCGCGTCAGCAACGGTTTCACCAATGGAACTTCGGTCGATACCTGCAGAGGTAATCCAGTGTGCGTCGGGCGCAACGCCGATGCTTATGCCTGGAGAGCCGCCGCAAACAGTCCCCATGGTATGCGTACCGTGGCTGCCTGAGTCAAAGGGAAAGTTGTGGTTGTACGTATACGGATCAAGAAATGCCCACTCGGGATGACCTGCATATTCAGGTCGGAGCCCCGCCCATCTTGAAGCAAGTGCTTCGTGTCCACCATCGACACCAGTGTCAAGGGTTGCGACAAGAACACCTTCGCCAGTGTATCCCATCGCCCATGCTTCGGTTGCGCGAATTGCGACAACGCCTTGTTCTGCGCCGCCGCGATTGTCCGTTTGTTCAACTGGTCCCATGCGCACCGGTGTTACGAGTTCGATTCCATAGTTAAGATATATGTGCCCAACATCGTTACGCTTTGCAAGTTCGAGAATCACATCTGGTTGTGCATCAACGCGAATCACATTTGAAATCCAAAACGGTGTGACCTTTGTAGTTCCGCGGTTGCTCTGCAGCGAATCAAGAATCGAACCTTGCGAACTTTGCGCAGTTGTTTGTAATGTTTCTACAACAAGTTGGTGACGATCTGCGAAACGCATATTGGCTTGGGAGATAGAATCAGAAAGTGATTTAATGTCAACTTGGTCTTCAAGATACACAAGCGTAGAGACCGTGCCTATTGGTCCGACGGCTTCCATTTGTTGAGCAAGGTTGTTGTCAATGACAGTTTCACTAGAAGCGATACTGCAAAGTGCAATGCTCGCACATACTGATAGTAGTTGATGTACTTTCACGGTTCTTTCTCCTTCTGCTTGTAAGCAATACCATTATGCTGTAATTAAGCAGAGATAGCAATGAAAAATGGCAGATAAACTGCGCATAACAACGTGAATATCACTCTTTGTTGTGAACGAGGGTGCGTTTGTAAAGAATGGGGGCTAATTCGGTCTCTGAAACAGTGACAGTTCCATCAGGAGTGATAGGTTTTGTATGCACCCTATTTCCTGAGAGAGTCGCCGAATCCCAATATGCATTCTCGGTATCGTATGTATACATGACGCTTAAGATCGTCTTGAATGTGTCTTGTGCAGCCGAACTCGATTTGTTCATTTTTTTGGCGATGATTTGAATCGTCGCGATGGTTATCCTGTTGTGAATGTCATATGAATAGACGACGTCGACTATGTAGGTGTATAACTGATTCCTCTGCTTATACGTTAAGTCGACTGAGCCCTCGCCTCGCATGGAAGTAAGTCGGTCTTTGTGATAGGTTGGTACAAAACGAAACATGTTACTTTTTTTGTTGTGAATGTTGAAAAAATCAAAAGCAATCGGTTTGTTATTGCTGGTGTAACTCCAACGCAAGAAATCTCCGTGGTCATTTCCATAGCTGTCATACCAAGTTGCCTTGTCAGCACGACCTTCGCTGTCTCTGCAGATTCCAATTGCTCGATTATTGCCACGAATGGTTTTGACTACACCGTTCTCGGTATGAAAATCGATACTTCCGGAAAACAGTTCAGTTTCTGAAATGAGCCATGGAAGAGATGGATTGTTTGATGTAAAATTGGTGCCTCCCCAACTGTCAAGCCCCATCCATTTACCAACAGCAAAAAGTTCTCGGTCGCTAGAAACCATGGTTGGTGATTGGTCATCTTTCTCCCAACACCATGTTTCTTCACTGTATTTTACGGTCTTGTAATACCCTTTAATTTGTACGTGCTGTTCGGTTGGCGTGTGAACATCCTTGTCTGGTGTTGGGTTAACAAAAGGAAGCCCCGATTGCTTCGTTGCTTTGGCATCAACAAAGAGCATCTGAGGCATCCAAACTTCTGGGTACCAATTATATTTTTTACTCCTAAAACTAATGACATTTGGATGTACATACGCCCCTAATATTGGAATGCCTAGCGTTTCATGTATCCATAATGGTCCAAATTCGGAACCGTTAATTTGTTCTGGTTTGCTTGGCGCGGGTTTGGCAGTGATGAGTGCAGTTGGCGTTGTGTTATTTGACTCGTCTTTCAAGGAGGGGAGCTCTGTTGAATTAGCCAGATTATTGATGTGGTCTTTGATTGGATTATTGCCTTCCCAACGGCTGATTACTGAAGTGGTAAGCAAAAAACCACCGTACAAGATGGCAAGGATGATGAAAAGAATAGATATCGTTTTGTAAGGAGAACGGTGTTTGTAATTGTCAATTCGATTGACAGACCCAAACGCTTCCCTGAGTTGTTCATCACTAATTATTGGTTTTGATTCATCCACTGTATCTTTATCATGTAAATCTTGAATAAAATCCTCTGCTTCGTTTGTCTCTGGAAGTGGTTCTGGTTTTTGGGTTGGTTCTGGTTCACGAAATTCAATAACTTTCCTGTTTATTCTTTTCTTTTCGAAATCATACGAGCCATAGTCGCACCATTCCGATTCATCTTCGCCGCGAACTAAACAATCCTTGGGAACAACACCGCTCTTGACTAAGTCTTGAACAAGTTTCGCTCGCATCGGTCCGTCAGTTTTGTCATTGTCCCATTTGACATGTAAACGTTGCAGAGGCGTGCCAACAGTAATTGTTCTGAAGTTTTCAAGTTTGATTGGAGTCATGCAAGCTGGAGGTAAAAGTTCGCACTCTAAGGTAATGGTTCCATTACTTGCAAGGTCAATAATCGTGTTGTAACCGAAAGGTCCATCAATTCTGCCGTCACTTCTATGTAATTGAAATGTCCAGTCGTCTACTTTTTTGCTTACATTTTTTATTCTCCTCGGACCATCAAAATCAAGACCAACAACTGTGGAAGCCGGGTACCAGGTTCGGTGGCCATCTTTTCTGATTTCATCTTCTTCGCATAAAAAGCCCATGTTAACCATTCGTTGCAGATCAGAAACCTGTAAACATGGCACCACGTATAGCGAGTTACAACTTCGAACGTTGAATGTAGTAATGGGGCAACTCCAAACATGTAAAGGGGAAAGATGTTGCACCGACCGGGAAAAAATTAAAGTGCTTTGCTTGCCCCAATGGCTCCGGTATGTAAATAATAACTTATTTGTCCACTATGTGTGCTTCTTGGGAACCTTACTTGCGCTCACTCTAATTTTATAATCTTTAATAACCCAGGGTTCATTCATTATGGGCAAGGTCCCCAAGCATCGACG
>CAZAZD010000011.1:0-54129 GCA_964489535.1 uncultured Isosphaeraceae bacterium
TCCCAGGCGTTCTTGGTCATGCTGATTCTGCTGATCAAGATTCCTTTTCCCAAAGCGGCAGCGAAGGCAAACGCCTCCTCGACTGTCCACATTACACACGTCCCCGTGTGTGGAATGAAAAGGAAGTGCCAGAAGTGCTACTTAGTGGCGACCACAGCGCGGTCGATAAGTGGCGAGAAGAGCAGATGGTTTCGCGAACCAAATCGCGTCGTCCAGACTTGCTCGACAATGAGGAAGTTGACCCCTGAGTATTGCTCAAGTCACCCCCGCCCCCAAAATTAGCACACAGTGTTGCTGATTCTGCAGGGTGGTAGATAAGAAAGGAACCCCGCCATGGGACAACAACAAACAGTCGAATCAGTAACAGCAGGCCAACTGCGCGCAGAGGACTTCTTCCCTGACTTTAGCGTCGGTGACACAATCAATGTGCACTACACCATCGTCGAAGGCGAGAAGGAACGCGTCCAAATTTTCCAAGGCGTACTTATTGGTCGCAAAGGTCGCGGTGTTAACGAAACAATCACCGTCCGCCGCATCGTTGCAAACGAGGGTGTCGAACGAATCTTCCCGTTGCACTCCCCGCGTGTTGCACAAATTGAAATCGTGCGGCAAGGCGATGCACGTCGAGCGAAGTTGTACTTCTTGCGTGACCGAATTGGTAAATCAAGACGATTGCGTGATAAGCGACGCGGTCTAAAATAGATAAAAAGTGACAGTCACTAAAAGAAAACGGCTCGCCATGAATATTGGCGAGCCGTTTTCTTGTCAGGAATGGGTCAAACCAAAACCCAGAATTTATCCCGCCTTGCGGTACGTATCTCGATCTCGAAAGAACGAACTCGCTGGAGACTTTGGTTGCGCCTTTGCTTTTCCATTCTCAGCAATTGGCGAGCCAATCATAAAATTAGCACTAGCCGAGGTCGTCCCCTCCGACGACCCAGACCATGCAGTTTTTTCTGGTGCAGTACGCTTCGCCCTTGCCGCATCGATTGATCGAGCCATAGCTTCAAGCATTGGACGGACGTGTTCTGATGATTTGTTTCTGTTATTCATACTATTTGTTCCTTGCCCATCTACTTTGAGGGCTGTGAAGGTATCGGCGGGAACAATGCCCGACTTTTGTCACAGCAATAAAAAAGTTACGTCCAATAACTAAACGTGGTATTGGCATCGCATAGAGAACCCCTTAATGACGTTTTTCTTTCAGGAATTTCTGCGTTGTTCGCGCGCAACTCTCGAAATATCATCGTAAATCGTTTCTAGCAACCCCGCCATAGGAAACTTTCCGTCCATTGGTGAAATACCCAATCGACGTAACAAAGTGTGTGGAAGGTGGGTTGGCATCGGCGCGCGGTCTGCGTCTTTTGTTGAATGAGGCGCTCGCCAAAAATCTTCTAAACAATCTTCAAGAGGAAGCAACACAGGTAAATCATCGTCGCGAACACTTGCATGCGCCCTCGCTTCACCCTTTGCTTCAAGTGTCCGCGCTTGCCGCAACTTAATAAGAAGGTCGTCCTTATCTGTCCCTTTCATTGCAAAAAATGTTAACGGGAACGCAAGAAATCGTTGCGCTGTTAAGAACATCGCAGCAGCAGCGTGCTTGCATGGTCTTTTTGCTTTGCATCCGCAGCGAACGATAATGTCATCAGCAAAGGAAGCAAGTCCACAATCGTGCAACATCATCGCAAGACTCGAAGGAACTTTTCCTGCCGAAAGTCGAGCAGCAATTCGCGCCTCGTCAGCCATGCGCTGCGCCACTTTCGTCCACTCATCCGAAGAGAGAACTGGAATGTCAATCTCCAAACGAAATGGTTTATCTTCAGTGCACTGCACCTTCGAGGTAATCTTTCCCTCGGTCATCTTGAGAAATTTTATTTGACCATCCATCGCGTAATTTTGCCCAGCAACAAGTCGGTCCATTGAAAAGTTCTTATCAATAGAGTCAATGACCCATGCGGAAGGTGTATGAATACGCAAATCTTCTATCGAAGTTTTGAGCTTCAAGCTAGGCTTACCCTTGCGTGAGACAGTTGGTCTACTCATTACTCTTGCTCCAGTGCTGACTCGCGCAAGACGAGCATGTCACGAAGTTGACCGGCGGACAGTTCAGACAACCATTTCTCACCAGAGCCAACTATGTTCTCTGCAAGTTCCATTTTCTGTTCAATCATCTGGTCTATGCGTTCTTCCAAAGTTCCCGTACATACAAATTTGTGCACGTGTACTGTTTTTGTTTGTCCAATTCTAAATGCACGGTCGGTTGCTTGATTTTCAATCGCAGGATTCCACCAACGGTCATAGTGGAACACATGATTTGCCGCCGTCAGGTTAAGCCCAACGCCGCCAGCTTTTAATGACAAAATAAAGACCGGAACATTTCCATCGTCGTCTTGGAAGCGATCAATAAATTGTTGTCGCCTTTTGGGAGGTGTGCCGCCGTGCAAGAACAACGTGTCAACCTCTAAGTCATGCTGAATCATTGCAGATAACAAACGTCCCATCTCGCGGAACTGGGTAAAGACCAATGCTTTCTCACCGGTTGCAATGACTTCTTCAAGGAGCGACATCAACCGTGAGGACTTTCCTGAACGTGCAGATTGCAAGCCCGGAGCGGATAACTCTTGCAAAGTCACGCCGTCGCGATGTCCCGCTTGTGCATAGTGTCCGGGATGATTGCATACTTGTTTGAGTTTCACAAGCGTGGACAAAACAAGACCGCGCCGTTGAATGCCTTCGGAACGTTCGACTTCGCTCACCATTTTATTAACGACTTGTTCATAAATACCTGCTTGTTCTGCGGTCAAGTTAGCATACTCTTTAGTCTGGACGCAGTCAGGAAGGTCATCAATAACCGTTGCATCAGTCTTAAGACGACGCAGCACAAATGGTTGAATCATGCGGCGGAGTTGTTCCGCGCGTTTGGGATCACGGCGTTGTTCAATTGGGCGGGCAATCGTTCTTTTAAACGTTGCTTGTGGTCCAAGATATCCCGGATTTAAAAATTCCATAATCGACCAAAGTTCAACCAGTCGATTTTCAACTGGCGTGCCTGTCAGCGCAACGCGGTGCCATGCTTTTAATGCACGAATTGATTGCGCTTGCTTTGTAGGTGGGTTTTTTATGTACTGCGCTTCGTCAAGTGCGACGCGGTACCAAGATATTAAATTCAGCGTGTCACTGTCGCGATGTACAAGGCCGTACGTTGTAATAATGACATCTGTATCAGCAACGATGTCAGCAAACTCATCACCGAGTGGTCGATCAATGCCGTGGTGCACGTGTATTTTTAATTCGGGAGAGAACTTATCGAGTTCCCGCTCCCAGTTTCCTATAACGGAAGTTGGTACAACAAGAAGCGTCGGACCAACACCCATGTCTTGGTCAATTCTTTCGTGTTGCAACAACGCAATTAGTTGAATCGTTTTGCCAAGACCCATGTCATCGGCAAGACAAGTTCCAATGCCAAACTTGGAAAGGAACGCCATCCAGCGTAACCCCGTGAATTGGTACGGTCGAAGTTGGCCTTCAAATTTTAGTGGCTGTTGGATTTCAGGCAGGGATTCGCTGTCTGTTGTCGATTCGAGCAATTCATGCACCCAACCCGTTGCGGTCAGTCCGCCGATTGAAAGCGTATGCAAGGCCTCACCATCACCCTGCGCCATCCTAAACGCTTCAAGCAATTGCATTTCTGTCTGCATGCCATCGGAAAACAAACGCTTCGCTTCTTCGATTGCACCTTTTTGTAGATGCACCCACTTGCCTTGCACTTGGACGAGGGGTTGTTTTTGTTTGAGAAGTTCTTCAAACTCTTCTTGTGTTAGCAAGTGACCACCCACTGCAACTTGCCACTTACAATCGACTATTGCGTTAAGACCAAGCACCGATGTCGAACCAAATGAACCCTCAGCGCGTTCTGCGAGTGCGACTTCAAGTGACGGTGAGTCGATGTGAAGATTTGCGCTTAACGTATTTTGTTCGCTTCCCCACCAAAGCGGAACGGATGTTCTAAAGCCAGACTCTTCGAGCAGTGGAAGATATTCCACCAAAAAGCGGTGTGCTTCGACTGTTGTTAACTCAATTTCGCACGGAGTTGATTCTTCAAGCGACACTTCGAGTTTTGGATACAGCACTGCAGCGCGGTCAAGTTCGCTTAGGAATAATTCTGGAAGCCGATCATCGCTTCCGCCTTCGCTGCCAGACTCACCCCAAACTTCGACAGCCGATACTTCACGCGACGCATCTTCTGCAGATTGCAAAGCGTACGTCAACTTCCAACTACCAGTCGCTGTATCTGGTTCGTGCAGTTCTAACAATAGTCGCCATGAAAGATCTTCACCTACGTCGCAAAGACGACCAAGCCAACGCCTTGCATCTGTAAAGACGCTTAATAGGCGATCTGGGCAGCCTACAACAGCATTTTGTTCGTGCAGTAACGCAGATAACCATGCGACGTTGGCATCTTCGGATGGATCCCAGTCATCAACAGCATCTACGAAATCTTCTCGGATTAGCGTGTCACGAATCAAACCGTTGGCCATATCCTCTAACGCTGATTCAAGAAGTATTCGACCGTCGTTTGCCGTTGACCTTGCAATCGGTGGCATTGCGCGAAGCAACAAACTGAATCGCTCCACCACTTCTTCGTCGTGTAGCCAAGGTGTCCACTTTGCGGATAAATGTTTTCGATCGACTTGCAAGAGCGTCGGAATAAAACGTTGATCAACGAGAAGGTCCACTGCTAATTGCGCGGCACTTGACCAAAAGTGTATCGAATGACCCACTTCAAATTTTTCATCACACGCGTGATGAGACAAAACGTTCAAAAGTTTTGTTGCATCGGAGGGGTGGATTGCAACTGTGGGTACTGAAAATTCACCAAGCAATGGTTCGCTTGCTTGTTCATGGTCACCCATAATGCTCACCAACCGATCGCTTGGCCACGGACCTAGTAAGTCGTGTGGCAATTTCAGCGTCAAGGTTGATTCTTCACTACGCCCAAGATCAATTCCAGCGTCTTGGAATATTTGCGAAAGTGTATTTGATGAAACTGCGTATGCATGCTCGGTCGTCTGCTCCGATGCAGCTGCAACATTTTCAGTGCGCTCACCAGTCACCCCATTGTTCAAAAAAGTGTCTGGCAATGCGCTAAACGCATCCAACGATTCAGCCCACACGTGAAGTTGACCGGCCTTCCAGTTGGCGTGAATAACAAGCATCAATTCTCCGTCCATGAATGATCGCGTTGGGGCTCGAACCCAAGACCGCCTGATTAAAAGTCAGGTGCTCTACCAACTGAGCTACGCGATCGTGAATCGCTCATTCTACACGTATCCACGCCCTTTTGCGAGGGGCTGCCCGCATTGAAATTTCTTGTTATCGGGTGTAATTATTGAAAGAAAGACTTGAAGGTGCGCATTCTCTTCCTGCATATTGCAAGTTCAAGCAATGCCACGAACTCGTCCGATAAGAGTGCTAACCGGATATGGCTTTGGGTGGAACCCGAAGTCCAAATTGCAATCGAAGGCGACGACTCAATGGATGCGAGTTGAGCGAACTTTATGAACGTGGTTTTTGACCACACCAATGTACCTATGGATCGAAACCACCCATCTTCATGCCAAAGACCGATATTTAAAGCAATTCACCCTAATTCGTTAAATATGCCCCAAACTAAGACCGAGAACTACTCCATGCCAGATAAAAAACAAGCCCCACACCGCGTCGTCCTCGTAAAGGGTGATCACCAATGGAGGTTTGAATGGGAATCTGGTGAAGAAATTACTGCAGTAAAAGCAATTACCGAAATAGCAAAATCTTCCGAAACTGATTTTGATTGGTTTGACGCTGCGATGGTCTGCCACGAAATGTCAAAAATTACTGCCAAGGCCGCATAAAACTGGAAATACAATGAAAAAGAATATTGAACATAACGTCCCAATCGTCACCGCCTTCCTTGACTATCTTATTGAAGAACGCGCATTTAGCGCGTACACGGGTCGCTGCTACGGTGTTGACCTTCGCCAATACTTGATTTGGATTACCGAAGAGCAAAACCTAACACTCGATATTCCTGCAGAAACAGATGCATGGCAACGATACTCTAGTGTCGAAAAAGAAATCGCCGGACACGTCGCTCCAGAAACTATTTCCGAACACATTGTCAATGCAGATACCGAATATCTACGAAGTTTCCTCGCATACCTTGCTGAATCGAACTACTCCCCCGCCACAATGGCGAGAAAAATTGCAACGTTGCGCAGTTTCTACAAATGGCTTGAACGAAACAACGCGGTTGATTCAAATCCAATGACATTGATTCGTACACCACGTCAAAAGAAACGGCTTCCAAAGGCAATTGATGTTGAACAAGTTGAAAAACTTCTTTCCGCTCCAAATGATAAAACGGTCCTTGGCGCACGCGATCGTGCTATTTTGGAAACACTGTATTCAACTGGGATTCGAGTAAGTGAACTCGTTGGAATTAACTTTGGGGATATCGACGAAACCGGACAAGCGATTGTTATTCGAGGCAAAGGCAGAAAAGAAAGAATCGTTCCCCTTGGCTCGCACGCGATGACAGCAATCTCACATTACCTTGGTGTGTTGGAAGCAAATAGCGTTCCAAATGAATCTGCAGACCCGCTCTTTATCAACAAGCACACGACTCGACTTTCCACGCGATCTGTTCGACGTAAAGTGAGTAAGTACCTTAATCAGGTTGGACTCGATCCAGCGATTAGCCCGCATACGTTGCGCCACAGTTTTGCAACACACTTGCTTGACAATGGGGCTGACCTTCGCAGCGTACAGGAGTTACTTGGTCATCAATCACTATCGACTACGCAGATTTATACGCACCTCACAACGAAGCGTATGCGTGAATCGTACGACCAAGCGCACCCTCGCGCCGAAGTCGGCTAATTGGGACAGTCCCCCAACTGTTGGCTGCGGAAGTCAAAGAACCGTAAATAACGATTAGGCTCAAACTCAATTTCTACCAGATATAGGAACTGTCCCCAATATTTTTTGGGACTGTACAAATTCAAGCGGCGGGACAGGTCGGTGCAGGACATTTTTCTCCTCTGAGATTTTTTCCTCTGAAGAATTTTCCTATTTTGTTGAGGGGGTGTGACGGGCACATCCACACGGACTAATTGCCTACAATTTCATCGATAAGAGTAAAGTATCGTTGGGCTTCATCGTGCACTTGTGCGGGAACCATTACTTGCCTAACAGTATCGAACGTTACAGTGGGGATTTCTTCTGGTAATAATTGGATTGTAAAAAACCAGTCGCGCTCGTCGTATTGTTCCACTTGCCGTGGAAGTTTCAATGAACGACCAAGTTTTCGCCGAACTAATATTTTTCCGATTTGGGGATTTACATCAACCTTGTTTTCAACAACAACCCACCGTTTTCTTGGATCTTCTGCATTGTAATCTGGAGATTTCGCAGCAGCAACCATTGCAGTCCAAACCGTAGTACGCTGTTGCTTCGGCCAAGAATGCTGCGGGGTTGAACAACCGGCAATGAATAGTATTGACGCAAAAAGTATGATGCGTTTCATTCCGCTTCCATTGCCTCTTCGGGAATATCCGCATTGGAATAGACGTTTTGCACATCTTCGTGATCTTCGAAGGCTTCGATGAGGCGCATCATTTTTACCCCTTGTTCAACGTCACAAGCGACAGTAGTTGCTGGGACCATTGTTACTTCAGCAGACATCGTTTTGATTTCTGCATTTTCAATCGCTTGGCGCAAATTAAGAAAATCAGGAGGTTCACATGTCACTTCCCATCCACCATCGCTCTGTGTAATGTCACTCGCCCCAGCATCTAAGGCAACTTCCACAAGTTGATCCTCGGTGGTTTCGTTGTCTTCAATAAGAATAACGCCAGTACTTGTAAAACCAAAAGACACTGAACCCGGTTTTGCAAGGTTCCCGTTTCCTTTTTCAAACAACTTGCGCATTTCAGGTGCCGTTCTCTGAACATTATCAGTCAAAACATCTACGATAATCGCAATGCCGTTTAGTCCATATCCCTCATAGCGAACTTCTTCGTACCGAACTCCCTCGTCACCTTCCCCACTTGCTTTCTTAATCGCTTTCTCAATGGTGTCCTTTGCCATATTGACTGCTTTAGCATCAACTATTGCATAACGAAGTGTGAGGTTCACGTCAGGATCTGGCCCACCATTCTTCACTGCAACCATAATTGCTCGGCTGCACTTCGACCAAGCCTTGCCTTTTACAGCATCTTGCCTCGCTTTTCGATGTTTAATGTTTGCCCATTTACTATGACCAGCCATATCATTTTGCTCCATCTAATTCTACTAATCCGCTCACCTTAGGAAAATTCTCGTTTTCAAAAGCGGTTATTTTTTCCATTAAGTTACGAGTAAGCTCGCCTAATTCTAAATCATACAACGCCTCTGGTGTTGCCACCGAAATCCCCCAGACTGAATATGCCATTGACATGTAGCCCTCAAGATATGCTTGCCTTGTTTCAGCAGCATTCAATAAAATCCAAGCTGTACGCCAAGAGTGAATCGCCTTGTCGGATTCTCCCGCTAGCCAATAGGCATCACCAAGATGCACGTATGTTTCTGGACTTGGCTGGCTTTCTAATTCCAATGCCCCAACGAACAACGGAATTGCTTTCTCGGGTTTCCCAGTAACAACATACATCCAACCAAGCGTATCCATAATAAACGGAGCGTCTGGCTGTAATTCAAAGGCACGATTGCAGAGTTCCATTACTTCCTTTGTTGCTCCATCTCGATTCAACCTCATCCACGCGAGATTATTCGCCGTCAAAGAATCGTTTGGTTCAATGGCAAGCGATGATTCGTACAACTTTATTGGGGCTTCTATAGCACCAAGCACAGACATTGATTGCGCAGCCATCGAAAGTGCTGCTGCAAGCGAGACTGGTTCAAACCAACGTGGCGCGAGTGGAATATCCTGAGTTAAGGAAACTTTCCTATAGATTTCTAGGGTTAAGGAGCCATCGCCAAAAGAGGCAACTTCTAAAAGTGGTAACGCGGTCAACAGTGCACTTAAATTCTTGCCGTCCACGTAAGGTGTTGCCGCTGTTGCAACTTGAACGGCGATCGAAGCTGCCCCAACATCAACAAGTTGCTGCATGACTCCAACCCAATTTCCTCGGTTATTTTGATCAATCAACGTAGTAACTGCGGAATCAAACGTAAGTTGAAAGTTTTCTTGAAGCAATTTCATCACTTCTTGATTGTTCTGTTTTTTCAAAACAGACAAAAGTGCTGAGTCTCTCAAAAGGGATTCCACAGGATCATCTTTGTCCTGCAATCTCCTTCTCGACAACCATCTCCTTGCGTTTTCCAAATCGCCAACCCTTGTATCGTCGAGACCAACAACTAAAAGTGCTTCGCCGTGAGATTGGTTTCTAGAAAGAACCTCTCGCCAAACAGCAACTGCTGTTTCAAAACGCCCCATTGCTGTTAGCGAATTTGCGATACCTACCCACGGTGCGTACGCTCTGTCATCGAGTTCGGTTGCTTTTTTATAATGAGCAATTGCAATTCCATACTCATTTACTAGTTCAAATTGGCGACCAATAATATACTCTTGAGCCGCCGCACGAATTGTCGGTGTGGGCAATTGCTGAACAGCTTCTCCAGAGAATATTTTTAGGTGTTCGCATAGAGTTGTCTGTGCATCACAATCACTTTGCAATGTGCCCAAAAGCAGAATTACGATTACACAAACACGGGTCACTTATTTGTTTTCTTCTTAGTGGTTTTCTTCTTAGCGGTCTTCTTATTAGCGGTTTTCTTTGTCACTTTTTTAGCTGCTGGTTTCTTGGCAGTCTTCTTGTTATCGGTTTTCTTTGTCACTTTTTTAGCTGCTGGTTTCTTGGCAGTCTTCTTGTTATCGGTTTTCTTTGTCACTTTTTTAGCCGCTGGTTTCTTTGCGGTTTTCTTATTAGTAACTTTCTTTTTCTTTGGCTTGTTTATACTTTGTGCTGGTTGCGTTTCTACCCAAGAGTGTAGTGAAACATGCACTTCGCAAACCTCGTGTGCTTTCACTTGCCTCGCTAGCCAAACCGCTGTTTCTGAAACACTTGATTCTTCGTGTACAATGCCAGTTGCAATAAGAGCATTGTTCGTCCGATCGTCAACTGGAATTGCTGCAACTTCATAACTCATCGCAATAACACGATTGCAAACAAATGGGGTAATGCCGTTGAGCGTTTCAAAATATTCTCGGATATCACGCTTGCCCGCCCCTTCCAGACTATCAATGCATACATTGTGTTCTCGTCCATAAATCGAATTAAGGACTGCTTTTAAACGCTTCGATCTTTCTTCAGCATGCGGATAGTTTGTGCCAATCAATTCAACCATCTCAAACACATGGTTCATTCGAAGGTCATTTAAATCAACCGATGCTGAGATCATTTTTTTGAAAGCAGTAGTAGCTTGTTTCGCGGTTGCATTCCAAAGTAAATGCGAATAAATGACTTCGCCGATGGCTCCAAGTTCATTGAAAACGACTTCTTCTTTTTGTAGTTTTTTGCGGAAAGTTTTAAATTTCTTTGCAAAGTCAGTAGAGTTTTTCACTTAATTTTCCTTCTTCTTTTTCTGATTTGCTCTTCGCTCATCTTCACGGTTTGCTTCTGCAATGCTTGCAAGAACTTCTTGCTGCTTGAGAAGTTGCTCGTCTATTCTAAATCTAAATTGCGGCATCCTTCGAAACCGAACTTTATCCGCAACTTCTCTGCGAACCCAACGTGATGCCGATTGAAGACCGTGTAACGATAATTCTTCGTGCTTCTGGGGAGATACCGTGCAGTAGACTGTTGCATTGGCAAGGTCTCCGGAAACATCGACTCTGGTCACTGTAATAAGACCCTGCACTCGTGGATCAGCAAGACCGCGGGATAGAACCTCTTGGACAGCTCGTTTCAACGTCGAAGCGACTTGTTCGGTTCGTTGTGTCATTACGTTTTAAAGCGTTCGCTTTACTTCCTTGGCTCTATAACATTCAATAACATCACCAACTTTAATATCGCTGTAGCCCTCGATATTCATACCGCACTCTTGACCAGACTTCACTTCTTTCGCATCGTCTTTAAAGCGCTTCAGTTGGTCGAGTTTGCGATCCGACTCAATCACAATTCCATCGCGAGTTACCCGTATTTGTTGATGCCGTTCGATTGTCCCATCGGTAACGTAACAACCAGCAATCATACCAATTTTCGAAATGGTAAAGACATCGCGCACTTCAGCGTGGCCAAGTACTTCGAGTTTTATTTCTGGATCGAGCAAGCCCTCAAGTGCATCCCTAAGATCGTCAATGAGATTGTAAATAACATCGTAATAACGAATTTCAACACCTTTTTGTTCTGCAGCCCGTCGTGCCTTAGCCGAACTCGTGACATTAAATCCAACAATAATTCCGCCGCAAGCTTCTGCAAGATTGACATCTGATTCGTTAATGCCACCAACGGCTGAGTGCTTAATTGAAATCGCGGCCTCGTCGTTACCGATTTTCCCAATCGTAGAACGAAGGGTTTCAAGTGATCCTTGGACGTCGCCCTTCACTATGACGGGGAGTTCGTGGATGTCTGCACTTTTCATCTGATCGAAAATATTGACCAGCGTGACTTTCTCGCGTGAGAGATCCGCTTCTCTTGCTTGCTGCACGCGCTCTTTCGCTGCTGCTTCTGCGGCTCTAAGAGACTTCACAACATATATTTTATCGCCGGCTTCTGGAACTTCGCTTAAGCCAAGAATTTGAAGCGGCGTTGATGGACCCGCCTCATCAACTTGTTTTCCATGCTCGTCAATCAACGCACGGATTCGACCGTAGCCCTTTCCAGCAACAATAAAGTCGCCCTTCTTCAGTTTTCCTTGTTGTACAAGAATATTAGCAACTGGTCCCCGACCCTCAGCAATATGTGCTTCAATTACGGAACCCTCAGCAGAGCCGTCGAAGTCTGCCTTCAATTCTAAAAGTTCTGCTTGGTAATCAAGAATTTCCAGGAGATCTTGAATACCTATGTCTTCAATCGCACTTGTACGTATTACTTCGGTTGTACCACCCCATTCGACAGAGTTTAACTCGTGCTCTGCTAACTGCCCAAGGATTCGCTGAATGTTTTCATCCGTTGCTTGTTGTTTATCAATTTTGTTCAGTGCAACAACGATTGGAACGCCAGCAAGTTTTGCGTGGTTGATTGATTCGATTGTCTGTGGCATCACACCGTCATCTGCAGCAACAACTAGAACGACAATGTCCGTAACCTTTGCACCTCGAGCACGCATTTCCGTGAACGCCTCATGACCGGGCGTATCAATAAACGTTACCAAGCGTTCGTTATCACCCGCCTTGACCGGAACACTAAATGCACTCGTTGCTTGTGTAATGCCACCCGCTTCACCATCTGCAACGTTCGCTTTGCGAATTTTATCCAACAAGGAAGTCTTGCCATGGTCAACGTGCCCAAGAATAGTTACAACAGGAGATCGTGGTTGCTCATCAACTATATCTCGAGAAGTAAATGAATCGGCAATCATTTCTTCAGCAGTTTGTTTTTCTGAAACGTCTAATTCAATACCCCACTCCATCATCATCTCAATGGCTTGTTCGGTTTCGATGTTGTCGTTTACTGTTGACATTGTGCCAGCAAGAACAAGTTTCTTCAGAATTTCATTTGCCTTAATTCCGGTTACTAAGGAAAGTTCTTTAATTGAAATTGGCTCAGTAATTGCAACTTTACCACCAGTTTGCTTCAATGTTTTTGCGCGGACGACTGGTTTTCCACCACGCTTCTGACTGTCTCTTCGTGCTTGTCGGAAAAAACCCCCACTTCTACGCAAACGATTTTCCCGTTCAAGCAAATCTTGCTTACGCCAGTTAGAGTCGTTGCGATCTTGTGGTTGATTTTGATTTCGAGATCCACGTTCTGGTGGACGCGTCTGAGAAGTATCTCGACGTTTGTTTCGTTTTGAGCCACGTCCAGTATCTTGTTGAGGCGGCATTTGCTGAGGCATTCGAACACCCGATCCGCCTTGTGGTCCTTGTCCCTGGGGGCCGGGACGACGTTTTGGCTTTGGTTCTGGTTCTGGCTCTTCAATTCGGATAACACGAGGACCAGACATCTTTGCTTTGACCGGCGTATCCAAAACACGACCTTGAGAGACAATCTTCTCTGGTTCGCTATCTGTGCTAGTCGTCTTCTTCGGTGCCGTCTTCTTCGTTGTTGATTTCTTAGAAACTTTTTTCTTTGGCGTTTTTTTCTTTGCTTTTGCTTTAACTTTTTTGACGTCTACTTTTTCGGATGTTTCAACAGCTGAAGATGTTTCGCATCCTTCGCTAAACCATTCCTTAATCGTTGCTTCAAGCCCAGCGGAAACCGCTGACTGATACGTCTTTATATTTGGGATGCCTTCGCTCTTGCACTTCGCGATAATGTCCTTGGAATTTACGCCAAGATCCTTCGCAATTTTGTGTACTCGATTTGTTGCTGCCTTTTTAGCCACGTGAGTGATCTCCGTTTTTGGTCGTTACGCACCAACATCCGTTTTTTCAGTTTCTTCTGTTTCTGAATCTGCCGATTCCTCAGTGTCTTCAACAGGAAGATCAAGGATTGAATCTGCTACCGCTGCGCTTTTTTCATCTATTTGTTCGTCAAGGACTGCAGCGGCCGCGGCTTCTTCTTCCAAACGCTTTGCTTCTTCGGCATTTTTTGCTTCTTCTTGCTCAACAGTAACTTCTTTTGATCGTACAACAGCAACGTCAATACAACGGTCCGCAACTTGCTTTGGGAACTCTAGGTCTTCTTCAAGAACGTTCCTACCTATTTCTTCAACATCAAAAATACTGATGATTCCGAGAGCTGCCATACGGTCAAGCATCTCTTCGGCTACACCCTCGATTGGTTTAAGTGCATCCCACAAAATTTCCAAGCCCTTTTGATATTCTTCGGGAGTCAAAATGTCAATGTCCCAGCCCGTTAAGCGAGCTGCGAGTCGAACGTTTTGACCACGGCGACCGATAGCTAGTGACAATTGATCGTCTCGAACAATAATAGTTGCGCGACCAAGTTCAAAACACAAACTTACTTCGTCAACTTCGGCTGGCTTGAGCGCATTGGAAATCAGCACTTGGCTCGATTCGTTCCATCGAACGATGTCTATTTTTTCGCCGCCAAGTTCTTCAACGATGTTGCGAATTCGACTTCCACGAACTCCAACACACGCACCAACGGGGTCTACTTTTGAATCGTTTGACGTTACTGCAATCTTCGTTCGAAAGCCTGGTTCACGTGACATCGCATGAATTTCAATAACGTGTTCTTGCACCTCAGGAACTTCTGCGTCAAACAGTCGCCGAATAAAATCTGGGTGGCTTCTTGAGAGCACAATTTTAACTTGGCTGCCGGTATCACGAACATCGAGAATGAAACACCGAACTCGGTCGCCCGGACGGAATTGTTCGCCAGGAATTTGCTCGGAACGTGGCATAAAACCCTCAACGCGACCACCCTTATCAAGTTGGACAATGAGCGATCCACCCTCGTATCGACTGCACGTACCGGTAATTAACTCTCCCGCCTTGTCAATGTATTCGTCGAAAATACCTGAGCGTTCATCTTCTCGGAATCGTTGAATCATGACTTGCTTAAATGTTTGTGCTGGAATTCGGCCGAGTTCTTCGAGTGAGACTTCTACAGCGCCCTCATCAAGATGGCGCCAGATGCATATTTCTCCTGAAAGCATATCCATGTTGCAAGAAAATTCTTCAGTGTCGAGTGAATTGAAGTGTTTACGAGCTGCGCTCACCATCGCTTGCTCAAGGTCACCAATAATGACTTGCTTGTCTATCTTGCGCTGCTTTGCAATAGTTTCGATTATTTCTAGTGTTTCACGGTTCATGTTTTGTACTTTCTGAATTGTTGAGTTGTTGGGTTATTTAGATGTTTGGTTATTGAGTTGTTGAGAATTAAAAAACGGGTCGCTAAGCGAGCCCGTGGCACAACCAAAAACGGTTGTCTGTGCGAAACGCACGAATCATGATTTAGGAAAACACCTAAATCACGACTGAACCTCCATAGGGATTTGGATATCCGCTAGGAAAGGGCTCAGAGCCACGGGCTGACTGCGATTAGCAGCCATAACTGAAAAAAAGTTGTAAGGATTCTTGAAGAATCATTACCACGCTCCTAAAGAAAAAAACTGTGCCGCCTACGCAGGCAGCGGGAAACGGTACAGGGTATTCCCACCTTCACAAAAACGCAACTCCAACCGCCACTTGCACGTACTATATATACCTATGAAATTCTCCAGAACACTGTTTTTGGCCCTCTTTTGCCTGTTTTTGAGCAATGCCACATTTGCACAACAAGGTAATTTTCACGATTCTCGCGACAAAGTTACCGTTTCGGTTCAAATTAATCCAGAAAACGCAGTTGCGGGTAGCGACGCCATCATCGCAGTCATCCTCAAACACGAAGCGCATTGGCATTCGCACACGAATGACCCGCAAGTTCCAGAAGCCCTCGGAGATCCTGAAGATTACATCGCAACCGCGATTGAGTTTGAACTGCCCGAAGGATCACCGCTTACTCTGCACAGGGGGTATATCCAGTGGCCCAAGACAACTAGAGTCAAAGTTGGTTTTGCTGGTACGCCTGTTGACTATGGGGTCTTTTCTGACAAGGCGGTTATCTTTATTCCAGTTACGATTGCAAGAGATGCAAAAGTGGGTGCAGCGTCTTTCATCATTAAGCCAATCTTTCAAGCGTGCGATGACACATCGTGTCTTGCGCCAACTCCAGAACCAAACGGATGGGGTTGGGAAGAGTACGGCATTACCGATGCCTTTACTATTGTTTCACCAGAACAAATTTCAGCAACACCGCAATCTAATTTGTTTAACGATTTTGACGCAACTGTTTTTGCAGACATTCACGCTGGAGTCGAAGCACCAAACAATAGTGAAATTAAGTTTGATGCGTTCGGTATCAAATTTTCACTTTCTGCTGATGGACCAGCAGGGCTACTTTTATTGTTACTTGTTGCAATGGGAGGAGGTTTCCTTTTGAACTTAACACCTTGCGTGCTGCCAGTCATTCCCATTAAAATTTTGGGGCTCAGAGCGAGCGCGGGCAATCGAAAAAAGACTCTACTTCTTGGCGCTTGGATGATGTGTGGGGTGATGGCGTTGTGGATAGTATTGGGTGCTGCAATCGCACTTATTGCTGGTTTTACTGCGATTAACCAGTTATTTCAATACCCAGCGTTCACCATCATTCTTGGTGCATTTATTGGCATCATGGCGATTGGCATGGGCGGGTTATTCTCTATTCGCTTACCAAACGCGGTCTATAAAGTAAATCCAAAACACGATTCATGGTACGGCTCATTCTTGTTTGGCGTGATGACCGCCGTGTTGTCCACGCCTTGCACAGCACCGTTCATGGGTGCCGCGGCGGCTTGGGCTGCAACGCAATCACCAATACTAACACTCACAGTGTTTGGTTCCATTGGCTTGGGTATGGCGTTCCCGTATTTAATTCTCGCCGCGTTCCCACACCTCGTTGAAAAAATGCCGAGGGCTGGTGCGTCAAGTGAAGTGATTAAACAAGTCATGGGTTTACTGATGCTTGCAGCCGCAGCGTACTTTTTGGGTGTTGGCTTAAGCGGTCTTATGCAACAAGAGGGAGCGCCGCCTTCGCGCTTCTATCTTTGGATAGTTGCAGCGTGCGTTGCTGCTTCGGGAGTATGGCTTGCGTGGCGCACGCTTCGTATTGCAAAAACTCCAGCGCCAAAAATTGTTTTTGGCGTTCTTGGGGTACTTATTACGGTCGGCTCGGTATTTGGTGGCATTCGTTTAACCGAAAAGGGACCAATTGATTGGGAGTATTACACTCCTGAAATTCTTGCTGAAAAATTAGCTGAAGGCAATGTTGTCGTGCTCGAATTCACAGCAGAATGGTGTCTCAACTGCAAAGCGCTCGAATCAACCGTGCTGCACAGTTCGCGCGTTGTTGAGGCGTTCGAAGCCGATGATGTCACTCCAATCAAAATTGATTTAACTGGGAATAATGTTTCTGGCAATGCACTGTTGAACGAACTTGGCGGACTTCGCATTCCGCTGCTTATCATCATGGGTCCAGATGGAGAAGAAGATTTCCGAGGTGACTTTTATACCGTCGATCAAGTACTTGATGCTATAAAGAAATCAAGGGGAAATGAATGAAATCAGTCGGTGTGTACTGTGCGTCTTCGCAAAACCTTGAACCATGTTTTCATGATGCCGCAAGAATTATTGGAAAAGGATTAGCAAACAGAAATATAACGCTCATCTACGGCGGTGGTTGCATTGGATTGATGGGTGAAGTTGCAACAATCGCAGCAGAGCATGGTGGCGAAGTCGTTGGCGTCATTACGCACAAACTTGTTGCACACGAACAAGCAAACGAGAAGTGTGACGAGCTTATTGTTGTGGATACGATGCAAGAACGCCGAACGTTAATGATGCAAAGAAGCGACGCTTTTATTGTTCTTCCGGGTGGTATTGGAACGTACGAAGAATTTTTTGAAGTTCTTGTCGGGCGGCAACTCGGCGATCACACAAAACCCGTTGGCATTGTCAACGTCGATGGTTATTTTGACCCGCTGCTTGCAATGCTTGAACATGGTATCGAACGTAATTTTATGCGCCCTGCCCTGCGCCAACTCATGTTCATCGATCCTTGCCCTGACGCGGTTCTCGATTACGTTACATCAGGTGCAACCGAACAGCCATCCCCTGAAGACATTTTGCCGATGCACGGAACGTAGCTTCGCAGTCTGACAGTCCTGCTATGCAGTGTGACTGTCGCTTGGTGGATATAATGCGGTGATGGCGAGTGAAAAACCAATCTTGGGCATGATTGCGGGCAATGGCATATTGCCGGTGCTTGCGGCGCGCGGTGCACGGGCTGCGGGATACCGCGTCTGCTGTGTTGGGCTTCGAAATCAATACGTTCCCGAACTCCCAAGCGAGTGCGATACATTTTCAATCGCAGGGATGGCTCGTGTCGGCCGCTGGATTCGATTACTCAAAAAATGGGGCGCAAGCGATACAGTCATGGTCGGAGGCGTTGGAAAAACCGTCATGCACGACCCGTTTGGCGTGATTCGATTAATGCCAGACTTCAAAGGACTCCTACTTTGGTACCACACGCTACGCCACGACCGCAGGGATGCTACAGTTCTTGCAGCAATTGCAGATGAACTGCACAAATCAGGAGTCACCCTCATCGATTCAACCACGCACATCCCAGACCACCTTGCGGGAACAGGTACACTCGGAACCGTTTCGCCAAGCGCGATGCAGTCCGCAGACATCGAGTTTGGCTGGCCGCTACTCACGCAAAGCGCTGCGCTGCATATTGGGCAATCGATTGCCGTCCGCGATCGGGACGTCCTCGCCGTTGAAGCAATCGAAGGAACTGCTGCACTTATTGAACGTGCTGGATCGCTTTGTAAAAAAAGCGGTTGGACGTTGCTTAAAACCGCTGCCGACGATCACGACATGCGCGCCGATGTACCATCGATTGGAACAAAAACAATTGAACAAGTTGCAGCCGCTGGTTGCACTTGCATTGCACTTGGAAGTGGCCGCGTTATTTTGCTTGACTCCCCTGCGGTCATCGAAGCAGCAAATAAGGCGGGCGTTGCACTTGTTGGCGTCACTGAGTAACAAATGAGCGATTCCCCCGATTCCCCTTTTGTTTCTCGGGCGGGATTAAAACTAGAACACGCACTACAAGAATTCAATTTTGATGTCACCGACATGTCATGCGCCGATCTCGGCTGCAACGTCGGTGGATTTACCGACTGTCTTTTGCAACGGGGTGCGTCGAACGTATTTGCCGTGGATACCGGTTACGGAACACTCGCTTGGAAACTGCGAAGCGATGAACGCGTCACCACTTTAGAACGATCGAATGCACTGCATCTTGAACCACCTGAACTTGTTGACCTTGTTGTCATTGACCTTGGATGGACACCCCAAAAACTCGCGCTTCCCGCAGGTATGAAGTGGACAAATTGTGGGCATATCATTTCGCTTATTAAGCCCCATTACGAGCTTACAACTGAAGAAAAGAACGTTGAAAAAGTAGGCGAAGGACTTTCTGATGATGCTGTTTCGCGCGTTATTGCCCGCACAAAAGTACTGTGCGAAGATTTATCGCTTGAATTATTGGGAGAAACGTTGTCGCCAATTCGAGGGAAAAAATCGAGTAAAAAAGGTGGTGGGAACAATGAGTATTTAATGCTGTTTAAGACCGCTCCCTCGACGAACGATTAGCAGTGGTAATTGCGTATTCTGGTACAATAATCGTTTCCCAGAAGGCACTATGAGCGAGACACAAGAACACAATTCCGAACCAGAAAACAACGGCGCATTTGGCAACATCGGCAACGTTGTTGACCAACTTATTGAACGCGAACTACACGACAGTTACCTAACGTACGCAATGTCTACGATTATGGATCGTGCTTTGCCAGACGTACGCGACGGACTCAAGCCATCGCAACGAAGAATTCTCGTTGCGATGCACGATCTCAATCTTTCGCCCGGACGCAAACATCGAAAGTGTGCAAAAATTGCTGGCGATACTTCGGGTAACTACCACCCACATGGCGAGTCGGTTATCTATCCGACCTTGGTCAACATGGGTCAAAACTGGAAGATGCGCGTCATGCTTGTCGACAAGCAAGGAAACTTTGGCTCCATTGACGGTGATCCCCCTGCTGCAATGCGATACACCGAAGCGCGTATGACACACGCTGCGGTTTCGATGCTTGATGACATCAAGTTAGACACCGTCGACTTTAAACCAAACTACGATGAAACGAGGCAAGAACCAACCGTTCTTCCTGGACGTTTCCCTAACTTACTTGTAAATGGTTCAAGCGGCATCGCAGTTGGCATGTCGTGCTCGATGCCGCCGCATAACGTTTCAGAAATTTGTGATGCGATCGTCGCAACTATAGACAATCCCGATCTTGACCTTGCCGAGTTGCTTGAAATCGTTCCTGGACCGGACTTCCCTACTGGCGGGCTCGTTGTTGGCAAACAAGGACTCGCTGAAGCGTACGCGACTGGCCGCGGTAAACTCCGCGTTCGAGGTCGAGTACATCACGAAACTATTGGCAAGCGCGAAGCGATCGTCATTGATGAAATCCCGTACCAACTTGTACAAAACAATTTGATTGAAAAAATCGTTGACTGTGCAAAAACTGGTCGCATTGCTGACATTTCTGACATCAAAAACTTCTCGGGTAAAAAATGGCGAACGCGCATTGTTGTGTACCTCAAACGTGGGGCTGATCCTGACGTTGTTGAGAGGCAACTCTATAAATTCACACCGCTGCAATCTACGGTTTCTGTTATCAACATTGCACTTGTCAATGGTCGGCCACAAACCCTAGGGCTTCGCGGTCTTATCGATTGTTGGGTTGAACATCGCCAAGTTGTTGTTCGTCGTCGAACGGAACATCTTCTTCGTGAAGCAGCAAAAGCAGCGCATCGTTTAGAAGGTTTGATCTACGCGGTTTGCGATATAGATGAGGTTATCGCACTTATTCGTGGAAGTAGAACTCGCGAAGAAGCAATTGAAAAACTCATGGCTCGAGAATTCTGCATTTCGAATAGCCATGAATATGCAAAATTCATCGCGGACCGGCTCATTGCAAAAGCAAAAGACGGCGTTTCGCTCTCGCGCCTGCAAGCGGACGCCATCGGCGCGTTGCGACTCATCCAACTTGTTGGACTTGAAATTGAAAAACTCACCAGCGAATACGCCGAATTACTTGAAAAGATTGATGGCTACGAAGCAATTCTCTCCGATGAACAGCGCATTCTTGACATCATTCGTGAGGATTGCATTGAACTTAAAGAAAAGTTTGCGACCGATCGAATCACTGGATTCGTTGATGGCGAGGATGACGATTACGATTACGGTGCACTCATTCCTGAGCACGAGGTCTGCGTCACTATTTCTCATCAAGGATACGTAAAGCGATTACCCATCGACACGTTCCGCGAACAAGGGCGAGGCGGGCGGGGCATTAAGGGCGGGGAAACCAAAGACGGCGACTTTATTGAACATATTTTTGTTGCATCAACGCACGACGACTTGCTTTGTTTCACAGATACGGGCCGCGTCTTCCAAATGAAGGTCTATCAAATTCCGGAAGCAACAAGAACCAGCAAGGGCCGCGCGATTGTTAACTTACTCAACCTCAAAGAGGGTGAGAACATAGTCACGTTCAGAAACATCAAAGACTTTGAAACGTGCCAAGACAATCTTGTCTTTGCAACGTCTATGGGTCGCGTCAAACGTACTGCAGTTTCTGAGTACCGAAACGTAAATCGCGGCGGTATCAACGCAATCAAACTCAATGACGGTGATTCGCTTATTGATGTCATCAAAACAAACGGCGAAAGCCACGTACTCCTTGGAACTTCAACAGGTATGTCAATTCGTTTCGTTGAAACCGACGCACGGCTCATGGGGCGTACTGCTGCTGGCGTAAAAGGGATTTCACTTGCGAAGGATGATCGAGTTGTTGGCTGCGTTCTCGCTGAAGACGACGCCGACCTCATGACCATGACCGAAAACGGGTATGGAAAACGCACTCCGATGCTTGAGTACCTTGTACACAGCGAAGATGGCTCAACAAGAGCGCAATCAAGGGGTGGTAAGGGTCGCCGAGATATCCAAACAGGTGACCGAAATGGTATGGTCGCAGACATTCGGTCGGTTCGAGATAGTGATAGTTTGATGTTTATCACTGCAAATGGCATGCTTGTACGCATTTCTGCAGGTGATATCCGAACAATTGGACGAAACACAAAAGGTGTTCGCGTTGTAAACCTTAAAGATGGCGACCGATTGATTGCAGCTGCAAAAGTCGAAGGCGTCGAAGATACGGTATCCTCTCCCTCATGACTTTAAATCAATGGGACGACAACATACTTATTCTCGAACTCTCCGATGAGCCAGACTTTTCGGAAGATACCGATACGTTGCTTTCCAAACTTCGAGAAGGCAGCGAAGTTTTTCCGAACGTCATCATTGATTTGCAAAATGTTTCCACATTAAACTCATCAAACCTTGGTGCACTCATAGAAATTAAAAAATTATTGCAAACTAAAGATAAGCGGATGGTTATCTGCAATATTTCCGATGCAATCTGGTCCACCATGCTCGCGACTGGGCTTGACCAAGTCTTTGAATTTATCGAAGACACCACTACAGCGCTATTACTTATAGGTTCGTAACTGTATGCGACCCCTCCGTCGCACAGATCACGAAACACGTGTCGAGATGATGCCGCTCATCGACGTCGTCTTTCTCTTACTCACATTTTTTATCTACGCAATGATTCTCATGGTACGCGCGGAAATTTTACCTGTTCCTCTTGAATCCTATGTGTCTGGTGCAGCGGCTGAACCGCGACCAACCATTTCCATCACGATTGCCGTTGATGGGAATATCTATGTGGGCAAAACCATCGTGCTACTCGAGGACGTTGCAAACGCAGTGCAAGAACAGTTCGAAGAAAAACCAGAAGCCGCAATTTATCTTGTTATCGAAGATGGAGAATCAGGAATTGACCGCGGTCCACTGCTCACGGGAACGTGGGATCAACTCCGCAGTCAAGGTCTAGAAATTTTCTTAGTTGGTGCACCAAAAAAAGAGGAACAAACAGATGTTCAACCGTGACAACATCACACTCCTTGTTGCGCTTATCTTTTCTGTAGGGTTGCATGTTTCTATTCTTCCACTTGTGTACAAAAACAACAATACGATGTCATTTACTCCTCCAACAAAAATCATTCCAACAGAAACACTTAGCGTTGAAGAAGCGGAAATCGATTTGGGAATCGACGAGTCTAGGGAATCAACACTAACGTGGATTGGATACGGCGAATATGAAGAACAACTTGCTCGCCACGCTGAAGTAGAACAGGCAGAGATGAATTCAGAAATTGCCTCAGCAAGCGCTACTGCAAAAACAATAACACAACTTGCTCAACCGGTGATGGAAATGACGACGCAATTCCTTGAGGCGTTGCGTACATTAATTATCACTATTCCGTCACGCGAGTTGCAACCGATCAAGCACGAAACTCCGAAAGAAGTAACGGTTCAACCTATAGAAAGACCTGCAGAAGAAAATCAAGTGAAAATCGTTTCTTCCGATCGGGATTCGGAAGCGACGTCCATTATTCACGTATTGCCTGAAGATTGGACAACGGGAAAACCCCTCGCTGCTCAAGGAATTGTTCTCAAACCAAAAAAACCGAAATTTCTACCTACGCAGTTAGTTGCAAGTCGTCCGGGTAATATTGTTGCCGATTTACATTTTGACCAGCGGGGTAAGCCCTTGAACGTTGTCATACTGTTAGGAACGGGCAGTGCTTCTATTAATCGGACGATTGAAAACAGTCTCTATAGATGGAGGGCTTCAGGAGATCAGATTGATGCGATTGAAGGCGAGGGCACTGTAAAAATCACCATTCATATTTTGTTTTCGCGCTGATTGCAGATTCGGTCTCGCCATAATTTCATACGGTTTGTGTGTGTTAATACATAGTCGAGTGGTGTTATCGTTGCAAACCCCTGCTTTAACGCTTCGACGTCGCTGCCTTCCGCAGTGTGCGCAAAGGCCATCCCATCACCCGCTGCCCAATAATAGGTTCGACCATCCGGAGCAACCCGCTTGTCATAATGCCCCAGAACGCTTGAAGCATTCATGTCAACTACTTTTATTTCGGGCATCAACATGTCGGGTGATTCACACGCGGGAACATTAATGTTCATGACTTCGTGTGGGTCAAGTGCGCTTTGCAACACCGAATCAATAACCTCTCGGGCAATTTCTGCTGCCCTATCGTAACACGTTCGCTCGCGATTTTTGAGATGCAAACTTACTGCGATAGATGGAACACCAAGAAACGCAGACTCAATAGCGGCACCAACCGTTCCAGAATAAATAATATTGATGCCAACGTTTGACCCGCTATTCATCCCGCTAATCGTGAGGTCGGGTCTCGTTCCTTCGCCAAAACGCTCTTCCCACAGCGCTTCCATCGCAAGTTTTACACAGTCCGCTGGGCGACCGTCTACTGCAACGCCAGACATACTTTCCGTGACGTCGACGCTTTGTGTCATAAGTGGAGTTGTATAGGTAATGCCGTGGCTTGTTGCAGATTGCACCGTCTCTGGGGCAAACACAACAAGTTCACCTAAACCTTGCAGTGCTTTATGCAATGCAATTATTCCGGGCGCTCGAATTCCGTCATCATTAGTTACGAGTATTTTCATTGCTATTTGGGCTCCAAAATATATTCTTTTCCTCCCCAGCGGATTGGTGTCCTTTGTTTAAGGATGTTGACAGAATCTAAAAACATACTCGCAACAACAGCAGCACCGATTGGCGCAAAAATGGCATACACAATTGGAGCGTTGTTTATTCGATAAACCCAAGCAATCACTACTATAGCTGTACTAAGTGATGCAATTGATGTCCAAAAAAGTGTTGGAGAAGTATACATGCCAACAAAAATACCAGCGATGCCTACGGCGGGGAAAATTATGCCCGAAACAATTGCAAGCATTGCGCTTTGTCGCAAACGTTTTACATTCCTTGTTGCGGATTCAATGTAAATTCTTTTCCAGCCAGATTGAAACTCTGAAAAACTAGGATACATCGAACACTTCAACATACCGTCGGCAAACAACATCTGCACCTTTCCGATACCTTGAAAGGTGATACATCGAGCAAACGCAAAATCTTCAAGCAAGTTTTCTTTTACTGCTTCATGGCCTCCAACTGCGTTGTATGCCTCTCTTGTAAACAACAAAAACTGTCCATTTGCAAAGGGTCTTGATCGGTGATCACGATTGACTCGGTCAACTGGAAATTGTCGAACTAAAAATGTACTTGCAATTGGTTGCACGATTCGTTCAAAGTTTTTTGTAATAGTCAATGAACTTAGCAGACTCAACAAAGCAGCACCCCTTTTGATTGCAGAAGCAACAGAACATCGCACGAGTTCTATGTCAAATTGAGTGTCCGCATCTGTAAACAGCAACCAGTCGCCAGTTGCCTTGGCGGCACCAATACGCGCCGCGTTACATTTCCCTGCCCAATCATCGGGGCAATTGTCGTTTTCAATAATGCAAATTCGATTATCTTCTGCAGCATGTTTTTGAAGAATGTCGAGCGTGTTGTCTGTACATCGATCGAGGACAAAAATGATTTGGATATTTTTGTGGGTTTGATTTCGAAGCGAAGTTGCGCAGCGATCAATGATTCGCTCCTCGTTGTGAGCAGGAATGACAATGCTCACGAACGCATCTACTGGACTCGGAAGAGAAAGCCCTTCGCGAATGACTGGCTTTGCTCGGTTCATGAACCAAAGTCGATAACCAAGACCACACCACAAGCAGAGGGATACCGTGACAATGGCTCCCAAAACCAGTGAAATGATTTCCATTACAGGCATGAAGCCGTATTTTAACTAAGTTATCATGTGCCGAATGATTCCTAGCGCATCAAACAATCAAACTCTCGTTTTTTCTCGGGCTCACCTGCAAGCAGTTGATAGTGATGCCGAGGAAAAATATCAGATGCAAAGTATTGTTCTCATGGAAAATGCTGCAAGAGGTGCTGCATCAATCATTTTGGATTCTATTGATGGGTCATTGCAGTCAAACATCGTTGTTGTCTGTGGAAGTGGTAACAATGGCGGAGATGGCTATGCGGTCGCACGACATCTAGCAAATAGTGGCTGCTGTGTTTCTATTGCGAAAACATGCAAACCAAAAAGCGATGATGCCACCGCAAATGCAAACATTTGCGCGTTGATGGGAATTGACATTAAGCCCTGGTCGAGCAACCTTTTCCAGCAAGCGTCCCTCCTTATCGATGCAATATTTGGTACTGGGCTTGATCGAACTATCGAGGGTACTTACAAAAACATTATTTCAGCAATAAATGAAAGCGATGCTCCTTGCATTGCGCTGGATATACCCTCTGGTTTAGATTGTGACTCTGGGAAGCCACTTGGAAGTTGCGTTGAGGCATCAATGACTATTTCATTTGTGGGCTTGAAGAAGGGTTTTTTGCACGATTCCTCAGAAAAATACACCGGCGAAATTGCAATTTCTGACATTGGATGCCCAGCCGAACTGTTAAAAAAGTACGCTTCTGCAGCAACCTAGTACGATGGTCATTCCGTGTACCAATCACTCCTCACATCTAGGTACTTAACGAGCCGTGTCATTCCGCTGATTGCCGTTGCTGCGGTTGCCCTCTGTGTTGCACTTGTCATCGTGGTTGTTTCAGTCATGACCGGCTTCCTTAATATGGTGCAGTCCTCAGGACGAACACTGATGGGCGACGTCATTATATCGAATGGGATTTCTGGGATTCCACATTACGATGAACTCAAAGTTCGCCTTGAAAAAAGTCCACAAATCCTTGCTGCAACCCCCATCGTTGATGGTTGGGGGCTGTTGCGAATGCCCTACCCTGATGCAAGGGCAAAACAAAGCGAGACCGTCCAAGTTTGGGGCATTGAGCCGAAATCGTTTGCGCTAGTTACCGATTATGAGCATTCATTACATTGGCAAAATCCATCAGAAAACCAGCGCGATTGGTTGTTGCTCGATGCTATTACAAACAATGAAGACGTCATCAGGCAGCTGATGGATGCAACGCAATGGAATGCTTTTGTTGAGATAGTTAACGACGCATCGCATACATTGAATTTTGTAGAAGTAAATCTTTGGGAAGACGTTCAAGCCCTGCTCACAAAAGAGCAATGGAATACCATACTTGCATTCGACTCCCGCTTGACAGCAACCGACGAGTTAAAAAAACAAGGGCTCACTCTTTCAAAAAATGGTAAGCAAGGGCTCGTTCTTGGACTCCATATTTCTGATGGGAACACTCGCCAACAAGATGGCACATACCAAGTAAACCGCAACGATTATTGGTGGGCACCACGCTTTGAGGGAACGTTGACAATGCTTCCCATTGATGCAGAGGGTGGAATCATTGAGCCAGAATCCGTCATCATGCCGTTCGTCAACGAGTTTCAATCGGGTGTTTTTTTGATTGACGAATCACGTGTTTTTATTCCACTAGATGTTGCGCAAACGTTACTCCACCTAGACAAGGCAGAAATAGTTGACCCGGATAATCCGGCTGAGGTTCTCGGTGTTGACCCCGCAAGAACTACAAGCATACTCATCCGTGGTGAAGCTGGGTTGCTCGCAAATGAATTGCGAACAATTGTACATGCTATTTACGATGATTTTGTTGACTCTATTTCTATAGATGAAATCGTGTATCCACCTTCAAGACATACTCCCGGATTAACCATCAACACGTGGGAAGAACAACAAGCAAGTTTCACGGGACCCGTTGAAAAAGAACGTGAACTCATGCGAACCTTGTTCTCTATCGTGTACCTTGTAGTTGCTGCGCTCATCCTTTCAATCTTCTGGTCTATTGTGTTTGAAAAGACAAGAGACATTGGGATTTTGCGTTCCATAGGTGCATCGCGAGCAAGTATCGTTTGGATTTTTCTTCAATACAGTGCCGTCATTGGTGTCGCGGGATCATTCCTTGGATTGCTCATTGGGTGGCTCATTACAAAAAACATCAATGCCATTCACGATGCAATGGGAAGTCCGCCATTAGGTGTTGCCGTCGGTGCGTTTGCTCTAGCGGGATGTGTTGCTGCGTTCACCGTTGCAAAAACTCGAAGCGGACAAATGCTTCCAATTGTATTGGGGTCGCTTGGCTGGGTAACACTTGGAGGAATTGGTGGTTTAATTTTATTCGTTCGACATATTGGCGGCTTAGTTGTTTGGGATGCATCGGTGTATTACTTCTCTCTCATTCCAAACGAGCTTGATTGGGGATCAAGTATTTTTACCGTGTGTGGGGCAATTCTATTCTGCTTGCTTGGTGCACTTATTCCTGCAGCAAAAGCGGCGGACACCGATCCTGTAAAGGCGTTGAGGCATGAGTAAAACCAGTTCGCCAATCCTTGAAGGCGCCAACCTCAAGAAGACTTACAAACTTGGCCGTGCGAGTGTTCCCGTATTGCATGGAGCTTCATTACAAGTGCATAAAGCCCAGTGGACTACCATTCTTGGGTCAAGTGGATCTGGGAAATCAACATTGTTGCACTTGCTTGGTGGGCTCGACCGTCCCGATCAAGGTGGCGGCGATGTGTTATTTAACGGTGAATCCGTATGGAAAAAATCAAATCGTCAAATTAATACATACCGAAATAACGATGTTGGATTCGTCTTCCAGTTTTATCATCTCCTTCCTGAACTGACTGTACTTGAAAATACTATTTTGCCGACCATGATTGGCGGTTCGTTCAAGACAAAGAAAGATGCGAAATTACAAGCAGAAAGTTTGCTTGACCAATTTGGGCTCACCCACCGACTTGCGCATCGACCTCGTGAACTTTCGGGCGGCGAAAGGCAGCGAGTTGCAATTGCAAGGGCGCTCGTCAACAATCCATCAGTTCTTCTTGCAGACGAGCCAACTGGAAATCTTGATGAAGAAACGGGGAACGATATTCTCGATGTGCTGTGTGGGCTTCATCAACAGGGGCTCACCATTGTCATGGTCACGCACAACATCGAAATTGCTCATCGGGGCGATGTCGTTGTGCACCTCCGCGGCGGACACATTGTCGAAAAAACGGGACCGTCCCCCAGCTGTTAACTTCCAAAGTCAAAGAAACGTACATCACCCATAGATGCACATAGTCGTTATGCATTATGAAGGGACTGTCCCAATTTAATGTGGTTCAGAACCAAATTAATTCCTCCGAGGAATTAATTTGCCCAAAACAATTCCTCGGAGGAATTGTTTTGGGGTGTGGATGGCTGTTCGTGCCAGTTTGGCGGGATTTCACTCATCCATTGTCAAAAGGGTTGGAAGCACTGTTCTTGGGTACGCTTTTTTGTGTTATCTGACCTTTTTTTACCTATTCTTAAGAAGTCCTCAAATGGAACGGGCGTTGCACCGATTGTTCTATAGTGGGCACCACTTTTTATGCCCTCAGGAAGCACATCCCGCATATCATGTAGGGTTGGAGAATTGAACTATGTTTGAACGTCTAACAGATCGCGCTAGAAAAGTCATGGCTCTTGCAAATCAAGAGGCACAACGATTTAACCATGAATATATAGGAACTGAGCATATCCTTCTCGGGCTTGTAAAGGAGGGCTCAGGCGTTGGAGCCAATGTCCTTAAGCATTTGGATATAGACCTCCGCAAGGTTCGACTAGAAGTTGAAAAACTCGTCAAAAGTGGTCCCGAAATGGTCACCATGGGCAAGTTGCCTCAAACTCCTCGCGCGAAAAAGGTCATCGAGTACGCAATCGAAGAAGCCCGATCGCTCAACCACAATTACGTTGGTACTGAGCACCTTCTACTTGGTCTACTTCGAGAACAAGATGGCGTTGCTGCTCAAGTGCTCATGAATCTCGGACTCAAACTTGAAGATGTCCGCGAAGAAGTTCTTAATCTTCTTGGCGCAGGTGTAAACCAAATCGAAGAAATGGATGATGAGGGCATGGAGCCACAAGGCGATGCTCCAAGTCCAGCACCACGCAGAGGCAAGAGCAAAACTCCTGCGCTCGACAGTTTTGGTCGCGATTTAACCGAACTTGCTCAAAAAGAAGAACTTGATCCTGTCATCGGTCGCCATAAAGAAATTGAACGGCTCGTTCAAATTCTCTGTCGACGAACAAAGAACAATCCTGTACTCATCGGTGAAGCGGGCGTTGGCAAAACAGCCATCATCGAGGGGCTCGCACAACGAATAATTGAAAACGAAGTGCCTGATTTGCTTCACGGTCGCCGCGTCATTGTGCTTGACCTAGCAATGATGGTCGCTGGCACAAAATACCGTGGTCAGTTTGAAGAACGAATTAAAGCGGTCATGAACGAAGTAAAACGGGCAAAGAATATTTTGCTCTTCATCGACGAGTTACACACACTTGTTGGTGCGGGCGGCGCGGAAGGTGCAATCGATGCATCGAACGTTCTCAAGCCCGCACTCTCCCGTGGCGAAATGCAATGCATCGGCGCAACAACGTTTGACGAATACCGCAAATACATCGAAAAAGACAACGCGCTAGAACGCCGTTTCCAATCAATCGTCGTCAACCCTCCAAATAAGGGAGACACTATAGATATTTTGAAGGGTCTTCGCGAACGATACGAACAACATCACCGCGTTCGATACACCGATGGCGCAATTCTCGCAGCAGTTGAACTTTCCAACAGATACATTTCCGATCGCGTACAACCAGACAAATCCATCGATGTCATTGATGAGGCAGGCGCTCGTATTCGACTAAAGTCTATGACAAAGCCCCCTTCAATGGCTGACTACGAAGAACAACTTGAACTTCTCAAAGTCAAAAAAGATGAAGCCGTCAAGGGCGCCGACTACGAGGCTGCAGCATCTCTTCGCGACGAGGCAGAAAAACTTCGCTCCAAGAAAGACGAACTGCAAAAAGAATGGCGCGAACAAATGAATGAAATCACTGCAGAGGTGGATGAAAACATCATCGCCGAAGTAGTTTCAAGCATGACAGGCGTTCCACTCACTCGACTAGAAGAAGCAGAATCACAACGACTCTTGCAACTTGAAGATGAGTTACACAGAACTGTTATTAGCCAACACGACGGCATCACACAAATTGCAAAAGCAATTCGTAAATCACGCAGCGGTCTTAAAGATCCAAACCGTCCAATGGGTTCGTTTTTGTTCCTTGGACCAACTGGTGTTGGCAAAACCTTACTTGCAAAAGCACTCGCTGAATTTATGTTTGGTGATGCGGATTCTCTCGTACACCTTGACATGTCTGAATACATGGAAAAGCATACAGTCTCCCGATTGGTTGGTGCACCTCCCGGATACGTCGGCTACGAAGAAGGCGGTCAACTTACAGAAAAAATCCGTCGCAAGCCATACGCTGTTGTTCTTTTTGATGAGGTAGAAAAAGCACACGGCGATGTATTCAATATGTTGCTCCAAATCATGGAAGAAGGTCGATTAACTGATTCCTTTGGTCGGCACGTTGACTTCAGAAATACTGTTGTTATTTTGACTTCAAACATTGGCTCAGATCTTATTAAGGGTGGGCAATCGTTTGGCTTTGGTAAACGTGAAGAAGTTATAGATTATGAAAAACTCAAGAAACAACTTCTTACAGAAACCGAAAAATTCTTCCGTCCCGAGTTTATCAATCGTCTTGATGATGTCATCGTTTTCCACGCGCTTACAAAGGATGACCTCTATTCCATCATTGACATTGAACTATCTAAAATTACATCGCGCCTACAAGACAAAGGCATGACAATGGAACTTGACCAAGTTGCCAAGGATTTCCTTATCGAAAAGGGCTACAACCCAGACTTTGGTGCGAGACCACTCCGGCGCGCCCTTGGTTCATTCATTGAAGATCCACTTGCAGAATCGCTACTCAGTGGTGATTACACTTCAGGAGATCATATTACGATGACCTACAAAGAAGGCGATGACCACCTATTCTTCAGCGTAACACATCCGGAAAAAACGGAAGAACCAGAGCCAGAAACGACTGGAACAAATAGTTAACACGGGAACTGTCCGCCATGTTTGACTGTCACGGGCTACTCTCTGAAGTCAACGAGTAAACTGCAAAGACGTCAGTGACGAAGCTGCAGGAAATACAATAAACTATCCGCGGGATAGTTTATTTAAAAAAGACAGGGCGCCGTTACAGTAAGTTGTTTCTTTGTCGCCGGATGTGTGAATGTGAGTACCTCTGCATGCAGCATCAACCGCGGAGCATATTCTTGTAATTCTTTGCTCGCATATAAATCATCACCAAGAATTGCATGACCCAATTCTCTTAAATGGATTCGCAATTGATGGGAGCGGCCTGTGATTGGTTTTAATTCAAGTCTGGTTCGATCGTCAAATCGCTCTAACACTCTCCAATTGGTTTGAGAAGATTTTCCCTGTTCATAATCAACGCACTGGCATGGGGGGTTATCAAAGTCCTTTCGGATTGGAATATCAACCAAGCCAGAATCTTGCTCCACAGTTCCTCCAACCACTGCGATATATGTTTTTTCAACCTCTCTATCTTGGAACTGGCGGCTGAGTTCTCGGTGCGTATCGGCGTCCCTTGCCATTGCAATAACGCCTGATGTATCCATGTCGAGCCGGTGCACGATGCGCGCACCCTCAATAGCAGAAGAAACCCGAACCGCCAGACAATCAATCTTGTCGAGGCCTATTCCCTTGACGCTTAAGAGCCCAGGGGGCTTATCCAACACTACAAGGTAATCGTCGTGGTAAAGCACGGGAACTTCGTGCGGAAAATGCTCTGGAGGCGTATGATGTACGGTTCTTTCAGACAAAAGGAATCCTCTATGACACATTGTATGACACTATTGCTCGCGTTTCTTATTGGGCAAACGACCACCCTTCATCCAGACGAAGTTGGCACGATTGGAACCCCAATTTTGCTCACTGATCCTGCTGTTTTCTTGAAAGCAGGCGAATCTTATTTTGATCCTGCGGGAAAACGCATCATCTTCCAAGCAATTGAGCATCCAGAAGATGGTCATGAACCAGACGACGATTACGGAATGTATCTAGGTGATTTGACTTTCGATGACAAGGGTGCAATCACGGGACTTTCAAACGTCACTCGTCTTAGTAACGAGGGCTCAGCAAATACCTGCGGTTGGTTTCATCCCGAAGATAGCACACTGGTTTTGTACGCAACGACAACTACACCACTTGTTGACGCAGACATTCCCGGATACCAACGTGGTTCTGGTCGATACCGGTGGGCATTTCCCCCAAAGATGGATATCGTCTCCCACAATCTTGAAACTGGTGAAACTGCTGCACTCGTAACCGATGATGAGCACTATCTTGCAGAAGGATCGTGGAGCCCAGACGCTCGGCATTTGGTCTATTGTTCGCTTGCTTCTGGCTCAGGTGACATTTATATCACGGATCTTAAAACTGGTGTTGATCGGCTCATTGTCGGTGACACAGGATACGACGGAGGTCCTTTCTTCTCACCAGATGGTAGGCGGATTGTGTATCGCTCAGATCGCCGAGGAAATGATTTGTTGCAACTCTATGTTGCAGAATTGAAGTTTGATGAAAATGGCTCGATTGTTGGGATTGAAAAAGAATACCAACTCACTGACAATGAGCATGTTAATTGGGGACCATTCTGGCACCCAAACAATCGATTCCTTATTTACGCAACTAGTGAAGTGAGCCACCGAAATTATGAACTCTTTGTTTGTGATGCAGACAGTGGTAAAACCGATGGGACCACTCGATATGGTATTCGGCGGCGAAGAATTACCCATGCCGATGGATTTGATGGACTTCCCGTTTTCGATGCGTCTGGAAAATTACTCATGTGGACAAGCAAAAGAGAAACTGGGACAAGCCAACTTTGGGTTGCACCTTTCATGTTCGACTTTGAAGCCGCCCCTGTGGTTGCGGGACATTAATGACTACAACACGGTGCATCTTGTTCATATTCCTTTCTGCTGCCGGTTGCGAGACGCAAAAAATTGAATACCGAACTCGACCGGCATGGCATTACTCCATAAGTGATTCAATCGAGAATGAAATCGCTCTTGAAGATGGCACTATCGTAAAATATTCGCCTGTTGGTGGGCAAAACAGTGCGGCGGTCCAAGAATATCTGAACTCTGTACAACTTGAAGAAGTAAACGAACTAACCGGCGAAGTTACACTGCGCGCGGTTCTTCCCGAACATGTGCTCTCACAACTCCTCACTTGCCTACGAGACCGAGATTGGGGTTTACTCTACGAACAAATACTAAGCGAAGAAGCGCGCTATTATTTTGAATCTAGAGAAAACGGAACCCGTGAATTTCGAGCATTTTTTGAGGGCAATCGAAGAGATTTAGCAAAATTGCTTCAACGAATGATTAAGGGGAATGCTTTTGGGGACGTTCGCCAAATTGAAGATGGGAATTTCATAATAACCACCCTCGCTGCGCACGCGTCTCGTGATTACAGATTCAAAAAAGTTACGCTCATCCAAGAGAATGATTATTTGAAACTCTTTTCTATTGAATAATTGTCATTCTCTAGATGATCTAAAAAGAGTTAAGCATGCTGTATGACCATGCAAAAAAGAGCGCCCGCCAATTGGTCCTATTTCACCTGCAGCAAAAAATCCTGCAATCGGAACTTCCCCAATTCGCTCACGAATAATACTCAAATCATGATCTTCTTCGTGGAACAAACTTCTTCCACGACCATTACATGTAACTAATAATCCAGCAAATGGCTGGCTGTCGAGTTGCTGTGCGTCTAAAAGAAGTTGCAAATCTTCGACCGCTGTTTGTGGGTCTCGCACATGAAATTGCACAGTTTTACCTAGGCGATAAAACTCACCTGCAGCAATGCCCTTGCGTTTTCGATCAATTCCTAAAATTGATCGTACTAAAAAATCTCCCCTTCCAAAATGAGAACGGTTTTCATCAATCACTCCGCCAAGCAAAAGTCCTCCCTGTAAAAAGTCGCGCTCCTCTGCATCAGCACCTCTTGCCAACTGTTGCAACACTTCAAGTGCTGGCTTTCCGCCAAGTTCAAGCACAACGTTCCCGTCTATTTTTGTCACTCGGTAATGTTCACCGATTGGTCTGCATCCTTGACTCACAATACAATCGAGTTCTAGGGGACCAGAAAGTGTCAATCCAATCCCACCACTTCGCAACGCTTGGCCATCTAAAAATAGTCGGTTGTATCTTGCTTGCGATGCACCGGATGCCATTCCCCCAATGATTGGGAGTGGATTGTCGTCCCCCCTGCAGTTGACCAACGCTGGTAACAGGCGGGTAATCGGTGTTGAAAAAGGGTCGGCAAAGAAAAACACCGCTATTGTATCTTCCCTAAGCCCAACCCAATCAGGTATGGCGTGCGGTTTTGAAATTGGAACTGGTTTTTTTGGAGTCGTTGTCCAAGGGTGAATCGTAACTCCGGGAAGGTGGAATGCGATTGCCGAAAGTCCAGCAACACCCTCTAACTCTAAATCACATCCAACTACTGACTCGGTAGTAACGCCAATAATTGTATTTGGAGAAAGTGTTTGTCGGATGTCTGCAATTGCATCCTCTAGGGATTCGCGGTGATGAAAACTCGCAAAGACAAATACTAAATCAACAGAATCCGCCATTGCATGCTCTAGCATCGCTGCGACCTCAATTGCAGCCGTGCGGGTATCTAAGTGCTCGCTAATTGCAGCAGCGCTTTGCAATGTGTTACACCCGTGATGCCAAACTGCTCACCGCAGTTTGGGTTCGGTTGAGTAATTCATCGGCATCGTCGATAGTCATAATCAATGGAAGACGGAAACGAACAGATTGAACTCCGCACGGAAGAGCAATCACTCCAACATCCCACATTGACTTCAGAATCGCAGTTCGATGGTCTTGACTTGGCATTGTAAATGCAATGAGTGATCCCTTACCTCGCACACTCGTGAACACGCCTGTGTCTTTTGCAATTGAACGAAGCCCCGCGATAACATGGTCGCCAACTTTTGCAACAAGTTCTGCAATGTTATCTCGCTCGATAATCTTAATAAATTGTGTGCAACGCACCATGTCCACAAGGTTACCGCCCCAAGTCGAGTTGATTCGGCTTGAAAGTTTGAACACATTGTCAACAATTTCATCCACACGCCTACTTGCATAAATGCCGCACACCTGTGTTTTTTTTCCAAAACTTACAACGTCGGGGCGTACCGTTGTGTGTTGCCAAAACCACGGTTTACCAGACCCGTAAAAACCAGTTTGCACCTCATCAAAAATGAGCAATGCCTCGCGTTCATCAGCGTATTGGCGCAGTTTTTCAAGGAATTCATTGCGGAAATGGTTGTCACCGCCCTCGCCCTGCATTGGCTCGATGATGATTGCAGCAATTCGATTTGAATGTTCTTCAAACGCTTTTTCGATTTGGGCACAAGTGTTTGCTTCGGATGCCTCGATATCGTTCACAACATTGCCATCATTATCGAACTCACAAAATGGTGTCGAAACCCTTGGCCAATCAAATTTTGGAAAAAGCCCAATTTTGTCAGGAAGCGTGTTTGTTAAACTCATGGTGTATCCAGAACGACCGTGGAATGCTTGATCAAAATGCAAAACAACCAAGTCATTCACGTCATCTAAGTAATTAGTTCTCCCCAATTTCCTTGCCTTCCAGTCAAACGCTGTTTTGAGCGCGTTTTCAACAGCGAGCGCGCCACCCGAAACCCAAAAGTGGTGTGGAAAATTTTCAGGTGTTACTTTTGAACCAAACGCTTCAACGAATTCTGCGAGTTCGGTTGTATACAAATCAGAGTTCGCGATTTTGTTGCGAGATACTTTTAAGATTTCTTCGCTGAACGGTGCTTCCATAAGTTCTGGATGATTAAAACCCAGTGGCCATGATGCAAAACAAGTGAACGCATCAAGATAATCTTTTCCGCTTGCTGAATCGTGCACCCAAACTCCGTGTGATTTGTCTAAATCCACAACGAGGCCGTAGCCATCTGCGAGTTGGTATTTGCTTAAAATTGCGTGCACGTCTTGGGGATTAACTGTCATAAAAATACCTTTCTTCAAATGAGAAGCGATTCTTCCGTTTCATCGCTTGAGCAATCCATGATACCACCAGTTTTATGGTTGTAAGGTTGGTTGTTTTTTTCAAAACGGATGATGTTGGTTTAAACCCCGTATTGGGAGTTTTGAAATTAATTATTGTTTTTTTTGGATATAAAGTACTAGAAATCTTCGTTTTTGAGCCAGAATCTCAATTCTGACGGAGATTGAACTTGACGTAGGGGCTTGAACTCAAGACACTATCCCTCTCACTTAATGGGGTTCCGTGTAACCCTACTGAAAGTCGCACTCAAAGCATATCCCGAGTGTGAGAATTGGAGAGTTTTCTTATGGCTATTCGTAGCAATGCTGGCACAGGCGTCATCGTATCTTTGGTTGTATTTGTTCTTGCAACTGTCTTCCTACTTGTTTTGAGTATCGTTTTTTACGCGAGCGGTCGAGAGCAGGCGGAAGAAGTTGCTAAACTAAATAATTCATTTGAGGAGTACGTAAAGAAAGAGGAAAGAGGTAAAGATGAGGTTAAAAATCTTTTGTCAAAGGCTGGAGGTGACTCGCTTGTCAGTTACCTCAATGCTGAACTTAAAGAACGCAACCGGATTCTTACAGGAAACAGAAACGCGAACCTTGCAGATATTAACACTGCGTTCAGAGATACGACCTCAGCAAGCAGCTCGCTTGCACTCACATTTGACACTTTAAAGCGCGGGCTTGCCTCTCGCCAACAAGAGGTCGATTCTTATCTTGCCGAATTAGCAAATGCAAAAGCATCCATCCAATCTCTTGAAGACCAACTTGCAGCACTTTCTACTAGCAAGGTGGAAGAAATTGATCTGGTCAAAGGAGAATGGCAAGATGTTCAGGATGAATCTATCAAACTTAATTCTGATGTAAATGATTTATTCACAAGCAGAAAAGAACACGAAGCACTTGTGCGAAACGATTTTGAAGATCTACTTGAAGAACTTGAAGATGAACTCCAAATCGCAAGAGAAGCAAATGCTCAGCAAGCAGGTGAACTAAAAAAATTAAGGCTAAAAAGCGATATCGGAGAATTGTATAAAACAGATCCGTCACTCTTAATAGACGGATTAGTGCTTGGGGCAGCAAATAATAGTCTGGTGTATATCAACCGAGGGCTTAAAGATAATATTCGACTTGGAATGTCGTTTGAAGTGTACGACTCAGCAAACCAACTTCGAGAAGATAAAGATGGAAACATGCCTCGTGGAAAAGCGAGTATAGAAATTGTCAAAGTTGGAGAAACAACCTCGACTGCTAAAATTAAACGCTCCACGCCAAACCAACCAATTCTTAAAGATAACATTATCGTCAATGCTATTTACGATCCCAATTATGAATTTTCATTTTTAGTGCATGGAGTGTTTGATGCAGATGGTGATGGTAATCCTGAAACAACAAACGATTTTATTAAAAATCGAATAAAAAGTTGGGGTGGTGTTGTTGTTGAAGACAATGGAACGCTGCCCGGCGACTTGGATTTCCTAGTATTGGGAATTGCTCCCAAAGAGCCACTTTCAAAGCTCCACAAAGGAGCGAGTGACACCATGCTAGAAAATTATGCAAGCAGACAACTTGCATATCGCAGTTACGTGCAACTCCTTGAAAAAGCAAGGGCTGCGGATGTGCCTGTCTTAACTGCAAATCGCTTGCAAATACTTACTGGCCAGCAAACGAGATAAGTCGCGCTCGGCTTGCCGCCAGCCCATTGTTAACCCTATGGCACGCCAACAGTCCACCTTTACGCAATGGTCCCAGTACCTGCCACTAAGAGCACTTGCTTCTGTTGTTGGGTGTTGTCCGATGGCTATGAATATGCAATCGTGCAAACGGTTTGGGGACTTGTTCTACCGGATTAATTCCAAACGGCGCACAAGAGCATTTGATAATATTCAAGCAAGTTTTCCAGAGTGGTCTGAAGAACAAGTTTCCACACTTGCAAAACAATCAATGCAACACATGTTCCAACTTTTTGTTGCCGAGGGTGTCCAAATGCCATCGCTCATAACGCCATCAACGTATCACAAGTACGTTGAGTTAAAAGGCATTGAACAAATTGCAGAACGTCTTTCAAAAAAACAACCAACTATTTTTATTACTGGGCATTGTGGAAACTGGGAACTACTTGGGTACATGTTGTCCGTACTGGGATACCCAATCGCCGCGCTTGCGCGACCACTCGATAACAAGTTAATCAATGATTGGATTCTCAAAATTCGCGAAAAACATGGGCTTCAAATTATTACAAAATGGGGCGGGGTTTCAGTTCTTCAAGAACTCATTGCACATCAAACACACATCGGTTTCATCGCTGATCAAAATGCGGGCGCTCGAGGAATGTTCGTTCCTTTTTTTGGTCGCCTTGCTTCAACGTATAAATCAATTGGTCTTCTTGCAATGCGGTATGACGTTCCGATCGCAGCAGTCAACGCAAAACGGATTGATGGAAAATTTAAATACGAGATAACGGTGACTGATTTTATTGAGCCCTCCGATTGGAAAAAACAAGAAGATCCGCTCTATTACATCACCGCACGATACAGCAAGGCCATCGAACAGATGATTCGCAACGCTCCAGAACAGTACCTTTGGCTCCATCGGCGCTGGAAAAGTCGCCCAAAACATGAACTTGAAGGCAAACCGTTGCCTAACAAAATTATTCGGCAGCTTGAATCTCTGCCTTGGATGACCGAAAGTGAACTCTCAAAGTTTACGGATGTTACTATGCAGCATTAAATGCGACGACTTGATGACTATACCATTCTAATTGTTGACGACGATCCAGATATTCTTGAATCGTTCGACCTTGCGATGCGTGCTGAAGGCGCTAGGACTGTGCTCGCCCAAGACGGAACCGAAGCTGTTTCTGTAGCAATTGCAAGCCAGCCCGATGCTGTTGTTTTGGACATGATGCTGCCAAAGCGATCAGGTTTTCTTGTACTTGAGGAGATTTTAAGTATGGAATCAACGCCAATCGTGGTCATGGTGACTGCGAATGAGGGTAAACGGCACATGGCGTATGCTAAAACACTTGGGGTTGCTGCCTATCTCATTAAGCCCTTCGGGCTCGACAAACTCATTGATACGGTATCCTGCCTACTTCAGGAAGAAGAAGTTTAAATTATGAGTAAGCAATTTGTCATTCAATCACGTACTGCAGGACAAGATGGTCAGAGAGTACCGCTTGGCTCACGGTCGGAAATTGTGACTTCCCTCTCCGGCTTTAATACAATGGCTGAAGTTGAGGGTGGGGACACGCTTTGGGGACCCGGAATCAAAATTGAACTTCCTCCAGAAGAAGACCCTGTTCGGCAAATGCTTCTTTACATTGTTGAAGAGGAAATTGCTTGGCTTCCAATTGTACGTTTAGCAAAACAATTCGATTGGTCTGTCATGGATATTGAAACTGGTCGAGAGTTACAGCCGTAAGTTAAAATCTTGATAGCGAACCTAGGGAGAGCAGTACTTCGTCCATAGGTGCATCAAAACGATGTGGACCATGATTAAAGCAAGCGGTTTGTACCCCTTGCGCTGCAATTGCAGTCATGTACATGGACGCGGCGTTCGTTGGAAGCCCAACGACACGTACATTTTCACCGTCTTCAATCATTGACTTTGCTGCTTGTAGCGCGTGTTCGGAATCTGTAAAAACCATCGCTGTTGGGACATCGTTTTCAAACATAATCCAAGGCACTGGGCAGGACTTTCGTCCACATTGCACAAAGTAAAGCGCGGGCATCGCATTGATAAATCCCCAGATTTGCTGCTTTGCTTGACTTGTCCCGCTTAGTGAAAAGTGTTGTACTGCTTGGTTAAACGTTTGGTTGTTGATTCGTACCATGTAAGCGCTCCAGCTTGCTTTATCACGTTCGCCTTCCAAGGAGAACGCCCCCTGTTGCCAAAAACTTGTGGAGAGAGGACCGAGGGTCTAAGGGGGAGAGAGGAACCCTTGGAACTGCCCAATGCTCATTCCACAAGCCAAATGGCTCTGTATCTACAACTCATACGTACCTCAGTTTCTTTCGGTTCTCGGACGTTTTTCTGAAAAGACGTCAGACGCTACGCTGCAAGACCAACTTCCAAAACGGTTTTTTGCCGCGGAGCCGCTGAGGCGCTGAGAATACATTTTTTTATAGTGAGTTCGTATATCTGTTTGCTTTGTTTACACAACAGGCGATCCCAATCTCATTTCTTCTCTCCGTGGCTCTGCGCCTCTGTGACCAATCCCGAACCGCCCGAACTCATGGGTCAACGAGTAAACTGAGAAGACAGGGCAAACAACATCACGTAATCGTCGGAACACAAGCAATGAGTTCTTTGGTGTATGGATGCGTTGGTTTCTGGAGAACGTCGTGAGCGGCTACCTTTTCGACGATGGCGCCGTGTTGCATCACGCACACCGTATCCGCGATTGAAGCAACGAGATGGAGGTCGTGCGAAATGAAGAGCATACTCATGTCCCGTCTTTTTTTGGCGTCAAAAAGTATTTTCATAATCTGTCTCGACGTAGTCGCATCAAGCGCAGTCGTTGGCTCGTCTGCAATCAACAAAACCGGCTCGCACACAAGTGCCATCGCAATCATGACTCGTTGGCGCATGCCACCAGAAAATTCGTACGGATACGCATGAAAACGAATTCGCTCAAGTCCTACTTCCTCCATCACATCGAGCGTCATCGCTTTTGCCTTTTGTCGTGATACGTTTCTATGCAACAATACTGCCTCTTCAATTTGTTCACCGATTGTAAAAACCGGATTCAAAGATGTCATCGGCTCCTGAAAAATCATTGCAATACTGTTCCCGCGAACAGTTCGGAGTTGTTTCGGCGTTGCATTGAGTAACTGCAAGTCCTCAAACAAAATTTCTCCACAGACCTGTGCAGTAGGTGGAAGCAGTCCAAGAATTGCCAGCGCCGTCACGCTCTTGCCGGACCCCGATTCGCCAACAATTGCAAGGGTTTTCCCGCGCTCCAGAGAAAATGAAATGTCTTCTACCACGCGTTGCTTTCCAAAGGTAATTTCCACATTATTAATTTGCAGTATCGATTGTTGCATCGTTTACAACGCGCTCCTCGGGTCAACTCGTCTTCGCAACGACTGACCAGCCCAATTCATAACAACAAGCGTAGTAGCAATACAAAGACATGGCCAAAGCAAGAGCCACCATCTTGAATGCACTGGATTTAACTGCCCTAAACCATCCGCTGCAAGGTTCCCCCAACTTGGTAATGGTTCACGAATCCCAATTCCCAAAAAACTCAAAAACGCCTCAGAAAGAATCGCGGTCGGAACCGTTAACGTTGCATAGACAACAATCGTTCCGAGCAGCGCAGGCAATAAATGATGCGTATAAGTGCGAATTGGACCAACACCAATCACGCGGGATGCATCCATCGCGGGTCTTGAAATGATGCTTCGGACTTGACCGCGAATAACTCTTGAAACAGTGAGCCAACTCACAATCCCAATCGCTGCAAGAAGCGCGAGAACATGTACAAACTCTTGCACGGCAGATGAAATAGAAGTTGCACTATTCACAATACTATTCGCTGCAACCGAGATAAGAACCACAAGCATAATCGATGGCAACCCATACAAAATATCAACTATGCGCATCATCGCAGAGTCAACTTTCCCCCCGCGAATTGCTGCAATTGTGCCCCACATTGTTCCAACAAATATAGCAATACATGCTGCAAAAATCCCAACACAAATGCTAATCGCACCGCCAACTATACATCTTGCAAACAAATCTCTTCCAAGTTGATCGGTGCCAAAAAAAGTCATGGTTCCCCCGCTCTCTCTCACCCGTTCTGCTTGTTCAAGTTGTTCGTCTGAATGGTGCCACCAAACTGGCGGCATCAACGCTGCTGCAACGTTTGTTCGTTCAAAACGTCGGCTTTCTCCATTGTCTGAAATTGCCCAAAAAAAAGAGGCGATAAAAAAAGTCAGCGCCAAAACGCCTGTGGTTATTATTGTTGTATTGACCGCCCTGCTTCGCGCCATGTGCACATGGTACGAAGAATTACTCGTCTTGCTTTACTTTCTGCACTGTATTGAGTAATTGCTCGACTCGCTCGTCAACTATTTCGTCAAACCGAGTAGTCGTGTCATCAAGTCGTTGCCTCAATGCGGCGAGATGTCTTTCAAGACGTCCGATGTACAGCGTTTGTGCACGCAATGTCAGCGCCGTCTTTGCGCGGATAAGACCCCGCAACTCCGCAACTTTTGCTTGAAATTCTGGGGCTTCCATGTCCTGCCCGATAAGATTCTCTGATGCACGATAAATTTCTGCGTCTGTTTTTAATTCTGCCACCTTCACTTCAAACAGTTCTGGGTCATCTTCTCGCAAACGAATCAGTGACCCAAGCCGACGACCTTGCCGGCGGATTATTTTTTGAAATGCCTCTGGATCACTTTCACACATTGACGCAAGTTGTGCTGCAAGGTCGGGATCGATTTCGTTTGCAACTGCCATAACGTGTTCTGCCATGTTTGGAGGCATTTTTCGTTCTTTGCCAAACTGAATATCATCGTTGCCCATTTTTGTGTTGGGTTTTAATTTAGGCCGATGCATTCCTGCGGGACCCCGAGGATGTTCAAAATCTGTTTCGGGGTGTGGCTGCAAGCAAGTCATAAATACAGGCATCATGCACGTTGGCCCGCAACAAGAAGTGTCACTTGCGGGTGCCATTCCGAGAGCCATCACTGTAATAAACATAGCGCCGAGAACTGCTGTGCGTTTCATTGTGTTACTCCGCGAGTAGGCCATATTGCCACAACTCTAAATCGTTACGTAAACTGTTCATGCTTTCAGCAACATCTGCAAATGCTAATTCGCGAGTGCCGGCAAGGTAATCAAATTCGGTGAGATCTAGGTCTTCTAAAAGGAGCCCTTCTTCTTCAACGCTAAGCACTTCTGCATCCAAAACAGCAACCGAGTTTCTTTCAACCAACGGTTGCGTTTGTTGCTTGGAAGATTGGGTTCCAAAACGAATTGCGACGAGTACTGCAAAGACAACGCAAGCCGCCATTGCAACTTGACGCCAAAGAACCATGTGCCCAACTCGACCGATGACAGTTGGAGTTTCGTGCAGGGAACTCATTGAGGCAGCAAACACGCGCTTCGAAAGCCCCGTGGGAATTTGCACCTTCAGTGCAACATCAAGTTGCCCTTCAAGAAGCGCATCCTTCGACGCGGTGGCAATTCGGTCTGCAAGACCTTCAGGCACAGGCACCTGCATCGCATCAGCGAGCAAGTCGTCGATTTTCCGCTCTTCGGGGGTCAAATCTCGTTCAAATTGTCTTTTTTCTCGTTCCATAACGTGGCTCCTAATTTAACGCCCAACTCCTTCATCGATTGCCCCTTTATCTGTGTTCTTTTTAAGATAACCGTCACAATCCATAAGGCCTCTCAATTTTCCCAAAGCTCGGTGCTGGCGCGCTAAAACCGTGCCTAGTGGCTCTCCAAGGACGTCAGCGATTTGTTTGTAACTCATTCCAGCAGAATGGCGCATGTGGATGATGTCCTGATCTGAGCTCGAGAGTTGCCGTACAGCCTCCCTGAGCCTTTCTATCGCCATCGCCATCTCTTCGTCGTCACGGACGTCCGATACCCCCTGCGAAAGCACACCAATCATCTCGTTCTCCATAGGAACAGCGTGCCGTTTGCGACGGCGCATTTCGTCTCGCATTCGGTTCATAGCGATTCTAAAGAGCCATGCCTCGAATTTACCTGTTTCGGTATAACTCGCAAGTTTTTGCGCAATGGTGCAAAACGTGGATTGTGTTATCTCTTCCGCGAGTTCTTCATTGCCACATTTCGACCGAATAAGCGCAAAAACGCGGTGAGAATAGGCATCAACAAGAAAACGCCAAGCGGTTTCGTCACCGCTTGCCGCAGCAACGATAGTGTCATGAAGTTCTTGTTTTTCTTTAGAATTGGTCATATCTCGGTCAATGAACTGCTCCGAAGTTGCTTAACAATGGAAAACGTACCAGATTGCAGGATGTTCTGGGGTACATCCATCGACAACATCTCTACAATCCACCCCACGAATGGAATCAATCACAACAATTGCACAGGATTGGTATGTACTAACCCTCCTCGTCGGCGTTGCCATGCTAATTTGGGGTGGGCATCTTCTCGTCAAGGGAAGCGTGGCGATTGCAACAAAATTAGGCATTAGTAAACTTGTCATCGGGCTCACCATTGTCGCTTTTAGCACAAGTTCACCTGAATTAGCACTCAACGTTATCGCTTCTTCCAGCGGGCATGGCGGTCTATGTCTCGGAAATATTTTTGGTTCAAACATCACAAATATTGGATTGGTCTTGGGAATTGGCGCATTAATTTGCAAATTACCCGTCACTGGACGAGTTGTGGAAGTTGAGTTCCCATGGCTTGTGTTTGCGACTTTTATTGTTGGGGGGGCAACATTAATTTCGACTCTTAATTTCTATTGGGCAATTGGGTTTCTTTGCTTGTTCTGTTTCCTCATGTGGAAATGGTTCCATATTGGGAACGAAGATGATTCTACAATTGGACCTCAAAGCGAAAAATTAACTTCGGACGTGCACTGCTCAGCAATCAGTGCTTGGACAATGCTCATTGCTGGACTTGTACTCCTTGGACTCGGGGGTAAGGCAACTGAAATCGGAGCAGTCACAGGAGCTCTCTCACTTGGCATGAGTGAAATTGTTGTTGGTGGAACAGTCGTTGCAATAGCAACAAGTTTGCCAGAGGTTGTTACAACTGTCATTGCTGCTAAAAAAGGTCATCCAGACCTTGCTGTTGGCAATGTGGTTGGATCAAACATCTTTAACACTCTGTTTGTACTCCCGATTACCATTCTTGTGAACCCAATTACACCCACAAGTGGTGCATGGGTATATGTCGCAGTAATGTTCGGCATCACGCTGCTCGCTTGGCTCCTCACTATGGACAAACGTATCAAACCAAAAGAAGGTGGCATCCTTGTCGGTTTGTATATTTTGTTTTTGGCTTGGGTTTCGTTCGCTTAAATCGCTAAATCATCAAAGTTATCGTTTGAAAAGGGATCATCACCGCCTTGGGGAACGACTGCGGCGTAACCGCCACCGCCTGATGGCGTGATGTCTGTCCAATCGTGGAAACGAGTGCACGTATTGTCCCACGTAAGTTTCACGGTTGCAGTTGGCCCGTTTCGTTGCTTCGCAATAATGAGTTCCGCAAGGTTTTGCTTTTCTTCATTCGCTTCTAGCCATGCGTGATCATTCATGTGATAGTACGACTCGCGGTGCAACATCGCGACGACGTCCGCGTCCTGCTCAATCGAACCAGATTCACGAAGGTCGCTCATCCGTGGACGGTGCCCATCTTTTTCGCGAAGTTCAGCAGCACGATTTAACTGGCTCAAGCAGATAACGGGTACGTTCAATTCTCGCGCAAGTGCTTTCACGCCACGACTAATTTCACTTACTTCTTGCTGTCTAGACTCTGCGCGTTTGCCACTTGTCATTAACTGCAAATAATCAACAAGAATGACGCCGATATCGTGTGATTGCTTGAGGCGTCGTGCTTTTGCGCGCAACTGTGTAATCGATAAACTCGGTGTATCATCAATAAACAACGGGCGTTTCATGAGGTCATCGGCTGCCTGAATAATCGCCGCCATGTCTCGGTCGCTCAACATGTTCCGCCGAATATTGTGACCCGAAACAGAAGCCCTTGAACTCAGCAAGCGCTGCACAAGTTGCTGGCGACTCATTTCCAAACTGAAGAGCGCAACGGGAACATCGCGCATAGCCATATTTTCTGCCATATTCAGAGCGAGCGCAGTCTTACCCATTGAAGGTCTTGCCGCGATGATTATCATTTCACCTGGCTGCAACCCACTTGTAATCTCATCGAGGTTTGGATACCCCGTTGAAACGCCAGTAATAATTCGACCATCATTTTCTTCTAATCGGCGAATGGCATCATTCAATAATTCATCGAGTTGTTCGGCGTGCCGTTGTTCAGATTGTTGGGCAATGCTAAAAATGCGACGCTCAGCTTCGCTCAGAATTTCGGAAGGATCTTCTGGTTTCTCATGCGCATCATGCAATATTTCGCCCGCAGCAGCGATGAGTTGTCGAACAACCGATTTGTCCTTCACCAATCTTGCGTAGTGCGAAGCACTTGCAGCACTTGGGACCGCCTGTGCCACTTTGACAAGATAATCTATGCCTCCGACCGCTTCAAGAAGATTGCGATCCTTCGCTACTTGTTCTAATTGCACAAGGTCTACTGTCTCGTATTTGTCGTAAAGTTCCGCCATCAACGTATAGAGCGTGCCGTTGGCTTTCTTAAAGAAATCATCAGTCCCGTGAAGAATGAGTTGAACATCGTTCAAGACAGTTGGGTCAATCAGAATAGATCCGAGCAAACTTCCCTCGGCTTCAAGTGCGTGCGGGGGCATCGCTTCCCTCAAGCGATTTATTTCTTGTGGTGTCGCACCCTGCATTGCGTGTTGATTTTGTTTTGTTTCGTTGCCCATCCTTGAGCAGCACCTTACTATGAATTGTTACGGGGAGAGAGTAAACGACAGGTCATCCACCGACCATACTGAATTACGCGCTAACGGTTGCCCGTTCTTGCGTTGCTGTTTCAACTATCGGCATCTCTTGTCTTGTATTCGTACTTTGTTCGACGGCTTCTTTCATGAGTCGCCCAATTTTAAATTTAACGGTTCTCCTTGCAGGAACTGGAACGCGCTCTAATGTTCTAGGATTTTGCGCCATGCGAGCAGCGCGGTCTTTAAGTTCAAAAACGCCAAAGTCGCGGAACTCGAGTCGGTTCCCTTCACCAAGCTCTGTGATCACACTATCAAGAAACGTTTGCACGATTGTTCGAACGTCGCTCCTCTTATATTTAGTTTCATCAGAAATTCGATCAATCAATTGTTTCTTGGTTGTCGTTGGCATCTTCCAAACTTTCCGTTCTTTTGAACTTGTCTAGGAGATTGACTTGTTTTGCCGGGTCTCCCTCCAGCATCGGTCGCTCTCTGCTTCTCTCTTACTCGTAAAACCCGCACTTCTCTCAAGACGGGCCACTCTTTTCATACTTTCAACAAGCAACTCGTACTTGCTGGGACTCAGTATGGTGAGTTGGAGCCCTCTCGTCAAGAACCTTTTTTCAACTCTCTTAAAAAATCCGAGGTTTTCACCTGAGCAGGTGCGCTTCTTCCTTGTTTCAAATTATGCATTTACAGAATTGTTTTTTTGGGAAGTGCGTTTTTTGGGCTTTGGGGATGGATAATTAATAAAGTTTCCATTATTTACTTGGTTTATTGTATATAGCGAGTATCATTCCCGCCCAACTATTTGGTCGATGAATGGAGGAACACCCATGAATATTATTATTTGTGGAGCCGGCAAAACCGGTACCCACGCTGCAGAAATATTAGCCGCCGATGGCGCAAATGTGACCGTTATTGACGAGAGCCAATCGGCGCTCGAAGCGCTTGCGGACTCTCTTGACGTTGCAACTTTAGTTGGCGAACCAGCCACCGCAAAAAATCTTGTCTCCGCTGGAATCGAAAACACCGACGTCGTCATTGCCACAACAGATGTTGATGAAGTGAACTTGTTGTGTGCATCAACTTCGGCGTATTTGGGTGCAGACAGAACGTTTGCGATGGTGACACACAGCACCTATCTCAACCGAGACATTTTGGACTATTCCAAAATATTTTCCATTGACAGTTTAATTTGTCCTGCATTTTCTACTGCGCGTGCAATTGCATCGCATTTGCGAAATCCTGCTGCGATGAAAGTTGAACGGCTCGCGGGACACACCATCGAAGTACAGCAATTTGAAGTAACAAAGGGCGCTTCCGGAATTGGAAGGCACCTTTCAGATGTCAAACTTCCTGGCGGCGCACGGCTTGCCGCAATCACTCGTGATGGTACGACGTACTTGCCAAGTGGCATTTCTACCGTTGACGTTGGGGACGAAGTATTGCTCGTTGCCAACACCGATGTCTTTCATGATGCACGCCGCGTTTTCCGAACAAAAGACTCCGGTCGACGAAGCGTCGTCATTATGGGAGGGTCGCCTGTTGCGGTTTGGTTATGCAGAGCATTGAAGAATCGGGGTTTCTCAATTCGTCTGTTTGAAACAGAGGTGAACCGCGCCAATGAACTTGCGGAAAAATTGTCGTGGGTTACTGTCATTCAAGCAGACCCAACTGATCCAAACGTGTTTACTGATGAACACATTGAAAATGCCGACGCCTTTGTTGCACTCACAAACGACGAGCACAACATTTTGAGTTGCGCATGGGCTGCGGGTCTTGGTGTCGAGGAAACATACCCCGTCGTTTCTCGTACAGATTATGCGCCATTTATAAAGGCGATGGGACTCACGCACACGTTTAGCCCAAGCGAATTAGCCGTGGCTGAAATTCAAAAACGGCTCAAAAGAAAACAGTTAACGAAGGTCGCTTCGCTCGCGGGTGACGAAATGGCTATCTACCGAGTTCGAGTAGGAAAAGACGCTCCTGTTGTTGGGAAGCCACTATCAGAGCTCAAGCTAATGCCCGATTGTATGGTTATTGTCCTAGAGCATGACGAACACACTGGCGTTGTTCCAAGCGCTTCCGAAGTTCTAGAAGAGCGCGACGTTGTTTTTGTCGTTGTGCGCCAAGAGTTTTTGGATACCTTACGTACCCTATTTGCAGTAACGTGATCACATGAGTTACCGTTTGATTATTCGACAACTTGGTTTGCTTGTCCTCGTACTCAGCGCTGTGTTGCTTGGCATTTGGATTTGGTCAGCAATCGCAATCGATTTCAAAAACGATGCAGTTTTTGCATTGCTTTGGTCAACGTGTGCTAGCGTTGTATTGGGTCTCGTGCTTTTCTTATTTGGAAGCGGTACAAAAAATCAACAAGGTACTGGGTCAATGGGTCGCCGCGAAGCGCTACTTCTTGTCTCTACCAGTTGGCTTGTCGGTGCAGTTGTTGCAGCACTACCGTTTTTAATTTGGGCAAGAACCACAAGCGATGCGCAGCATCCTTTTCGCTCCATCGTCAACTGTTTCTTTGAAGCAATGAGCGGACTGACAACTACTGGTGCAACTATTCTAACTGACATTTCGACAGTGCCCGCCCCTCTTCTTTTTTGGCGGTCGATGATTCAATGGCTTGGTGGCTTAGGAATTGTTGTGTTATTTGTTGCGGTTCTTCCGAGTTTAGGCGCAGGCGGCAAAAAACTTTTTAAGGTAGAAGCGCCCGGACCAGAGCCAGAAGGCGTGCGCCCACACATTCGTGAAACAGCTCGAATTCTTTGGCTCATATACCTTTGTTTAACGTTCGTTGAAATAATTGCGTACTGGCTTGCGGGTATGACATGGTTTGATGCAAGTAACCACGCCCTTACAACGCTTGCAACTGGTGGGTTTAGTACACAAAACGCAAGTATTGGTTCATACAACTCTCGAGTCATCGACATCATCACAATTATCTTTATGGTGCTTGCTGGTGCAAACTTTGGGTTGTACTACGCTGCGGTCAAAGGAAAACTAAAAGTTATCTGGTCTGATGTCGAGTTTCGGTTTTATCTGTTTTTGCTTACAGCCGGCTCCGTCATAGTTATTTTCTCGCTGCTTGGGAGCGGACAACCATTAACATCAACCACTGGCGCAACCCAAGCGCTTTCTGTAGGCGGTGCTGTTACGCAGGGCGTCTTTGAAGTTGTCTCACAACAAACAACAACAGGCTACGCTACTGCTGACTTTAACACTTGGCCCTTTGCTGCAAAGGCAGTGCTGTTAATGTTGATGTTTGTTGGTGGGTGTGCTGGTTCGACGGGTGGTGGTATCAAAGTTATTCGGATTTGGATTGCACTCAAAGTAATGTTCAGTGAACTTGAGCGGTCGTTTAGACCAAACGTCGTTCGCCCGCTCAAGGTTGGGAAGGCCGCAATCGATTCAGAGTTAAAACTTGCAACCATAGCGTACGTCCTTGGTGTGCTTGTGTTGTTTGCTGTGGGCGCTGGATCCATCATGGTGTTCGAATCAGGAAATCCTGAATGCACAATTACGACTGCTGCAACTGCATCGATTGCAACTATATGTACTGTTGGTCCGGGTCTTGCAAAAGTAGGTGCCATTGAAAACTATAGTTGGTTTTCCGACGCATCCAAATTGCTTCTTTGCGTCTTGATGGCGATTGGGCGACTTGAGGTCTTCGCGGTACTCGTATTGATTACCCCAAGGTTCTGGCGAAGTACATGACTCGAACTCTGTGCACAAGTTTTTTGCTTGTTGCCTGCGTTACTTGTTTGATTATTGGGTTTACTTACAGTTATCTTTTTATTCTTGCAAGTGCGATTATGTTAGCAATCACTGCAGCAATTCAATTTCCGTTTCGAGAAGAAGAGGGTTGGGAATGTGCTTGCGGCTACGACCTTTCTTATATGCCCAAACACTCGACAAAATGTCCCGAGTGTGGGAAAAATGCAAAATTAGAATGGTCCGCTTCGCCTGGAGAACTCCCAAGAAAGACTGCAATGAGGTTGCGCCAGACAGTACTTTTCATGATTATTTCCCTCGTTCTTTTTTTGTTTTTTGCTTTTCTTGTCTTTGCGAATCGATAAATTATATCGGCTTGTCTTTGATCGTTTTATCGTAAACAGTGAGCAATTGCTCTTTATCAAAAATCATTTCTTCGCGGGAAACGCCGACAATTTCGTAACGTGGCGTAAGCTCAATTGCATCGCACGGACATGCCTCTTCGCACATTCCGCAAAAAATACATTTCAATTCATCTATCTCAAATGAAACAGGAAATTTTTCCCTGTCGACCCACGGCGCTTCGCCGGCGACAATCTCAATACAGTTAGCAGGGCAAGCGGTCGAACACATAAAGCACGCCACGCATTTGACTCTACCCTCGATGTCACGATTTAATCGATGCACTCCTCGGAAAGTTGCGCGTTCTTGTCCCCCGTCTAGCACGTCGCGGTTGTCTCTTTTTTGTTCTGGGTATTGCACAACCCAGACGTTCTTCTTGTTTGAACCACCCCTGCCCATATTGCCAAGGCAATGGCGCAACGTCGTTCCAAGCCCTCGGAGGACTGCGGGAACGAAAAAATAATCCGACGCATTCATCGGTGTCGGGGTGACGTCAACAATGTACTCTTTACTCATAGAGCGGTAGATTATATGGTGCCTGACCTCGCTCTGCGGTGTGGCCTCGCTTCGCGGTGTGGCTGTCCCTTGTACAATGTCGCGATGGCAAAAGATACACAAGCAGGTCGTCTTTGGCGACTCTCGGCGATGGGCTTTACGTTTGTCTCGATGATTATTGCTGGGGGTCTACTGGGATGGGTACTCTGGTGGCTTTTTGGGGCTGAAACGAGCGAACGAACGTATATAGTCAGCGGAGCCGTCATAGGTATTGTGTACGGTATGGTTGACTTTATTCGAGATGCACTCAAAGCTGTGCACGAAAATCAATCATGAAGTCTCCAGAAATAGCGCTCTCTTTTCGTCGGTTAGCCACAGTCCAGTGTGGTGCCACAATATTCTCAGCCACGCTGTGGTGGATTGGGGCAATTCTGGGTGGTTTTGGACTAAAAAACGCGACAGCGGGCGCAGCCGAGGCTGGCGTTCTCCTCATCGTTTCCTTAGTCATTTTAGCCCTCTTTTCACCAAACAAAAAACGTCCCATCGCGACCCTCGCTTCCCTCTGGTCCGCGACGTCGTTTATGCGGTTCCTTGTTGCACTAGGGTGCTCTACTTTGTTATACTACGTGGCTCAATTTGGCCTTCGCTCATTGATGTTTTCGTTCTTAATGACCTCGGTTTTCCTCCTTGTTGCAGAGACCAAAACACTCTCCTCAATGCTCATGAATACCGGTTCACAACCTAAAGAGTAGCACGTTCCATGTTTCCATTTCTTGCAAGTAACAATCCGATACACCATATCCTCGATAAACCAATTTCGGGCGTTGAGCACATTACGTTCCTCGGGAAACCCGCATTCACAATGCACATGGCATCTCTACTTATTGCCGCTACTGTATCGTTTCTCGTACTGCGAATTGCTGCTAAAAGCATTTCAATTGGTCACGAAGGAGAGGGAACCGACCGCTACCTAACAAAGGGTCGACTCTCTCAAATTATTGAAGTCATCACGCTATATATGCGTGATACCGTCATCAAGCCAGTCCTAGGACATGACACTAATAAGTTTCTTCCCTATTTGCTCTCGCTCTTTTTCTTCATTTTGGCTTGCAACATTCTCGGCATGATTCCGTTTGCGGATATCCAATATATAGTCGGTAATAAAGCATTTGGGCTAAGTAGCGAATTTAACTGGGCAATATTTGGTGGAACTGCGACAAGTAATCTTGCGGTTACTTTAGGCCTGGCATTTGTTTCCTTCGTTGTGATTCAGTGCCACGCATTCAAGTCGCTTGGAATTGGTGGTTGGGCACAACACCTTACCGGCGGCGCCCCACTTTACTTATTACCAATCATGCTTCCTATTGAATTCATGGGCATGTTTATTAAACCAGCTGCTCTCGCTATTCGTTTGTTTGCAAATATGGTTGCGGGCCACACGATGCTAGCGGTCTTGACAATGTTTGGGATGATTGCATTCCAAACAACCGAAAGTTGGTTAATGACTGGCGCGGTTGAGGCAGTTTCAACAGTCGCGGCCGTCTGTATTAGTTTTCTTGAATTGTTCGTCGCTTTCTTACAAGCGTTTATCTTCATGTTTTTATCCACGGTATTCATTGGACAAATGTCACACCATGATGAGCACGAAGAACACGCGGAGCCCGCGACGAGTTAGTATCGATAATCGGCCTGCGTGGGATGGGCCTTGAATGTTTTCTTACTGAAGTGCTCCCACGGCACTTGCTAAAAGTCACTTTTTGACGAACTGGATGAACTTATGAAAAAGCTTGTTGCTTTCACTGCTCTGGCCACACTCGGCCTCTTGATTGTAAATGACCCTGCTGCTGCTGATGCTGCACAAGGTGCCGATGCTGCCGATGCTGCTGCTGATGCTGCACAACTCGCACATGATCGTGCTGTTGAACTTGCCAAGGCAGGCGGCGCAGGTATCAAAGGTATAGGTGGCGGTCTTGCTGCAGGTATTGGCGCTCTTGGTGCTGGTGTTGGCATCGGCCGAATTGGTGGTGGTGCTGTTGAATCAATCGCACGCCAACCAGAAATGGCTGGTTCCATTGGTACCAACATGATTATTACAGCTGCACTTGTAGAGGGCGTTGCCCTCTTCGCAGTTGTTGTTGGACTGCTCGCAATCCTCTAAGTTTGGTTTATCGTTCGGCGGGTTTACGCAA
>CAZAZD010000012.1:0-52294 GCA_964489535.1 uncultured Isosphaeraceae bacterium
CAAGAAAAAGTAGCTGAATTGGGGGACAGTCCCCCGGGGACTGTCCCCCATATAATGCGGGGATGGCGAAGAAGGTAGTTGCGATTATTCCAGCGAGGATTGATTCCTCGCGGTTTCCGGCGAAGATGATTGCGGACGAGACTGGGAAACCGCTTATTCAGTACGCGTGGGAAGTCGCGAAGCGAGCGCAATTGGTGACTGATGTCTATATCGCGACCGATTCGCAGGAGATTACAGACCGAGTACGTGATTTTGGTGGCGATGTCATCATGACTAGCGAGCATCCAAACGGTACGAGCCGCATTGCCGAAGCAGTCCGTGATTTGGCTTGCGATGTTGTTGTCAATATGCAGGGCGACGAACCGGAACTTGACCCAGCAGTTATCGATGCTACAGTTGGGGCACTGGGTGAATTCTCGATGGCGACCGCTGTTTGTACATTGCAAGACGATGAAATCGGCAACGTGAATGTTGTTAAAGCAATTGTTGATAACGCTTGCGCGGTTGATTTTACAAGGGAAGCTTCCGAAGGTGCACTGCGCCACATCGGTTTGTATGTGTATCAGCCAGCGTTTTTACAAACCTATGTTGAAATGCAACCAACTCAAAACGAGATAGCTCGACGGCTTGAACAGATGCGAGCGATTGATAACGGTTTTTCAATCTCAGTTGCGAAAGTCGACCCGCAGCCAAGCGGCATTGACACGAAAGAGCAATACGACGAATTTGTTTCGCGAGTAGCGATTTAATTAACCAAGAGTTAATTAATCGAGTTCTTTGACAAGTTCGTCAAGATTTCGGCGACACTCGCGAATGTCGCGGTAAGAAATATTTTTACGTGCGATGCTCGAACAAATTTCCATTGCTTCGCGAGCAAGGTCGATATTTTCGTCCTTCTTAGCTTTCTTGGAGAGTGATTGCATAAGGTCGTATCGAAGCGAGAGTTCGGTTTCGTTGTCACTGCCCGCAAGCGCCTTGATGGATTCTTTGAATTCCCCAACGGCTTCCGCGAACCAACCCTCAGACGCAAAACAACGACCGAGTTCTTGCCCAGCGCGAACGCGAAGTCGTGGCTCGTCTTTTGCTTTCTGGAAACATTCCATTGCAAGATTCAAATCGCCATCTTCAACCGCAAGTTCGCCGAGATGGAATCGAATTTTTCGATCGGTCGGATATTTCTTTGAGCGTTCTTGATATTCCTCTTTTCGGAACGCTCTAAACTCGGCTACCGCAGCATCATATTTTGCTTGCATTTCATCGGAGGGATTTGCATCAAGTTGTTCCGCCATTCGAACGAGTTGTTTTGAAGCCATTGATATTTTAATGTCAACCGCTTCCATACGGAAACGATATTGCTTAGTTGTTTTGTACCCATGCATTAAGACTTGAAACGCTAACTTAATCGTTTCAGATGTGTCTTGTTTCTTTAATATTTTTGCATACGTTGAGACCGCATCAGGCGAGTCGGGGTTTTCTTCAAAGTCTTTTTTCGCCCGAGCTGCTTTTCGTTCATCACTCCCTGCAGATCCTGCAAGTGATTCGTCTTCTTCAAGTTCTCGTTGTTTGTCGATATCCTTGACAAACTTGCGGAACCCGCCTTCTTCTTCGCCTATCTCACCATATCCACCTTCAGTCATCGCGCGTTCAGCAGCTAGCTCATTCAATTCGCGCTCAAGAATAGCATCCTCTGGTTTCGCAGCAAGCGCGGCTTGCCCCACCTTGATTGCTTGATCCCAAGCGCCTGTTGATCTGAACAAAACCATCAGTGCTTTGAGTTCTTTATGACTCAGCGCTTTTCCCTCTTTTGATGCAAGTGAGATAATGGTGTCCGCCATTGCAGTTCCAAACGAGTCCAAATCGGCATTCACAGCAGCAGTTATTGATTTGATGCCGTGCTTCGCATTCATGACATCGTGCCACCAAACAAATAGGCAAGTGACAAATCTTTCAACATTCGTCGAGCCATCAATTTGTTTAATTTGTTTATTTGATGCCTTGCCGCCACCGTCGTTGTAATACTTTGTAGCAATTTGCAGGACTTCTTTATGGACCTCGATATCCCGTGGGTCTAATTTGAACCCGCTTGAAAAGAATGCAAAAGCCGATTCGTAATTGCCGCTGTCCGCCATTTGACGCGCGCGATCGAACCATGCTTTCGCTTGCTCTGGGTCAGGTACAAATACCTCGGTGGTATCAGATTTTTTGCCAAATAGTGCCATAGAGAGGTGAGCCCAAAAGGGTACGCGTATTCTAGCGTAGCGTCAATGGCTGCGGTAGAATGATTGCATGGCAGTTGACCCAAAATCCTTGATGCTTGTCTTCCATCCGGACCCAATTCTCAGGCAAATGAGCGAAGAGGTTGACCCTTTCGATGCAGCAGTTCACGCTGTTGCAAAGAAAATGATTGAGATAATGCTTGAGCAACATGGGGTGGGTCTCGCCGCACCTCAGGTTGGACTTGCTTGGCGGCTTTTTGTCACTCGAGATCCAGTTAATGAGGATGGGGGAGTCGCTTGGCTGAATCCGACGCTTGCAGTGACATGCGATGATGTTGAATCGGACGAAGAGGGGTGTTTAAGTTTACCAGATATTCGCGGTGATATTCGACGACCGGTTGGGATTCGTATTTCTGGGCATGACATCGAAGGAAAACCTGCGTCCCAAGAAAACGATGGGTTCATTGCGCGAGTATGGCAACATGAAAACGACCATCTTGATGGTGTGCTTATTATTGACAAGATGTCGACGATGGACAAACTTGTGAACCGTCGTCTTATTCGTAACCTTGAGCGTGCTCGATGAGAATAGTTTTTCTTGGTTCTGGTGCGTTTGGCTTGCCAACGTTGCAACGTCTCGCTGATGTGCACGAAGTCGTTGGCGTAGTGACTTCTCCAGATAAAACAGCGGGACGAAATCGAAAGCAAATGCCAACCCCGATTGGAAAATGGGCTAAGAAACGCGGGTTGCAAGTGTTTAAAACTGAGAATGTAAATGATGCAGAAATGATGGGGCACATTGCGGCGTTGCAAGTTGACGCGATGGTTGTGATTGCATTTGGACAAAAACTTTCGGACGAGTTGATTCACGCGCAACGAACGATGAACTTGCACGCATCTCTCTTGCCAAGATGGCGAGGTGCTGCACCAATCAACGTTGCGGTTATGCATGGTGATGAACGTTCGGGAGTGAGTGTGATTACGTTGGCGCAAACAATGGATGCGGGGCTTGTGCTTGGTCAGGTTTCAACAGCAATTGGCGAAACAGAAACAGCGGGTGAATTGCACGATCGGCTTTCCGGACTTGGACCTGATTTGGTTCTTGAAGTGCTCGCTAGTGATGGTGTTGGCAAGGTGCAAGACGAGGCGCTGGTGACGTATGCTCCCAAACTGTCAAGAAAAGACGCTCAGCTGGATTTGTCTCAAGATGCAGAAACAATTGCGCGAATGATTCGTGGATTGTCACCGTGGCCCTGCTGCCATTTGACTATTTCTGGAATTGATTGCAAGATTCTCAACGCTATTGCCAAGAACGGTGAAGGGGAAGTGGGCAAAGTGTTAGAAGACGGAACGATTGCAACGGGTAAAGGAAGCGTAGAAATTTTGAAAATGAAACCAGCTGGAAGCAAAGCAATGTCTTGGAAAGATTTTTGTAATGGAAGGTCGGTTCATGTTGGATGTCTATGCGAGGTTCCAGAATGAATTTGCGTACGGTTGCATTGACGTTATGGGATGTGATGAAAAAGCCAGAGCCGCCCAAGAAAGTGGCAAAGGTTCCATTGAAGCCGCGTCCGATTCAAAAAAAATACGATGCGCTTGTTGATAAGATGAAGGAAACGTACGGGTTTAAAATTCGAAAGTGGCGGACGTCGATGAGTGGTTGTGCTTGGGAATTGAAAGATAAACGGGGTAATACATACCGCATGCTTGAGTCGCCATACCCAAAAGGGCCTATGAGTTGCGCGATTTTTTTGCACGAAGTTGGACACCACGCTATCGGTTTTCATACGTACAAGCCTCGATGTTTGGAAGAGTATTATGCTTGGGAATGGTCCATCCAAGCAATGAAGGTGAACGATATAAATATTACTAAGAACGTGATGAAGCGTCGTGACAATGCATTGCAATACGCTGTTGGAAAGGCGCTTCGGCGCGGCTTGAAGCGTGTACCCGTTGAACTTGAGCCATACATTCCACCGCAATATAGGATAGCCTCGTGACAACTTCAATTACCGTTGAAGATTTAGAATACGAATTGCCTGAAGGACGAATTGCAACACATCCAGTAACGCCGAGGTCTTCTGCGAAGTTGTTAGTTGTTGAGCCAGAGGGTTTTTCGCACCAACATGTGTACAACTTGCCGGATTTGTTGCCAAGGGATGCACTGCTTGTTGTGAATGAAACAGCGGTGTTGCCCGCGAGATTTGTAACGCGTCGCGTTGGGACAGGGGGTAGAGTAGAGGGTCTTTACTTGCAACAGCGCGAACTGCTCTGGGAAGTGATGCTTAGGAGTAACGGGAAGTTGCGCAAGGGCATTGTGCTTGAACTTTGCGATGATGTACAACTTACGCTTGTTGAGAGAGTCGGGATAAACTGGTTGTGTGCTTGCACGGACACTCGTGGTGCGGATGTGATTTTGCAAGAAGTTGGTGTTACCCCCATCCCCCCCTATATTTTGGGAGCAAGAGGCGATTCAGAAACGGATGATGCATTGGATCGCGAGAGTTACCAAACTATCTATGCTAATCCAAAGAAAAATCGATCGGTTGCTGCCCCAACGGCTGGGCTTCATTTTGACGATTCGCTTCTTGTGGATTTAGATGCCAAAGGCTTCGAGAGAGTGCCCGTGACGCTGCACGTTGGGGCGGGGACTTTCAAGGGAATTGAGACACCGACTATCGAAGAACATGCAATGCACAAGGAGTCGTGGCAAGTTGGGCAATCTACTCTTGATGCGGTGCAAGCCGCAAAGAAATCAGGGCGACCAATAATCGCAGTAGGGACCACATCGGTTCGGACGCTGGAATCCTTGCCACCAATCGGAGATTGGCCAGAAAAAGGTGGGCTTTCTGGAGAAACTCGTTTGATGATTACTCCACCGTATGATTTTAAGGTGGTTGATGGGATGTTGACCAACTTTCACTTACCCAAATCAACATTGTTGACCCTTGTTGCCGCGATGATTGGAATGGAGCGACTCAAAGTGGCATACGCCGAGGCGATTGCTTTGGAGTATCGTTTTTACAGTTATGGTGATGCGATGTTTTTTCTTTCGCGGGACGAAGAAATGTAGTATCCTGTGGGGGCAAGGATGCACATACTTACAGCACTCATCGAAGGACTCGATGCACGGATAGATGGTGAACAATTCGCCTCATCGGTGAGTAGTGTTGTGCAACATTCAGCAAGAGTTACTGCTGGGGCTTTATTTATAGCAAGAAGTGGGGTTCGCCGAGATGGTGCCGCGTTTATTGACGACGCAATTGCAAAGGGAGCCGTGGCAATTCTGTGTACACCCGAAGTAGCAAGTTCGTTGGTGTACAAAAAAGTTGCAATCATTGAAACCTGTGACCCTTGCAAAGTTGGTGCAATTATTGCAGAGCGGTTTCATGGGAACCCTTCAAGCAAACTGAAACTAGTCGGCGTGACTGGGACAAACGGCAAAACAACAATCACTTGGCTCATTCGACATCTATTGTTCTCTTCTGGAGTTAAATGCGGAATGCTTGGTACGATTGTTTGCGACGATGGTGCCGATTCAAAGCAAGCAACTTTAACAACGCCAAGTTTTTGCGACATCGGTTCGATTTTACATTCGATGGTAGACAATGGGTGTAAGGTTGCAGTGATGGAATGTTCAAGTCATGCACTTGATCAAGGGAGAGTTGCTGCGCTTGATTTTGACATTGGTGTCTTTACGAATTTGTCGGGCGATCATTTGGATTACCATGGATCGGCGGATTCGTACTTGCAGGCAAAGATGAAGTTATTCGATTCGGTTTCGGAAAGCGCTGTGATTAACATGGACGACCCTGCGAGTTGGTCTGTCGCAGATTATGCGACAGCAAAAATTATATCTTGTCGAACGGACAGTGATGCAGCGGCGGCTTGGGTTGAAATTATTGAAGAAAAAATAGATGGTTCGCATATTCGATTGCATGGTGAATGGGGAACCATAGAAATTAACTTGCCGTTGCTCGGAAGGCACAACGCAACGAATGCTTTGCAAGCAGTTGTTGTTGCGCACGAACTTGGTATTGGGAAGGAAGCGATTGCAGAAGCTCTTTCGTGTGCTCCCTCGCCGCCAGGTCGTCTTGAACGAGTGCGGGCAGGAAACAATGCGGTATTTGTAGATTTTGCGCATACTGACGATGCGCTTGAACAAATGCTTTGGTCGGTCCGACAAGTTCTTCCTGAAGGCGGCAAGTTGCACGTTGTCTTTGGTTGTGGCGGGGATCGAGATGTTTCAAAGCGACCAAGGATGGGGCGAATTGCTTCAACTGTTGGTGATGTGGCGTATGCAACAAGTGACAATCCGCGGAGCGAAGATCCAGAGACTATCTTAGATCAAGTGCTTGCGGGTGTTCCGAAAGATCGGGTACCGATTGTGCGACGCATTTCAGATCGCAAGTTAGCGATTGAAGCGGCAATAAACGCCTCGCGGGCATGTGATGTTGTCGTTATTGCGGGCAAGGGGCATGAAAAAAATCAAATATTAAAAGACAAGGTGATTCCATTTGACGATGTAAAAATTGCTGAGAATGCAATTCGCTTGCTTGGTGCAGGGTCGTGAGTTTTACTTCGGGACAATTAGCAACCTATGTCAATGGAGAATTACACGGGCAGTTGGATGTCGAATGTTCTGGGGCTGAAATTGATTCGCGTCAACCACTTGATGGGAAAGTTTTTTTTGCATTGCAGGGGGAACAAGCAGATGGACATGATTATGTCGGAGAAGCAGTAGCAAACGGTTGTAGCGCAGTTGTAGTGGAGCGAACTTGTATCGTTAGAGTTCCTGTTGTCGTTGTACGTGATGCTCGCCGAGCGTTGTTTCAACTTGCAGAGGCAAGGCGAACTGAGATGGAATTCGACTCTGTTATTGCGGTGACTGGTTCAGTTGGGAAGACAACGACGAAAGATATTCTTGGTTGCTTGCTCGGGGACAATGTTGTTATTTCAAGAAAAAGTTTTAACAACGATCTAGGTGTTCCATTGACTATTCTTGAGGGTGAAAGTGCGAACTATTTAGTCGCAGAAATCGGTGCAAATGATGTTGGTGAAATAGAGCCCCTCGCCAAGTTGGCGCAGCCTGATATAGCGATTTTGTCTTCCATTGAAAAAGCGCATTTGGAGGGGTTCGGGAACCAGTCAACTGTTCTTCAGGAAAAAGTAAAGTTGTTGCAAGCGGTACATGGCAGTGGGTACGTTGTAATTCCAGATACGGTTGACGTATCCTTGTTTGATATTGCTGCAACGGTTGTTCGAGTTGGCCAAACTGATTCTGCTGATGTGCAGATTTTTACTGGCATTGATGAGCATGGTTTTGCAACGCTTTCTATGGACGGGGAGATGGTTACACTTTCCTTGCTTGGGGAACATAATGCGTTCAATGCAGCAATGGCGATTGTTGCTGCGCGGTTTGCTCTTCAAGATGTTTCGATTGTGGATTTGCTTCAGTTTGCTTGCAAGGCGGTTGCGCCTGAAGGGCGGTTAAGGGATATAGTGGTTGGCGAAATTACGTTCTTGGATGATTCATACAACGCAAATCCAGCATCTATGTGTTCCGCTTTGCAATTGTTTTCGCAGTTGAAGGCTGTGCGTAAAGTCATGGTCCTTGGGGATATGCTTGAACTTGGAGAAAGTTCGCACGCTGAACATCGACTTCTTGCTCCTGTTATCGAGAACGCTGGCGCTGAATTGGTCGTTCTTGTAGGCAATGCAATGGAAGAAGCGCTCGGTGCTTCTTCAGCAATATTTGTGCAAAATGCTGATGATCTTGATTCGGTCGTTTCATTATTGAAACCCAATGACCTTGTTTTGCTCAAGGGGTCGAGGGGTTTGCGGTTAGAACGAATTATCGAATTGGTTCGCAAGACGAAAGTTTTAGAGCACTAGGCGGCGATATACCTTTTACATGCTTTTTAATTTATTGCAATCAATGGATGAGTGGCTCGACAGTGCGGGGTTGTATTCGTTTCTTCAGGTCTTATATCAACGGGAGTTTCGTGCATTCACCGCGGTTGTTGTTGCATTTTTCATTGTCATTATTCTTGGTAAACCATTAATACGTACGCTTGTTAAACTGAAGATAGGTGATCACGCAGAGTTTAATCACGATGAACTCAATGCGTTGATGAAGAGCAAGGAGAACACGCCGACGATGGGTGGCGTTTTGCTTATTGGTTCCGTTTTTGTGACAACATTGCTCTTTGCCGATTTCTTTAATCAGTATGTCCAGTTACTCTTAGTTGTGATTTTCTTGTTTGCGGTGTTGGGCGGATTTGACGATTACTTGAAACTCGTGGCAGGGCATCGGAAGCCGGGCTCAAGAGATGGTCTCTATAGATGGGAAAAATTGCTCTTTCAATTTGGTTTTGGTTTAATAGTTGCGTTGATGGTCTGGAAATATGCAGGGACGAGTGCTGCGGCGCATTCGTTGACGCTGCCATTTGTGCGAACGTATATTCCAGGGATGGAGGTTTTAACTCTGTCACCAAGTGTGATTGTTCTTGGTGTCGGAGTATTTTCTCTCATTGCTATTTTTATGGTGATGTTGATGTCCAACGCTGTCAATATTACGGATGGGCTTGATGGCTTGGCACCAGGCACGGTGATGATTGCCAGTTTTGCGATGATGGTGCTTTGTTACATTGCTGGCTCGCCGGATCTAGCTGGCTTTTTGTTGATGCCCTATATTGAGGGTTCTGCTGAAATGATGGTTGTTGCTGGTGCCTCGGCGGGTGCTTGTTTAGGTTTCTTGTGGTTTAATTGCCACCCCGCGCAAGTGTTTATGGGTGATACTGGTTCAATGCCACTTGGCGCATTGCTCGCAACGATTGCAATTATTATTCGGCAAGAATGTTTACTCTTGATTATTGGTGGCGTGTTTCTTATGGAGATTGGGAGTAGTTTTCTTCAAATTTGCTACTTCAAGGCGACTAAAGGGAAGCGAATTTTCAAATGTGCGCCAATTCACCACCATTTTCATCGGAAGGGTTGGTCAGAGTCTCAGGTAGTCACCCGTTTTTGGGTTGTTGCTGTCATCCTCGCCATGATTGCCCTTGTTTCCATCAAAATGCGATAAACCCTCTTTTTTTAGACTAAACAATTCCTCGGAGGAATTGTTTGCCCTATGAGTGAAATTAATTCCTCGGAGGAATTGTTTGCCCTATGAGTGAAATTAATTCCTCGGAGGAATTGTTTGCCCTGGGGTGTGTTTGAAATAGTCTCAGCGGTGAAAATTAGGGGATGGCAGAGTCGAGGTCGATGATAGCGCCCGGAAGGGAAGGAGATTTTTTGAAGCGGTGTTTGCGGAGTATGGTAATGAGGTTTGCCATGTCTCCATGCACAGGAGCCGTGAACTCGACGGGGGTATCGGTGATTGGATGCGTAAAAGCAAGATATCCTGCATGCAACGCTTGGCGCTGAATTACAAAATCAGTTCGAGGCAATTCAAAAGGGACTCCGCGAGAAATAATGTTGGAAACTTTCAAATGTTTGCCGCCATAGATGTCATCTCCAACAATTGGGTACCCCAGATGTTGCAAGTGCAAACGAATTTGATGTGTCCGCCCAGTTTTTAAATCTAATTCAAGCAAGGTAAAACCATCGTAGATTTCCCGAACATGAAAAATGGTCACGGATGGCTTGCCAGTATCGTCCCAGCGAACTGCGTACCCATCTCGTTTTGTGGGATGTTTTCCAAGTGGGACGTCGATGGTATCCGTCATTGGCTCGACCTCGCCATGCACAACAGCAAGATATCGTTTGCGTGTTTTACGTTGTTCAAATTGTTTTCCAAGTCGCCAGTGCGCAGTGTCTGTTTTTGCAGAGACCATTACTCCAGTTGTGTGCCGATCAAGTCGGTGTACAACTCCCGGTCTTGCAAACTCCTCTCCAACAGATGAAAGTTCGCCACTGCTTACATGTTGAAAATGCCAAGCAAGCGCGTTGATAATGGTTCCGGATTTGTTCGACCTTGCGGGATGCACGATGATATCATCGTCTTTGTTGATGATAATCAAATCGTTGTCTTCATAAATAACTTTTAATGGAATGTCTTCAGCAGGAATATCAGAGGAGGGCGGCGGAGGAAGAATTACATTGACAACATCATGCTTCTTCAATTTTGTAGACCCTTTGGGGAATTTTCTATTTACAGTTACCATTTTTTCTTCAATGAGTCGTTTTAAACTTGTTCTAGAAAGAAATGGAATTCGAGTTGTAAGGTAACTGTCGAGACGTCTGTTTAAATCTCTGGAAATAGTAAATGTCGCTTCAACAACGCCATCTTCAGTGCCTTGTTCTTCGTAGGCACGGAATAGAGCATCGCTGTCGATGTTGCCTCCACCGTCAAGGAATTTTTTCGACCGATTACTCGGTGAACACATTACTTAATTTCTGGCTTTGTGATGTCCGTCAAAACATCAATGTTTGAATTCACCGGCTTAGGATTTCGGCTTAGCACTTGATTATTTCTTGCTGAAACATCTGCGTCTGTTGGTAAATTAACTGCATCGGCAAGGGATGCGATTGTGTTTGCTCTGGCCAATGCTTGCGTGGCAAGTGCTGGATAAAGCGATTCAATTCGTGTTGCAGCAGCTTCGTAAAACTTTTTCGCTGAGTCAATATCTCCGCGAGATTCAGCGATTGCTGCACGTCCGTTTAATCCACTCGCTACAAAGAGTGCTGCTCCGTCTGAGTTGTCGTCATTTGCAACAACGAGACCATAAAGGTTGTCTGCTTTTTCAAGATAGAAAGTTCTGTCTTCGTCTGAAAGTGAAGTAGCAATGTCAGCATTACTACCAATTGTTTGGTTGAGGACTATTGCTTTGAGGTACGCATCGCCTGCAGTTAAAAGACCAAGTTCTTGTATCGAGTCGATATCAGCATACGATTGTGCGATATCTTCATGCGAAGCAGGCAGCCCTGTTGCAGAGGCCTCTATATATGCAATCCAAGCTTCTGCACGGTGCGCTGCCTTGCCTTGCTGGTACTGAATAAAGAACAAGTACGCAACGATGACGATCATGACAATCAAGAGATAACTTGGCCCCTTTGTTTTGAGCCAATGTACGAAATCCTCGTTCACTTGGCTGTCAGAGAGGTCTGCCGTTTGAATATCTTTTAATCGGTCTTGGTCCATTGATAAATCCTTTGCGAACCGTACATTCTATGCGAGGAAGGAGATGCCCGCAATGTTTACTTCAAATTGAGGCGGTCTGTAGCATTCTGGAGTTGGAGAAGGCAGGATGCTAAATATCGGGGGTCACCCTCGGATTGCATGAATGCTGGCGCCGTTGCCGCAAGCATGAGCCGCCGCACATCGACAAGTATGCTGTAATCGTCATCAACACGCATACCGAGTGCTCTTCTAGCTGCTGCCATTGCCGGCACTGGCTTGGTTGCTTTAAGTCGCGTTTTGTGCCCCCAGAGTTGCCGTTCAAGATAAACGGCATCCTCAATCCAGTGTCCGGCATGCACTTCCGCAAGATCGATGAGCGCAACTTTTGCATCTGGGGAATCGTCTCGGCACATCGCATTTGCAAAGTGCAAGTCACCATGAAGCCACTGGTCGATCCGCCGAGCTCGCCAAATGTCCATGAGATAATGAAGTTTTTTTGTTAAGAGAGAGTGCGACTTTTTCCACTTTGACTCATTTTCGATATGGTTTTCTCTGACGCTGTTTTTTGCGCACTTTAAGAGTGCGTCCCAATCCTCTCGTCTGCCTTCTTGATCAACAGGAAATTCCGAGGCGGTGCTTGTAAAGCGGGCGGCGGCCTCTGCAATTCGATCGATGTTATGGGATTCCCAGTGTTTGCCTAGTGGACCAACAGGGAATCGCTCAATAATCATCCATGTAAGATCGTAACCGTTTAGTTCCTCTCCACTTGCAAGAAGCAGTGGAACAACACCGTTTGGCTCCTGCATTTTTCGTGTCCACAAAAGTTCGCGCTGATTTACGGGAAGTTTTATGACTACTTCGATTTGTTCATTGTCGCCTTTCCAGGTTGCAAAGCCAGTCGCAGCGCCGCCGCGTTGCCAATCGGTTCGGAACCAATGGATGTTATCAACGCGATTATTTGTTTGTTTTCTCAGCACCGGTTCAAGAGAACTAGCAAGAGAGGATGGAATGCTGCTCGTGGCAGATTCAATCATGCTCGATTCTCCAATAGAACTTTCACACTATTAGGTTACGATAAAAAACCCAAAGAGGCAAGTCTTTCCTTGGAGGGGGTTGCCATTATTGCCCTAAGAACGTAGGTTATGGGCAGTGAACGCGCCACAATGGGATGTTTTAGTACTCGATTTGGATGGAACGCTGTTGTGTAGCCAAGGCGCGGTTTCTGACCAAAATCTTCACGCGCTCGACACTGTTCGAGATCACGGTATTGAAGTAGTGGTTGCAACGGGTCGAAGTTTCGCGGAATGCAATCACATCCTTGAAGCAATGAACCACATGGGCGTTTGTATTACGGCTGGCGGTTCGCAAATGACGGACAACAATGGAAACGCTATTTCTCGAGATATTGTTGACGCTGCGGTTGTGGGTGAAGTAACAGAGCAAGTTCTCAAACGTGGGCATCGGTCGTTGTTGTTAAAAGATGCAACAACCTGTGGTTCGCAATATGTTCTCATTGGCGACGCATCGTTGCACGATGCTTCAACTTGGTGGTTTGAGTCACTTGGAATATCAACACTTGAGGTTGCAGCAATTGAAGATGACCCATGGCCAGAGCATACGCTTCGAGTAGGTGCAGTTGCTAACGAACATGATTTGTTACCTATTGCTGAACACCTTTCGATTTCTTTGAATAGTCGCGCAAAGTTGCAGCATTGGTCCGCGGTAACTTGTTCTGAAGCAACGGGCTCTTCAACACATCTGCTTGAAGTTTTTGGGAACCAAGTGAGCAAGTGGACAATGTTAGAACGGCACCTTGGCGAAAATCTGTCACGCGAAAGAATTGTTGCAATTGGAGACGGATTGAACGACATTGAAGTCCTTCGCGAAGTTGGACTATCAATCGTGATGGAAAATGCAAATGATGACGTGCAGAAACATGCTGACGTACTTGCAGGGCATCATGATTCGCACGGGTTTGCCCACGCGATGCGCCGCTGGATTATTCCGGAGAAGTAACTATGACTACCGTGAGTGAAATCCATCCAATCGCTTACGAGGCATGGCCAGTTCCTTCAATTCTTAAAGGATTACAAAAAGCGAGTGATTCGTGGTTGTTGTACGCTCCAGAATGTGAACCATTTTGGTCAGAGGTTTCTTCTTTGAGTAGTTTTCGTAAAGTTCCAACAGCAGTAAGAGGCGTTGCTCTTGCAGTTGAAGCAGCAAAGCCAGCAGTTGTTTTCATTCCGAACCGGCAGTTAGGTGAAGTTTTTAGTTACGCAAAAAATGTACAAATTGATTTTCCGCTCGTCTTCATTGTCGAAGACCATCCAACGTTAGCGCCGCAACGTATGCCAAGAGAAATTGCAAAACAAGCAGGACTCAGTGTCATCGAACCGTGCGATTCTACCGAAGTAGCATTTTGTGCGAGTGCCGCTGCTTCGTTTTCTATATCTTTACATGTTCCGGTTGTGTTGCTTATGCATCATAGATTGCTTGCGAGTTCTTCAACAGAGCATGACTCGGGAGATGCCGTTACTCAAACACATAGGCCTCAGGCAGAATCCACCTCGCCGGTACATCTTGGGAGACGATTGGAGTTAAATAGACAGCGCACATTGCCAAGTCCGGGAGAACAAGTAGAGGTTGGCTTTGTAACAATTGGCGGATCTGATTTGTCGTTGAAATATCTTGTAAGCGAATTGCAATTACTCGGACGAGTTCCGATGTTGAACTTGCGCCTTGTTCATCCAATGGATGACGTTCCTGTTAAACGCTTGCTCTCTCGGTGCCGTCACGTCGTTGTCCTTGAGCCGCGACCTGGAGAAATTGAACAGGAAATAGTGAGAATCGCACAAGCAATGCGCCGTGATGGGAGAGATGTCGCATCAATCTGGGGCAAAGAGTTGCCCCCATATGATCCTGAACAGTCACCGGTGAAGGTTCCAGTAAACTCTATTCACCCATCCGTTGTTGCGCGGTTGACCCAACATCTATTACATGATGCTTGCCCATCCGCAAATATTAGCGACCAGTTATCGCCAGAGTTTTCTACGCTCGATTTTGAGCCAACTAAACGAACCCCTTTTGGCACTAACGGTGCACTTATTTTGTTACGCGAGATGGCGAGTAGAGTGCATTCAAACAACAAATTAAATTATGATATTGTTGTTGATGGCTCTTCAATACAAAAAAACGGAGGTAAGAAAATCTTTGTAGAGACATGGGGCGAGAGTAGATTTCTTTCTGATGGCATTAATGTCATACGCGATGCAGTTTCTCGTGATGAAACGAGAGTTTTTCTGATTTGGAGAAATTATGAAATCGGAAGTGCTCTGCTTACATTAGTTGAAGCCGTTCTGCCTTCGAAAAATGACGATGGAAAACGAGTAGTTGAAGTGACTATTGATCAAGGCGAAGATGTTGACAATGCACTTGAAACGGCGAGGGATCGAGAGGGAGTAACGGTTATTATTGTGAGTGATGGCGAAGAGCCACACTTTGACATGTCTCGTCTTTCGATGGCGTCTCATCAGATTGATCAACTTGGTTTTCGTCCTCAGCATGCTATTGTTATTCCGATTGATCAGATGACGCCAGTTCGGTTGGTTCCGATTGATCCGTGGAAATCCCAAAATACATCTTCAGCAATGCTGCTAGAAACCTCTGTCACGACAAGGTGGCTAAAACCTGAATTCAGAAAATGGCGAATTTCACTTCGTCCAATGTTAGAGCGCGTAGAAGTTACTAGAAATAAACCACCTGTCAGAGTAGTAGCAGAAAGTAGCAAGGGGTTAACTCCACCCAAAGTACTGCATGGCTCATCACCTTCGTGGCGCATTCATATCGCTGGTTCAAGGGGCGATCAGTCAGGAGTTATTGGCGAAATTTTGATTCAAGCCGGTATGCAAATGGGGTATGAAATAAGAGTGCAGTGTAATAATCGTTTTGTTGGCCCCGGTCGGCGTGCTTGGTCACAATTACTTTTTACCCGAAAACAAACGGCTAATTCGCACAGACCACTTATTGGATCGATCCCTTGGGGAGATGCAGATGTATTGCTCGGTTGGGATCTTGAAGAAGTGTTAAGGGCAGTTAATCCAAAAGGGAATTTACGCATTGGCTCGACAGATAAAACATACGCAATTGTGAACACTGATCCGTTTGAACATCAGTCATCAATTCAAAATGCAGATGGCGAGGCTGTCTCGATTGATAAGCAAACTATTTCAGCATCTTGTAAACCAAATGGACTTACTCTGCGTGGCTTCGCATCGCTTGCTAGATATCGTTTTCATAATGAACGGCTTGGAGATGTTGTTCAACTTGGTATGGCATTCCAACGTGGATATATTCCAGTTACTGTTGATGCAATGAATGTTGCAGTTACAAATGCAGAAAAAAATGGATTTGCTAGAACAGTCGAAGCATTTGATTTTGGCAGAAGAATCGCCAATGATTCAGATGCTATTTGGCAACCAATCAAAGAAGAGTCGCAAATTGATTTGGATCGACTTGAAAAACGATGTGTTCGAGATTTGCGAAAACATGGTCGGCGTGGAATTGCACAAGGAGAAGTGATGAAACGGTTGTTGCGACAATGTAGGCAGTCGCTTCCGGGACTATTTGAAACCAGTGAAGGGCGCCAGTCGATGACGGACTTATTCAATGGAATCCGAAGGTGCATGCTCTGGGGCGGAGAAGAAGTTGCAAACCGTTTTGTGAATCTAGTTTGCCAAGTGTACGTTGTAGATAGTGCTGAAAATGGAAGGGCTTTGACACGTAATGTTATTCTTCCTCTTGCAGAATCGATTTTAATTCGTGAACCAGTTTACTTGGCGAGGTTGGCGCGAAGTCCTGAGGTGTTGCGAAGAATTAGGAAGCGATTAAACGTTCGTCACTCGCGTGGAGATATTTTGAAAAGGCGGTTTTTATCTCGATTTCGGTTACGACTTTGGAATTGGTCTTTACAAGTAGACATGAGAACGAGTGATTGGTCTTCCGTGCTCGTTTCCACTTTGGGGTCGATTGTTCCAAAGCGATGGCGTGGGCATCGGCGTGATCGTGCGGTACGCGAAGCAATAGTACATGCGGTAAATAGAGCAGTTATTTCTCCGACGCAATACGAAAATTGGATTCAAACATTTCAGAAATTGAACCAGTTGGCGCTTTCTGGCAAACTTCATACAACTTCAACAGAAGACATTCGAAGAATTATTCAGTCTTAATGTTGGAGTGTTCTCTTTTGAGCTGCCCGCAGGCGGCGGAAATGTCACGCCCACGACTTGCTCGGATGTGGGCGTTGACTCCTGCTTTTGTGAGTGTTTCTTGGAACCTGCGAACTTGTGCAGTTTTTGGTCTAATGTAATCGAGTTCGGGAACTTCGTTGTACCGAATGAGGTTGACATTGCACCGCAGAGTTTTACAAAGTGAAACAAGTTCTTTTGCCTCTGCAACTCGATCGTTGACACCTCCAAGAAGCAAGTATTCAAGTGTGATTTCTCTTCCAGTGGCATTAAAGTAGGTGCTGCACGATTTAAGGATGTCTTCGATTGGTGCGAATCTAGCCCAAGGGATTAGTTCTTTTCGTAATGCATTATTAGGTGCATGCAAACTCAGTGCGAGGGTGACGGGGATGTCGAACAAAGCGAGTTTTTCGATAGCCGCTGGAATGCCAACTGTTGAGAGTGTTATTTTTCTTGCGCCAATACCAAATCCCCATGGCGCGTTGATTATTCGGATTGCTCGAGTCACGGCGGTGTAATTTGCAAGCGGCTCTCCCATGCCCATAAAAACAATGTTAGAAATATCGCTTGCTCCGAGTGCTAAAACTTGTTCAACTATTTGCCCAACGTCAAGACTTCCTTCAAGTCCGCCCAAACCGGACGCGCAGAAAGTGCATTTGACTGGGCATCCAACTTGGCTTGAAACGCAAGCAGTACGTCTTCCTTTTGTGGGAATCATGACTGTTTCAGTTTGTTTTGTACCATTGTCCCATGCAAGAAGTTTTTTAACTGTTCCGTCGGAAGCTTTTTGAGTTTTAATGCACTTGGATCGACGAAAGTAGATTCGTTCTCCGAGAAGATGTCGTTTATCTTTTGCAATGTTGGTCATCTCGTCGACAGATTTGACCTGTTTGTTGTAAATCCAATCTGCGACCTGTTTGCCGGCAAATGTGGGCATGCCAATATCCGCGACAATCGCTTCGATGTCACGTGGGAAGAGTTCGAGAGCGTGTTCTTTTGTTGAAGTCAAACGTTCTTTCCATCGACGGTTACGTTCTTAGTTTTTAAGAAAGCATTGAGTGATGGCGGCATTGAAAATGACATCCCTTCGTCAAATGTAGAGTCGCCTTCAAGTTGTCCATCAAAATTTTCAGTAAGGTACTTGATGAGTTCTTGGACGAGATGTTCTGGTGCACTTGCTCCAGCAGTGATAAGTACGGAATGGATATTGGTGAACCATTCTGGCTGGAGCTCAGACACATCATCAAGTAAGCGTGCTTTTGTCCCCACACTTTCTGAAATTTCAGTAAGCCGAACGGAGTTAGAGCTGTTTTTGGACCCTACTACTAAGACCAACTCGGTATCAGCAGCATCCTGACGAACCGCATGTTGCCTTTTGGTTGTGGCATAACAAATATCATCAGTGGGTGGTGCGTGTATCTCTGGGAAAACCTTTCGAAGGGCTGAGATAATGATTTCTGCATCGTCGGTACTTAAAGTTGTTTGTGTGAGGTAGACCAACTTCGATGGGTTGTCAATTTGCAGATGGGGGATATCATCGATTGTTTCGACAATCTGAATTTCATTTGGTGCTTCCCCTTGTGTCCCTACGACTTCTTGGTGATTTTTATGGCCTATCAATAGGATTTGCCAACCGCGCTTCGCGTATCGAATTGCTTCTGTGTGCACTTTGGTAACAAGCGGGCAAGTGGCATCGATACACGTTAAATGTTGATCTTTGGCGAGTTTTTTAACTTCGGGACTGACGCCGTGGGCGCTAAAAACAACTGTCGAACTATGTGGTATTTCTTCTATTGTTTCGACGAAGGTAGCTCCGCGTTCTCGGAGTCGATTTACGACGTGTCGGTTGTGTACGATTTCGTGATAGACGTAGAGCGTCTCATTGGAACCGATTGCATCGAGCAGTTGGTCAACGATGTCAACTGCCATGCGAACGCCTGCGCAAAACCCCCGTGGGTTGGATAATTTTATTTGCATACGGTTATTGTATCGAAGCGTTGTTACTCGTGAGTTTTTGATATAGGTGTACATGTCTGATAGTTCGCAAAGGGGACACTCTAGGGTTGTCTCTGCAGCAACTCTTCTCTACATGCCTAGCGATTTCCAGAGAAAGGCAAACACATCGGCGGCTTCATCAATTCTAAGGTGCGTTGGTTTACCAGCACCGTGCCCGGCACGGGTTTCGATACGAATGAGCACGGGGTTGCAACACGATTGCGCGTATTGGAGTTCGGCTGCGAACTTGAAGCTATGTGCAGGAACTACGCGGTCGTCGGTGTCGCCTGTAGTCACCATGGTTGCAGGAAAGCACGTGCCTTTTGTAATGTTGTGATACGGTGAATACTCAAGAAGGTACCTGAACATGTCGGGATCTTTTGGATCGCCATAATCGCTCGTCCATGCCCAACCAACGGTGAATAACGGAAAGCGGAGCATGTCGAGAACGCCAACAGCCGGTAAGCAAGCGCCGAACAAATCAGGACGCTGTGTCATGCAAGCACCAACAAGTAGACCGCCATTACTTCCGCCTTGGATTGCGAGTTTCGACGGTTTCGTCCATTTCTTTTCTATGAGCCATTCGCTGCACGCAATAAAGTCATCAAAGCATTGTTGTTTATTTGCAAGCATGCCGCTCTCATGCCACGAGCGTCCGTACTCGCTCCCACCCCGAATGCAAGCAACGACAAGCGTGCCGCCCATTTCAATCCACGTTGCCCTTGATGCTGAGAACCTTGGCAAAATGGCGATGTCAAAACCGCCGTACCCATATTGAAGCACGGGATTGTTGCCGTCAAGTTTTGTATCTTTATTTGCAATGATAAAGATTGGCACACGCGCACCATCCGAGCTTATCACAAATTCCCGTTGAACAGTTATGCTTGACAAGTCAAGAGGAACAGTGGATTTCCAAAACATCACGGTTGCTTCGGTGTCGAGTTGTAAAGAGTAAATAGATGGTGGTTGGTTATAACTCGAGAACGACCAGTAGACAGTTGTGTCTTTGTTTGTGCCCCCAAAGCCAGAAGCAGTACCGATGCCTGGCATCTTGACTTCATACAATTGTTTGCCTTGTAAATCGTGCACAGTTGCTTTTGACGCAGCGTCCTCAAGCCACGCGCATGTGATTTTACCGCCAACAACGTCAGCGCTTCGAAGAATAATTTGCTGTTTGGGAATGATTGCAGACCATGTTGGCGTATCGTTTGAAAGGTCAATGGAAACCACCTTCCCATTTGAAGCGTTGCGGTCGGTTTTAAACCAAAGCCGGTCGCCAATTCCTCCAATCAAGGAAACTTCTGCATCAAAGTCTTTGATAAGCCAACTCAGTTTCTCTTCGTTGGGACTTTTTACAAGCAGCGCATTGTTAGAAGACGTTCCCTCGTTGACATGGACAACGAGCCATCCTCCATCTTTTGTAACAGATGCGCCATAAAAACGGTCTGGATGTGCGGGGTCAGACCAGATGAGTTTGTCTTGTGTTTGGTCAGTTCCAATTTTGTGAAACCAAAGTTCCGAGCCGTCAGTTGTTTCGATGTGATTTTCGCTGTCCGAATGTGGATAGCGAGAATAATAATAGCCGCTTTCGTCAGGTAACCACGCAGGAGAATCGTTTTTGATATCCGTCAAGATTTCTTCAAGCACGGCACCGGTCGCTAAGTTTTTTACGTACCACTTGGACCAATCTGAGCCCGCATCTGAAATTCCCCAAACGAGGTAGGTGCCTTCTGGACTGGGGCTGTACATAGAGAGTGCTTGCGTGCCATCTATTGAAAATGTATTTGGGTCGAGCAATACGCGAGAGATGTTGGACGCACTATCTCCAGTATAAATGACGCTGTGATTTTGCAGCCCAGTATTTCTTGATTGGAACCACCTCGCGCCACGATGAAAAGGCAAGCCATGTTTTTCATAATTCCAAGCAGTCGTAAGTTTTTTCTTTATCGTTGGAAGGATCGGAATTGCGTCAAGGTATTTGCGAGTGACTTCGTTTTCCTCTGTGACCCATTCCCGAACTTCATCGGACTCTCGCACATCTTGTTCAAGCCATCGGTAAGGATCAGCAACTTCGACTCCGTGAAGTGTTTCAAGAACATCTCCGCGCGTTGCTTCAGGATAGTGAATAGGGGCACCCGCGAGAACGGCTGCAAGGCATAGAATCATTTTTAGTTTCCAACAAGATAGGGAAGGTCGTGCAATCCTTCGGTTAAATCGATTGGTCCATTCTCTCCAATGAGAATATCTGCTTCGTAGTGCACGCTCATGGAATGGTCCGCGGGATAAATCGGCCAACTTCCATGTTTGTGTTCGATTTGTCCCGTTCCGACTGCGAGCATGGGTTCTACAGCAATAAGCATACCTTCTTCAAAGTTTCGCCATGCATCTGGCCATTCGGAGGGATGCGCTGGGACAACGTTGGATATAAAGGGTGGGCAGTGCAGTGTTTTTCCGTATCCATGCCCACCGAGCCCGCGAATTAAATAAAACCCAAACTCTTTTTCTGCAACTTGTTGCACCGCTTTTGCAAAATCCATAAGCGGACGATTTGGTTGCATCGCAGCAACACCTGCTGCAAGGGATTCTCTTCCTGCTTGCATGAGACGCATGTGTTCGTCTGTTACTTCTTCGATGCCCCAAGTCCAAGCCGCGTCACCGATCCAGCCGTGATGTGAAACGCCGATGTCAATGGAAACTAAATCTCCAGCAACAAGCGGTGCTTGTTCCATGATATGCGTTCCATGCACTACGCAATCATTGACTGATAAACAAGATTGGCTTGGAAAGGGTGGTTGTCCGGGAATTTTATATTTATAAAATGCGCTTTTGCATTTTAGTGAGCGAAGTTTCTGTCCAACAAAGGAATCGATTTCTGGCAGGGTAAGCCCTGCGCGTAAATAATCAGTGAGAGCCCTGTGTATTTCTACAACGTGTTGTGCGGAGCGTTTTGCTGCTTTTGCATCATTCCCGCTGATGTGCGGAACTGTTTTCATGTTTCTTCCTCGACTTCCGTTTCGCCATCGGTGAGCAAGTGCACAATTTCTCCCTTTATTGAAACGAGGAGTGGACCGCCTGCTGCAACGTGCCAAGTGAGATCACGTTCGTCGTTGCAATCGAGTAACTGTAGGTCGGCTTGCATGCCAACTTCTAGTCGACCTACGCGGTGTTGAAGGTTCAGGACACAAGCGGCATTGTGCGTTGCTGCAGTAATTGCCTCGGCGGGCGTAAGCCCAAGCCGCCTGCAAGCAAGCGTAATTGCAAAGGGCATGGATGGGCTTGGTGCAGAGCCAGGATTGTAATTTGTTGCAATTGCGACTGGAGAGCCAAAATCGATAATCGCCCGCCCGCGAGCGTAGTCATCGTTCAAACAAAAACCACTTATAGGAAGCAGAACAGCAATCGTGTCACTTGCTGCAAGTACTTTGAGTTCGTCATCGGCTGAATGTTCAAGGTGGTCGATACTGACGGCACCAAGTTCGACTGCCTTGGTTAACATTCCGAGAGCATTAAATTGATCTACGTGGGCACGAATTGGACAACCAAGTTCGATTGCTTTTTCAAACAACCGTGTTGTTTCTCCTACCGACCAAGCGCCAGTTTCGCAGTAAGCATCGCATGTTATTCGAGGGAATTCTTGCACGATTGCAGGAAGCGTTTCGTGAATTACAACATCAGTAAAGTTTTCCTGCTCTGGGTCTATTGCATGAGCGCCTAAGAAAGTCCCAACAATAAGTTGCGGAACATCTTGTGAAGCATCATGAATCGAGCGAAGCATTTTGAGTTCATCTTTTGTTGTTAATCCATATCCACTTTTAATTTCAACCGTCGTTGTGCCTTGCGAGGTTAGCAAGCCAAGGCGGCCAAGAACGTCTACGCATAAATCTTCTTGGGTGGCTTCTCGGACAGCACGAACAGTTGACATGATGCCGCCACCTTGTTTGAGAATTTCAAGATAGGGAACTCCCCTGAGACCCATCTCAAATTCTTCGAGTCGGCTTCCAGCCCAACAGGTATGCGTGTGGCAATCAACAAAGGCAGGCATGACAACTCTACCGTTTGCATCGACGACGGGGACGTCAGAATGATCGTTGATAAAATCCACGTCCGGTGTTCCGCCCGCGACGTGCTCAATGATTCCATCTTTTACAGAAAGAAAACCATCTTCTATAACGCCAAGGTCGTTCATTGCTTCTTTTCTACGCGGAGTGTTGTCGCCAGCGAGCGTTATTATTCTTGCATTTACAATGATAAAACTACTCATGCATCGTTCTCTTGCATTGGAATTTTGACATGTTGTTCGTTCGCGCACTGCGCTGCTTCTTCGTAGCCAGCGTCAACATGGCGGAAGATGCCCATCATCGGATCGTTGGTAAGAACTCGTTTGAGGCGTGCTGCACTTTCGGGGGTGCCATCTGCAACGATGACTTGCCCCGCGTGTTGCGAGTACCCAATGCCAACGCCACCACCGTGATGGAAACTGACCCAACTCGCTCCGCTTGCAATGTTGAGGGCAAAGTTAATGAGCGGCCAATCGCTAATAGCATCACTGCCGTCGAGCATCCCTTCGGTTTCTCGATTTGGGCTTGCGACGCTGCCGCAGTCAAGATGGTCTCGACCAATCACGATTGGTGCAGAGACTTCGTCATTCTTGACAAGTTCGTTAAACGCAAGACCCGCCTTGTCGCGTTCACCTAGACCGAGCCAGCAAATTCGGCAGGGAAGTCCTTGGAATGCAACGCGTTCTTGCGCCATGGTTATCCAACGCTTGAGTGATTCATCTTCAGGGAACAGTTTTAGAATGACTTCGTCGGTTTTTTTAATGTCTTCTGGATCGCCAGACAACGCACACCAACGGAACGGACCACGACCTCTGCAGAATTGTGGTCGAATATATTCTGGGACAAACCCTTTAAAGTCGAATGCATTTTCGACACCGTTATCAAATGCTCGTTGCCGGATGTTGTTTCCGTAGTCAAAAGTTTTGGCTCCTTGCTTCATGAACCAGAGCATGAGTTTGACGTGTTCCGACATGGTCGCGATGGATTGTTTGATGTACGAGTCCGTATCACGGTCGCGCAATGCATCCGCATCGTCACGGCTCATGCCAGTTGGGTAATATCCAACGAGAGGATCGTGCGCAGAGGTTTGATCGGTTAATACTTCGGGAATGATGTTCCGTTCTTTGAGCCGCGCGAGCAAGTCGACAATATTTCCAACATAGCCAATTGAAACTGTTTCTTTGTTTTCCTTTGAGTTAACAGCGAGGTCAATTGCTTCGTCAAGGCCACGCATAATTTTATCAAGGTATCGATCAGTCACACGTTTTTCTAGACGTTCAATGCAGACGTCAGCAATTAAACAAGTGCCGTCGTTCATCGTGACCGCGAGTGGTTGTGCGCCGCCCATGCCACCGCAGCCGCCAGTTACAGTAAGTGTTCCTGCAAGGGAACCGCCACAGTGTTGTCGAGCGCATTCCGCAAACGTTTCGTACGTGCCTTGCAAAATGCCTTGTGTGCCAATGTAAATCCAAGATCCAGCAGTCATCTGGCCGTACATCATGAGGTCGCGTGCTTCGAGGTCGTCGAAAATATCTTGCGTTGCCCAATGTGGAACGAGATTGCTGTTTGCAATAATGACGCGTGGTGAGTCAAGAGTTGTTGTTGCGATGCCAACGGGCTTTCCGGATTGCACAAGCAGTGTCTCGTCTGGCTCGATTGATTTGAGTGAAGCAATAATGGCATCGTACGATTTCCAATTTCGAGCGGCTTTACCGCGACCGCCGTAGATGACTAGGTCTTCGGGACGCTCTGCAACTTCAGGGTCGAGATTATTCATGAGCATTCGCATAGCTGCTTCCGCTTGCCATGATTTGCAAGAGAGCTCTGTGCCTCTTGGCGCACGAATAGTGCGTTTTTGGTTTGTTAGCTGGGGTGCCATATGTTCACTGATGGTATCCGCTAAGTGCGTTCTTTGCACGGTGTATAATGAAATCTAGAACTAGAAAAAGGAGATACTTTTATGGCTATGCAAGCAGAAATGACAATGGAACCAATCACAGCCGGCACTTTTTGTTGGAACGAACTTGCAGTTCGTGATATTGAAAAAGCAGGTGCGTTTTACACAGAATTATTAGGATGGACGATGGACACTTGCGACCACGGTCCAATGCCGTACACCGTGTTTAAGATGGGCGAGTTTCCTGTTGGCGGCATGATACAAATGGATGAGAATTGGCCTGAAGATGTTCCTTCGCATTGGGGATGTTACATCTCAACCGATGACGTGGATGCAACTGCTGCAAAGGCAACCGAACTTGGTGGAACACTTTGCTGCGAACCACAGGAAGCCGGTGAAGAAGGTCGATTTGCAGTGCTTACGGATCCTCTTGGCGCAGTTGTGAGTGTGTTCAAGGGCGGCGATGGTAAAAATCCAAATGGGCATGGCTCGTTTTGTTGGAATGAATTGTTCACAACAGATATGGAAGTTGCAAGCGATTTTTATACAGGTTTGTTTGGGTGGACTGCAGAAGCAAGTCACACTAGCGATGAACCGTACACCGTTTTTATGAACGGCAAAGTTTGGGCGGGTGGTATGATGAATATGCATTGGGATGGACCGCCGGCTTGGCTTGCGTACATTAGCGTTGCAAGCGTGGACGAAACGGCTGCAAAAGCAGTCGAACTCGGTGCAACAGTCTGTGTTGAACCAGCAGACATTCCGGGAATTGGTCGGTACGCGGTCTTTACAGACCCTGTTGGCGCAGCAATCGCTGTCTTTACCGGACTGTCTGAGTGTTGTGATGGCTAATAAGTAATTTATCCCTTGCTTATTAATACAATAAGGTCATACTTAACCAAGATGTATGCGCTTGTTGTTCAAATATGCGCCGCTTGTGCAATTTGTCAAGTGGCAAGTGCGAACGTACCGTTTGAAACGTTGCGGCAGTATGAAACTGGTTTATATTCCACTGGGATTTTTCCTGCTGATGTTGACGGTGATGGTGATGTTGATTTGGTAGTTGCAAATCGTGGCACAAGCGATGTGTCGGTGATGTACAACAATGGAAATGGAATTTTCTCAACGAAAGTTAATTTTCCAACTGGGGAAGTTCCTCGTTATGTGCACGGTGGCGATTTTGATGGCGATGGGGACGTCGATCTTTGTACGCCGGATTACATTGGGATGACCGAAACGGTGTTAGAAAATGATGGCAGCGGCGCGTTTACAATTTCTGGACAATACCCACTGGTCACTCCGGCTTTTTCTTGGGTTGATGATATTGATGGCGATGGGCACCTTGATATTCTTGTTACGCATTGGGATGGCGATGCCGATCAGCCGAGCCAGTCGCCAGCTAAGTTCACTCCCTTGTTCAACAACGGCGACGGAACTTTTGTAATTGCTCCATCTTCAACGATTGGAGTGCAACCTCGCGGCGGAGCATCTGCAGATTTAAATGGCGATGGCATCAAAGATGCTGTTGTTGCAAACTATTGGTCGAATTCTTTGTCAGTGATTATTGGTCTTGGAAATAGGCAGTGGGCTGATGAAATTTCTATCGAGTTGAGTGGGCATCCAAGGTATGTGATTTTAGAAGACTTGGATGACGATGGGGCAATTGACATTGCAGCGATAGACAAAGGCGAAGATCATTTATGGATATTTCATAATGATGGCAACGCAAATTTTTCTATGGTACAAGTTTCAGATACGAATGCTACGCCGCATTCTATTGATGCTGGTGATGTTGATCAAGACGGAGACATTGATTTAATCGTTTCTCACGTTGGGTCTGGTCAACAATTACTATTCTTCAATAATGGAAAAGGTTTGTTTCCAACTTCACAAACAGTCATTATGACCGGTGGACCTGCAGAAGTTAAATTTGCTGATGTGAATAATGATGGCACACTTGATATTGTTTCTGCAAATGTGAACTGGGAAGACCGTGGTGCAAGTGCTCTTATGCAAGGCACCTGTGAAGTGGATAAAGTTGATTGCAATGAGAATGGATTGGCGGATATTTGTGAGCTGCCCGACTGTAATGTAAATGGTGTGCCGGATGATTGTGATATTTCTTCAGAATTTTCCTTGGATTACGATGGCGATGGAGTTCCAGATGAATGCCAAATAGATTGCAATGAGAATCTGATTCCGGATAGTTACGAGATTGAGCAAGGTTTGATAACGGATTGCAACGAAAATGGAATTCCAGATGACTGTGATTGGGTGGTCATGGGCGATTGCGATGAAGATGGATTGCTTGATGGGTGTGAGGAAGACATTAATGAAGATGCACTTCCAGACGATTGTCAATGCAACGCAGATTTTTCTGGTGATGGCGAAGTTGCTGTGCAGGATGTGATAGCTTTAATTGCTGCTTGGGGAGAAAATCCAGTACCCCATGCCGAGCCGGTGGATGAAGATTTGAATGTCGACAATGTTGTAGATATCCAAGATCTGTTGTTACTCATTGTTGCTTGGGGCGATTGTTCCAAGTATACGTTGCCAGACGTTGAAGGTGCATGCTGTGTGCAATTGCAAATGTGCTTAGAACGGCATCCAATTGCTTGTGAAATTATTGGCGGCGTGTATTTTGGTGATGATACAGTTTGCGATTCGGTTGACTGTTCTGCGCCTTAACGAAGTAATTGCTCGATAGCAAGAATATCTTCGGAGGGCGACCGGTCGCAGTTACGTTCAGGGACAACTTCGCGAATTTTTGCATGCATATGTTCGACTGAATCGCCACTTTTGAGTGGGCGGTGGTGGTCGAGGGCGTCGCATCCAACAAGTAACTCAGTGGCGATGACGCTTCTACATAATTGAATCGATTGGCGAAGCATGAGCGCTGCAGTGGCTCCCATGGAGTTGTAGTCTTCGATACCCGCGGAAGTTGAAATGTTTGAAACGCTTGCAGGCATGGAAAGTGTTCGGAGTTCTGTGCAGCATGCAGCGGTTGTGTATTGCACAATCATCAATCCACTTTCAACACCAGCGTCGCAAGCAAGGAAGGAGGGCAAACTATTGTGCAAACATCGTGCGGACAACAACCATTCAAGCCGGCGGTCTGCAATGCCAGCGATGTGGCAGAGTGCGATTCTCAATTCGTCCATTGCAATTGCTAGCGGCATGCCGTGAAAGTTTCCACCGGAAAGAATGTCTTTGTCCGTTGGAAAAACAAGTGGGTTGTCAGTGACAGCGCCAAGTTCTGCTGAAATTGTTCCAGTGATTCTTGCTATGGATTCAATCGCTGCGCCAAGAACTTGTGGAGAGCAGCGAAAACTGTAGGGGTCTTGCACGCGCGGATCATCTTCGCTGTGGGACGTAAGTATGGTTGAGCCGCGAAGGTGCTCACGAATACTTGCTGCAACGGTGCGTTGCCCGCTTTGCCCGCGGGCAGCGTGAATTCGATCATCGAGGAACGTGCTTGTTGCTTTTGCAGCATCAATAGACATTGCTGTTGCGATGACTGCTGCCTCGCAAATCATGGCAATGTCAGCGAGCGAAAGGGCTGCGATGGACGCCATGAGGTGCGTGCCGTTAATGAGCGCGAGTCCTTCTTTTTCTGCCGGAATTATTGGCTTGATTCCCGCTGCTGCCATAGCGGCTTTGCCCGGCATTTCTTTTTCGCCGAGCGTTGCCTTGCCTTCGCCGCAAAGCACAAGTGCTAGGTGGGCAAGGGGAGCAAGATCGCCAGATGCTCCCACCGAGCCACGGGAGGGAATAATTGGCGTGACGTTTGCATTGAGCAATTCGATGAGAGTTTGTGCAACGAGTGGGCGTGCGCCACTGTGCCCTCTGCATAAACTTGCAGCGAGCAGCAGCATCATGCCTCGGACGACTTCGTCGTCGAGTGGCTCACCGACACCTGCAGAATGCGAACGAATGATGTTCATCTGCAATTCGCTGAGTTGTTCATGGGAGATGCTTGTTGTGGCAAGAGCGCCAAAGCCAGTATTGATGCCGTATGTTGGGGTACTTGATTGGAGCGCTTCTTCTACGGTTTCACGTGCAGCGACCATGAGAGCAATGGCATTCTCTCCAATCTCGACTCGAACCCCTTTGCGAGCGACTCCTACGACTTGCGGTCCACTGAGCGGTCCGCCATCTAACACTAGCGTTTCTTTTTCCATATCCGTACATCTTACATTGGGGTCAGATCCCGCGGGTCTGACCCCGTGGTGCCTGACCCTCGGGAAGGGGGACAGCCCCAAGGGGACAGTCCCCCAATTAATCAAGAAAAATCCGTTATAGGATTCTCAAAAGTACGTTTCTTGATATTTTTATGGGGACAGGTTCAGGGGGACTGTCCCCATTAAAAGTGGGTATTATGTTCGGGATGGAAACATGGCTAAAAACTGGAATAGTGATAGTGGCGATGGCTATAGTGGGGTTTCTTGGCTCGTGGGAGGTCGGTGGGCTTGTATCGGCAAGGGGCGAGATTGGCCCTACAATATTGCAAGCGCAATCGCCAATTTCTGCGGTCATTGCGGTTTTGATTACCGTTGGGGTAGCATCAATCATCGGTGGCTTTGTTGCGCGTATCACCACCACGACATCGGGGATGTTTGTTCTTGGATTTGCTCTCTTTGCAATGGCGATGAAACTCGATGGCATCGAGGCGTTTGTCTACGGCGGTGGGAATATCTATCTCCTCATCATCGAGGCACTTTTTGTGAGTGTTATCCTCCTTCTTGGAACCATCGTTGTTTTTGCAATTGGAGGTCCGCTGCAAGATGTTCCACTGCGTGAAAAAGATGCATCAACCGACTTTTGGAAGGCGCTGCTTATTTCACTTGCAATTATTCCAGTGGTCTACCTTGTGGCGCATTCACCACTGCGAGGGCAAGCAATAGGCGCAACTGCAATCGGCGGAATCGCAATAGGATTTCTTGCAAGGCAATTTGTTCCAACAATGCAGCCGCTCATTCTCTATGCACTTCCAATTGCTGCAGGCGGGCTTGGGTACCTCATTGGCATGATGCTTGGACCAGTAACAGACGTCGCAATTGCACAACAGCAAATTTCTCCGCTCCTTTTTCCAATGCCAATTGAGTATGCCGCGGGCTTGATCATGGGGCTTTCGATTGGGCTTGGTTGGGCAGTTTCTCTTGCTGAAAAACCCGCTGAAGATAGTTCAAAAAAACTTGCGTAAGGGTATCATGCACGGTCTATGGCACGATTACATGAATACCAAGGCAAGCAACTTTTAGAGGGAGCGGGGCTCTTGATTCCAAAGGGTAAAGTTGCTCGAACCCCCGAAGAAGTGTTTGACTTTGCAAACGAACTCGGTGGTAACGTCGTCGTCAAAGTGCAAGCATGGGTCACAGGTCGAAAAGCGCTCGGTGGCGTTGCACTTGTGCATAGCGCAGAAGACGCAAAAACTGCTGCCGAACATATGTTCAATTTGAAATTTGGCAACTTCCCAGTAGAAGAATTACTTGTCGAAGAATTGCTCGATATCAAAGATGAGTTTTTTGTTTCACTAACTATTGATGATGCGAAACAAGCACCTTTGCTTTTGCTTGACTGCGAAGGTGGAAGTGGTATCGAAGATAGAGCAGACACGGTTGCTCGAATTTCAGTGACAGCAGACGGCGGTATTTCAAAAGAAACATTGCTAGAAGTGACAAAAGATGAAGCGGTTGTCGATGCCATTGTGAAAATAGTGCAAACGGCTCGCAAGCACGAAGCACGCTCTATGGAAGTCAACCCACTTGTTCGATTAACTGATGGGTCCATCGTTGCAGCTGATTGCCGTGTGACAATTGATGACTATGCGGTCTTTCGACACGATGACCTTGGCATTGAGATAGCCCGCGAACTCGACCACCCGCCAACAAAACTCGAGCAACTCGCGTACGAAATTGAACAAGAAGATCATCGCGGGACGTTTTACTTTGCAACATTGCCAACCGATGGCTGGGAAAAAACAAACGGTTTGATTGCCTTTCACGGTGCAGGCGGAGGCGGCTCGATGATGTCAATGGACGCTGTTTCCAACGAGGGCTTTACGCTTGCAAACTTTACCGATACAAGTGGCAACCCATCGGTTGCAAAGGTCTACCAAGCCGCGCGTATCATTCTTTCTCAGCCCAACCTTCGGGGGTATTTCGGTAGTGGTTCTGGGGTTGCTTCCCAAGAACAATACCATTCTGCATATGGACTTGCCAAAGCATTCATTGAACTGAAGATGGCAATACCAGTCGTCATTCGCTTGGGGGGAAATAGTGAAGACCGAGCAGTTGCTATTCTTGAAGATGCTTGCAAACATCTCCCCGCACCAGTTCGTGGATTTAAGAAAGACGACACCCCCGGAAGTTGCGCATCGTTATTTGCGCAACTTGTGAAAGAAACAAACAATACGAACAGTGAAATGACGCGGCATGTTCCAAGCTTTGTCGGTAGCGAGGACGCATCAAGTTTTCCAATCAAGTACGGCGCACTTTGGATTGCAAACGTCTCACCGGAAGTAGCGAGCATCGTTGTGGAAAACAGCAATGGACTCATTGCACTCGATGAATGCAATCAGCCAGTACCCGTGGATGACATTACGGATAAAGACAGCGATTTAATCGCTTGCGAAATTGAATGTTTGCGCGCGGGACACAACGTTGTCTTCGTAGACATGCCAGTGAAAGGACTCGAATAATGGCAGTCATCATTGATCAACATAAACGTGTGATGGTGCAGGGCATTACTGGTCGCGAGGGTCGCGCTCGAACTCGCCTTATGAAGGAGTTTGGCACGAACATCGTAGGTGGCTGCACGCCTGGAAAGGGCGGGCAAGAAGTTGAAGGTATCGCCGTACAAAACACAGTTGCGGAAGTTCTCGAAGCATCTGGCGGTGACATTGACATCTCGGTTGTCTTCGTTCCCGCACGTCTTGTCAAACACGCAGCAATTGAGGCGATTGAAGCGGGAGTCAAACTTGTTGTATTAGTGCCAGACCGAGTGCCAGTTTGGGACGCCATGGCAATTGCAGCAAAAGCAAAAGGATGCGGAGCAAACTTTATTGGTCCAAATACACTTGGCATTATTAGTCCGGGCAAAGCGGTCCTTGGGATGATTGGTGGAAAAGCGGAAAGTGCTCGCCAATGGTTCACGCCACCACCTGGAAATAATGGTACGACTCTGGGAGTAATATCTCGTTCGGGTGGTATGACAAGTTCCTGCGGCTATTACCTCGCGCAAGCAGGGTTTGGGCTTTCAACGCTTTGCCATGTTGGAGGTGACAGCGTGATTGGTTTGCCGATTCCAGACGTTGCACTCATGATGCAAGAGGATGATGAAACCGATGGCATCGTTATCTTTGGTGAAATTGGCGGAAGCCAAGAAGAGCGGCTTGCAAAACTTATGCAAGACGGAAGAATTACAAAACCAGTCATCGCATACATCGGCGGAAAAGCAGCGAAAGAAGGCACGCGGTTTAGTCACGCGGGCGCGATTATTGAGGGCGGGCGCGGAACCCACGATGGGAAGGTAAAAGCAATCACCCAAGCAGGGGGCACCGTTGTTGACGCCTTTGGTGAACTACCCGATGCAGCACTTGCAACATTCCAAATCGAAAGGTCTAACGCATGAGTGAATCGTGGAAAACAGCAATTACAGAAATAGAACCAAACGCGGTTCGCGTCCGTGGGTACGACATCGCGGACTTGATGGGAAACTGTTCGTTCGGACAAATGGTCTATCTTATTCTTCGCGGTGAAATGCCAGATGAGCCCACAGGCAAATTGATGGAAGCAATTATTGTTTCAAGTATTGACCATGGTGCAACACCTCCGTCGGTGCTTGCTGCAAGAACCGTTGCGTCAACTGGTGCAACGCTGAGCGCTTCGGTCGCAGCCGGCATCATGTCTATCAACCGTCATCACGGCGGTGCAATTACAAATTGCGCAAAACAACTTGGTGAAATCATTGCAAAATCAGACGGTGACGATTTGCACGAAGCGGCAGAATCATGTCTTGCAAATTGGAAAAGTACCGGTGTGCGAATGAGTGGGTTTGGGCACCGTATTCATTCTGCCGATCCTCGAACAAAACGATTGATGGATCTCGCAGAAGATGCAGGTGTTTGCGGTGAACATATTGAAGCTGCGCGTGCCGTTGCGCAGGTTTTTGCAGACGCTGGAAAGAAATTACCTATAAACGTTGACGGTGCAATTGCAGCACTACTTGCAGATCTTGGCTTTGACCCAGAAGTCATGAACGGCTTATTTATGATTGCAAGAACTCCCGGACTTGTTGCACACGTTAGAGAAGAACAAACACGTATGAAACCAATGCGTAAAATTACCCCCGGCAGTCACGAATATGACGGTACTCCAGAAAGAAAACTGAAATGACTTATACAACGAACGATATCGCCGAACTCTTTCCAAACATCATGGACATCCAAGACGAATCGTTGCGCGATGCTGTTGCAGCAACGTGGAATGAAGCAATCACAACTGGTTGCGGTGGCAATGGCTGGACGTTCGATGAACTTAGAGCAGTGAAATTTACACTTCTTGCAGGCGATATTGACATGACATTCATCGCGCATCTGAATTCGTGCGTTCGTCAGTGCATTGCAATTGCTGATGTGCTTGAGTCGGCGTTTACATGCGACATTCCGATTAACCGCGATTACCTTGTCGCGGGTTCGCTGCTTGCTGACTGTGGAAAGCCGCTTGAGTTTGACAAGGATGCAGATGGCAATGTTATTAAGGGCTCTTATGGTGAATGTTTGCGCCATCCATTTTCAGGGGTTGCAATGGCGTACAAGCATGGCGTTCCGCCAGAAGTGATGCACATCATTGCAACGCACAGCCACGAAGGAGAAAAAGTACAGCGTTCTATTGAGTCAATTATCTTCCACCATGCTGATTTTGTTGATTTCGATATTGCGAAGTTCTTAGGCAAGCAGCGTTGATCAAAGGACAATCAAATCATGTAGGGTTTGTGTTGTTACATCGACCGGGGAGAGTTGCAGTTATTGTTGCGTTCGTATTAATGCTTGCGATAGGGGCAACGTATTTCTTTACTATGTACAGAATGCTCAATGCGTACTTCATCCCTGTGATGATTGTCATTCCATTTGTTGTGCTGATATTTGATTCTTTTCTCAGGAAACGATTGTTGCCAAGAGGAAAGTCCCCGTCAGAACTTGCAAGCCAACTCAAGAAACTAAACATCAGTTGGATACTAAAAAAGAACGGGCGTGGAATTCGGAAATGGAACCGCTCGGACCTCGACATTCCAAGGACGATTGCGGATAGTTCACTTGAAGAACAACTCAGTAAAGTGACGATTCCAGGTGGTCTTGTGGAGCCAGAGCATATACGAACCTCCAAGCCCGGCAGTTTGCTTGGGTGTATTGTTGGAGTTGCGATAAGTCTTTTTATTATTTGGGGAATGATTTTGGCAGCTGGAACGGCATTCCCGTCGATGTATGTGTATTGGTTTGCCATTGCAATCTTGAGCTGGAATATGTTGCAGCTCATTTTGGGGTTGCCAGTTGTTCATCGAAGCCGAAAATTGCCTTCGTTTCTACGCGCGATTGGTCGAAGGCGCATGCTGAGCCGTCCAATAGTGGTAGGTCCGGGCTGGGTTAAACTTGGCAACATTCTCTTTCGAGCTGACCGCGACATGTTTCTTATCCGAAGGACTGGATTTAGACCTGCATCATCGGAAATTGATTGCATGTTTGCGGGACCAGAAAAGAGAAGGCGCATGACTTTTTCTGGAGTTGGCGACGAAGATTTTCAACTGCTTTTTGGTTTTTGGAACATTGAAGAAGTCCGACTTGAATTTGGAACGTCCCTGTAGCGGGGACACTCACACAACATTTTTGCGAAGCGAAAATGCCAGTGAGTGTCCCCTTTAATTGCGTTGGATGTGATATCCTCTTTGTATGCCAACAATGATTGAAAAAATAGCAGGTGGTTCGGCAGGCGAGTTCATTCGCATCAGACCGAAGCACATCATGACACACGACAACACTTCCGCAGTGATGGAAAAATTCAACGCAATCGGTGTGGAAAAAATCCACAACCCTAAGCAGCCCGTCTTTGCAATTGACCACGATATTCAAAACAAAAGCGAATCGAATCTTGGCAAGTATGCAAAGATAGAAAAGTTTGCAGCAGAACAAGGTGTTGATTTCTATCCCGCTGGAACTGGAATTAGCCATCAGATTATGATTGAACGTGGCTACGTAACGCCCGGAAGCATAGTTGTTGGAAGCGACAGCCACTCTAATATGTACGGCGCACTAGGTTCGCTTGGAACGCCAGTTGTGCGAACGGATGCTGCTTCTGTCTGGGCTATCGGCGAAACATGGTGGCAGGTTCCAAAACAAGCACGGGTTTGGCTTCGCGGTAAACCTCAACGGGGCGTGGTTGGAAAGGATGTGATTATTGCGTTGTGTGGACTGTTCAACAACGATGAAGTTCTGAACCACGCAATTGAGTTTTCAGGAGAAGGAGTCGCATTTTTATCTATGGAAGATCGCATGACGGTTTCTAACATGACGACCGAGTGGGGTGCTCTTGCTGGGGTGTTCCCGTTTGACGAAACGCTTCGTGGTTGGTTAATAGATAGAGCCCAGTGGTTGCAAGTTCGCAGGACCCCTCGCTACACCCCCGAAGATGTGCAAGAGTGGTGGAGTAACAAGTTTGAAACCGATGACGACGCTGTCTTTAACATTGAATTAGAAATTGACTTAGCAAAGGTTATTCCACATGTCGCTGGACCTGACAACGTAAAGGTCATGCGGGCGCTTCCAGAAATTGAACAGGAACAGTTGAAAATCAGCAAGGCGTATTTACTTTCATGCACGAATGCACGAATTGAGGATTTAGTTGCAGCAAGTGAAGTAGTTGATGGCAAGCACATTGCAGATGGAGTTGACTTTTACGTTGCTGCTGCGTCTGAAACAATTCAAGAGCAAGCGGAGGCAAACGGTGCTTGGGCTAAATTAGAAGCAGCTGGTGCGACCTTTTTGCCTCCGGGATGTGGAACATGCATTGGACTTGGCGAAGGTACATTAGATGACGGTGAAGTTGGAATTAGTGCAACGAATCGAAATTTCAAGGGACGCATGGGAAGCCGCGAGGCAAAAGCATACTTAGCAAGCCCAGCAGTTGTAGCTGCCTCTGCTGTCAACGGATTTATTTCTGCTCCGACAAAGTACGACGAAGTTGAGCCAAGCGGAAAAGTGATAGCAAAAACTGAACCAAAAAAATCTGCTGGCTCAACGGAGATTATTACTGGCTTCCCGCAGCAAGTGACTGGTCGGGTTCTATGGCTACCAATGGACAACATGAATACCGACGGGATTTACAGCGGGGCGATGACGTATAAAGATGATGTTACTGATGAAGAAATGGCCGATGCAGCAATGTGCAACTACGACCCTGACTTTAAGGACATCGCTAAAGCGGGGGACATTGTTGTTTCTGGCTTGAACTTTGGTACCGGTTCATCTCGCGAGCAAGCGGCAACTTGTCTAAGTGTTCGTGGTGTTCCTTGCGTCATTGCAGCGAGTTTTAGTGAAACGTATAAGCGCAACGCGATTAATAATGGTTTCCTTGTGATTGACTGTCCTTCATTTGTTGACCACTTACGCGAGACACTTGGTAGCGATTCGCTTACGATTATCGGTGAAAAAATCACCGTTGACTTTACAAGTGCAACCATCAAGGCAGGAGGCAACGAGTTCGCGTTTGCCCCTCTTGGACCAGTCCCACAAGAAGTTATCGTCGCAGGCGGCGCAGAAGCAGTGGTCGCACTCAAGTTGAAGAGTTAGAAACATCCTTGAACTGGGGACACCCACACAACATTTTCGAGAAGCGAAAATGCCAGTGGGTGTCCCCTTAGCGAGCGTTGGACATGTTTGCGAACGAGTGTGACAAACTATGGGCAAATGCCCCAATTAGCAAGTAAGAGGAGTTGGTCAGTAGGGTCATCAAATTCGAAAGGTTGTGTGCCTGCACTGGGCGTGCCAGAACTGATTTGTACAACATGCAAATCCACAAAAACGGCGGATGCAACACTTGGGGCCGCAAGCAAGGTGCTCGTAGTTACAGTGCAAGCTGTTAGCTTGCTCGTTACAAATAGAGATTTTGCAACTTTATATAACTTAAACGATGTAAACAGTCCATTTTCGTTCGCTGTCTTGGACATTGACTTTCTCTCCTTCTCTTGAGCTTAATGATAGAGGTTCGACATTGAGGTTACAAGTTAATTGTGACAACTTTGGTATGCTATTATCTTCTTTCTGAGGTGTTTCTTGGCTGAAAAGTTGCCTATAATCCCAAATCTAAGGAGATTTACACACAATGTCTAAGTACAAAATTGCATGGATGCCAGGAGATGGCGTAGGAAACGAGGTCATGGACGCCGCGAAAATCGTCCTTGATGCAATGGAATTTGACGCGGAATATATTCCCGCTGATATCGGTTGGGAGTTTTGGTGCAAAGAGGGTGACCCCTTGCCGCAGCGGACCATTGATATCTTAAAAGAAACCGATTGCGCACTCTTTGGTGCGATCACAAGTAAGCCGCGCGATGAAGCGCACGAAGAACTTGCGCCTGAACTTAAAGATAAAGGTTTGGTCTACTTCAGCCCAATCGTAAAATTGCGCCAACTCTTTAACTTGCATACAAACTTACGTCCATGCAAAGCGTATCCAGGGAACCCATTGAACTACCGCGACGACATCGACCTTGTTGTCTTTAGAGAAAATACTGAAGGCATGTACGGCGGAGTAGAATTCTTCCCACTTCCAGAAAGTGTGTACGACGCACTGTGCGAAAATCCAAAGATGAAGAAGTGGAAAGAAGTTGGGCTTGAGAACGTCGCGCTTTCCACACGCATTATGTCTGTTGGTGGTTGCGAATCAATCTGCAACCAAGCGTTTGATTTTGCAGAAAAGCATGGGCGAAAATCAGTTACGCTTCTTGAAAAACCAAACGTACTTCGAGAAACGGGCGGCTTGATGACACGCATTTTCCGTGACATTGCAAGCAAACATGAAAACATTGAATCGTGGGAAGCAAACATTGACGCAATCATGATGTGGCTTGTGAAAAATCCGCAAGATTATGATGTACTAGTTGCTGAAAATATGTTTGGTGATATTGCAAGCGATTTGGCTGCTGGCTTAGTTGGCGGTCTTGGTTTTGCCTCTGCTGCAAACATTGGTGACAACTACGCGGTCTTTGAACCAACACACGGCTCGGCACCAAAATACCATGGCAAAAATGTTGTTAATCCAATCGCAATGATTTTGACAGCCAAACTGATGCTTGATTGGCTCGGTGAAAATGAGCTTGCTGAAACTCTTGAAGCCGCGGTTGCTGAGGTGATTGCAGAAGGCAAGGTTGGCACCTACGACGTAAAAGGTCGAGGAAAAGGCAATACGACTACGGAAGTCGCCGAAGAAATCGCACTAAAAGTAAAAGCAAAAGCAACTTGCTAAGAGAAAGATACAAATATGTCACACGACACAACAAAGTCGAATAAAGATTTCATAAGTTACGATCTCGCAAACTGGGCTGCGAATCTTACATACGAAAAACTAAGCCCTGAATCGATTGCTTCAGCAAAGTTATTTTTATATGACTCCCTCGGTTGCGCTCTTGGTGGTTCCAAGCAACATGATGTTGAAATAACGCTTGACCATTTTAAAGATATGGGCTGTGCTGGGACATGCACGGTCTTTGGTTCTGGATTCAAGACGGACCCAGTTACGGCGGCATTTTTGAATGCACTTTGTATTCGTGCAATGGATTACAACGATATTTACTGGAAAGCGGATCCTTCGCATCCAAGTGATATTATTCCTGCGCCACTTTCGATATGCGAAATGAATGGGTTGACTGGTAAGGACTTAATTCTCGGCACAGTCATTGCCTACGAGATGGAAATGCGGCTCGCCGAGTTCGGCGATCCGGGCGTACGTGAATATGGTTGGCATCATGCAACGATTACGTGCATTGCCGCGCCAATTGCAGCAGGGGCTGTCCTTGGTTTGTCTGCAGATGAAATACAGCAAGCAATCGGAATCAGTGCATCACCTAGAATGTGTCTAGGTGCAGTGACTGCAGGCAAGTTGACCAACATGAAAAATACGGTTGATCCAAACGCGACTCGTATGGGTGTTGAAGCAGCCATGCTTGCAAAACGCGGCTACTCTGGTCCCGAACATGTCATTGATGGCAAAGAGGGCTTGGTGCATTGCTTTGAAAAATTTGGCGGCAAGTTCAATTTGAACATGCTCACCGACAACCTACCAAAGTGCGGCGGTTGCCATTACAAAATTATTGATTGTGGTATGAAGAGTTTCCCAATTGAAGCATTGAGTCATGCGCCGCTTTCTGCAATGATGAAAATTGTTAAGGAACATGACTTAAACCCTGATGATGTTGCTGAAATTAAAGTCGAAGTCATTGCGCGCGCGGCTGATATTCTTGGCGACCCTGCGAAGTATCGACCAACGAGTAAGGAAACCGCGGACCACAGTTTGCCGTATTCGCTTGCTGTTGGTTTAGTTGACGGTATGGTGACACCACTCCAGTTTGAGCAATCGCGTATTGACGATACGTCTTTGCACGCGGTGATGGACAAAATCAAGGTCTTGCCTAACGATGAGTTTGAGTCGTTGTTCCCAGAGTTTCAACCAAGTCAAGTGACGATTACACTGAATGACGGTGAAAGTTTTACTGCACGCGTCGATGTGCCAAAGGGCGATTCACGTGACCCGATGACCGAAGACGAAATCTCTGTTAAATTTAATTCGCTGGGTGAATCTGTGATTGGCTTAGATGCTTGCAATGCATTGCGCGACCTTGTTATGAACATGGAAAATGAGGAATCAATGGGACGAATGTTTGGATTGATGACCTCGAAGGAAACTGCATCTTGTTAATTGCAGTCGCGGCTGCACTTTCAATACTTTCTGGAAATCGATTAGAGAACGCACTTCAAAAAGCGGGTGATAATCGCGCCGAGTTAGAAGTAGTTTTAGACCATTATCCAGAGGAATCTCAAAAGCATGAAGCAGCGTGTTTTTTAATTGAAAACATGGCAGGGCATAATTACGCAGAACTTCTTTTCTTTGATGTGAATGATGTGTTGGTGGAATTCGATGCTCTCTCTTTTTCAAATTATGAAGAAGCGTCTGCTGCAATGAGTGCGATTGAAAAAGAGCGTGGTGAAGTGCATTATGCAAAGGGTGAGGTAGTTGAGGATACACAGTCAATTACAGCTGAGTATCTCATTGATAATATTGATTTAGCATTCCATGGTTGGAAAACGAACCCATGGTCAAAAGATTTGTCTTTTGAAGATTTTTGCGAATATGTTTTGCCATATCGTGGTAGTAATGAACCAGTTGAATCGTGGCGGGGTGAGTTGATTGAGAAGTTTTCTAATCTTGCAAGCGAAATGGAAAATCCAACGGATCCAAAAGAAGCAGGGCGGCTTCTTGAGCAAAAAGCAAATCAAATAATTGGTTTTGACCCAATTTTTTACTTGCATCCAACCGACCAAGGATTTGCAGAAATGAAACAGCGCGGCATGGGTCGTTGTGAAGATATGACCAACATGCAAATTTATGCAATGCGCGCAGGCGGTGTTGCAGTTGCAAGTGATTACACCCCGCACTGGGCAAAGTCGGGAAACAATCACGCGTGGAGTGTTGTGATTGATGCTGACGGGAAAGGGTACGCACCAATTTCGGGAGTTGCAGCGAAGGTCTATAGGAAAACGTTTTCGGAGCAACTTGATTCGCTTGGCGCGAAATTAGAAGAAGATGAAAAAGCGCCACGCTGGTTGAAGGGGAAATATTACAAAGATGTAACTGACAGTTACGTAGAAACTTCAGACGTGCAGTTAATGGTGTCGCCATCAAGTGAAAAATACGCATATCTTTGTGTTTTTAATTCTGGTCAATGGAAGGCGATCCAGTGGAGCACCATCGAACATAATGTTGCCAACTTCCGGGGGATGGGTCGAGATATTTTGTATTTGCCGGCTTTCTTCGTTGGCGAAGAAATTGTTGCTGCTGGACAGCCGTTTATTTTGCACAAGGATGGTTCGACTCGGACTGTGCAAACGGATGGAATACGAGTAGACGTTTCGACAACTGAATCAACGGATAAACGCGTCACGTACGAAGGGATGACGGATGAATCTGTTTCAGTGCCGCTAAACGTTGGTAAGGAATATCACTTGCAACAGTGGGTCGATGGTGCGTGGAAGAACATCTCAACAGCGGTGGGTTTCGAAAAACCAATGACATTTATAGCTGTAACTTCTGGTGGTTTGTACTGGCTTATCGAAGTCGATGGGAATCGAGAAGAACGCCCGTTTACTATCGAAGACGGAAAAATCGTTCGTTGGTAAATAAATGACCCGCGGGGTAATTAATCTGTGGCGTTCACGCTTAACGTTGCCGTTGCTTGCACATGGTCTTGGCAGAGCGAACTGCCCTCAGCATTGTCAATGACATCTTGGAGCGACATGCTTGACAAACTTGTTTCAAGTGCTTCGATCGCAAGATCTATTTGCTGATGGAGTGGGCAGAGTGCGTGTTGGTGATCGGCCCGACCAAGCGGACATTCCTTAATGCGTTCGAGGGGATCAATGACTGTAACAACGTCAAGTAGGTGGACTTTTGTTGGGTCACAGGCGAGTACAAAACCACCGTTGCGACCGCGTTGCCCTTTGGAAAGTTTTGCGCGACCTAATTGTTGGAGCACTTTGACGGTGTAGCCAGCGGGGACAAGGGTAGCTTGTGCAATTTCCTCAGCGGTCATGGACCGATCCTTGTGTTCGGTGAGCAAAATCATTATTCGAAGTGCGTATTCAGCGGTTCGTGAAAGCATGTATGAGGTTCCTTTGGTAGGGGTGGAATAAACTTGTTTCATGATAATTATATCAACTTAAAGGTTTTAGGGGATTCACCATCTATACAACAGTCCCCCAGGCACTCCGCCGGGTGTTCCCGCCGAGGTGAGGCAGAGGGAGGGTGGCGGAAACGGCGGAGTGCCTGAGGGACGAGTCGAGAAGAGGAAAATAAAAGAGAGTAAAATTCATAGTGGACTTTCGTATCCACTTATCGAATAATAACCTCAATTCACCGAGTGTCAAGCGTTATCCTCAATTAATTGTGAGAAATTTCACAAATATACAAATTAATTCCTCCGAGGAATTAATTACACACAAATTAATTCCTCGGAGGAATTGTTTTATGGGTTTTTGCGGTGTTAAGCTGGTTTTTGCGTAAATCGTTCTCTGGCCAAATTTCAACAAGTCGCTCTAAGTGGGGGATCGCCAAGTCGTATTCCTGTAGACCAAGGTATAAATCAGCGAGCATTCGGTCAGCGTAGGGTGGTCTCCAGAGTCCGTGGTCGATCACGATATAAAGATGTTCTGCCATGGGTGTGATTTGAGCAGAGTCACCTTGCTGAACTGCAGCCCACGCTTTTTGCCCTTGGTGTTCATGCCAGCGAATCCAACCGCTGTGCACAATGAGGCCAAACGCAACCGTCACCACAACTATCCACGCTAAAGAAGCGGGCTTGTAATCACCATGGTATTTCAGTTGTGAGCGTCCCACCCGGAGGTTTGCATCGGTAAATAATTTTAGAGTTGTTACTGCAGCCCAGCCGGCAATAACTCCAATGGTTATTGCGAGAAGGAACGGTATTTCACCGTAGAGCTGCCGAGTAACAAGCAACGTTCCAAGGCAAACCAATACGCCAAGAACTTCTTGTGGCCAAGTCCAAGCCCACGACACATCTGGTTTTGTAAAGTTATCGAAAGAAGCCATCAATGGCGGCTTGCTGTATCCAAACTTGAGTGCATCTCTTGGGCAAGAAGCGACACAATCCAAATCTTTTAAACAGCCGGGCGTGACAACACGTCCATGTTCTTGTATTTCGTGGTGCACGCGGATGTGTGATGTACAAGCAGCAGTACATTCACCACAACCATGGCAATCGCCAACAAGTTGTATGCCAGCAGGCGAAACTCGGTCAAGCCCCGCAAAAAGTGCACCGTACGGACATACATACCTGCAAAAACCACGCGAGCCCATGAGCCAGACAATTGCGCCGCCAACGACGAGGAACGTCACGGTTGTCATGAGTGGTCCCGGAAGGTTGCGCGTGAATTGTTCCGTCGTAAAAGAGCCGAGTCCTTCTTCGTCAGTGAGCACTCTAAAACCAGGCCATGTTTTGCCTTCGTACAATCGCATGACCGTTGGCCATACAAACATATAGAGAAGGGCTGCAAGAGCAGCAAGTGGAAGGAGTCGAGATCGGACTGGTTTTGGTCTAATCCCAAACTTGCCTAGAATCCAACTCGCAAGATCTTCAAGTGCAAGAATATGGCAGCCCCAAGAACAAAAGAACCGACCAAAGAAAAGAACACTGATGGCAATCAGAACAAGAAGAATTGCTCCGATGGTGACGACGCCTTGTTCTAAGGTGAACATGGTTTCGTTGAGTTCTGCTGGAGAAACGGTTCTTCCAGCAATCCACCAATGAACCAAGTGCACCATAAACAGCACATAGAGTCCAAGCAAAATAATTGCACGCCGTTTACTTAATCGGTGGATGCGCTTTTTAATTTCTTCTGGGGTTGGAAATGAGTTCGGCATAAGAGGACAGGTATGTCAACTATGTCGGTTAAATCATAACCTGTCAACCTTTTATTGTTGCAATGTACGGATGTAAGCAACAATGCTGAGAATGTCATTTTTCTTTAGCATTGGGTTGCCGCCTTTTGCGGGCATTTCAAGGTTCATGACGCTTTTTGGGTCGTCCGCTTTTCTGCCTACTGTAATGTACTCAAGTAAAGCATCGTTAGAACTAGTTAGAACGAACTCACTGCCAATGAGAGTTGGGCTTAATTCAGGTAATCCATTCGCATCAGCACCGTGACACGATGCACATGAGGTTTTCCAAAGAGTTGAGCCTGATGCGGCACTAGGACCAGCGGCAATTTTTTCTTTTTCACCACACGCAGGAATTAGAAGGAGCGGAACGATAAGAGCGATTTTTTTGAACATTTGTAATCCTTGATAAGAGCAGCCGTGAAAATTATCACGAACAAATATTATAGAAAGGTATTTATTTATTTGTTACTTTTAATTAAGAAATCTGTGCTATTTGCCTGAAATCGAGCATTCGTGCTTCGAGGTCCTCACGAGTCGTTGCGCAGAGTCCGTCAAGCCCAAACGAGCCAAGAGTGAAAGAAGCAGTCACCGTTCCCCAAGCCATACCTGCTTGCATTGCAGCAAAATCGAGACGGCCAGAAGCGGCGATATATCCCATGAATCCACCAGCAAAACTATCACCTGCGCCTGTTGGATCGATGACACCATCAAGCGCAAGTGGGTAAGCGGGAACAACGGCTAGCCCATCGCGGTGGACTAACACAGCGCCGTGCTCGCCTTTCTTGACAATGACAAACGTTGGACCCATTTCGATAATCGCCCTTGCTGCAGTAATTGGATTTGTTATTTCCGTGAGTTGTTCTGCTTCTGCGTCGTTGATGATAAGACCATCGATTTCTTTGAAAAGGGCAAGCAGTTCGTCGCGAGCGATGTTAATCCACAAATCCATGGTGTCTGCTACGGCGAGTTTACGGTTAGGGAATTGGTTGAGAAGGTCAAGTTGTACGCTTGGATGGGAGTTTGCTAGAAAAATCAACCTGCTGTCGGAATAAGAGTTAGGCACTTTCGGGGACTCTTCTTCAAGTACACCGAGTTCCGTGAACAACGTTTCGCGTTGATTCATATTGTCAAAGTAACGTCCACCCCACGCGAATGTTTTTGATTCGTTACGCCGTTCAAGTCCATCAAGGCAAAGACCTTCGATAGATTCAAGCAGCGACGCGTGGTTTTCAGGCCAGTCGCCACCAACTGCGCCGACGATTCGCACAGGTGCATGGTGAAAGGCAGCAGCTGCCGCAAAATATGCGCAAGAACCACCCGAAACTTCTTCTGCTTTCGCAGTTGGAGTATGGACAGTGTCAATTCCGATTGTTCCTGTTACAAGTAATGGCATAACGGAGAATTATAGTATTTTGCGAAGGTTTCCACCAACCCTCGAAAGTTTTTGTCTTGCTTCTTCAATATCTACATTGCATTTGTGCATCACAATTGCGGTCTTTACATCGCCACCAGAATGAGATAATAAAGTTGCTGATGTTGCTCGGTCAATTTCACATATTGTCGAAACAATCCGAATTGCACGGTCAAGCAACTTTTCGTTGCTTGCCGTGAGGTCGACCATCAAGTTTCCGTAGACTTTTCCTAGTTTTGTGAAGAGGGTGGTTGTGATGATGTTGAGGGTGAGTTTGGTTGCTGTGCCAGCTTTGAGGCGTGTCGAACCGGTCAATGGTTCTGCTCCCGTTGGGAGATACATCAAGTGGTCGACCTCGGGCTTCACCTCACTGCACGTCAGAAAACCAGTCATTGCGCCACGATCTCTCGCGATTTCGAGACCACCAAGTACCCATGGGGTTGTCCCGCCTGCTGCTATGCCAAGAACCGTGTCTTTTGCATTGAGTTCAATTCGAACAAAATCTGGAGCAATGCCATTGGGGTCATCTTCCTTTGCCTCAGAAGAAGTTCGCAATGATTTGTCACCTCCTGCGATGAGTCCTACAATCATTTCAGAGGGGGATTGAAAAGTTGGAAGACATTCTGCTGCGTCAAGTACGCCAAGCCGTCCCGAAGTACCGCACCCAAAGTAGATTAGTCGACCGCCGCTAGATATCCGAGGCACGATCGCATCAATGAAATGGGCAATCTCATTTGATGCATGCTGTACTGCATCGATTGCTTGAGCGTGGTCTTTGGTTAAAACATCTACGCACTCCAACGTGGATAGTAAATCCAACGAATGAGTTTCGTTGTGTACCTGTTCGGTTGTGATGTGACTTCTGTTTGTAGGTAGGGTCATGTCGGGGGTCATGTCGGGGGTCATGTAGTCGACATGACCCTCAGTGTAACAAAAAAAAATAACGCCCTGCAAATGCAGGGCGTTATTTCGATTAAGTCAAATGAATAACTATTAGACCATTTCTTTCAATGCTTTCAAAGGTGTAACTTTGACAGCTTTGCGTGCTGGCTTCGCAGGAAGGTCGCGATATTCACCAAGAAGTGGAAGGAATACGTTCTTGCGTGCAGGGCGACGTGGAACGATTTTCTTTTTCACTTTCATGAGACCAGGAACAGTGAATACACCAGGACCTCGGTTGCCGAGATCTTTCTTGATCATTTTGGACATGCATTCAAACACGGACACAACTTCTTTACGAGTCAAACCTGTATCATTTGAAATGTCACTCATGATTTGAGTCTTTGTGCGTGGTTTGCACTCAGTAGTTTTAGCGCTCTTTTTAGCAGTCTTTTTCTTTGTTTTCTTTTTGGCCATGTTTTCGAATCCTTTCATTGGTCCATCTCGTTTATGTGCTCTCCCGCCAACACTTGGCGAAACAAACTGGCACGTACTATTGGAAATGTACCGAGTATGTGTTCCTATAACAAGGCGTAATTACAGGAATTTACAGTGTTTTTTGCTTTTTTGTCAATTTTCTCCAATTCAAGAAAACATGACTTTTTTAGGAAAAGTTGTGCCAATGTTCACAACTGATATGCCGATTGGTATGATTCACTATTTCTACACCTCCCTTTAGATAAGAATGTTCAAATCATGTTCGAATACGATGTTTGCATAGTTGGCACTGGACGCGTTGGTCTTCCCCTTGGACTTTCTCTTATGGAAGTTGGAGTTAACGTAACAGGCGTTGATCTTGACGAAAATCTTCGCAACGCAGTCAATAATGGCACAATGCCCTTCCATGAACCAGGTTACGACGAACTCGTAGCAAGCAAAAAGCTGCAATTGCACGGTGCGCCAGATGACATCGTACCCAATAGTGCCGTCGTTATTATTACAGTTGGTACGCCTTTGCACAATCATATCGAGACCGATCTTTCTCAAATTCAGCGTGTGCTTGAGGGATTGAAGACTCACTTTAGGCAAGACCAAACAATTGTTTTGCGAAGTACGGTTGCTCCCGGAACGACTGCTTATGTGAAGAAATGGATTGAACGCAATACCGATTTTATCGTTGGTGATACAATCAAACTCTGTTTCTGCCCTGAGCGAATTGCCGAGGGCGTTGCGTATAACGAGCTCCGTTCGCTTCCACAAATCTGTGGTGCAGAAGATGATGAGAGCCGAGAAGTTGCTGCTGAATTGTTCGGCAAACTTGCGCCAGAAATCATGCGAACAAACTTTATCACAGCCGAACTCGTGAAACTCTTCAACAACATTTCAAGGTACATTAACTTCGCGGTAGCAAATCAATTTGCACTTATTGCGGATAACTTTGGCGCAAACATTTATGAAACACGCCACCTTGCAAATCACGACTATCCACGTTGTAATCTTGCGATGCCTGGATTTACTGCGGGAACTTGTTTGCGCAAAGACTTTGGCATGATCAACGAATGGAGCCCATATCCTGACATGCTCCTTTCGGCTTGGAAGATGAATGAATTCACGCCAGCCATGCTCGTCGAACAACTCATGCAACGAACAAAAATCCATGATAGTAAAGTTGCTGTACTTGGATTTACATTTAAGCAAGACACGGATGACATTCGCGACAGTTTGGTTCCTAAACTTTGTCGCTACATTCACCGACAACTCCCAATGGAAATGCGGGTAACAGACCATCATCTTTCAGATCCAATTCAAGAACCCTCGGCATCGGAGCCAATAAAAAACTGGGCGATAAGCGACGCACTTGATGGTGTTGATTGTGTCTTTGTTGCGACGAATCACACGGGTTACGGTGATGTCCTTAAGGAGTTGGGTAAGACCAATCCAGAGGCATGGGTAGCGGACATTTGGAACGTGGGCGGCATCGACCAAATCTATTATCAAGCAGGTCAACTGGTCAAAGAAAAGGTAAATCAATGAAAGTATTGTTAACAGGCGGATCAGGTTTTTTAGGTTGCGAGCTTTGCAATGAATTGTTGCAAGCGGGTCACGAAGTTGTTGTCTTAGACGACCACTCGCGCGGCAAACCAGCAAGGCTTGAACGTTTCGGCGACAGCGTGCAACTTGTCGATGGCGATGTTCGTGATTACGATGCGGTTCGCGCTGCAACGGAAGGGTGCGAAGTTGTTTGGCACCTTGCGTACATTAATGGCACACGATACTTCTATGAAAAGCCAGACTTGGTGCTTGAAGTAGGGATTGAAGGCACGCAAAACACTATTAAAGCAGCGCTTGATGCAGGTGTTCGCCGGTATGTTCTAGCTTCTACGAGTGAAACCTACAACGAACCCACGCATGTCCCAACAAACGAATCAGAGCGATTGATGATTCCTGATGTGACAAACCCGCGCTTTAGTTACGGTGGCGGCAAGATCGCTTGCGAGTTACTTGCCTTGCACGTGGGTGGATTTAGGGGTCTTGAGACAGTTATCTTTAGACCACATAACTTTATTGGCCCTGATATGGGCTTTGAACACGTCATCCCCGAAATCACTGGAAAGATTTTTAAAGCATCCGACGGTTTGACAAAGAAAGAAATTGATTTACAAATCCAAGGTGATGGAAGTGAGACTCGTTCATTCTGTGATGTAACGGACGGTGGCAGAGGGTGTTTCTTGGCCGGTGAATTCGGCGAGAACGGAAACATTTATCACGTTGGTACCGAAGAAGAAGTTTCCATCAAACACCTTGTTGAAACAATCGGTAAATATTGCGGTGTAAAAGTGAACGTTGTTCCCGGCGAACTTCGTGCTGGTGGAACACCAAGGCGTTGCCCAGATATTAGCAAGTTGCGAAAACTTGGCTACGAGCCAAAATACAGTTTTGAACAACTTGTTGAACGATGTGTAACGGGATACATCGAGTATTACAAGCAAGAAGCCAGCGTGTAAATGTCCTTAGACGGGAAAAAAGTAGTTGTCACAGGAGGCCGTGGTTTCTTGGGTGGTTTTGTATGCAAAGCACTTGAGAAACGAAACGCAGAAGTCATCCCAATTGGAAGCAATGACTACAACTTAATTGACCAACAAGATGTACATAGGATGTACGAAGAACTTTGTCCAGAAGTTGTTGTACACCTTGCTGCAGCTTGCGGTGGTATTGGGGCAAATGTTGAGAACCCTGCACGTTTTCTCTATGAAAACGCTGTGATGGGTTTGATGCTCTTGGAAGAAGGCCGTAAACATGACTTGAAAAAGTTTGTCTTAATCAGTACGACTTGTTCGTATCCGAAAGACGCGCCGCTTCCATTACAAGAAGATAGTATTTGGACGGGGAAACCAGTTGGCGCAACTGGACCTTATGGTATGGCGAAGCGGTTGTTGCATGAGGCGTGTGAAACGTACGGTCGTCAATACGATTTGCCATGTGCTGTGCTTGTTCCTGCAAACTTGTACGGTCCTGAAGATCACTTTGAAGAAGAGAAAAGCCACGTTATTCCTGCAATTATTCGCAGGTATGTTGAAGCGCAAGATGCTGGATTAGAATCTGTTTCTAATTGGGGTACTGGCTCGCCGACTCGCGAATTTTTACATGTTGCTGATGCAGCAGAGGCAATTGGGATTGCTGCTGAAAAAAACGTCGAATGTGTTCCAATAAACCTTGGTACAGGCATCGAAACATCGATTGCTGATCTAACCGAATTAATCGCTCAAACAGTTGGCTACGAAGGAGAAGTTGCTTGGGATACTACTAAGCCAGACGGTCAACCAAAGCGATACCTTGATGTTTCCCGAGCTAAAGAACTTTTAGGTTTTGAAGCGCAAATCAGTTTAGAAGATGGCATCAAAGAAACGGTCGACTGGTATCGTGAAAATCCCGTTAGTGAATAAGTGTGACTGTTATTTGCCAGCGTAACCAAGTTTAAGCACATCGAAATACTTTTTGCCTGAAACCTCGATGGAGTATTCATCGATGAGTATCTTTCTTGCCCGTTCTCCCATTGCTTTTGTCTCTTCTTTATGTTCCATGAGGTAGTTGATGCAATCGACAAAATTATCCGTATCGCCAAGTTCGACCCAACAGCCAATCTGGTTCTTTTCAACTTTGAGCCGCAATTCAGAGTTTGGTGATGAGAAAGCGATTATAGGTCTTCCAACAGACATAGAAGTATAGAGTTTGGAAGGGAAACTGATGCCATCAATCCCTTTAGCAATCGTGACTAGCAAAGCATCGCAACCACAAAGTGCATCATTGAACTGTTCTTGAGGCGTGTATGGAAGCAGTAGGGTGTTGGTTAAGTTTCTCTCTTTGATTTTTTTTTCAATCTCGTTGCGCTGCCCACCTGCGCCTGTAAAAACAAGTCGAAAGTTTTTATCAAGCAAGCGTTCTGCGGCATCGAGAATCATGTCAAACTCATAGTAGAGACCAAGGTTTCCTGAATACAACAGTGTGAATGGTTCAACGAGGCCGTGTTCTTTTGCAAACAAACTTTCTTCTTTTGGTTTTGGTTGTAATTCAGTTGGGTCAGCCCAGTTTGGAATGACATGTACGCGGTCTGGGTCTGGTCCATAATTTTTAACGACAAGCCGTTTAGCTGCATCGCTTAAAACGATGACTTGTTTTGCTCGGCGGTACATAATCTTGTTGCAGAATTGCCAGAACTTATCAATGAAACCGCCGCCACGAATCTTGCCCACCCAAACAGCAAGTTCCGGATAGGAGTCATGCAAAAGCACAACATATTTGTGTTTTCGAATCAGCGACATAAACCCACCAACAAATCCAAGGTAGGGCGGGTTTGTTGTGTAGAGAAAAACTTCACCTCGGTGGCGAGGCAAGACATGGAAAATTGCAAGGGGAAGAAGGAACGTAATTGAATTTACAATTCTTCCAAGGATAGAATCTTTGCTATATCGCGTCGTAAACATGCGATGGACTTTGACGCCGTTCTTCTTTTCTTTGCGTGGGCACTTTTGCCAAGTTTCTTTTGGACCGTACGAAGGGCGGCACGTTATAACGTTTACTTCAGCGCCTTGGGATGCAATATTTTCAGCAAGTTCAAAAAGCAAGTGCCCAGTCGATGCAACATCGGGAACATAGTATTGGTTCAAGATGACAACACGCATAGTGCCGTCTTGGTTTGAAGTAGTTGTGGTTGTCGATTGTTTCTGGGTTTCGTTGCGCATGGGTACTTGGGGCTCTCCTTCCCCAGAGGTCCATAGAGGCACTGTATCGGCTAACAAAGACGTTGAAGGTTACTTTGCGTGGAACATTCAGAACTTTTTTTTGACTTTGAATTTGCTGATGCTATAGTAGGTCTATGCTTTTAACTCTGCTCCTTCTATCTGTTCCATCTGTTCCCCTTGAAGTCGATTCCTCGATGAGTTCGATCGATGGAACATTTGAGCAATCCACGTTCATGCCTGGAACAATCATCGGTAATTGGGATGAAGTAGACAATCCAGAAGGTACAAGTACCTTGCCTGGTTATTGGGGTGGAAGTGGCAACAACTTGATTCCATGTGAGTTGACGCCGACCCTCGGAGGTCCATTTGATTCGCCATGCTCGGGCAGTCTTTCAATTGAGCCCGATGCACTGTTTGAAATGCTTACTATTGACGGACTTCTTTTGTCGGCTTTCAACGATGGGGCTGGCACATTTCCAGTCACGCTTGGCATGCTCTATGAAACATTTCGTTCGGTGCAACCGGACTCGCTGTATCCAGGTGGAATACAAGTGGACATTCCACTTGGCGAGGGAAGTTTGGATGCGTTGCAGTTTGAGCAAGTGGAAAGTGCGCAAGCAGAACTTGTTCCTGCTGGTGAGCAAACTTGGTCTTTTGTTGTCGATGTTCCTGTCACAGTCACAATGGAGTTGACGGTTTTAGAAACTCCTTCGGGGTCGCTTGTTTCTCCGGGTGTTTTGCAACTTACAGGTACGCTCGCGAAAAATGGAAATGCATACGAAATCACAGCGTCATCCTCGATTGGTTCTAAAGAGTTTATCGAAGACGTTCCAATTGCATTTGAAAATGCGCCGTTCGAAGCGCCAACAATTATTCCCTCTGGAGAAATTGCACATCTATTACTCAGTGCTCAAGCAGAGTACGCAACAGTGACAACGCAAACGAATATTCAATTCACAGCCGTTGGTGAAGTTGTTGCCCAAGGTGACGTTAATGGTGACGGCGTTGTTGGCGTAAACGATTTGCTCGCTATTGTTGCTGTGTGGGGGCCTTGCGCAGAGTGCAACGAAGATGTAAACAACGACGGCCTCGTAAATGTAACTGACCTACTAGAAGTCATCGCCAACTGGGCCGGCTCGTAATTAATCTACCCGCGGTAGATTAATTAGTGGATTCGCCGCGGTTCGCAGCACGATGTTCTTAGATTCAATCACTGAGCCTTCAGATAGCAGTGCAATTGCCTAACGCAGATACTTATACTTACGCGCTTCTTGATGCGATTAAACGCAACGCTAAGCATGTGGCGCAAAACTTGCTGACTGGTTCAGAAGTCATTTCCAATGCAGTGGAATCTGGTGATGTAATAAATTGTTGCAGGTGTACAAGATCTAAATACCGTCAAATTTACGTTTATCAAGTAATACTAAGAGTGCAAGATTTCAATTGAGATGTGATTTGAGGTGGCCCTGCGTTGACGAAGAGCCAGTGCTAAATATCTGCTAAACTACC
>CAZAZD010000013.1:0-49576 GCA_964489535.1 uncultured Isosphaeraceae bacterium
AGAGCGAAGCGCCCATTTCTCCCCCAAATACACTCGCCCCCGCTGAGGGATTCGGTCCCAATTTACAACAAAAACAATTCCTCGGAGGAGAAAAAACGGCGACAGTCACACGCTAAACAGGCAAGGTCTCAGAGGAGATTATGGAGGCAGGTGTTTGCAATCCTTCTCAACAGCACAGCTGTTGAAAATGTCAAATCCATTTGGTTCGACTTACTGGTTTCCCTAGCGCTATACTGACCAGTCAAGAAGCATGCAAAAAACGCTCAACATTTGGAAAATTACCGATGGAAAGCAGGGGCACGATAGCCAGTCTGAAGGTCTGATTGCTGCAATTCGCAAAAAGTGTGAAGTTAAGGAAACTGCAATTACAGCAGGAATTTTTCCGAATCCTATGTTGATGTTTTTGTTTTGGGTTTTCCGCAAGAGACCGTCTTTTTTCCCGCAAACCAATCCAGATTTGATTATTGGTGCTGGTCATAAGACACATGCCGCGATGTTGCTTGCGAAATCTTTTTGCTGTGGAACTACTGTTGTATTGATGAAGCCATCCTTGCCGTTAATACGATTTGACATTGTTGTTGTTCCGAGACATGATGAAGTTACTCCAAGTGAGAACACAATTGAAATCAATGGCGTCCTTAACGCAATCGAATTTGTCGATGATAAAGACATGAACAAGGGTCTTATGTTGATCGGAGGAGAATCTTCCCATTATGTTTGGGATGACAATTGCGTCATTGAACAAATAAATCAAATAGTCCAACGTGAGACAGATGTTAAGTGGACATTGACCACTTCAAGGCGAACTCCGACAACTTTTTTGCAACTGTTAACTGAGATTGATGTTGACGTAGTTCCATTTGAAAAAACAGACACGCAGTGGATGCAAGATCAGTACAAAACCTCTGGTCAAATATGGGTGACTCCTGATAGTGTCTCGATGGTCTATGAAGCATTATCTTCAGGCGCAGCAACCTATGTCTTTGGACTTGAACCAAATTCTACTCAATCTCGCGTTCGTACAGGATTGGAATGGCTCCTTGAAGATGGAAAGGTGATGTCGTTTGGCTCTTGGGAACAGAACGTATCTGTGCACACACCTTGCCGATGTAATGAAGCAACAAGAGTGGCGGAATTGATTTTGGAACGTATTTCATGACGAAAAAACTCACAGTCGTGCAGATGCTTCCGGAGCTTGATGACGGCGGTGTTGAGCGTGGCACACTTGAAGTTGGGAAGTACCTTGTTGACCACGGGCACCGATCTATAGTTATCTCAGCGGGGGGTCGCATGGTGGAGCAACTTCTGCGGGAGGGCAGCGAGCATATCGATTGGCAGGTTGGAAAAAAGTCACTTTCCACAATTCTTTATATCAAAAAAGTCCGAAATTTATTACAAGAAACAAAACCTGATGTTTTGCATCTGCGATCTCGCTTGCCCGCTTGGATTGGTTTTCTTGCTTGGAAAAAATTGCCTGAGAACGACCGCCCAAAACTTGTAACGACAGTGCACGGTCGATATTCCGTGGGGAAATACAGTGGCGTGATGGTTCGCGGCGAAAAAATAATCGCAGTTTCTGAAATGATTCGAAACTACATTCTAGAGAACTATGAAGTTAATCCAGAGGCAATTCAGGTTATCCATCGTGGTGTTGATACTAGTGAATATGAATATGGATACGTTCCCCATATCGACTGGCAAGACCGATGGTTTGAAGAGTTCCCAAAGACAAAAGACACCAAGATCCTAACACTGCCCGGACGAGTAACTCGCTTAAAAGGGCACAAGGACTTTATAAAAATAATGCATGCACTTATTGCATCAGGGCAGAATGTGCACGGTCTTATTGTTGGTGGCACTCATTCCAACAAGAAGCAGTACGAAGAAGAATTAAAAGAGCAAGTTGCAAAACTGAATTTGCAATCGAATATTACTTTTGCAGGTCATAGAAATGATGTAAAAGAAATAATGGCAATTTCAACTATTGTTTGTTCGCTTTCAACAACACCTGAATCGTTTGGTCGGACAACCTTGGAAGCACTGAGTATTGGCAAGCCGGTTATTGGATATAGCCATGGGGGGGTCCAAGAACAATTAGAACACATGTTTCCTGATGGCTTAATTCCGGTTGGCGCAATAGATATTGCTAGAGAAAAGTTGATAACGTGGCTTGCTGCCGCTCCCCACCCTCCAAGTAAACACCCATTTTCCTTGGATAATATGTGCAATAAAACAGTTCAACTTTATCAAGAGAGTTGACTAGCCACTATTCGTGCCAGTAATCAGAAATCCACGGGGCAGGCTTAAAGAATCTTCTACGTTTTGGTCCATAATCTCCAGCAACCGCTTGGTCTGGGTTTGGAATTCCATGAAAGACAAGTATTTTGCAACCATCTGGAATTTGTGGAGTTTTGAAATAACGTTTTATCCCTTTTGGAATTGCTTGATACTTAAAACTTCTGCACCACTGTTCAGGCCAATATTCAATATCACCAATTCGTTTTGACATGTAGGTTTGAGAGTTTCCAAATTCTTCAAAAATTTCAAACGCGTGTTCGTTGTAGTAATCTAATACATCCACGTGCGCGCCGATTTCAAAACAGAATACAGAAGAGTTGCCTATCCCTTTGCCGAGTTGAGACCAATTTTCGATGATCGTAAATTTTTCTGAGTAATCAAAGAACTCGTCAATGTTGTCTAGAACAACAACATCAAGATCCAAGAAAAGTGTCTTCCCTTTAAGATCGCCAACTTCTGCAGAGCACATGGAGATTTTTCTCCAGCCAGATACAGGTTTATTTGGATCTAAGAAAATGTCTGGAATGGGGGTTGTTTCGATTCCTTCATTAAGCCCACTGGTATCATCAGTTAGACAAACAAAGCGATGTGGGCGAGTTATATTTCGCTCTACCATTGCGTGCAGTTTATTGACATAGTCGGAGGAATAAAGGTCTCCCCATTTAATACAAATAATATTTACTAGTTCCATGGCATCCATTGTAACACGAGATAAAAATGCAATATGCAAATGGCGGTGTTTGGATTTAGGAATTATTGTTAGGTTGTTTTTTTACGGTTACAGCAAGCGCCCATCCGATAGTCATCCAAATAATTGCGGCATTGCGGTTCGTAAAAAAGTTCATTCCATGCGACAGTGGCCAGAACGTTGTCATAAAAACGGCAACCGCAAATAATGGGATTGCTGGATTTTGCGAATATGTATTGCGTTTTACTAATTCTTTTAGTACGAGTGCAATCATAGTTACAAAACCCAATAACCCAAGAATACCTCCGCCGACAAGCCACTCAACATAGATATTGTGAGGATGAAGAACGTATCCATAACCTGCCATGTAGTATTTCTTCTTTAGGTCATTATTTGCAGTATCATTAACAATGTGACGATAATTCCGTAATCCTACACCAGTGTATAAACTTGTTGAATTTGTATTTATCCAGATATCAATAGCGGATCGGACAATACGTCCATTGCTGGAATTTGGCCAGTCAATAATATATTGATAACTGCTTTCGATGGTACGTTTTTGCATAGTTGGATTTGCAACTGCAAATATTCCAACGCTTACTATCATTGCAACGCTTCCGCCGAGTAGCCAGAATCGAAGTGTAGGATACATCACAAAGAGACCAATGGTTACTATTGCGCAACCAAGTAAATAATTAAGGAAAGCTGATCGTTCGCCGGTGAGGAATAGAAACACAACTACCGTTGACAAAGACAGGACAAATAAGCCGATTTTTATGTCCGATTTTTTTATTTTTGTTGAATAGAATAAGGAAGCAAGTGCAATAAAAATCAATTTCGTAACGTACGTGCCCGGTATCAAGTTTGAAAAAGGACCGTTAAGTCTAGTTCGTACTCGTGGTACATGCCCAAGCAAATCTTTCCCAAAAGTTGCTTGAATAAAAACGTCAATGACAATAAATATGACAACCGCTATAACGCCATATTCAAACCATTTACGGAGTTGTTCGTCTTGCAATATCCAATATGCGAGCGCTGCGGCAAAGATAATAAAGCGAATGAAGAGAATGGATATTTCATACGATTCTTTGGGATAGACAGCAAGGCTAGAAGAAACAAATATGGAGTACAACCAGAGTGAAAACGCTGCTATGATCCATGGCTTTTTTATCCATCGCCAATTATTGTTATTCCCACTGTGGATGAGGTACACAATTGCAATTCCGCTCGCAATTACATCCGCTGCAGTATGCCAAAACAGAAAAAGAGCCGGCAATAAAAAAAGCGCAATCTTAAAGTTGAAAATGAGTCGAATTGGATGCATGGTTCCTAGGAATTTTATCGTTGATTGATCTTGGGTATCTAGAGTGAATACTCGTTTACTTTAGATATTTTAAGAAAGTATTTGATCTCGTGGAGCCAACAATCAAATAATGGTGCTCTGTAAGTAGTTCGATGATATTTTTCTTCCATAGATTAATATGGGCGTGTTCAATAATGATGAATTTTGGCATCAATTCATCAGAGCAACCAAGGAGTGGTAATAATGCTTCATCTTCGTAGCCCTCGACATCGATTTTAAGTGCGTCAATCCGGTTTATTCCTTTCTCAGCAAGAACCGTATCGATTCGCTGTACTAACACTGGAAAGGTTTCTCCCTCAACACAATTTTGCACTAATGTGCCGGCGCCGAGGTCGGTTGAAGAGCAAGTCATTGTGGTTGTGTGTTCCTTATTACCAAGGGCGACGGGCAGGATATCTATAACCTCTTGAAGACCATTTGCATCTCGGTTGAATTGAAGTCGTTCGCGTACGGTTTTGTTGGGTTCAAACGAAAGGACTTTTCTTGCACCCATTTTTGCAGCCATAAGGGAGTAGTACCCTACGTTTGCCCCAATGTCGAGAAAGACGCCACCGTCTTTCAAAAATGGCTTGAGCAACGACAATTCTTTTTTTTCACGAAATTTAGAACTGAACAGTATTCGTCCCTCGATATTGTTTGTTCCCAAGGAACAGCGGAGTAGCACATTGTGATAGTTGATATCTACAACGCTGCACTCTTTAGTATTCCATAAATATTGAATGGCATTCTTGATTTTTCCGTGGCTTAATCCCAGTCGAACAATTGATAAGAGTACTTTGTTGATCCCTTTTGGTCGATAAATCCCCCACGTTGATTGTTGATGTTCACTAGTAGTTCTTGCATTTGACATTGTTGGTCAGTTAAAAATCCTGAATAACTTGATATGCAGAGTCTTCTAATATTTTACTGACGATATTCATGGTGTATTTATTTTCTATGGTTCGGAATCCGGCACTGCCAATTTTTTTGCACTGACTTGGCTGTTGGATGAGGACTTTCTTCATTGCCAAAGCAAGTTCCTCTTCATCATCTATTGAAAACAATAAACCATCTATTCCATCAGTGATGATTTCAATTGGTCCCTCGCTCTTTGTAGAAATGCACGGTACGGACTCACACATTGCCTCAATAAGGACTATCCCAAACGGTTCATGTCTCGAAGGAATAATATATAAATCAATAGAGTTAAAGAATTTTGATTTATCCTTTACCCATCCAGTAAACGTAACTTCATCTTCCAAACCAGATGATCTAATTTGTTCTTGGAGTTTGTTTTTGAGTACACCATCCCCACCTAAGATGGCTTTAAACATAACCCCATCTGTTTTCAAAATATCTAACGCCTTTATGTAGGTCCGAAAGCCCTTTTTGTCAACAAATCTACCAAAAGCGCCAATGACTGGGGGGTTACGTAATTCGGTTCGGTCAGTATTTCCTAGTTTTGCAACCATGTTCGGAACGTGAAAAACCCTACTGTCGGGAATTCCCTTTTGATGCATAATATGTACAAGTTGATTTGTAATACAGAATACGGCGTCGCAATTCTCAAACTTCTTGTTTTTGTGGTTTTGTGCAACACCAACAATGGGTATATTTCCTTTTGAAGATCTGAGTGTTAATCTAATTGCTCTATTGCCAATGCAAATTAGAATGTCGGGATTGAGTTGCTTGATGATTTTGGTTAATTTAAAAGATGCAATAGGATCCCACTGGCCAGCATTTTTGAAATCTATAGTTGATTGTGTGAACTCAGAGAATGTTTTTTTCGCCCAAGAATCTGGGGGGGTCAAGGAAGTGACGATATGTCCACGCGATTCAAATGCTTGGTGGTAATCAATGGCAACTTGTTCTAGACCGCCGTGACCCTTGCCGAGCATGATATTAAGAATGTGCATGAAGAAAACTTTGGATTAATTGGTTTGAGAACATTGCTGCCACTTTACTTTTTATTTGTTACCAGATGTCTTATTTTAACATAATATCTTTCAATGAAATATTGAATAAAGTTGACAGGATTGGCTCTTCTGATGGCATGTCGACTTCGGATAACGTGGGGCTTTCCCATTGTTTCTGGTTTGTAATTTGTGGGATGCTCATTGATGAGGTTAGTTACAACCGCGAAAAAATTATATTCATGTAACACTAAGTCCCGAGCTTCTTTAATCTTATCTATCCTGTCTTCATACGCATGGTTGTGCAAAGCATCCTTGATGATTTTGATTGAGCATGCCTCATCATAAGGATTAATTGAGATATAAGAGCCGCTCGGAAAATAATCTTCAACATTTGTGCACCCATAATAAAAAGGCATGGAGTGTCCAAGAAAAGCATCGGCGAGTTTTTCGGACCAATGGTCTTTGCTTGAAATATTTTCAATAACAACGTGGTATTTATACGCGTCAATTGCGTCTGCCTTATCGTCAATTAGATGTACACCATGTCCGAAAATGTCTAATTCGGGTACTGCTTGTTTTAGATTTTGGGTAAAAGCATATCTCTGACTGTGAACTGTGTTTTTTTGTTTCTTATCAGAACACATTGTTGATATGGTCTTGTTTTTGTTTATAGAAATAGATGAAAAAATATCGTTCCAGTTTTTAACATGGTTTGATCCAATCCCATAAAACCAACGGTACCCACATTGAGAGTATATAGCATTTTTATGATTAATTACCCATGGCTCTTGAGTTGTGAGGACGTGATTAAATTGTCGAACATATTTGCTTCCATACACTTTGATTGTAGATGGCTCACTTGTAACGAGTAATGTGTTTTCAGGGTTGCATTTCAAAACTTCTTTTCTTTTTGAGAATCGTTCTGTTTGTAGAGGCGGAAGATCATCGTAGACGACGAGCCAGTCATAGTCAGTACAATCTTCGTCAAAAAGAAATGTGCAGTTTTTCCAAGTAGGTTTATTATCAGGGAATTGGCGGAGCCAGACATCGTTTTTGTTTATTCGATTGCCCCGAAAGAGAAATTTCACTTTGATGTATTGGTTGGATGTACTAATTGAATCCATATGCGGTCTTTTTCCCAATTAACGGACAGGGAGGGATTCGAACCCTCGGTACGCACAAGGCGCACACAGCATTTCCAGTGCTGCACCATCAGCCGCTCGGTCACCTGTCCAGTGAACAGGGTATTGTACCGATATGGAGCAACCAAGCAAACCAGACCTTTGCGGTGTTATCGTCATAGATAAACCGCTTGGTCCAACATCGATGTCGATGGTCAATCTCGTGCGTAGAAAGTGTATGAAAATGAAGACTGGGCATGCTGGAACTCTTGACCCTTTAGCGACGGGCGTTTTAGTACTTGGAGTTGGAAGGATGACAAAAAAACTTAGCCAAATGATGGATACCCACAAGCGATACACGACAGTGATTGATTTGTCCGCAAAGACTGCGGGGCTTGACGCGGAATCGCCCCGTGAAGAAGTCGAAATCAACCACATCCCAACACAAGAGGAAGTTGAAGAAGCGGTTGGATCTTTTTCGGGTGAAATTATGCAAGCGCCCCCGATTTTTAGTGCCGTCAAAATTGATGGGCACCGAGCATACGCCGTTGCTCGCAAGGGCAAAGATGTGAAACTCGAGCCCCGTAAGGTGACAGTACACGAAATCCAAGCGGTTTCTTATGCATGGCCGTTTATCACCATAGATATTACTTGCGCGAAGGGTTTCTATGTTCGATCACTCGCGCGAGATGTGGGGAAAGCACTTGGTGTTGGTGGCTATTGCACGGAGATTCGCAGAACAGAAGTGGGGAAGTTCACACTTGATCTCGCAAAACAGTTGGAAAACTTACCCGAATTTCTTACGCAGGAGGATTTGATTTCGCCTGAACAGGTTTCGATTCTGTTGGGGTAGGTTGTTTCCAGAAGAAAATCATTAATAATCCCATGCCGGTAAGGAGTAAGACGTCACCGGTGTTAAAGATCCATGGGAATAGTTCGGTGTTGCTGCCGGGCCATGACCATTCAAACGGAAGGTGGCGGTCTGGAAAGAGATGCATAAAATCACGAACACGTCCAATGAAAATGCGATCGTATAAATTGCCAAGACCACCGCCAAGCACAAGACCAATTGCAATATGTGCAATGATATTTTGCTTGGAGGTGTGTCGGCTGAAAATCCAGCCTGCAATGCCGAGCGCTATAAACGTGAAGAGGATGAAAAAAACTCGTAGCTGGGAGCCGATACCGAAAACAGCACCGTCGTTTAGGACAAGACGGAAATTCAAGAGTTTTCCTGGGATTGCAACACTTCCATCATGGAGAGGGATCGGTGTCCAATGTGGATTCGATAGCAATTGTTCGCGTTCTAAAATAACGGGTTGGTGGGCAACATTTTGAAACGCCCAAGTTTTTGACCATACGTCGGCAGTGAACCCAGCGGTCATAACGGAAAGCATGATTATCCAAGCACGAGGCGATTTCCATGCGGGGCTGGAGATCATCTGGCTTTAGTGCGCCGTTCGATTTTTTCAGCCGCTTCTTTTGTGTACATCGCCCACGGTTTTGCACGGAGCCGAGCATCAGGAATTTGTGCGCCTGTTTCGTGGCATACACCGTACGTTTTCTTTTTGATTCGAACCAAAGCCGCTTCGATATCTGTAAGACGCTTGCGTTCGCTTGCAGCCATTCCTAACTTAAGATCTTGGTCATAGGCATCACTTCCCACATCAGCCATGTGAATAGGCATGTGGCTGATGTCTGCGTTGACATCAAGTGCCTCTTTTTCAATTGTCCCAAGATCCGAGAGCAACCTCGCTCGGTATTTCATTAACCGACCTCGATAGTCACGGAGTTGTTTTGCAGTCAGACTTGTCTTTAGGTTGATATTTTTTTTCTGCTGTGCTGCTTTGGTTTTGGTTTTCGATGATCGCTTCTTCTTTTTAGAAACACCATTCGTTGTGATTATTCGAACTTTGCGTCCGTTAACAAAGACAAATCCTCGGTCGTCTGCTTCTGCATTTCGTGCAGCATCAGAAACTGAAACACCTCTTCGAATCCGCGTTCTCTTTTTGGCTGGCTTTTTTGTTTCAGCAATTTTAGGAGGCGGTACTCGTTTCTTTTTTGTTTTCTTAGCGACCGTCTTCTTGGCAATTTTTTTTACAACCTTCTTGGCAACTTTTTTCGTACCGACCTTCTTGTTGGTAGTTTTCTTCTTGCTCGCAGATTTTTTTACAGTTTTTTTAACTGCCTTTTTCTTGGCTTTCTTTGTAACTGCCTTTTTTTGGGTTTTCTTCTTTGTTGTCTTTTTCTTAGCCACGAACGGGTCCTTTCATAACCTCTTGTCGGAAAACGAGTTAGATAGATACCGGCGGGGCGCTATCAAGGTGGGAATATGACATTTTATAGAGTTTTTGATGTGCCGTCAATCGGACTAGGAATCCGAGGAGTCCACGCCCATACCAGCAAATTTTTCATATCTTCGATGCACGAGTGTCTGTGGATTGAACCTTGCAAGATCAGTAAGCGAGTCGACAATCCATTTTTCAAGGTTAGTCGCTGTTGTTTCATTGTCTCGCTGCGCTCCGCCGACGGGTTCGGGAATGATGGCGTCGATGATGCCATTTTTAAGGTTATCTCGGCTTGTCAAAGCTAGCGCAATGGCGGCTGATTGGTTTGTTTCTTCGTTTGCGATTTTCCATAAAATTGCGGCACATCCCTCGGGGCTGATGACGGAGTACCAAGAGTATTGCAACATTGCAACTCGATCGGCAACACCCAGACCAAGCGCACCACCAGAACCGCCCTCGCCAATGACCACTGAGACGATTGGAGTTTTAAGGCGGCTCATCTCTTTGAGATTGAGTGCGATGGCTTCTGCTTGCCCACGCTCTTCTGCTTTAAGTCCTGGATACGCACCGGGAGTATCGATAAAGGTAACAACCGGAAGGCCAAACTTTTCTGCGAGTTTCATTTTTGCAAGCGCTTTTCGGTATCCCTCTGGGTGTGCGCAACCAAAATGGCATGCAATTCTTTCTTCAGTATCCTTCCCTTTTTGGTGTCCGATGACCATGACCTTATGGGATCCGATTCTGGCAAAGCCAGTAATAATTGCGGGGTCATCTCCGAAGTGACGGTCGCCGTGGAGTTCGCGAAAGTCCCTGCAAATCATCCGAATGTAATCGGTCGTTTGTGGCCTGTTCTTATGGCGAGCGACTTGGACGGTTTGCCATGGGGTAAGATTTTCATATAACTTTTTGAGCAAACTGTCACGGGTTTCTCTTAACTCATCAAGTTCCCCTTGAAATTGGTCGACATCTTCGCGACTATGCACCGCAAGTATTTGCTTGTTGATTTCAGAGACAGGGGTCTCGAAAGGAAGTGGTGCTACTGTATTGCCCTTGCCGTTGTTCATAGTGATAGTGTACCCTTTACAGATGAGCATTACACTAGCAGTCATAGGTGGCGGAAATATGGCAAAAGCAATCATCGAAGGGGCTATTGCCGGCGGTATATTGGATGGCTCTGCAGTTGCGATTGCAGACCCAGATCAATCAAGTCGTACTTTTTTTGGACAACATGGATGTGTTACAGTTGACACAGCTTCGCAACTACCTAAGTCAGATTGCGTACTCTTGGCGGTGAAGCCACAGGTGTTCGAAGAGGTTGCAGGAGATGTTCATGCCGAGGTTGTGTATTCGATTATGGCGGGCGTGACGACAGACCGCATCGCAGAGCAAGTTGGCCATTCCAGAATTGTTCGCGTCATGCCAAATATGCCATGTAGCATTGGGTCTGGCGCTGCTGGCATCGCGCTTGGAAGTGGTGCGACCGAGGAAGATGCTTCGCTTGCAAAAGATTTATTTTCTGCAATTGGTATCACCGTTGATGTTGAAGAAGATTTGATGGATGCAGTGACAGCGGTGAGTGGAAGTGGTCCCGCATATTTGTTTATGCTTGCCGAAGCAATGATTGAGGGTGGAGTTGCGTCTGGTCTTTCACAGGAGAAAGCAACTGCATTAGTGCAACAAACCGTACTTGGTGCGTCGGAACTTCTTGCGCGTGATGCCCGAAGTGCTAGTGAACTGCGGGAAGCTGTGACAAGCAAGGGTGGCACGACCGCCGCTGCTCTGCAAGTAATGTATGACCAAGGTGTTCCCAAAGCAATTATTGGCGCAGTTGTTGCAGCGCGAGACCGTGGGCGAGAATTGGGGAACTCCTGTTAAAAATCTTTGCGGCAGAAATACCAAGAGGCAATTCCGAGAATAAACCCTTCAAAGAGTAGGGAGGTTCCAATGACGTACCAGAGCGAACGAGATTCGTACTCTTCGCGCATTCGTCTCATGGTTTCACGCTCACGAGCGCCTCGAGTGGTTCGGTCAATTTCTTCCATCTCGTCCACTTCGAACTCCTGCATATCGCCACTCATGATGGCGCCGATATCAAAACCATCTGGGTCACTGAGCCACCGGTCAAGCAACCCAATTGTTTGGGCATTCTTTGGTGAAATTGCAAGAACCCAAGTCGTTGGCGTATGCCATTGTTCTAGTTTATCAAGCAATTCTTGAGCCCCCTTGATGTCCGCATTAAATGTGTCAATCCGTTTTTCAATTTTTGGAATCCGAAAATCTTCGGCTGACTTTTCCTTCATTTGCGAGAGTTCGCCTTCAGCGTCGATGACGCCTTCATTGAATCGTTCAATCGAGACTTGTTGCTCTGTTACAAATCGATTTAAAATACCTTCCGAAGTTTGTATAGACCACAAGACCATCCAAAAAACGCCCGTAATAAGTAGGGCAGTGATACCAGAGCGTGTCAAAATCCCAACAAGAACACAAACTGCGAACAAGTAACTAGAGAACGTTGCGACAATTGGAATGGCTGCAAACAGCATTGGGTTCCACTCGCCGATACGAAGCCCGACACAAATGAAAATCCCTAAACAAAAGATGGCAACCTGCAATACAACAAAGAGCAAACTCACTAGATATTTTGAGAAGAAAAGTTTGAGACGCCCAATTGGTTTTGAGATAGTGAGCTCGATTGAGCCACTATGTACAAACTCAGGAAAAATGGAACAGGTGGAGATGAGTGCAAGCACTGTTGCTATCCAAGCAAGCCATACTTTGACTAGGAAACTAGAAAAGATTCCAATGTAGAGACCGCGTGCCCAAGGGCTGCCCTCTCGAAGTTGTTCAGATTCAACTTCCCAGAACCCATAGCCGATGGAGATGCCATGTTCATTAAAGCCAACCGATCCGTAACTGACGACAACAAGAATCGAAATGCCAACCGTGACCCAAAATAGTTTTGCTGCACTGAGTTGCCGGTATGCATCAATTAATAGTGCTTTAAATTGCATTACTTCATTGCTCCCGGCTCATCTATGTTGTCAACAGCACGCATAAACAAATCTTCTAGGTTTTCGCGAACTGGTTTTACGGAGAGGATGGTTGCGTTTTCTGCACGTAACCGATCGAGAATGGGTTGCATAGTTACGGGGTCGTTGCCGTGGAGAATCATGGTGTTGCCAATGATTTCATCAGCAGATTCGTTTACCCACAGCGGCAATGGATCTTTTGTTTTAATTTCATATCGACGTGAATCTTTCGTTAGCGAATCAATCGTACCTTGCATGGTGACCTTGCCTTTGACCATAATTGCTACTCGGTCGCAGACCATCTCAAGTTCGCTAAGCAAGTGGCTATTTAAAAAAACCGCTCGGCCTTCTTCGCGTAATTCTGCAAGTAAATCACGTATTTCACGACGCCCAACGGGGTCAACGCCATCTGTTGGTTCGTCGAGAACAAGAAGTTTTGGCTCGTTCATCAGAGCTTGCGCGATGCCAAGTCGTTGCAACATCCCCTTTGAATAAGAGCCCACTTTTTTATTTTCCCAGCCAGATAGTCCAAGACGAGCGAGAAGGGAAGATGCGCGTGAATTGCGATTGCTCCTTGTAACCTTGCATAGAGCTCCGTAGTGTTGCAACACTTGTTTTCCTGTGAGGTAGTACGGGAATCGGTGATGCTCTGGAAGATAACCAACATCTTCAAGAGTTTTACGGTGACCAATTGGCTTTCCTAGCATTGTGCCAGAGACCTTTGAGCCGTGGATGACAGTCATGAGAATTTTAACGAGCGTTGATTTTCCTGCACCATTTGGTCCGAGCAACCCAAAAATTTCTCCTTCCATCACTTCAAGAGAAACTCCGCGAAGTGCGTGCACTCTGCCTCTATATGTTTTTTTAACATCTTGAATTTGTATCGCAGCCACGTACAGAGTGTACCATTCTCACTATGAGCCATCGGTGTCTCCAATCGTTTTTACAGCACTTAGACAAACAAGGCGAACTGCGTCGTATCACAGACGAGATATCACCTATTTTGGAAGTGACAGAACTTGCACAGATTGAAGCGATTGCGAAGTGCCCAACGGCAAGCAAAACTGCACGGGTTTTCGATGCAGGACGTGAAACACTTGGCGGTCAAGCTTTGTTGCTAGAAAACATCCGAGGGTGTGATTTTCCACTTGCAATCAATACCTTTGGCTCTTATTACCGAATGGAAGAAGCGCTTGGGGCTAGGGGGTTTGATGAAATAGCAGCGACAATAACGAAATTTACAAAACTATCTCCGCCTTCTGGTTTGTCAGATTTGATTTCTATGGCAAAACAATTTAAGCCGTTGATGAACATGAAACCAAAGCGAAAGAGGGGAAGCGGTATATGCCAAGAGGTCGTGAAGTTGGTGAAAAACGGTGGCGTTGATTTGACGCGGATTCCGATTATTAAATGCTGGCCGTTTGATGGCGACCCGCGCAAGGTTGGCTATGCTTTCTCGCCTGAGCAATCAGGAACTTCCAAGGGGGGTGGTAGGTTTATCACTTTCGCTGGAATGCACACGATTCATGCTGACGACCGCAACGAAGCAAAACCAAAATCGCACAACATTGGTATGTACCGCAGCCAACTTGTGGACGAAACGCACTTGGCAATGCACTGTCACGTGAGCCATGACGGTGCAGCCCACTGGCGATCTTGGAAAGAACTCGGCGAGCCAATGCCAATAGCGATTTGTTTTGGTGGCGAAACAGTGTTGTCGTACGCGGCAACGTGCCCCCTACCTCCGGGCATGAGCGAGTTACTCATGGCAGGTTTTCTACAAGGCAAGGGCATAGAAATGGTTCGGGCAAAAACGGTTCCACTATGGATTCCTGCAAACAGCGAGATGGTCATCGAGGGATTTGTGAATACAGATTGTGGTCCTTGTGGTTGGGACCCAAGCGATGGGAAAATTGGTGATGGTGCCGTTTTTGAAGGGCCCTTCGGTGATCACACTGGCTATTACTCAATGCCCGATCGATATCCGATTGTTGATGTGACAGCAGTCACGCATCGGAAGAATGCAATTTTTCCAGCGACGGTTGTTGGTCCTCCTCCTCAAGAAGACTATTACTTGGGGAAGGCGACCGAGCGAATAATGCTGCCATTGTTGAAAGTCATGATGCCAGACATCATTGATTACCACTTGCCCATGTTTGGTACTTTTCACAATTGCTTGTTTGTGAAGATTAAACCAGAGTACAAAGAACACTCACGTAAAGTTATGCATGGAATTTGGGGTGCGGGACAACTTGCTTGGACAAAAATTCTCGTGCTTGTGAACGAAACGGTAAACGTTCACAATGAGCTTGAAGTTCTTGAAGTCATAAGTGGAATTGATATTCATAACGACATCGAAGTTGTGCGCGGTGCGCTTGATATTCTCGATCACGCTGCTCCAGAAATTGGCGCTGGCGGAAAAATTGGTTTTGATGCAACAAGTGCAACACCTCAAAGCGGAAAAATAGAAATCATCTCTGTCGAAAAAAACAAGGGCGGAGATGGAGCGTTAGCACTTAAAAAAACACAATTGAAAAAAACAAATGCTTCAATGATTTTTGCAGTTGATGACAGAATAGATGTTCATAAACTTGGCGAAGTTTTTTTCCATTTTGCTGCATGTTTTGATCCTCTTCGCGATATGCACTTCTTTGATTCTTGTATCGGTTTTGATGGCACGACGAAGATGAAAGGCGACGAACGAAACGGCAAAGCAGTTCGGCCGTGGCCCCCAGCATTAGTCACTGACGATCGAGATTGAGTCTGGTTTTAAGAACAGATAATAGAGTTTTCCTTCGGCGTATTGCCCCCCGGCTTTAATTCCAGCAGTTGGGCCTACTCCCATAAAGAGGTCGGCTCTTCCGGGAGCACGAATTGCACCACCGGTGTCTTGATCAGTCATAAACTGTGTGAACGTTTCCTTTTCACCAGTGAGAGAGCGTACGGTTGTGTCGACGAGGACGACGCCACCTCGTGGAAAAATTTTCTTATCTGTCGCGATTGATCTTTCGGGGGTGACGGGAACACCGAGTGAACCAGCGGGCCAGTTGCTACCATCATATTCTTGAAAAAACACATACGACTCGTTGTTATCGATAAGGTCGTTGATAGTGTCTGGTTCTTTATCATAGAGTCTGCGAATTGCACGAAGACTTAATTTTTCTGGAGGAAGTAAACCTGCTTTGAGAACGGAGTGACCAAGTCCCGTGTAGCCGCGGTCCGTTTTTCCAGCGTAACCAATATACATGAGTTCACCGTTATTCATGCGAAGGCGTGCAGAACCATTGATGTGAATGGTGTAGCAATCTAGGTCATCTTTGACCCAGACGAGTTCGGTGCCATCAAGATCGCCCGAGGCTTCTAGTTCTCTTCGAGCGGGCCATGTAGAAAGTGAGCCATCTTGATTTTTTCGTCCGAGGGGTTCGCCGGTTGTTGGATCTGTCGCAAGGTCTGAGGGACGTGAATAAATAGGAGCGTTGAACGTGTTGCTGGGAGTTCGAGATGCTTGAAAGTCTGGTGAGTAGTAACCGGTAAATAAAACTGTACCATCTCCATCGTAGCCAACGGATTCAAAAAGGTTAAATCGTTCTTCAATGCGTTCCATGAATTCTTCTTTTGAGTTTGATTGCTCCAACAAAGCACGGAGAACAATGACGGAGTTTTTTGCTTGCTCGTGGGAGACGCCTTCGATGGGGAACCATTGTTTGCTTGATGGGGCATCGAACCAGCTGATGGAATTGTCTAGGGAGTCTTGCAAGAACAAATCCCGTTTATTCCACGCTTTGCCAATGTCGGGCCAATTCGGTGTATCAACTCTGCGAAGTGCGGGTTGCCCAGGAGGAAGTGGGTTGGTGTAATCCATGCTCGGAGGTGGTGAGTCTTGGGTTGATACATTCTGTTTGTTTGTGCAAGCGGTGAGGCAAAAAGTGAGACAAATGATATATATTGTTCGATAATGCATGAGGTGTTCCATCGACCAGAGTTGGCTTTTCTGCCCAAAAGAGATGGCAAAAGCATTGGATAGTTCGGGCTTGCATGATAGAATGACAGACCTGCAGTTTGCAGTCAAGGAGATAATCCCATGACAACACTACTTTACCCAACTCAGTTCATCGCACTCTTTGGAATGCCCGGCGGCATGGAAATCGGCGTTCTCATCGTCATTGGTCTTCTAATTTTTGGCAGGCGGCTACCAGAAGTTGGTAGGAATCTTGGCAAATCCATTGTCGAGTTTAAAAAGGGGATCAAAGGCATTGGTGATGACATCGACAACGAAGCCAAACGTCAAGATACAGAGCCAGACGTGAAGCAGGTGGAGCAAGCAAAAACAACAGATTTGCCACCAGCCAAGGTGACGCCCGATCCAGCGCAAGAAGTAGATAGTAAAGTTGAAGAGTTGAAATCAGAAGAGTAATTACGTTGTGGGGGCTCTTTCAAGGTGGATGTAAAGCCGTTTCCATGGCTTGTCGCCGATGATTCGCCATTTGTGTCCGCGTCCTTCTAAATCTTCCGCTAAAAAAACATCCCCCGGCTTAACTACAAGAATATCCCCGTTTCCAAAAGTGAATTCAATCGTACCCCCTAAGGTGACGACATATTGTTTTCTTGGGGCAGGATGCCAATCATAGACACCCCCAGGTTCAGTTTCTGCAAGCCGAACACTGTGGCATTCGATTAAATCACTGACCGATGTACCGTGACCATGATCTTTCGTACCTATAGACCATGTTTCTACTTTTGAAATGCTTTCATCGTCTGTGCAGAAATGCGGGAAATCAATACTCATACGGCTTATTTGTCAGCCATCACATATAGATGCCCTGCTATTTGCCAGAGCGATGTCGCCATACACGTCAATATCAGGATGTGCAAAACGGCGTACAAGCACTTAAATGGGAATTTTCCCGCGGGACAACAACTTTTTTCACTTTCGGACATAGTAGAACTCCTTTTCAGTCCTATCGACTAGATTTATGAAACACGATGAACGCTCGCAAGGGGGGACTGTCCCCCAGCATTCGAGTGAAATGAGGATGGTGGGTTGCCCAATAACGATGAGTATGCGGCGATATGCGTTGATTATGATGGGAATTGGGCTCGGTGGGGGCATCTTTTTTTGGTCGTGTTTGGGGTGCATCGAACTCGTTCGGGATGCCTTTGCAGCAAGTGGCTTTATGGGGTGGTCCACGCTGCTGTGTCTAAGTTTGATAGTGGGTGGCCTTTGCAATCTCTGTTTCAGTGAGTTGGTTGGATATTTCTCAATTCGGCGAGTTGACCGGCTTGCAAGAGCACTTGCTGGTGCCGATGTCTTGCACGCGAGAAGATTAGCAAAGCAATGGATGCACAGGATTGACGTTGATTCTGAAGAGACAGAATCGCTCCAATCAGTGCAAGAAATACGACAACAAGTCGCATTGCAGCTGACATTGATCGATTCGAAAGTGGACAAGCTCATTGCACAAGAATCCGTTTTGATTGCAGCATTTGTCGGCATTTCGCCATGGCCAATGATTGACGGTGCAATCGTTGCGTGGCGGCAACTTCGAATGATGCGATCGGTTGCAACATACTATGGGGTTCGCCCAAGCACCATAGGAACCTTGCGACTGCTCAGGCGAGTCTTGATTTCAGTTGTCCTCGCAGATGTTTCAGAACACGCAACCCAGTGGATTGCTTCAAAAGTTCCTTCGATGGGTGGGCTTATTCCAGCCGCTGGACAATCCCTCGCGATACTCGTGCTCACTTCGCGCGTAGGCAAGGCGTGCAAAGTAGCGTGTAGACCTATTTCAAGAAGTGCTTCTCAAAGATTGACTCCGTTAGCAAAAATGAAGTGGTTCTTTCGGAAAACCGTGCTACAGTATAAAAAGCATGACTATCAAACTACTACCGGTGGAAGGTCCTGAATTAGAACCGCTTACATTCAAAAAAAACGGTTGCGATATTGTTCTAGGAAGGCACGAAGCATGTGAATGTTTTTTAGATAGTAAATACGTTTCACGGCGACATGCCTCGTTGCGGCATGATCATGGAAAATGGCGTATCACAGACTTAGATAGTCGCGATGGAATCTATCTTGACTCCATAAAAATCGAACCCCAAGAACCAGTCGCGTTGCACGATGGTGAAATGTTGACAATCGGTCCGTGGGTGTTCTTGATTTCAGGTGCTGAAGCGCAATACAAAAATTCAGACGAATTTGATTTGTCCGACACTATGCCGACGAACGCCGAACTTCTTTTAGCATTACATGATGAGCAATCAACGAGAAGGGAACAAGCATGGAAGTCATTTGTTGAACGATACGAACATGTGATTCGTAATGTTGCAAGGCGATTTGGATTGCACGAGCAAGACGCAGATGATGTTGTCCAAGACGTTCTATTTGGGCTCATGCGTTCTGGAGGCATCGGCTACAATAAAAACAAAGGAAGATTCAGAGCGTATCTTAAAACTGCAACAAGAAATGCAGTCGTTGCAAAGTGGAAAAAAACAACACAAGAAAAAGAAGGCTTAGAAGACTTCGCGGTCGATGTCTTTGATATGCAATGGGAACGACGTTGGAGAGAGCATGTTTTGCAACTTGCTTTGCAATCAGTACAATTGGTTGCGGACCCTATTCAGTACGAAGCGTTTGAGTTGTTTGGAAGAAGAGGAATTGCAGCTCAGCAGGTAGCCCAGCGAATAGGCAAAAGTGCTGAATATGTTCGGCAAGCAAAATGCAGAATCATGTCGATGGTGCGAAGTGAAATCGCGAGATTGGATGACGCTTTATGACGCCCCGAGATGAATCGTATGACGAAACGCAAAGTATGCACCGCGACGTCCCTGAAGGACCATCGACTGCGAGTGAACAACTTTCGGCAATGCCAAAACAAATTGGGCAGTACGAGTTGCTTGAAATTATTGGATACGGAGGGATGGGCGTTGTCTACAAAGCAATGCAGCCCCACCCAAAACGCGAAGTTGCAATCAAAGTTTTACGTTTTGAACAGATGTCAGAACGGCGCCTCCGCCGCTTTGAATTAGAAGGGGAACTTCTTGGTCGGCTTAACCACCAAGCACTCGCAAAAGTATACGAAGTCGGGTTTTTTGATGCTGGACAAGGTCGTCAACCATTCATTGCAATGGAATACATCAAGGCCGACCATTTAGTTCAGTATGTCGAACAACAACTTGACATTCGTGAAACATTAGAACTTATGCTAGCAATTTGTGAAGGCGTTGCATACGCGCACCAACAAGGCATCGTGCACCGCGACTTGAAACCATCCAACATCCTTGTCACAGATGAGGGCAAAATCAGAATCCTTGACTTTGGAGTTGCCTCCGCTTCTGATCCAGAGTTGCAATTGCAAACTATGCAGACGGATGCTGGACAAATGATCGGAACGCTCCCGTATATGAGTCCCGAACAAGCTGCGGGCTTGACGGATGAAGTGGATACTCTTAGCGATGTGTATTCTGTGGGCGTGATTGCCTACCGACTTCTGTCTGGGAACTTGCCACACGATGTCAAATCGTTAGCACTTCCTCAAGCAGTTGAAGAAATATGCAACGGACTTCCTAAGTTGCTGGGTTTTTATGACAAGATCTTTACTGGCGATATAGAAACAATTGTTGCTAAAGCACTAGAAAAGGATAAAAATAGGCGATACCAATCGGTATCTGCATTCGCAGCAGATATTAGCCGGTATCTCAAACACGAACCAGTTGAGGCGAGACCACCAAGTTTGTTCTATGCCCTTTCTCGTTTTGCTAAGCGCAATACTGCAGCAGTAGTTGCTTCAGCGACAATTCTTTTTATTCTCATCAGCGCAACAGTTTTTTCAAGTTACAAAGCCATTGATGCAAACATTGCAAGACAGAAATCGGATGAGCGACTTCAACAGATCCAAAGCGTTGCTTCAACTTTAGTATTTGATCTTACTGATCGTGTTGGAAACATTCCCGGCGCAACACCTTTACGGGAATATATTGCAATGACAGGTCTGCGTACATTGAGACTATTGGAAGAGGAAGTTGCCAACAACGATTCACTTGCAATAGAACTTGCTCGCGCTTGGCAGCGACTCGGTGATATTTTTGGCAATCCTCACGTTGCAAATCTTGGCAGAACTCAAGATGCTGTCGAGGCATATTTTCAGGCAGAAAGATTGCTAGAAGAAACGGCAATAGCATCGCAATTGGATTACGCAGAAGTGCACCGAAGAATTGCAGATATGTTTGTCTTAAAGGGTCACACCGATCTTGCCTTGAATTCATACCAACAAGCAAAAAAAGAAGCATCAGCGTCGACGATAGTTGTTGCATTGCTTGATGGCAGAATTGCATCGATGCTACATCTGTCAGGTGACACAGGAAGTGCTGTAGCCATGTTACGAACTGCAGTTGCAAGACTAGAAAACTATGAAAATGCTGAAGATGTTGTTTTATTGCTTGTAAAACTTTCTGCGCAACTTGCTGAACTAGAAAAAACTGTGGGTAACTCTGCAGATGCTGCAGATATACTTCAGAAAGCATTAGGTAGAGTCGACCAACTTGTTAACAACCGACCAAACGACCAATCGCTATTAGAACTGCAAGCGGGAATTGAACTCAATCTTGGAGAATCTCTCTTACAAGAACAAGAAATTCATCAAGCAGTGATTCAACTAAAACATTGCACAAAAATATATGAACAACTTTTGCAAATAGATCCCCTAAACGTGCGAATGAAGGAGAAATGGGCAATCGCGCAACGCCACCTAGCAAAAGCGTATTCGAGTAACGGTCAGATTGATTTGGCAATTGATACTTGCAAGCTCGTGATACAAAAGTATCGACAAATGATAAAAGTGAAAACGAGTAATGCTGCAAACCTTGGCTTGGCAAACACACTCTCACTTCTAGGGAGTATTCAGACATTTCAAGGTCTTGCCAAAGATGCAGTAGTTTCAATAGAGGAAGCTGTTGCACTATTACAGAAACTCGCTGAAGAAGATACTGATGACACTTCACTCTTGGCAGCTGTTGCAAAGACGACGATCCAGTATGTTGAGTCAGTAGGCAAGGCTACTGGAGATCATGAACAGGCAGCAGAGCAAATGGTTCCACAATTAGCATTACTAGAGTCTCTCTCTGAATCAAATTCAGAAAATATTGAGTTGAGAATAGCAATTATTAGTGTGCATACAAATTTATACTCTCTCTATATGCAGGCTGGAGAGCCCGAAAAATCTCTTCAATATGCTCTTCTCAACATTGAAAACGCACGTGATATAACGGAGAGAGATCCAGACAAGGTTAGTGCTAACAGAATTCTTTCGAATGTTATTAGCCAAGCTGGGGATGCTCAGTCTAAATTAGGGCGGGATGATGAAGCTCGAGTGAATTTTGATCGTGCTATTGCGATTTTATTAGAACTAGTAACAAAACATCCAGATGATTCGCAGCTCATGCGCTCGCTGTCATTTGAATACAACAAAATTGGCGACATGCTTAGAAGGCAAGGTGACTACCAAGGGGCGAAAAATTATTACGTTTCTTGTAGGGAAATAGATACAAATCTAGTTTTTCTTGACGAGAGTAATTTGGGTTGGATCTGCGACCTTGCAATTAGCAATCAACGAGTTGCAGAAGCGTGTGCACTTTTAGGTGAATCTGCAGATGCAGTGGATTCATTTGAAACAGCGTTGCATCACTTAAACAAATTGCATCAAGTAAAACCAGACTCATCTTATATTGAACGACTGTGCATTAGCACTAGCGGTCGGTATGCAGAATATTTGTTTACCATTGGTGATTTCCAGGGCGCACTGATTCAAGGCGAGCTTGCAAGAGATCGGGCGGCTGTCCTACGTGAAAGTGTGGGAGATAAACCATACGATTTAACTCTCTGGGCGGGCTTGGAATCACTTGTTGGAAGGGCACTGTTTAACGACGCCATGCAATCCGATGGTAGTATAAAAAATGAGTTGCTTGAAAATGCGCTCCTTGCATTAAACAATACATTGCAAGTGTTGGAACAAATGGAACGGGAAGGTATATCCAAAAGTTACAACAATAAACTGTACGAAGATATGCTTATAGCTAGAGACGAAGTGGTTCAAGCAATCGAACAAGTGAACTAATTACAGAACCGCAGCGAAGGAGAAGAGAATTTCGCTGCGGTTCAACTACCACCCACACCCCAGAATACCAGTCCCCCTTCATTTCCCCGTTGATTCCCAGAAACTCCCAATACACCCTCAAAGTATGGAGCCGGATGTCCCGTAGGGCTCGATGAAAGCGGTGATTGGATCCGCTCCACAATGCTATATGCGTTAAAAATGAAAGCGTGACAAAATATTCTATATTTTTTTTCATAAATCTCTTTGCACACCCCGCGAACTTGCGCTGTAGGATGCACCTATGTTCAACACAATTCTGCTCACATCGTTGTTTTTGAGTCCTAGCGCCACATTTCTACGCCAAATTGATGGTTTTTTAGAGCCGTCCCACGCTGTTTGGTTGCCCGACGGAACTATTGCAGTTTCAGACAGGATGGCAGATGAAATTGTGATTATCTCCACAAACGGAGACCGACTTCGCTCAATTGAGGTTGAGAATCCGATGGAATTGACCATTGACGAGATGGGAGCACCCACCGTTGGAACCGCAAAGCGCCCACATTGGGATTTCGACGAGGTAGTAAGCGCTGGAGTGCCTACAAGATCTTCAGATAGCTGGATTGTCCCAGATATCTACGGGCATGCCATTCATCAGTACGACCTTGAAGGGAACTGGCTGGGAAAATGGGGCGTGCATGCGCTCCTTCCACACGAAGGCAAGGGCAAACTGCATTATCCCAACGCGGTGTCTATTTCACCAGATGGTGCAACAATAATTGTGTGTGAGGGGTTTGAAGGTCGCCTTCAAATGTTTGAACTTGGTGAAGGCGAGCCAGAGAGCGCGCCGCTGATTGCAAATGTCGCCCACTTTGGAAAACAGGTTGATTCTTACCAAGACATTATTCTTATCGCTGAACCAGAACTTGGTGATGTGTACTTGTTTCGAACTGGCTTAAGTGTTCCAATCCCATTAACACGCTTCGGTGGTGAAGGAAATGCGCCACATCAATTCAAATGGATCAACGGATTGTGGATAGGTGATGGTGAGATAAAAGTTGTTGGTGATGGAAACTTAAAAACATTTGTCTATGAACATGATTCGAAGAGTCCATTCAAACAAATTCCGGGCATGGTGAAGTTTCAGAAATCACAGAGTCACGAATGTTTAATCGGACCGATTGACGCAGACAGTGTCATGCCAAGTTCATCAGACATTGCTGTAACAGAGAACGGAAAAGCGATGTGGACGGTTGATGGTCCAAATGAAGCTGTGACGCTCTTAACGATTCCTGACTTTGAGGTTGTACAGACGATTGATGGTTTTATTGAACCAGAAGGCATTGAAATCGAACAAGACGGGAATATTCTGGTTTCTGATATCGGTGCTTCGTGTATCAAGCGCTTCTCACCTTCAGGTGAACTCTTGTTGAAGTTTGGCGAAAAGGGGTATGCACCACACCAGATGTATAAGCCAGCTGGCATGACAGTTCTAGACGATGGAACTATTGTCGTTGTTGATTGGGGCAATCACAGGGCACAACTGTACAGCCGAGACGGGAAGTGGCAATCGACATTTGGTCGAGGTCGAAGTTGGACACGCGAAAAAAATCCTCCTCCACATACAATTACAAGTAACGTTGGCAATTGGAAAGTCACGTGTAGCCCAACTCCAGATGAGATGCCACTCAACGAAGTGTTTGAGTTAACAACATGGGTCGAAGGCGAAGGTGCGGTGAAGTCGTTACGAGTTGATGCAGCAATGCCTGCACATGGGCATGGCATGATGACTGATCCGGAGACGATGCTGCAAGAGGACGGGAGTTACAAAACAACCGGCATGCTTTTGAGTATGCCTGGGAAGTGGGAAATTTATTTTGATATTGATAACGGCGACACAATCGAACGCGCACAGGACGAAGTAACGCTGGCGCCCCAGTGACTGTCACTTAAACTCTGAGCCGTAGCCGGAAATATCGCGCCAGCGATATTGGCTTTCCCCCGCATCGGCGGTGCTACGGCTCTGAGTTAATCAAACAGCTGTAATTGTGACTGTCACTTTGAAAGCGGAAACGCTGCCGCTTCTAACCGAAGTATTGACAATAGGTTGCAATTGTGACTGTCACTTTGAAAGCGGAAACGCAGGCATTAGCGAACAGTTGGTTTTGTTTGCACTGGAGCTTCGAGCAAACTTGCCTCTGGCAAAGGAGCAGTCAGCGACTCTAGAAATGCTATTACATCTTTCTTTTGTTGATCACTTAAGTTGAGCGGCTCAAGGATGGTTTCACGGTGGTGGTCGGCGCTGACAAAATTTTCCAACGTTGAATAATGTTCAAGCACATCTTCAAGCGTGGCGAGTTGCCCAGCGTGCATGTACGGTGCCGTTTTTGCTACGTTGCGTAAACTCGGCGTTCGGAATGAGCCCCAGTCTTCGCGGCGTTTTGCAATGTGTTTGGATATGGTTGCGCGGATACCATTTGGATCATCACTGTGCTTTCCGCCGGCGGTGAACTGCGCGGATTTTAATGTGTCTATTGCGCCGGCGCGACCTGCATCTTTTAAAGCTCCGCCATCGAGCGGACCAATGCCGACTGAATGAAAGGCGCCATCCGAAATCCATGGACCAAAGTGGCATCGTAAACATCCGCCTTCACCAATAAAATGTTTCAATCCACGCTGCGCAGAAGGTGAAATGGCATCGCTATCACCAGCGACAAATGCATCGAAGGGAGCATTTGTCGAATCAAGTTTTGTGATGTACGCGGCGAGTGACTTCGCAACATTTGCCGCGATCGTATCGATATCGCTTTTGCCCATCTCGCCGAATGTGTTCGTCCAAAGCGGTTCGAGCGTCTTGTCGGATTCTATTAACGCTGCAATTTCTTTCCGAGGGATGTTCATCTCGGCTGGATGTTCCATTGTTTGGATTGGTTGTCCCCACAAGGTGTCCGTCCGTCCATCCCAAAAGAACCATCGTTGGTGCGCAGCATTCAAAACAGTCGGAGAGTTTCTCGTTGTTTGTCCTGTGCCAACGGCGATTTGCACACCGTCTGTAAAATATTTTTTTGGTTCGTGGCACGTTGCGCATGAGACTTCTTTGTTCGACGAAAATCGTTCGTCAAAGAAGATATGTTGACCTAGTAACGCAGCATCTTCGTTTTTCTCAAAGGCGTTTGTCTTGTCGGGCAACAAAATTGCGGGACTCATGGAACGCAAAATCATCCATTCATCCTGTGAAAAAGCAGGCGATGGTAAGCCATCGCCCGCTGAGAGTAGTAAGCAAAATAGTGCAGTAAACATGTTCGAGATGTTACTCGATTGTCAGTGTGCCTGAACCGGTTGCGCCTTCCCAACCGCCAATGCGGATGTAGTAGGTTGTGCCTTCTTGCACGTTGTAATCAAATGCAGAGTAATACGATTGGCAGCCATTATCACCACTGTCATCACCGTTACACGTGACTTGGTTTGCACACGAGCCTTCATAGAGAGCCATTGAAGTATCAAAACTTGCTTGATCGCATGTTGTGAAGTGCGCATTGCCTGAGAATTCAGCAGTCCAAGCAAACCATATGTCCTGAGAATTTGCCCAGTTCATGTAGGTGCCTGAACACTGTGAATCGTCTGGTTCTGGGCTACTCGGAGTAGCGGTATTTGTTTCATACGAGTTTGCACCAAGGTTGGCGGTCATCGCAACATTGCATTCATCGCCAGCGCCTGGACAGTTCGTGTTTGCACACGTTGTTTCATCACCGAAGTAATTACCACCTATTTTGACGCATGCGCTCTCGCTGAGTTCGCTGCAGCTAAAGTCGACCAAGCAGCAAGCACCCGTAATCACGCACTCGCTTCCCCAAACGCCGACAACTTCAAGAAGGTCTGATACGTCAACACAGCAAGAACCATCTACGTCGCCGTCGGGGCGGAAGGTGCCATCGCCGCAGGTTCCCCAGTTGTCAATGATTGTCAAAATGTCGCCCACACCAACGTGCCCGCTGCCATCCACATCGGTTGCGCAAGCGCCAACAGGAAGCGTGCAAGGATCAAGGATGCCAAGTTCCCACACAAAGAGACCGCGTTCAAGGTCACTACCGATGACGGTACCACTTGGAAAGTATGGATAGACATTCCACAAGCCGTTAAAACTTGCGTTGTCGTTGCTTGGATATGTGTCAAAGTACCCATACTGGGTTGGGTTTGTTGGATTTGATGCCTCAAAGACACGCAAGCCAGAGCGGTAATTTGCTTCAAAGATGAAGCCATTGTGCGTGTACAGGTTGTGGTCAATCGAAGTCGAACCGCTTGTGAACGTGCCAATGAATGAAGGGTTTTCAATGTCTTCAACGTTAATCACACGCGTTGTTGTTGTGCCACCGAAGTTTTGTTCGTCGAGTTCATCGTTCAAGTAGAAAAAACGTCGATCTTCAGAGAGCCATCCTTGATGGGAATAAGCAGCGTTGCTGTAATATGTTTGCGAAACAACAAATGGATTTGATTTATTCGTGACGTCAACGATTGTTAAGCCGGTATCGCTCCACCCTCCACTGAAGCCCGCGCAACAGAACGCAATTTGTCGTCCGGCAAATGGGCCATCGGTATAGGTAACTACTTGTGCATCATGTACGTATCGATCACTCCATGACCCGACTTGCACTGGTGCAGCAGGGTTTGCAAGACTATAGAACATAAGTCCGTCGTTGTTTGCGCCTGTTCGGTACAAGTAACCACTCTCGGTGTCGATTGCAACATTGTGTGAAGAACCAGAACCAGCAGAGTTTAAAGTTTGTACTTGACCGAGGTCAATATTGTTTAAGTTAAAAACTTGGATTCCACCACCACCTTCACTCACACAGTACATATATGTTCCATATGTTTTGATATCACGCCAAAGTGAATTGTTTCCAGAGAGTGATGCAATGACCTGTGCGTTTCCAGGATTTGTAATTTCTACGACGACTGTGCCGCTTGATGTACCCATGAGTGCATATTCACGACCTGAAGGCGAGACATAGCCCCAGCAGTCGTTGCCCGAGTCAGCGTTGTCGAGTTCATTCAGAGGTAACCAAGATTTGAGCTGTACATTTTCAGATGTGAAGCCAAGGGATCGTTCTTGACCGAGGTCTCGGTCAAAACGGTATGCATCTGCCTTCACGGCTGGCTGACGATCGTTGATTTTGGGATCGTCTTGGTGTGCAACTATAAGCGTTGCAGGTGCAATGACGCCGAGAAGGGCGGCAGCAATTATCGTATTTCGTTTCATGTCTCTCTTTGGGACCTTTCTCTATGAATGTCTACTTTGCATCAAAAATGGCGAAAAGCCACCTATTCGCAAAATTATACGTCTATTTACCGAGTTAGTTGCATGAAAAACGTGATTCGGAGCCGTAATTTACGCAATCTAAGGGTATGTAAGTGGCGTAACTCAGCGTTACTTGCAAACACCCCAATTACCAATAGAAACCAGCAAATCGCCAACTGCGACCGTACCGTCACCATCGACGTCTGCGCTTGGGTCATTTGTGCCCCAAGCCGCAATAATGGCTAACAAGTCGGTCACATTGACCGTTCCATCGCTGTTGAGATCGCCGAGGCAGTCAGAACCACAGGTAATAATTTCGAGTTGGAAGTTGTCGATTCCAGCTTCGACAATACTTGGTGGATCTGCGTCTTCGGTTGTAAACGCAATACGGACTTGGTCCGTTGGTTCGATAAATGAACCAATTGTAAACTGAACCGTTTCCCATGCAGAGCCAGTTCCGCCGGTTTGTTCAACTAGCGTCCAAGAGGATCCGTTGTTGTTTGAGATATATGTTTTGAGTGAATCAGTATTTTGGCTATCAAAGAACCAACGTGCATACGAAATGATTCCATCCGTTCCAGCAACGTCGAGCATAGGAGAGACAAGTGAAGTGGATCCGCCATCGACATCTGCTTGTCCTGCGCTGCCGCCGACTTCGCCGTTTTCAGTGATGAAACATAAAACGTTTTCGCTTCCGCCTGTGACGTCATCTTCTGGTGCAGCCATCTGGGAATTGTAAATCGTTCCATTTGGGTCAACCCGTTCCCATGTTCCTGTTGAAAGTCCATCGCTATCGGTTACTGACCATGCTGAAACGTCGCCTTCCATTTCATCGCGAAAAATAATTTCGGTGCCCTCTCCAACGGTGACGCCATACCAACCTGTAGGTGGGTCGGAATAGATACCACCTGTTGTCAGTGAAACAGAAATACGAAACTCAAGTTCGGTTGCACAGTCGGTTGCTGGCAGCGTTGCTTCAAATTGATTTTTTCCAGTAACAACAAGCGGATATGCTTCCTCTACGCCGTTGACACGAATAGAGATGGTTGAGTTGTTCGAGTCGATTTTTCCCTCGCCAATCAGCGTTGTTCGAATGGCAAATGTCCATGGTTGGTTTGGTGGAATAAAACCAGGAATCCCGTTTGGATATGAAAACACTACGCCAGATGGCGCTTCTTGTATCCAGATTTCGGTTGAATCGCAGCGTCCCATGACAAGGTCAAGCCAGCCATCGCCGTTGATATCAAAGACGGCGACGTCATGGACGCCTTGCAATTCTGCGTTGCTGATGCCAATGGATTGTTCGGAAAGGGTGATGTTTGGCGCATCGCCAAGGTTTCTGTAAATGTGGGTTGTTCTAGAGCAACCAGAAATATCAACGTCAACATCGGTGACGATGACATCTTGATGTCCGTCGTTGTTCAAGTCACGAATGATTGCGTTGCCGCCAAACCCCTCGCTGTTTTGGAGGGTGAACGAATCAAAGTTTGCAAAACCATCGCCACCGTTACCGGTGTTGAGGTAGTAGTGGTCAGAACCATCGTCCACAACAACGAGGTCCATTCGTCCATCACCGTTTAGATCACCAACAGTGACGAAGTAGGGGGCGAGTTGGTCAATGATGTCGTATCCATCAAACACCCCTTCGTTGTTTGGATTGTTGTACGTAATGGCAACATGTTGGGGCGCATTCAGTGAAGTCTGTTTGACAACATCAAGCACGCCATCGCCGTTCATGTCAACAATGTTACTCGCTGCACCAAAAGCGGACTCTAACATTTCGCTGGTCATGCGTTGTGTGCTTTCGTCAGTGAAAAAACCATTGCCGTCGTTAATAAGTAGGCGGTTATTGAAGTCAAATATTTGCGTACCGCCACTGTCGTAATCGCCGAAATATAAATCGGGATGCCCATCGCCAGTCACGTCACCGATTGCAAGAGAGCAAAAACGAGGCCCTGCAGTGTCATGCATTTGGGGAATCCGATTATTTTCAAATTGAAATCCCTGCCATATCCCATCAATTTCGCCTAAATTCATATACACACGTGGGTGTGATAACACTTTGGTTGAGTTGTCGGTCAATGTAGTGACAGTCACCATGTCAAGCCAGCCATCATCGTCGAGGTCGTGCAGCACGACGTCTCGGTCATTAGTTGGTGTTAAAAAACCATTATCACCTGCGACATCTGTTGCAGTTGCATATTCTGCAGTCCTATCAACAAGGTTTCCGTTTTCGTTCATAAAGAGGACATTGATATTTCTTCCCGTAGAAGTAAATGGCTCTTTGCGAACACAAATAAGGTCAATGTCGCCATCAAGATCAAGGTCGCCCCACGCGTAATCTTTTTCTTCAATATCACTGATGCCAACAGCAGGGTCACAAAGCAAACGTTGGTTTGTTTGGTTTGTAAAATTTCCAAAGCCACCGGTAATTGCTAATTGTGTAATAAGTATTGCGGTAAGCATTAGGAGCAAGGCCCCCAGTTTCCAACGATGAATAAAAGATCAGTAACATTCACTACGCCATCGCCGTCGATGTCCGCAGCACAATTTGAACAAGTTCCCCATGCGTCGATAACCGCAAGTAGATCATTGACGCCTAGTGTGTTGTCGCCATTTATATCGCCCATGCACGTTTGGCAAACATCAAGAATGCCGTTGTTGTCTTCGTCGGCTTCGCCAAGAAGAATGTCAAGCATATCGGCAACACCGTTTGCGTCGCAATCATCGGGAAGATCGTCAAATGCTAAGAGGAAGACATCAAAGTCATCAAGGTCAACATCGCCATCTTGGTCGACGTCATGAATTGCGCAGGGGTCGTTTGGTGTTGGCGTTGTTCCAAAGCACCCACGAAAACCAACCGTGTCGCTGTAGCCGTGAAAATCATTGAGTTCAACATCGTTGTCTGCGTCGCTGTCAAATTCAGCGCGTCCGAGAGAACCGAGAAATCGAATGAGTGCATCTTGATCTTGCAGGGAGAGTGCAGCAAATGCATCATATGATGGAATGCCTTGAGATCCAAACACCCCATGTTCAGCAATCGAATCACGAATACGCGACTCAAACGTTCCTGCGGAAAAACGACCGTCGTGCCACATAGGGTCACGATAAGAAACGCCCCAGAGAGGCGGAGTCTTTAATTGTTGCCCGTTGGCGGCACCTTGCACGATGCCATCGCCTGCAAGTCCCATGTCGTGCAATAAAAAATCGCCGTAAGGCTGAATGGAGACATTTCGTAATACTGGCTCTGTTTCAGTGGCATTGCCTGTTGTAAATGTTGGTGTATGGCAAACGTTACAGCCAATGTTGGTAAACACGATTTCGCCTTGCATCCCCGACTGTGGCGTTTGTGGTGGAGGTGCAAGAAAGCGTTGGAAGTCTGTGACTCGATCGATAAACTCGTATCCTTCTGCATCTGGGCTATCTTCGGGGTCGGCAACAGTATCGCAGTTAGCGAGTAATTCCTCGTCGCCATTTGGCGCATTGTCGAAAGGTATGAATCGGTTGCTTAATCCCATTTCATTTTGAGAAGCATCAGAAGAAAATGTGAGAACCGAAGCAACTTGTGCTTTCCATCCAAACCGGCCAACGTGCAATTCTTCGGGCGGGTCTTCAAAGTTTGGAACCATATGCGCATCACCACGTTGCGCTTCTGGTTGCGCATCGCGTACTGCGAGGAGGTCTGCATCGCTGATTGCTTCAACGAGACCGAAAGCAAGCGCGCTGTTTGTGACTCGCATTGCAGTAACGTTCGCTTCGGGTGGTACAATTTCAGCGCACTCGTCGCTGATTGCTTCGGCTTGGCGCAACGAACCGCCGAGTTCGGAGAGGGGGTCAAAGCCGCCTTTCTTGCCGATAAAACCAAACCGTGTTACCGTTTGCGAACCAGCACCTCCGACGGGATTGTTGTGGCAACTTCCACAACTTGTCTGATTAAAAATAGGTCCAAGTCCACCTTCAACAGAAAGATCTTCGTTGAAGGAAACTTTGCCGATTTCAAACCGGTTCAGTAATTCGTCGCTGAGCGTGGACAAGGGCGCTCCAGCTCTGGGTTGGGGCACAACAGCAGATGTGTTGGTGGCTCCAAATACACATACAATAAAAGCCGCTCTGGCGGTGGTATTAACGAGTAACAAGTTCGGTCTCTCCTTTTGTTATAAAGAGATACGATACACCCATTGTCTGGTTGCACCTAATGTTTAAGAAGAAACCAATAACACAAATTGTTAAAAGTGTACCCATTACTCTTCTTTTGGCTGTGCTTGCTTGTCAGGAGAGCAAGCCCAAGCCGGTAAAGTTGGATTCAGCGTTGCAAAACCACTTTCAGTTAATTACGGAAGGCAAAACTGGATCTGCGAGGGTGCAATTACGGCAGTTTATGGAAAAACAGGGAGAGTCGAGCCACGCTCTTTTTTTGATGGGATTGAGTTACCACAATGAAAAAAAATATGCAAAATCGGTTGAGTGGTTTACAACTTGCGTTCAATCCAAGGGCAGCCAATATCCCAACGTGTGGCATTTTCTTGGCTGGTCTCACTATTATTTGGGGCAAAGTGCGCAAGCGTTATCTTGTTTTGAGACGTATTTGCGCCATGCGCCAGATGAGCCAGATTCCTTATTTGCACTAGGGCTCATTGCGATGGAGAAGGGGGAGTTTGCTTCTGCTAAAAAATTGTTTCTTGCTGCGATGAAAAATGCAGAGAGCAACAACGATATTCAAGCAAAAGTAAAGTCGCGGCTTGCGGATGTGTTTGTTGAAGAGGGGAATCGGGAGCGAGCGATTGAGCTGTACCAAGACGCAGTGAAACAGAATCCTGATTTGTATGAAGCGTGGTATCGCTTAACGAAAGTGTTGCAACGAGTAGGAAAACGTGACGATTCTGCAATCGCTTTGCAGCAGTTTAACCGTTCGCGAAAACGTGTTCGTCCTGAATTAGAAACAACGACGGAGTTTCCGGAATGAAGCGATTGTGCGTAGTGTTGCTGTTGCTTGGGTGTGAACAACAGGAATCAAAAAAGGCATCGCTTGTGTTTACCGAAGTTGAGACAAGTATTGCTCCAACCGTTTGCGGCGCAGAAGAGCCAACGCAAATTATTGAAGTCAACGGCACGGGTCTTGCGCTGTTTGATTTTGATAACGATGAGGACATGGATTTGTTTGTTGTGAATGCTTCAGGCGAACCATGCCGTTTGTATGAAAACGTGAGCGATGGTTCTATCTCCTTTGTAGAAACTACTGATTGCTTAGACACAAAATTACTTGTGGAATGGGCAAACGGTGTTGCAGTAGGTGACATGAACAGGGATGGCTTTGACGATTTGTACATTACTTGTCATGGTCCAAACATTTTATTGCGTAACGATAATGGCCACGGTTTTACAGACATCACGGAATCTGCTCGAGTTGGTGACGATAGCTGGGGAACGAGCGCTCGTTTTGGCGATCTCGATGGCGATGGCGATTTGGATTTGTATGTTTGTAATTATTTGGAGTTTGATGTTGATTCGCTGCCGCCTCTAGCAAAGTACAAAGGACAACAAGTCCTTGGTGGACCGCACGGAATGACGCCCCAACGGGATGTTGTCTATGAAAACTTGGGCGATGGGACATTCGAAAACGTGACCGAGCAGTGGGGTTTTATTGACGATCCATCGTTTACATTAAACGCAGCGATTCTCGACTTTACAGGGGACGGCTTGCAAGATGTGTTTGTTGGGAACGACTCGATGGCAAATCACCTTTTTGTGAACACGGCTGAAACGCCAACACGTTTTGAGAACAGGGGGGTGCACTCAGGGGTTGCGGCAAATGGAGATGGTTCGATGCAAGCGACGATGGGGATTGCAGTTGCAGATGTAAATAGCAATGGTCGCCCAGATATTTTTACAACGAATTTTTCAAGTGACACAAACACATTGCACACCAACGATGCGTCGGGCTTCTTTGACGATCGAACTAAACGGTACGGTCTTGGTTTGGTCAGCAGATCGCTCCTTGGTTGGACGTGTGGTTTTCATGACTTTGATTTGGATGGCGATGAGGATTTGTTTGTTGTGAACGGGCATGTCTATCCAAATGCCACGATGGAAACGATGGACAGCCAACGGGATCAACCGATCTTACTTCTTGAGCGGAAAAGTAACAGATTCGAACGCGTTCAACTTTCGGGGGAGTATCGAGATCGCGCAGCAGTCTTTGGAGACTTGGATAACGATGGTGATATTGATGTTGTTGTTGCACCGCGATGTGGAGATATTCGCGTGTTACGAAACGATTCAGAGCATGCACAGCCGTTGACAATCGAGTTGCACGGACAGTGTTTAGGCGCAAAAATACATGTCACGTTTGAAGACGGTACAACAAAGACCCGCTGGAATACGGATGGTTCTGGTTTTCAATCATCTTACTCGACGGCTAAACATTTTTTCACAAAACCAATTTCATCGATTGAAGTCACTTGGCCAGATGGTGAAAAACAAACCATTGCAAAAATTGCAAGCAATGGCGTAGTTGTCATAAAACAAAAGTAATTACCACCGAAAATGAATTACCTCCGAGGTAATTCAAGGACGTTTGCTTTAGTGTACTTTTTGCCAAGGATTGCTTTGGAGTCAGCGCCCATCCAGTCTTCGAGCACGGCGGCGTAGACCTCTCTAAAATCAGTATTGAATTTCAAGTCGCCTTGGTCTAGATTGGTAAGTGATGGATGTTTGCCGAGCAAACCAGTTTGGACATTGTCGCCAATCAAAAACATTGGTGCGGCTGTGCCGTGATCGGTTCCGTTAGAGCCATTTTGTGCAACTCGCCGTCCGAATTCACTAAAGACCATAGTCATGACTTTGCCAGTGTTGCTTTGTTTCTTTAAATCTTTTTGGAACGCGTTGAGTGCATCGCCTACTTGGCGCATGAGGTTTGCGTGCCCGTTGAGTTGATTTGCATGTGTATCAAAGCCACCTAAACTTGCGTAGTACACACGAGTTGGCAAGTCAGCGCGAATCATCGAAGCGATGAGTTGCAATTGCTGAGCAAGTTGACCATCAGGATAGTTAATCAGTGGTTGCTTAGAAACTGCAGCGCGAATTCGATCAGAAGACACTTGGGCGTCAAGCGAAGTCCGAAGAAGAAAATCCAGTTGGCTGTCGTTTTCTTTTGCTTCAACTTCTTTACGATTTATATTGTCGTACGGTTTCCGAAGAGAACTGTCAACAGTGCCTCCTGCCCATCGGAAGAGTTCTTCGGTTTCAAAGTTCACGGCTTTTTGTGTTTTGCCGTGAAGTGCAAGTGGCGCTTTGTTTCCAATTGCTATCGAGCCGTCTGGGTTTGGTTTTCCAGCGCAGGTATTGTCAAAATATTTACCGAGCCAACCGTACCCTTGCCCGTTATGGTTTGCAGTGTGCCAGATGTCTGTCGAAGTAAAATGCGAGCGGTTTGGATTTGGATATCCAACGGCTTGCACAATCGCCGCTTGCCCATTGTCAATGAGATTGAGTAAGCCAGCTAAATTTGGATGTAATCCATATCCGTCTGCTCCGGGAATTTGTAACAGGTCCGACTTATCAATTGCAAGTTGCGGCCGATTGTTATAGTACGCGCGATCCCCGTAAGGAACGACCGTATTGAGACCATCGTTGCCTCCCGCGAGTTGGATAACAACGAGCGTGTGGTCTTCCGGAATGCCCGCCTGTGATGAAACAAGTGAACCTACGGGTAGCATGACACCCTCGGCTGATCGTTGCATAAAGAGCGGAACGGTTGTTGCCATAGAAAGGAATGCCATTCCTTGCTGCATAAACAATCGACGGCTGTATGCATCAGTTGAGCCAGTGCAAGGCGTTGATTCGTGGTCGTGGTGATGGTGTGCCATAGTTCAGTTCCTTAGCAAAGTTGGTATTCTGGCATTGCGGTGATGAGGGTTAGCAAACCAGTGATTGTTTCGTTGTTGATGGTGTTGTTTTGCGTCTTCATGTAATCTTCAAGTGAGGAAGTTGTGTCTCGACTTGGCGATTCAATATTGAGAAGTGACGAGAGAAGATGTTTGATGACAGTTCTTGGACTGCCCGTGTGTCCCTCTGCGAGTGTCATGGCATTGAATCTGTTTCCGTCCGCTTCCCACGCTTCACTGTCTGGTCGCTGCCCAGTTAACAGATAGAGCATCGTGTTTTGTCGCATGAACATCGTTGAAGTGTTAATCCATGTTCTGCCTCCGTCCCAACCTTTTACAGATGGTGGTGCAAAGAGGCGTTGCCCCATGATGTCAGATGCAATGGCTAATGTTTGTGCCATCTTCTTTCGTTGTGGAGGATTGAGCGTTCGTGCAGCTTGCACGATGAGTTGTATTGGGCTCTTAATGATTGAATTGATGTTTTCATCATCATAAAAATGCGCTGACTGGAATATAGTTTCTATGATTGGCTTGATGTTCCAGTCGTTGCGTTTGAATACTTTTGATAGTAGGCGAATGTATGATTTTGACGTAGTTGTTTCGCCGTGAGGTAAGTCGTTGACAAAGAATCGGTAAAGTTTTTCAATAACAAAAGTGGATGCACTTGAACGCGTGAAAATTAGATTGACAAAATCATCTCCATCGAATTGACCTGATCTGCCAAATATTTTTTTTATGCCTGTGTCGTGCTGGCGTGTTTGAAATGCAAAGGTATCATCTACTACGGTATAACCTGTGAGTGCACGGGCGCCTTCTTTGATATCGTCTTCTGTGTACCCTTCGCCTTCTCCGAGAGTAAAGAGTTCCATAAGTTCGCGTGCTAAATTTTCATTGGGCGCTTGCTTGCGATTTTGATGATTGTTGAGGTATTTAATCATTGCAGGATCATGAATGATTCCGCGAACTAAGTCTTCTTTGAAATTGCCCATTGCATTTTTGCGAAGCATAAGGTTTTGCAAATACATGTGGTAACTGTTTTCGATCGTGCGGTATCCAGTTGCAAAATGCCCATGCCAAAAAAGTGTTAATTTTTCTTCAAGTGGCCTTGGTGTTGAGACGAGACGTGTTAGCCACCACCGTTCCATTTCAGCAATTTGTTTACGATCAGCGCGTTGTCTTCGTTGCCTTTCTGTCCGAAACATGTCGACAGTTTCTTCGTCGCCGTTCTCTCTTGCTTCACGAATGGCATCCCGTTCAGAGCGTGTTGGAGGCCTTATAATCTCTTTGTCGTAATCATCAGTGGATGGTGGGTTTGGGTCGGGTAATTCTTGGTAATTAATGATGTATGCAACTGCTTTTTCTAATCCAAGGTTCGCAAGTGCTTCTGCTTGTTGCGGTGTTCCACCAAAGCCAGCTCTTTGTAAGAGATGTTGCGCTTTATGTTGGTTAAAGTCCTTGGGGTCGAGTGGTTGTAATGAAGAAACGGTCATGGTTGACTCCAGTTAGATTTTTTGCCTCAAAGATGCAAACGAGCGCGTTGAGTGGGCTATTGCGTATTTCTACGACGTTTACGTAAATTATGTTTTAGGCGTATTGCGTTGCCAATAACCGTAACATCGCTGAAACCCATCGCTGCAGCAGCAATAAGAGGACCCTTTTCACCTAAAACGCCAAAAGCAGCCAATGGAATCGCTGCAACGTTGTACATGAAGGCGAATACAAGATTTTGTTTGATTGTTCTGAGGGCGTCCTTTGCGATGTGTATTGAGTCAGCCGTCGATTCAATGTTGTTTGCTGGGATGATGATGGAGGCAGATTCCATGGCCACGTTGGTTCCTGAAGCAATGGCAACCCCAACGTCAGAAGCCGCAAGGGCTGCAGCATCGTTAATACCATCACCAACCATCATCGATGGTCGTGGGAGTGACGCAACAATTTCAGTCTTGTCGGAAGGCGAGGCTTCTGCGTGGACGTGCTCTGGCTTGATGCCAACTTCTGCAGCGACTGCCTTTGCAGTTTCGGCCCGGTCACCCGAAAGCATGTGTACTTTGATGCCGAGTGAGTGTAATTCTTGAATAGTGTTCTTTGCTTCTGGGCGAATTTCATCGGTGACGGAAATTCGTCCGATGGTGTTACCATCTATTTCGACTTTGCACGTTGCCGCATCATCGCGAAGAACAGAAACACGTTTGTGATCAACGATTCCATGTACGCCGCTGCCAGCGGCTGCCTCAAAGTGTTGTACTACAGGAACAGTAATGCTTTGTTTTACTGCTTCTTTGACAATCGCAGAAGCGATGGGATGTTCGCTCGGCTTCTCGACAGAAGCCGCAAACCTTAGCACGTCGGTTTCGGAATAGCTTTCTTCTGGTTCTATAGTTGCGACAACTGGTTTCCCAAGCGTGAGTGTTCCGGTTTTGTCAAAGATTACAGTTGTGGTTTTTCCGGCAAGTTCAAGAGAGCCAGCGTCTTTGACCAAGATGCCCCGCAAACTGGATTCGCCTGCTGCGACCATGACAGCCATTGGTGTTGCTAGCCCAAGCGCGCAGGGGCAAGAGATGACTAAAATAGTTACAGCGGAAACAAAACCGGTTTCGATATCTCCAGCGATGATCCAGCCGATGACTGTGATTGCCGCGATGGCAAGAACAATGGGAACAAATATTCCAGCAACTTTGTCAGCAATACGTTGGATACCTGCTTTGCTTGACTGTGCGTTTGTGACAAGTTGCACAATTCTTGAAACCGTGGTGTGCCGTCCATCAACCGTTGTTTCAAGAATAAGTTGCCCCGTTGTGTTCATGGATCCCGCGATGAGGGTGTCTCCAATATTCTTTGCAACTGGGAGGGGTTCTCCAGTGACGATGGATTCGTCAATCTCGCTTGCCCCACCACCAACAACGCCATCGACGGGGATTCTGCTGCCGGGTCTTACGAGAAGTCGGACACCTTCGCCGACTTCACCAGTGGGAATGCTCGTTGTTGTTCCGTCTTCGCCGACAACTTCTGCCTTGTCGGGTTGCATCTTTAAGAGTTCGCGAATTGCCGAGCCCGCTTTTGCGGTGGACGTTGCTTCGAGCCAATGCCCGATGCTAATGATGGCGAGCAGGGCGGCAGCTTCCATGAAGTACATGGGGTAGCCCAAATCTTGATTGAAGATTTCTTTTGAAATTAAAATAAAGAGTGAGAAGAAGTACGCGGCGGATGCTCCGATGGTGATGAGCGTATCCATGTTGGTCTGCATTCGTTTTGCAGCACCGATTGCAGAACTAAAGAACCCAGAACCAACGAGAATCATTGAAACGGTTGATGCAGCGAACATAATCCACGGAATCCATGGACCGTCGATGCCAAGGGGCACCGCGCTCCAGTGGAGTGCTTCAAAAGGGGCCCAGATGCAAACTCCAAGAATGGCACGCAGTCTCCAGTCGGATGCATTTTTCTTCTGCCTTGTCTCAATTTCAGTGGCTAATTTGGCTGGGTCGATACCCTCATCGATGACTCTGGATGGGTACCCCGTTTTGGTGGCTATCTCCGCGAGTAGATTGCCGTCAAGGTCTGTTCCTGAGATCGTCGCTCTTCCTGTTGCCACTGCAACCGCCGATGATTCGACTCCTTCAACTGCATTTAGCGCTTTTTCGACGGCAGCACTACACGCTGCACAATTCAATTCGTCCACTTGAAGTTCGATTGTATCCATGCGTAGCATGATAAGGATGGGGACAGTCCCCAGGGGACAGCCCCCCAACAATTCGAGTTGAAATGTTATATATTGAATCAATAATCACGTTTTAAGCGATTTTTATAGGGACAGTCCCCATTCCAATAACTGGGACATCCACGTGACAATCACTGACTGTCACGTGGTTCACTTGGAGATTGTGGGAATGGCGGGTATACTGTGCATTATGCGAACTGATCGTGGAACAACTCTGGCGACTATTCTGATATTGATGTGCTGTATTGGCGGATCGGTAGGTGCGGGATCTGTCGCAACCCACCGAGTCATGATTCGAACAGTCGCCCAACATGGAAGTACGTCCTTGCTTGAAGTTGGCGCACCAGCACGCAATTTGGAAGTTCCAGCCGTTTGGAATCCGCAAATAATCGATGGCAACCTTCTCCCACTTGCCGATATTGAAGAACGACACAATTTGCCACCGCCCTCGCGTTGTTAATTGTTTCCCGTTTTTCTTTTCATTTTCATTATTACATTTATATACAAGAGGTGACGCATGGGCGTTCCAGTCATTAGTACAGTTGGTCGAAAGGTGTTCGGTAGTCGCAATGATCGTATGGTCAAGCGATATTTAAAGTTGGTCGAGCAAGTCTCAAGCCGCGAAGCGGAAACAAGATCTCTCACAGACGCGGAGCTCTTCGCAAAAACTGCGGAGTTTCGCAAACGTGTTCAAGAGGGTGAGAGCGCGACGGATTTGATTCCTGAGGTTTTTGCAATCGCGCGCGAGGCAATGGATCGTGCTGTTGGCATTCGTAATATTTTCAATCCAATTCACGAATTCGATCCTTCGCAACTCGGTGAATCAGCGAGAAAACTCTACGACGAAACAAAAACAACCATCGATGCAACCGAAGACCGAAACCCAGACCGCGAATTGCTTGGATGCGTTGAACCAACACCCGCTTGGATGTTCTTTGATATCCCAGTTGAACTGTACGATGCTGTTCGCGAAATATATCCCCAATCAAAACCCCCATTCCGTGCTCGCCCGTTTGATGTACAACTCGTAGGAGCAGTTGTTCTTTACGAAGGGCGCATTGCAGAAATGAAAACAGGGGAGGGTAAGACGATTGTAGCACCGCTTTCCTGTTACCTCGCTGCGATTGAAGGCAAACAAGTCCATGTTGTGACTGTGAACGATTACCTTGTGCAACGTGACCGTGATTGGACGTTCCCATTCTTCAGGATGTTGGGAATGACTGTCGGTGCAATTCATCCTCAGCATATGCAACATCCACAACTCAAACAAATGGCGTACCACTGCGACGTGGTTTACGGTACGACGGCAGAGTTTGGATTTGATTACTTGCGTGACAACATGAAAATGACGCCGCAAGAACAGGTCCAGAAGCGACGTGAGATTGCAATCGTCGACGAAGTTGATTCGACTCTTATTGATGAAGCGAGAACACCACTCATCATTTCAGGTCTCGCGCACGACGATCAACCACGATACGAACTTGCAGACAAACTAGCACGTTATCTTCTTGAAAAACAAAAACCGTGGGAAAAATTAGATCAAGATGTGCAATCGTGCTTAGTAACGATAAGTGGTCTTGAAGGCGATATTCGAAACGCCATGGATAAGACGACAATTCCAGCACTCAAGGAAAGAATGACTGCTGCAAAATCGAAATTGCCAGAACTTGAAAAGAACCGTGACCAATTTACGCAGTTTTATGAAATCGAACTCGACAAAAAACGTGCAACTCTGACACACGAAGGCGTTGCAGAAGCACAAAAAGAAGCAAACATCGGCTCATTTTATGTCGGACAAAATATGGATGTGCCGCACCTTCTTGAGCAATCCATTCGTGCGCATACGGTCTATCAACGCGATCGCGACTATATGGTCGGCGCTGATGACAAGGGCGTTATGACCATTATCATTATTGATCAAAATACAGGTCGTAAGATGGTAGGGCGACAATGGTCTGATGGGTTGCACCAAGCGATTGAAGCAAAAGAAAAAGTTGAGATAAAGCAAGAAACGCAAACGATGGCGACCATTACCATCCAGAACTTTTACAAGTTATATGACAAACTTGCAGGCATGACCGGTACAGCCGATACTGAAGCAACAGAGTTCTATGAAATTTATGGACTTGATGTGCTCGTAATTCCAACAAACGTGCCAGTCATACGTGAAGATCATAACGACTTGGTCTTTACGACAGCAAAGGATAAAGTAAATGCTGCAGTCGAAGAAGTCTATGCAATGTACAGAGTTGGCCGGCCAACACTTGCTGGCACAACAAGTGTTGAAAAGTCAAAAGAACTAAGCGGTATGTTAAAAAATCGTTACAACATTTCGCATGAAGTGTTGAATGCTGAGCAACACGAACGAGAATCAGAAATTGTAAAGTTTGCAGGCGAACTTGGGTCTGTAACCGTTGCAACCAATATGGCAGGTCGTGGAACAGATATTAAATTGGCACGCTTTACGCCCGCTGATTTGATTGAACACTGGAAGCGGACGGATCTTTGCCCAAGAGAGGTCACTGCTGATATGGATATTGACGAAGTTGTGACAAAAATATATCGTCACATTGCGCCAAAAGAAATAGGTCTTCGTAAAGCGCAGGTCGAATCCATGAGCGACGCAGAAATCCGTCGAAAATTACTTGAACATTGGTGGGCGACATGTTGTTGGTGGGTTGATGGAGACAAAGCATCGTCAACAAAAGAAGAGAAACTTATCGAAGACCTCGATCGAAGTGGCGCAAGCATATTGCACAAACTTCGTTTCTTTGAGGGCGTTGAGGACATGGGCGGCTTGCACGTGATTGCAACGGAACGGCATGAAGCGCGTCGAATTGATAACCAGTTGCGTGGCCGTAGTGGTCGTCAGGGCGACAACGGTTCAACTCGCTTCTTCCTGAGTTTAGAAGATGACTTAATGAAAATGTTTGCAGGTCCTCGAACGTTGCAACTCTTGAGCAAGATGGGCATGAAGGAAGGTGTTGCGATTGAACACAATATGCTCACAAAAGCATTGACAAAAGCGCAACGAAAAGTAGAAGAGCGAAACTTCCTTGTACGTAAGAATATTCTTGAATACGACGAGGTGATGGATCACCAACGACACGTTTTTTATGACTTGCGACAGCAAGTGCTTGAAGGAAGAGAAATCCGAGAACTTATTTTTGAGTATATTGAAAAAGCAGTCAGCGAATCTGTCTATAACTATTTAGACCCAACGTACTCAGCGAGTTGTATGACTGAGTGGATTCGCGAAAAGTTAAATGTAGGTATTGAACCAGAACGTATAGTTGGCAAAGATCGCGAGGACCTTCATGAACTTATTATTCGTGATTCACTCGAAGAATCGATTGAAATCATCCGAGTCACTATTGGTGAATATTTGCCAGATACGATTGACTTAGGCGAAGGCAAAGTAGCAGAGCGCGATGAGTCTACGTGGGATTACAAGGGCACTGTTGATTGGGCAAGCGTTGCTTGGGATTGTGCTATGACGATAGCAGAAGCAACTGAAATGTCCCGTGAAGAAATAATTGTGCGAATTGAAGAGGCAGCCGACACTAAAATTCGCGCTATTGACTTGGCACCGCTTGACCCATTCCTTGTTCCCCTGCACGCGCAAGAAGAACTTGCAACATGGGCAAAATCAAAGTTTGACATTCCATGCGAGCCAAGTGATTTTGATGATCTTGAATCGGATGAAGCGGTCGATCTTGTTATGGACAGAGCGATGGAAGTCTATGCTAAGCGCGAGCGCGAGTACCCAATTGAATTTATGATTGATATGACGGGCGTTCGCATGCAGCAAGATCCAGCAAAGGCAATTGAAGGATTCTGCAATTGGGTAAAACTTAAATACGAATTAGATTGGACCCCACAATCATTGCCTTCAAATAATCCAGAGGACTTGAAAAAGTTCTTACTTGAAGAAGCAAACCGATGGGATGGTGAACGGTACGAACGTCGAGCGCAACGAATCGTTGACGAAAGCAAGGGCGATGTTGACACCTGGTTGCGAGAGAACTGGAACTTTGCGTTAACTGATAAAGAAATTGAGGAGTCAAAAGAAGACCCTATGGGAGTTGCAACTGCAAAAATTAAACAAGTGCAACGCGCAGAATTAGCACAACTTGAACGAAGTGTTCTCTTGCAAATTTTTGATGGTGTCTGGAAAGACCACTTGTATCAAATGGATCAAGCAAAAGAATCGATTGGCTTTCGATCGTTTAGTCAACTTGATCCACGAATTGAATACAAACGCGAAGGTGCTCAGTTGTTCGAAGAAATGTTTGAGCATATACAAGATCGCGTAAGCGACTTGGTATTCAAAGCGAAGATGCAAGTGAGTGCTCCACAGCAACAGCAACAACAAAAATCTGCTGAACAGCCCAAGAAACAAGCTGCTCCGGCTCAGCCAAAGCAAATGCAAGCAAGACCAAAGGCGGCTGAGCAATCGGTTCGTGCTGCATCCGAAGCAGCGAAAACGAAAGGCGCAGGCGGAACGATGACGGTTGGTCGAAATGAACCTTGCCCATGCGGTAGCGGCAAAAAGCACAAGAAATGCTGCGGTAAGAAATAAGTAACAACGCAACATGGTTGATACCCACAAGGGCTGAACGTCCTTGCTGTGGGTGTCCCCTTAGCGAGTATTAGTTATGTTCGCGTTGTTGCTTGGTTCTATCCGCAAACGCCCAAGTGAGTAGGACAACAACGGGCAAGACGGATAGCCATGCTTGGTTGCCAAGGTATCCAACTTCCAATAGTGGGAGCGAGAATAGTGCAACAAAAGTAAATAGTGTGACGCGCAATGGCGTGAACCTTTTTCCGGTCAGCATAAAAATTGCAACGAGCCCCGGAAAAAGTAATCCGTAAAACACGAAGAAGCGTAAATAATCGTCTTGTGCTTCTGGGTACCAACTGCCACCAGGCGACGCACTTCCGAACCGATGTGCTATTCCAACGGCAATCAAGCAAGCAACTATAAGAAGGATAACAAACAATGGTTTTCGTTTACCAAGTTCGATGCGTATGCCCTCTTTCATGTGCGCGCCAATTGTAAATATTGATTGCAATGCAAGGTGCAATCCAAGCAGGACGGAAAGCGTGGCAAGGATATTCCCTTGGTACAGACACGTGACGCCAATCATGATGGCAAACGCAACACCAAAAACACCAAACGAATGTTTGCTTGGTGAACATTGCAATGCTCTATGGAATGTTGGATCAAGGTAAGGGCACAAGATAAAACCAAACGTTGTAATTGGTAAAAGCCATACGGCATCTTGCCACGGGAGCGTACCTGTTGAAACAGGTGTAACTGGCAAAAATGAAATTCCAGCAATCGCAGAAAAAATCCATAGAATTGCTGCAAGGAGAGGCCACCACCGAGTCGGGAGAAAGGTGAGGGCAGTTGCTCCAATAAGAAAACCAAATGGTAGCCATATTGAAATGCCAGTTACAACATCATTGAGATAGACATTTGCGAGCATTGTTATAAAAAATGCGTGGAAGGCGATGGTCACAATTGCAAAAAGCGAAATCGCAGTTTTGTATTTTTCGACGAGCTCTTTTGAACGCTCAGGTGTTCTCACGACGTAGCCAAACGCTGCGCAACCGATGACATTGGGAACCGAAAAAATCAAAAAACCTAGCCAGCCGTAGCGATGCATGAGAATGACAGGCAAGAACATGCCGATACACCATGTCCAACTACAAGATAGATATAAACCCCAGCCGACTGTTTTGAGAGCGTTCACTGTTGGGCGCGGGTTTTTCGGCGTGCAGCCCGCTCCTTGATCATGGATTTAGGAGTGCAATGGAACGTGATTTCGCACCTTCCGACTCGAACTTCTCGTCCACGTTTATGGAGTGTTTGAGTGATGTCCATAGTGAACTCGATATTGAACTCTTTGCGAGTGATCATTTGGTGGCTGAGTTTAGTGCCAACTTGCTCTGCATCGCGCACGTTGTAAATCGCAGGACCATAGCAAGGTCGCAAAAATTTATATGTCATATTTTTGCAGACGACCGCATAGTCACTTCCGCAATGTTTGAACAGGAACATGCCTGCTGCAACTTCGCTATTGCCAAGAAGTGATGCTCCAGCCATAGCGTTGTAGAAATTTCTGTTTGAACGCTTGAATGGAAGTACAGCGGTGAATCGATCTCTGGAAATTCGACGCATTGAGATACCGCTACGAAATGCAAATGGAAGCCAAATGAGTGAGCACACCCGATGCCAAAAATTATTTTTGGTACTGAGCCGAGTGATATATGCCTCAGTGCGTTCCCAGAACGTTAATTCTTCCTCGCTCTCTGGTTTTTTTTCAGGCGATGGCGCAGGTGGCTGCTCTGTTGGTGGTGGCGAAGTTTTAGTCGAAGAAATGTTCATGGATTTGTACCGAGTTTGACTGAGTATTCTATGCTACCTTGGATGAACAGTCGACATCTTGCCGTATGTAGTTGGAGTTTGAAGCCCAAGGACCCAGTTGCATTGATTTCGGGCTGCCAATCGTCTGGAATAACGCATATTCAACTTGCGTTGCTGCCACTCGTCCAGGATGCATTGTGGAGAGATTGCAGGGGGATTTTGCTGGATGCTGGCATCTCGGTTTTGAGTGGTATGTTGGAGGCCTCGGGCGAGGATTACACAACGCTTGAAACAATTGCCAATACAGGCGGGTTGCGTCAAGATGAGATGTGGCCATCGACTCTTGATAACGCTAAACGAGTTGGCGATGTCGCTGCAGAAATGGGAATGTCTTTGGTAACGTTCCATGCTGGTTTTATTCCAGAAGAACAATGTGGCGAGCGAAGGAAAATGCTCGATCGACTTTGCGAACTTACAGAGGAGTTCGCAAGCCGCGATCTACAGCTCGGATTAGAAACAGGGCAAGAACGTGCACAGAATGTGGCGAGTGTATTGCAAGAGTTAACACTGCCACAACTTGGTGTGAACTTTGATCCGGCAAATATGATTTTGTATGGTAAGGGTGATCCGATTGAATCCATGGAAATGTTGCAACCATGGGTGCAACAAGTACACATTAAAGATGCCATACACACCCAAGTACAAGGAACATGGGGAACGGAAGTTCCAGTTGGGAAGGGCGATGTTGATTGGAAAACTTTTTTACAACTTGTGCCTGAAGATATCAATGTTGTCATTGAACGCGAGGGTGGCTACAATCGAATTGATGACATTAAACGAGCAAAAGCATTTCTTGAGGAGTTAGGAGCATGTTGAAATGGTTCGCGTTGTTGTGCTGCTTGTTTGGTTGTGCTGCAAAGCAACAGACGTACACAGGTGGCGCAGTTGCAGCGGATCATTACCTTGCATCGCAAGCGGGGGTGGAAATTCTTAACCAAGGTGGCAACGCTGTCGACGCCGCAGTAGCTACAAGTTTTGCGCTGAGTGTTGTTCGTCCTTTTTCTTGTGGCATCGGAGGTGGCGGGTTCATGCTTATCGATTCGCCAACTATGGAACCCGTTGCATTGAACTATCGCGAAACAGCTCCTAGCAAAGTTGGTCCAGATTTTTTTAAGACGAACAGCAGTCGCTTTAGCGGAACCGCGGTCGGTGTTCCGGGAACGGTTGCTGGTTTGCTTGTAGCGCACGAACGGTACGGAAAACTGAGCAGGCAGCAAGTACTCGCTCCTGCAATTCGATTGGCGCAAAGCACAATTGAGATTGACAAAGCATTTGAGAATGCTGTGCAATCTGCAACTCGGTCTATTCAAGCATTGCCAGAAGAACAGCGCCAAGTATATCTAGAAGCATTGCAATCAATAACAATTCAATTTACAGAGTTGAACTCGGGTCAGGAATTCCCGCTTCAACAAATTTCACAACATGGCGCTGCAGGTTTTTACGATGGCACAATTGCAGCACTCATAGTTCGTGCAACGGACGGGCACATCACGCTTGACGATTTGAAAGAATACGAACCTCGCTGGGAGACTCCCTTGCAAATTGATATCGGCGAGGGAAATACACTTGTATCCATGCCGCCGCCGAGTAGCGGAGGCGTTGCAATCGCGCAGATTTTAGGATTGCTTTCTCGACTGGATGCATTGCAGTATGGGAAATCGCCAGAGTTTTCGCAATTGCTCATTGAATCGATGAAGCATGCGTTTGCTGATCGAGCGGAGCATTTAGCCGACGCTGCATTTGTGGACGTTCCAGTCCAGCAACTACTAGATGATGTTTATCTCGACAATCTTGCTTCGAAAATTGTTCTTGGCGAAACACAAGAGACGTATACGTATGGTTCTGTTTCACCACCACCAGATGACGATGGGACAAGCCACCTTTGTGTTGTCGATAAAGATGGAATGATGGTTTCTGCAACGGAAACGATTAACACTAGTTTTGGTTCGCTTGTGTATTATCCAGTGTTAGGTTTTATGTTGAACAATGAGATGGATGATTTTTCTTCGCCAAGTGGTGCGAACGTATATGGCCTTCGGCAATCGGACAATAACTTACCCGAACCCGGAAAGCGGCCACTCTCGAGTATGTCACCAACGATCGTGGAACGAGATGGTGTTCCCGTGCTTGCTCTGGGTGCCTCGGGTGGTCCAAGAATTATTTCAAGCGTTGTGCAAGTGTTGCTCGATATTCTTTGGTTTGGCGATGAGCCAATGGATGCCTTGCAACGTGCAAGGGTGCATCACCAGTGGCTACCAGATAGGGTTTATGTTGAGGAAGCGTATCGTGATGCCGAACTTGAATTGCAATTTATGAACATTGGCTACGAAGTAAAACCACGGTCAAATATCGGAGTTGTGCAAGTGCTTCAAATGAAAGATGGCTTGATGAAACCAGCGAGCGACCCTCGAAAAGGCGGAAAACCAGCAGGCATAAAGTGACTGTCACTTTGAAAGCGGAAAGGCAGCTGCATCTAAGGCAACTATTGACAAGTAGTTGCAATTGTGACTGTCACTTTGAAAGCGGAAAGGCAGCTGCATCTAAGGCAACTATTGACAAGTAGTTGCAATTGTGACTGTCACTTTGAAAGCGGAAAGGCAGCTGCATATGAAAAAGACCTCGCCAGAAGCGAGGTCTTTTTGATGAAAGATGAGCGTGGGGTTAGCCCCCTAAGGTGTAGCGCGTGAATGCAGTAATGGTTGTGCCATCGGCGAGCAACTCTTGAATCGTTTTGGATTCGTCGAGCACGTACTTTTGTGCGAGAAGCGTATTTTCTTGCAAGTGCTTGCGAACTTTGCCTTCAGACATTTTTTCAGCAATTTCTTCGTTCTTGCCTGAGTCTTTGGCTTCTTGAATGGCAGCTGCACGAATTTGTGCAATTGTTTCAGCAGGAACATCTTCAGCGGAAATTCCCATTGGATCGTGGAACACGATATGTTGGCAAATACCTTTGACCGTTGCATCGTCTATATCACCCTCGTATTGAAGGAGACAAGCGCGTTTGCCATCGTGGTGAATGTATTGACCAAAGTTGCCGCCGCTGTACTTAAATCCACGTGCGTAATTTGCATTTTCGCCAGTGGTGATTCGTAGATCGTCCACTAACTTTGTCATGGAATCGCTCGCGCTTACGTTGCCATCGCTTTGACCGAGTGCAAGTTCAGCAATTTTTTCTACTGCTTCAACAAAGTTTTCATTACGAGCAGTGAAGTCGGTCTCTGTTTGCACTTCAATGATGACTGCGCTGCCATCATTTGCAGCAACACAGATTTGACCCTCACCAGTCGTTCGTTCTGTGCGAGTGTCCATCTTGCCTTTTTTGGTTTCGCGTAACCACTCTTCAGCAGCAGCGGGATCTCCATTTGTTTCAGTCAATGCTTTTTTACAGTCCATCATGCCTAGACCAGTCTTTTGACGAAGGCCCATTACGTCTTTTGCGGTAAAACTCATAGTAGTTTCTCCAATAGTTTTACGGTGTT
>CAZAZD010000014.1:0-47414 GCA_964489535.1 uncultured Isosphaeraceae bacterium
AGAGCTATCGCAGTTTGCAAGTGGTGCGCTGACGTTAAGCGGTGCAAACGCTTCGTTGCATATTCAAAATGAACACGGCATCCCTGTTGCGGTTGTTGCGAGCGACCCAAAAGCAAATGGTCGTTTTCAAATTGCAGATGCTTCTGGGAATGTTGTATCCGAAATGAAAATGCTTCCTGAAATTGGTGGTGGCATGGTCGTCAATTCATCATCCGGAAAAATGATGGGGATGCTTGCAGCAGCAGAAAATGGTGGAACCTTAAACCTGTTGAATGACAGAAGTGTGCCTGTCTTTATTGCTTCAACGACGAGCGCAACTGGAGGCGGAGCGATGACAGTGACAAACCAACGCGGCATTCCTGTAGTCTTTATGAAATCCGACGAGGAGCACCGAGGAATAATTGAGATATTGGATGCTGACGGAAACGGGATTCGACGAATTCGTCCCCTTCGTGGTTACTCACCTTGAATTTCTTTGATCTCAATTGATCCGTCAGAATGCTCTTGTGCAAGTTCTAATTCTTTGAGTGCTTCGAGTGCGGCGAGTTGTTCGGCTTGTTTTTTGGACGGTCCCCACATAGCAGGATACCGTTGCCCGCCAAGGTCAACACATATTTCAAAACACTTTGCATGGTCGGGACCTTTTTCGTCAAGGACAATATAAGAAGGTGTGTTGCCAGCCATTTTTTGCCCGACTTGCTGCAAGACTGATTTGTAATTTTCTTGATGGGTGGAAGCCGCGGCGTCGTCAATGCGCGTACCCATCGACCGAAGGACAAAATCCTTTGCTGGCTCAAATCCCCCATCAAGATAGATTGCACCAATAATCGCTTCGTAGGCGGCGCCTGTGACAGATGCTGGAAGTGTAATTCCGTTCATGCCTTTTCCGACACGCAGAATTCTTCCTAAATCAAGTTCGTCGGCGACTTCGGCGCAGACACGTCGGCTCACGACCGCTGACTTGATTTTTGTCATTTCGCCCTCTTCATACGATGGAAATCGGTCAAATATCTCGTTACAGATAGCAAACCCCAGTACTGCATCGCCGAGGAATTCAAGGCGTTCGTTGGAATCTTCGCGTTGATCGACGGCTGATGAATGGGACAGTGCCTGTTCCAAGAGGGCATGAGTCTTGAACTCGTAGCAAATGATGCTCTGTACGGCGTTAATCCAGTCTATGTCCATGGTTCAAGATGGATAGTGTACCTTGCTTGCCAATTTGTAGTGATTCAGGTATTATGTGATGCTCGGCAAAAAAGCCGGTTTAGGAGTATTACCAATGGCTGTGCATTATCCACGACGAACAAGCAATATCAAACGAGCCCGCTCTATCGGGTTCCGCGCACGCATGAAGACCAAGAACGGCCGCAAAATTATCTCGCGCCAACGCCGCATCGGTCGCAAAATCAGTTAATCCTCCCTCCCACAACCCTGTATCCCCAAAGGTCGCTCCCCGAGCGACCTTTTTTCTTGCGCCTCAAAAACAATTCCTCCGAGGAATTAATTAATTCCTCGGAGGAATTGTTTTTCTTGTGTGCTGCCTTTTTTCGGCACTACTGCCTTTTTACGAAAAAAAGTTTTTTGTCGATTTATTGAGAAGTTGAAAAAATCTATGGGATAGTATTTGCATGAACAGAAAACGCTCAGATTATTCAGGTCAAGTCCTCCATGCGATGAATCGCGCGGTAGAAGGAAAAACACTCTTTCACACGTACGAAGATTATGCATTATTTACAACCCTTCTATCCACCGCCGTGCAACGGCACAATATGCGATTACTTGAATGGGTGCTTATGCCCAATCATTGGCATTTGCTTTTACATCCCGAAAGGAAAATGCAAGTACCAGACTTTATGCAGTGGTTAACTGGAAATCATGCGAAAATTCTTCGAAGAGATTCGGACACCACCGGAAAGGGGGCTGTGTATCAAGGAAGATATCGAGCAACCTTCATAGAACCAGGGCTATCTCTCAATCGTGCTAGAAATTACCTTTCCATGAATCCAGTAAAAGCATATCTAACAGACCGTCCCGCGGAATGGCAGTGGGGATCAGCGGCACGGCTTCTTAACGAAAAACACAAATCTGTCATTACTCTGTCAAAAGGTCCTCGTCCATACCCTCATGATATAGAAAAAATACTCACTGACCCGATGTACCTAAACCCAGACCAAAGATCGAGAATTAAAAATGCTTTCAAAAAAGAGAATCCTTATGGGGGCAACAAATGGAAAATGAAAATATGCGAGTTGTACAACATCCCAAAAAATGCAAAAAGGGTTGGGCGCCCCTATAAAAAGTAAAACAATTCCTCGGAGGAATTGTTTAACAGACGTACTTCCCTGGCGGAAACTGATGCCCGTGTGCTAGAAAATCAAGGATGCGCTGCTTGCACTTGTCGATGTCTCCAGAAGTATCAATGCCGCAAGTGCCAAGCATCGCATACGCAGGCAAACGCTGTAAACGCATTTTCAAATCTTCCGAGAATAACACAGGGCGATCACCGTCGACTGCGAGGCGTTCCGCGGTCACCTCTTCACTGGTGGTCAAATTAAACACGACGCCACAAGTAGCGACTGCTTTCGCAACCATGGGAACCATAGGCGCGCCGCCACCAAGCGAAACGACCACGTTCTGCTCCAACAATTCAGGAATCAATTTCAGTTCCGCTTCTCGCCACCCCTTCTCGCCAACATGCTCCCACGCCTCCGTCACCGTCTTATACCCAAGATGAGTCAACACCTCATCATCGGTATCAACAAACGGCACGCCAAGTTCCTCAGCGAGCCACTTGCCAAGAGTCGACTTCCCTGAACCGCGATATCCAATAAATGCAATCGTAGACATGCTTCCATGGTATGCTCGTCATTCAATGTCTGCCATTACATACAACATATTAAGAAACAACGACGTCCCTCTCGAAGGGCTCATCGGGAAGAGCGTTTCGGTCATCGGGTATGGAAATCAAGGAAAAGCGCACGCCAAGAACCTTCGAGACAGTGGAATCGATGTCACAATCGGCGCCCGAAATCCAAAAGAAGCCAAAGGGGATGGGTTCAAAGCCGTTTCTATTGCTGATGCTTCCAACGCCGACCTCGTCATTATCGCCCTGCCTGATGAAATACAGGGGGAAATCTACAAAACGCACATCGAACCGAACCTTCCACAAAACGCAACCCTTGGTTTCATCCACGGCTTCGCCATCCATTATGGACATATTGCACCACCTCAGGGAATTGGGGTCGTCATGGTTGCACCAAAAGGACCCGGCGTGACCGTCCGAGAAAAATTCCTCGCAGGAAATGGCGTGCTCGCCCTTATTGCCATTGAACGTGAAAACCAAACCAATACTGCGCGGAATATCGCCCTCGGCTGGGCTGCTGGAATCGGCTCAGCACGTGCCGGCGTCATTGAATCAACTTTCAAAAACGAAACCGAAACCGATCTTTTCGGCGAACAAGCAATTATTGTCGGCGGTCTTGCGACGCTCATTAGTGCATCGTTCGAAACGCTCGTCAATGACGGATATCCACCCGAACTCGCCTATATTGAATGCTGCCACGAAGTAAAACAAGTTGCCGACATCATCCAAGAAAAAGGCATCGCTAAAATGATGCAAGCGATCAGCAACACCGCCGAGATGGGAGCGTATGAAGCAATGGACTTGCTCGACAACGAACAACTTCGCTGCAACCTCAGTACTCTCTTAGACAACGTCAAAGACGGCTCATTTGCAAAACGACTCATCGACAACGAAATTCAGAACAAGAGAGAGGAACTCGGCAAACATGAAATTGAACAAGTTGGCAAGGAAATACGAAGCATCATGCGCCAAGATGACGATTAGTGTGTGATGGATTATTTTCAAGCACTCATCTTAGGAATCGTCGAGGGTCTGACCGAGTACATCCCAGTAAGTTCAACCGGTCACCTGATTCTCGCAAAATCCTTTATGGGTATTACTCAAAAAGCAATCGACCCGTACCTTATTGTCATCCAAAGCGGCGCCATTCTCGCGGTTCTCGGGCTCTACCGCAAACGCGTCGCCGAGATGATCAAAGGATTGCTCGGCAAAAATCCCGTTGGCTTAAAACTTGCAAATAATCTTATCATCGCATTTCTACCCGCCGCAGTCATTGGTGTGCTTTTGAATGATCTCATCGACGAATGGCTCATGGGAACAACTCCAGTCATTTGGGCGCTTGCCATCGGCGGCGTACTCATGCTCTTTGCAGCACGTTGGCAACGAAGCGCCTTTCACGAAGGAAACGACGCACACAGTTTTATCGACATTGAACACCTCACATGGAAACGCGCACTCATCATCGGCTTCGTTCAATGCCTTGCAATGTTTCCCGGAACAAGTCGGTCTATGGTCACTATTGTTGCAAGCATGGCAATGGGAATGAAGCCAAAACATGCAGCCGAGTTTAGTTTTCTTCTTGGATTGCCAACCCTCTGCGGCGCAACTGTCTACAAACTCTATAAAGATTCGGATGCTCTCTCAACACTTGAATTGGGGCCAATGATTCTTGGAATTATCGTTGCCTTTTTTGCAGCCGCAATTGCAATCAAATGGCTTGTTGCATACTTGTCAAAACACGGACTCGCATTGTTTGGTTGGTACAGAATAGCGCTTGCAATTGTTGTTGTTATTTATTTTTGGGGTGATGGAAACAAAGAATCAAGCACACTCGACGGAGGCGTTATTACTTCTTCAACAACTTCTCCAGTCACTTTTGAAAACGACCACTGCCCTGCGTTGCCAGTTGCAATCCAAGAAACTCCGTCAACAATCACAGGACCAACTGCCGATTGCCAACGACCTACTTTGATCTCTTGACCGCCTTTCATAAGCGACCATTGCAACCCATTAATTTCTCCCCCAGAAGAAACTTTCCAATACACTTCGCCCGCTCCCGGCAAATTTACAATAGTTGGTTGTGGAAACAACGTTCCACCAAGCGCCCAGGCGAGCAAGCCAGCCATGACAAAGAAGATGGCTGCCTTGATAAGTAGAGATCGAAAACCGAGTGCTAACTGACCCATAGATTGGAGATTTTACCCTGAAAGTGATTCTGTGAGTTGCGCTTCGTCCCAAACATCAACACCCAACTCCTGCGCTTTTTTCAGCTTAGACCCTGCCTTCTCGCCAGCAATCACGATGTCCGTTTTTGCAGAAACCGACCCTGCCACCTTTGCCCCGCGCTTTTCAAGTACCTCCGTCAATTCTTTTCTTTCCCAGTGTTCGAGGGTGCCCGTAATCACAATCACTTTCCCATCAAATGCGGGGTCTGCAGCAACCGTTTCCGCACTTTCAAGTTGCACGCCCACATTTTCGAGACGTGCAAACAATTCTTCCCCTTGCGCGCTGTGAATTGCTTTATGTAATGTCTCTGCAGTAATTTGCCCAAAGTCCTCAAGCGCATCAAAGTCTTCCACTGTCGCTTGTTGCAACAATGCAAAGTTTGCATACTGTTTTGCAATCACTTTGGACGTTGCACGACCAATCAATCGAATGCCAACCCCTGAAAGCACTCGAGCAAGCCCGCGAGTCTTACTGTCGTCAATTGCTGCAACCAACGCGTCGGCAGATTTTTGCGCAAATCCTTCAAGAGGCAACAAATCGTTCGAGGTAAGTTTGTACAAATCTGCAAAGTGCTTGACAAGCCCAGCGTCAACAAGTTGATCAACTACCTTATCGCCCAACCCATCGATATCCATTTGGTCGCGTGCTGCAAACCATTTTACTTTCTCACGAAATTGCGCGGGACACTCTGGGTTTACGCAATAGAGTTTTGGACCCTCCTTTTCAACGGGTCCATCGCAAACTGGGCAAAGTGAAGGCGGCTCAATTGGCACTTGGGAACCGTCTCGTTCATTCTCTTTCACGCCGACAACTTGTGGAATTATTTCTCCTGCTTTCTCGACAACTACCGTGTCGCCAACGCGAATGTCCTTTCGATGAACTTCTTCGATGTTATGCAGCGTGGCATGTTGCACCGTCGTTCCAGCAAGTTGAATTGGTTCCATCGTTGCCCTTGGCGTCAACGTACCGTTCTTGCCAACTTGCCAATTCACTCCTAAAAGTTTGGTCAATCCTTGTTCGGCTGGATACTTAAATGCAATGCACCAGCGTGGCGATTTTGAAGTGGCACCAAGTTCCTCTTGCAGCGCAAAAGAGTTCACTCGGATGACCATGCCATCAATTGCAAAACCCGCGGACTGCCGCTTCGATTCAAATTGTTCAACAGTTTGCAGCATTTTATCAATGCCTGCACAAAGAGTTACTTGCGGCGAAACCGGAATACCAAACCTCCGAATTGCTTCGATAAAATCAATCCACGTTTTGGGTGAATCTTTCCATTGCGTTTCCCCCTTGCCGTGAGCTAGAAAAGCCAACTTGCGTTTTGCAACCGTTTTTGGATCTAAACTTTTGAGTGTCCCAGCAGTCGCGTTCCTCGCATTTGCAAAGAGTTGGTCACCATCTATTTCTCGCCGAGCATTTATCTCGTCAAAACTTTTGTTGGGCATAAAAATCTCGCCGCGAACTTCCAAAACATCTGGCGAGTTGCCTCTAAGTTGTAACGGAACAGAGCGGATCGTCTTTACTTGTGTAGTAACATCATCGCCCCGCTCACCGTCTCCTCGTGTAACCCCTGATATCAATACACCCTTCTCGTACCTCAAAGAAATCGCAACCCCATCAATTTTCGGATCGCACGTACAGGGAACCTCTTCGCCAAGTTTTTCATACCAGCTCCGAAGGTTCCCAAGTGTGTACGTGTTGTCGATGGACTGCATGGGAACCGTATGGTGTACGGTTATAAATCCATCAATTGGCGCTCCCCCAACTCGCTGCGAAGGGCTTGTAGAATCATAAAGAACCGGATTAGCGCTTTCTAGAGAAACGAGTTCCGAAAGCATTGCGTCGTATTCCGAGTCCGCCATGGTCGGCATTGCATCAACGTAATAGGCAAAGTTCGCTTGCTCCAGCAGCGTACGTAACTCCTGAACTCTCTTTTCGGGATCCATGATGTAGAGGATAATGTGCTTCGGAGCACTCTGCCGATAATTGCCGAGTGACTTTATTGCGTTTTGCCATTTGCGCCCTGCTTTCAACCGCTTCTGCGACCTTTGGCGATTTGCAGTCGGATGTTCAGAAATTAATCAATTCCTCAAATTTGAACAAGGGCGATGCTGGCGTTTGTGTCATAGATACTGCAACGGGCAATACACTTGTTCAGATTCGCTCAAAGAACTCTATGATTCCAGCAAGCAATCAAAAGTTGCTTACCGCTGGCGCAGCACTGCACGTTCTTGGACCAGAATTTGAATTCAAAACTCGACTCGTCCTTGATGGCGAGAACCTTACGATTGTTGGCGATGGCGATCCAACTATTGGCGACGTCGATTTGCACGGGCTCACTGACTGGACTAAAGAGAACAGCATGCTTGACAAGGAATTGCAACCATGGGTCGAAGCAGTCAAAAAGTCCGGTGTCAAGGAGATTAAAACCCTCTTTGTTGACGACCGAATTTTCGATCAAAACTTTGTACACCCATCGTGGCCTGCAAATCAAATTAACAATTGGTACTGCGCGCAAGTTTCGGGATTAAACTACCACTTGAACGTCGTGCATTTTTTCCCTGCACCTCGAAGGGGAACTACTGCTTCCCTTGGCGATATAGCGCCTCGTATGAAGTGGATTACATTTGGAAACAAAACGTCTTCAAAAGTTGGCAAGAAATACAAATCTTCGTTCTGGATTGCAAGACCGCCCAACACAAACAACATGACTGCACGTGGAAACGTAAATGCAACGCACAAAGTTCCCGTCAAAGTAGCGTTTCACGACCCTGCCATTGTTTTTGGTAATACGCTCGCCGATCTACTTCGAAAGAATAATATTGCAGTTGGGAACGTTGAACATGTTTCAGCCGACAATGTGCTTCAAGGCACTGTCATTTTCACACATTCAACTCCATTGCAAACTGCTCTGCGAAGGAGTAACACCGACAGCCATAACTTGTACGCGGAAGCGTTACTCAAGCGAATATCAGCACAGGCAACTCGGCAATCTGGAACATTTGACGAAGGGGCAAAGGTGGTGGAAGCAGTCATCTCGCAACGATTAGATGAAAGCGGACGCAGCGCAATCGTTGCTGATGGCTCTGGGATGAGTAGAGAGAATCAAATTAGCCCTCAAACGCTCGCTCGGTGGCTTGCATCTTTTGATGTCACAGACCCTGCTGGCAGGACTCTAGTGGATTCACTAGCAACCCCCGGCACCGGAACATTGAACTCACGTTTCAAACAAGTTGATTTTGGCAACGCCACTGTCCATGCAAAAAGCGGGTATCTCAGAGGCGTCTGTTCGCTCAGTGGCTACATCACGTTTGAATCCCGAGCCCCGCTTGTTTTTTCCATCATCGTCAACGACGTCCAAGGCACCGTTAAAGGTGCCAAAACGATGCAAGAACACATCGTCTCCGCAGCAATTACATACGGCTCAGAGCACCATTAATTCCTCGGAGGAATTGTTTCAGGAAATTAATTCCTCGGAGGAATTGTTTTAAAGTTAAGCAAATTTGTCAGGCACGCAAAAAAAGGCGAAGACAATGCAAAACATTATCTTCGCCGCAAAAATTGGAATCAAAATGAATTAATTGGGATGATCAGGATGGTCGGGGTGATCTGATGGATGTTCTGGATGCTCAGGTTTATCTGTAGTCGCTACAGGGTGTCCACCGCCGAGTGCTGCTGTAACAGCTTCCTTTAACTCCCAAATCATCGCCTCACCACCACCAAAACCTGAATGCTGGTTTGTGATAGTGCCATCTCGACCAATAATGACCGTTGTAGGAATTCCATTGATACCGTAATTTGATGTCAACTTGTCATCGCTGCTCCCCATAAGAACCGCAGTCCCAAATTTATTGTCAGCCCAGAATTTTGTAACTTTTTCAAGGACATCAGAAGGCTTACCACGCTCCCAAACATTCACAGCATAAACCTGAACATTCAATCCTTGCTCCTGAGCCCAGACATCAAACTGGTTCAAGAATGGAAGACCCTTGCGACAAGGACCGCACCATGTTGCCCAAAAGTCAAGCACAACAACCTCGCCTTTTAGCGACGACAGCGTTACATCCCCGGAACCATCCAGATGAGCAAGGGTGAAGTCGGGCGCTTCTTTGCCGACCATACTTTTTTCTTCAGGAGCGTCGCCAGCATCTTCAATACCAAACATTGCTTCTGCTGTTTCGAACATTTCTTTGTCACCTGCTTCAAACGCAACCGCTGGCGCTTCATCAAGGAACGTCAAGGAAGATACAGCGGTAATCTTCATTGCAGGCATCCCTGGCTGGCTAATTGTAATGACCCCGCTCTTTACAACACTCTCTTTGCTCACAGTGATATCAATTGTACCCATCATGGATTTCAAATTAATGACATCAACATCGTTACCAGCATCATCCTTCGACGCTGTAACTCCGACGATCTCAGTTCCAGGGAACCCCATCGTAAATGAACTGATCCAATCGTCCATGTTGTCGCTATCGCAAAGTGCGATGGTCCAAACACCGGGGATCGAACCGCCATCAGAAATTGTTGCCAACCCTTGATAGAAATTTTCCGAATCCATCTTGACATACTTGTCAGCCATTTCAGAAACTTCAAAATAGAACGTGCCATCAATCCAACTTGCGCCCATTTCATCGACGAGTTCAAGCGAACTGCCATTTGAACTCACTAGAATCTCAACGTTAATCGTTTCGCCTTCTCCGCCCATCATCCCAGGCATTTTCAACACAACTGTTTCTTTAATGCCTTTTGCTGCTTTATATTTTGCATGCACTTTGTCAAAAATCGCTTTTGCTTCCGCTGTTGCAGCAGTGTTGTCCGCAGCAGTTTCCTTGGTCGGATGTTCTGGGTGATCCGCAGGATGTTCAGGGTGATCAGCAGGATGCTCAGGGTGATCCGAAGGATGGTCAGGATGTTCCGGCGGGAAGTGATCAGGATGTGCCAAAGCGATTGGCGCAATTGCGAGTGCTGTAACAATGGTCAGTAATTTCATGTGTAGCTCCAAATAGGGTGTAAAAACGAGATTGGGTAGAATATCAGAGAACGCTATAAGAGTTGTAACATTGCCCAAATTGGATCATTCGTACAAGGGTGTTCGAACTTTGGTGCTATTTCAGCCAATGGAGCAATTACAAACCGCCTCAAAGCTATTTCCGGATGGGGAATGCACAATCCCGGCTCATCGATGATGGCATCACCATAAAAAAGGATATCAATATCCAATGTACGTGCCCCCCACTTTTCGTTTCGCACTCGCCCGTTTGCAAGTTCAATCTCAAGACACACATCGAGCAACGCACGAGGACGCAAATTCGTCGCGATTTCAATCGCTATATTCAAAAACATCGGCTGAGCCAAGTCGCCAACGGGTTCAGTTTGAATCATCGAACTCCGCTTGAGTACGTTGATATCTTTATCTGCATCAAGCCGCGCAATGGCATCTTCTAAATACGCTTCTCGTTCCCCAAGATTGCTTCCCAATCCAAGAAAAACTTTCCCTTGCATCATGATATGTTCTCAAGCAACAATTGCAACGCTGCCTTTGCAGATTGCTCTTGCACTTGACCGCGTGATCCAGAAAATAAAAATCGCCTGACGTCAATTCCATTCGCAGTCGCGCAGCCAATAAAAACTGTTCCCACTGGTTTATCCTCAGTCCCTCCCGTTGGTCCTGCAATCCCCGTTGTGCTTAGCGCAACACTTGCCCCGCTGTTAATTCTAGCACCCTCACACATTGCTTCTGCAACATGAGGTGAAACCGCACCATGCGCTTGCAACATTTCTTCTGGAACACCGAGTTGACTTGTTTTCATTGCATTGGAATACGTCACCCATCCGCCAGCGTACCACGAACTTGCTCCAGCAATTTCAGTTATGTATTTTGCAACAAGTCCGCCAGTGCATGATTCCGCCGTTACAAGAAACTCACCAGATGCTTGAAGGAATTGTCCAACATGTTGTGCATCGCTAGTCATTGTTGCCCATCTCAACAATGGTTTTATATTGTTCCTTAAAAAATTCAGCAGTCTCTCGTTTGAGCGCTGCACTCCCATAATCTTCAGGATGCCACAGCCCATCGTCAATCCATTGATCGCGCAACCAACCATACTTTAACGTTTTGCGATCTTCTAGCGTATCCATCGAAATTTCCACGCCAGTATTTGTGGGAATCAAAGGCATGGCATCAAATGCAAGTAACATCTCCCTCAATTCCGGATCGTCAACATCTTCAGCGGTCACAATACCTTCGGTTTCAGGGTAAGACGGATGTTGCATAATTGCCTGCCAAGCATGCATGAGTTCTTCATGATTATTCATCGCCATCGCGCTAAAAATAGGCGCAATAAACGCGCGCATGTTTCGGTCCGGATACGGTGCAGGTCTTGCCGTTTCATAAGGATTCACCTGGTCAACCATTCGGTCCATATACTTTGCATACATTTCCCTGCGGACGGGCATTCGCCTAAGTTCGAATGTGTCCGGTCCTAATTCATCGCCCGATTCGTCTTCTATTTGGAATTGCCAAAGCGCTTGAGCAACTCTGGTCATGCAATAGGTAATAAACCGAAGCGCCATTTCCTCATTGGTCGCACCGCGTAACAATGAAATCGGGTCTGGGTCAATCATCGTTGCACTTGGCGGATCGATGTATCCTACACGATCCCCGCCACCACTGCTCTTCACCGCTTGCGCTTGGTACCGACCATAAAAATCGATGCAAACGCCCATCGCAGCATCCCCTTGGCTCACATCCGCTGGCGGCTTCAAACTGCTTGCTGAAAAGTATCGCGCGTTGGCAGCCGCTCGTCTCAACACTTGCCATCCACGTTCCCAACCAAGATTTTTTAATATTGCTTCAAACGCAGTTGTCACCGAGCCAGATTGCGCTGGATTCACAAGAGCAAGTTTTCCAAAAAGTGCGGGATTGCAGAGAGCTTCCCAAGAAGTTGGTGCGTTAATTTTTAAATCAGCAAGCACTTCATTGTTGTACACAATGCCAAAACCAGAAAGCGCAAGCCCGTGCCAGTACCCCTCTGGGTCGTAAATAGTGATGTCGCCAATTATGTTATCACCGTACACTTCGTCAAGAATTGCTTGATCAATAGTCGCTGGAACACTGATGGTCGTTGCCACTTCATCACCATCAAACTTTGCGTTGATGGTTTTTTTCAACACACTATGTTCGTACGATCCTCCACCAAACACCAAGTCGGCTTCGCCACCGGGTTCTTTCCCCGTTTCCAACGCATGCTTATATTGCGAAATGAGCATGCGCCGTATTTCACTTGTCCCTCCCGGAACAGACCAAACAACTTGCGCTGGCTCGCCGTACGTCTGCTTGTGCCAAGTTTCAAAACCATGCCCAAATTCGTGCCTAATCTGTTCGTTGTGCGGAGAAATAATAATGACCTGCGCGGCGTCCTCTGGAACTTTGACGTAATCACCACGAAAGAACAATGGAACACCAAATAAAATCGCTAAGCAGAAACCAATAATAATCACGGCGGGTTTATTCATGTTGCTACTACTTGTAATTCACCTGCAAGTTTCTTTGCAGCGTCTGCAATGTCTGTTTGCCAGTCTGTATTTGATGGTGGATATATAACACTTCGACTTGCAGTTGCAAGTGCGCCGTGCCCATCAGCAAAACATGGTGCAACCATTTCTGGGGTTGCGCCTTGCGCACCAATGCCGGGCATTAAAAACATTTGCTCTGGCATGTGGGTGCGAAGTTGCGTCGCCTCGTCGGATTTAGTTGCGCCGGCAACAGCACCTAAGCTGCTCCAACCATGCTCGCCAATATATTTTTTCCCGCACGTTGCAAGCAAATCTGCAATCGATTCTGCAACTGTCCGGCCGTCTTCTACTCTCTGTTTTTGAATAGCGTCACCACCAGGATTAGAAGTTCGCACAAGACAATAGACGCCAAGCCCCGAATCAAGAAACGGTTCGATACCATCAATGCCAAGATACGGATTCACTGTAATCCAATCACAGGGCCCATCCGCAGTGGCGGCTTTTGCATAATGCTCGGCGCTTATGCCGATGTCACCACGCTTTGCATCAAGAATAACTTGCAAGCCCTGATCGCTCGCATTCTGGCGAAGGTCGCCAAGCAACGCAACGCCCTGCGCCCCGAGGCGTTCAAAACAGGCAGATTGGAATTTTACAGATGCAGCAATTCCTACAACGGCATCGAGCACGCCATTGCAGAAAAATTGAAACGATTCTAGAGCTTCAAAGCCCTGCAATTCTGCAGGCATGTTCTCTTGAACAGGGTCGATACCAACGCAAAGGGGTGCCCCAACGCTATCAATTGCTTCGCACAATCGATCTGCAGGATGATTCGCACTTGTCATACTGCGCATCATAGTAGAATCCACGATATGACCGCCATCCCATTACATCTCGACCTGCAACGCGAAACTGGCTTACGTGTTGATTGGGAAGACAACTCGACTGTTTTTTATCCAGTTGATTTTCTTCGGCGAATGTCACCCTCCGCGGATTCAATAGCTACTCGGGATGACCTTGAGAGCAATCCTCTCGCCATTTTGCCCTCGACAAGTAGCGATCCCCTCACTATCGAAGAGATCGAACTCGTCGGCAATTATGCTGTTCGCTTTGTTTTTTCAGATGGACACTCTGCAGGGATCTATTCTTGGGAGTATCTTCAAAACTTACATCCAGAACAAGATGAATTCTAATCGATGACTGTCGCAATGATTATGTCCAAGGATCGGCTTGAGCAAGAACAAGCAATGTTACATCGCCTTGTGGTTGGACTTCTTGATGACGGAAACCAAGTCATTCGCATGATTCCAAAAAGTGAAACCGACGAATTCTCACATGACGACCACACTGTTTCATTCTCTAAACGAGTGGAAGTTTCAATGCCTGTCTCAAGGATGCTTCGCAAAAAACGCTGTGAAGAAGTTGTTGAACTATTTCAAAAAAATAATGTTACTACTGCTGTTGGATTTGGCAAAGACGCTATGCAACTTGTACTTGACGTCTCAAAAGTAATTGACCTTCAAGTTATGTGTGAAGTTGTTTCAATGAAAGAAACCAAGAAAGTCAAAAAGAATAGCCAAGTTTGGCGCTGGCTTGCTCCGACGCCTACTATCGAACAGGAGATAGCAAGAAAAGTTGGTGAAGATCGCGTTGCGCTCGTTCCGTTTGGCGTGACCAATCATAATACGACTGACAAACATGAATGTGCCACAAACAAGTGCATTGTTGTTTTGAATGCGTCGAATGAAACTAAACATATACATGAAATCCTTGAGGAACTTCAATCACGTCCAAACGTGCATATCTTTCTAGAGATGACTGGGAATAAACAACAGAAAGTTTGGAAGCAACTTACCCAACTTGAGATGCATGACCGTGTCACGTGCTTGCGAGATGTCGGCACCCTCAGACAACTCATTGTACACGCCGACCTTGTCATTCTTCCCTCAAAGTCTATGCCCATCCGTTCCGTCTTGCTTGAGGCGATGTTGTGCGGTGTTCCAGTTCTTGCAACAGCTATCCCTGGATTTGACATGCTTGTTGAAGATGAAAGCGCAATCATCGTCAAAGACGCTTGGAAAAATAGTATCGCGCTGCTACTCGATGATCCAAAGATCGCCACACGAATCGGTGAACATGGCTCTTCGCTCATCGCGCAAAAATATGGCTCAGCGGTTCAAATCGCCGCTTTTGAAGCTGCATTTACCCTATTTTAACTTTATCCTCATGTAAAAAAGTGAAATCTGTCGAGATAAACTGCATCTTTCTCCCCTCCGCCTCGCCGGCGACGCTTTATGCATTGTCGGCGGGGCCTTTTTAATACCAAAATAATTCCTCGGAGGAATTGTTTTATTTTTAATACCAAAATAATTCCTCGGAGGAATTGTTTTATTGTTGACAGTCACACCCAATAACGCACCCACTGTTCAAAAATCTATAGCGTGTCGTATGAAAGTGACTGGCACATCGATCAGGAGAGCAGCGATCGAAGCATGCGCAGACCAACTTCAAGTTTTGCATCATCCACGGCGTAACTGATTCTGAAATGCGTGTCTTTTGCAGAAAAGACGCTGCCTTGAATGACCAAAACATTATGTTCAACTGCCTTGGCTGTAAACTCCGTACCTGTTAATTGAAGATGTTCTGGAACTTTTGGAAATGCAAAAAATGCTCCTTCTGGAACAACCAAATCTGTCACATCTCCAAGCATTGCAACGACCATATCTCGGCGTCTTTGAAATCGTTCTATCTGTTCAGTCAAATCAATATCGTACGCACCAACCATCGCATGTTGCATCACGGAAGGTGCACATACAAACGTTTGTTGCTTTATTTTTAACATTTCCTCAATCAATTGCTGAGGACCTGCGGCATACCCCATCCGCCATCCCGTGCAACCATACGTTTTTCCATATCCACGAATAACAAGCACGTCGTCATTCGTTGTGGCGGGACTTGCAAATTCCGTGGGCGGAAATACAAACTCATCATAAATTTCATCCGTGATGAGCAACACCCCTCGGTCACGACAAAGACTTGCAATATCCGCTACTTCTTGCGCCGTTAATACAACGCCTGTTGGATTCGCCGGCGAATTTAACAGAACTGCTTTTGTTCTATCAGTCATACACGACTCAATTCGTTCCGCAGTCATTCGAAAATCAGGGTACGTATCACACAACACTGCTTTTGCTTCAGCAATGCGCGCCAATGTCGGATAAATAACAAAGTACGGATCGGGAATAATAAGTTCATCCCCATGACCAAGAATAGTCAAGCATGCAAGCGTCAGAGCGCCTGCTGTTCCAGCAGTTACCATCGCGCCGTGCTTTGACGAATCAGTAAATCCCCATCCAAACTGTTCGTGTAATCGAGCATGAACGGAAGCAAGCAGGTCTGGACTGCCCGCAGTTTGTGTATAGCCATTTTTATCCGCAAGAATCGCTTCAATCGCTGCTTGCTTAATAGAATCTGGCACTGCAAAGTCCGGCTGCCCAATAGACAAGTTGATAGGGTCTTCGCATGCTTGCGCAAGAGTCCACGCACGACGAATCCCTGAACTTTCAATGTCTTGTACGCGCTTTGAAAGCAGACGCTCAATGTCGAGCGAAGCAGCCAAGTTTATACTTCGCTACCTGTTGCTTCTTCTTCGCCGCCGCCTTCTTCATCGGTCTTCTTCGTCTTGCCGGCAATTTTTATCTTGCGGCTACCGACTTTTGGCAAACCAATTGGCGAGCCACTTTCCTTGTCAAACTTATCGTCACCTGCAAGTTGCTCAATGCGTTCTGCACGAGTAAGGACGTTGCGGTGTTGGTTTAGACCCGCTGGTTTTGTTTTCAAACTTCGGTGAAGACTCATAATTCTGGTTCCTTATCTTGCACGCATTACTTCTTGTAAAGCGATTGGTAAGCATCTTTTAGATCGCTTCCGCGACCCGCATTCGTAGTGGCCCATTGCTGCCCGATGGCATAAATCTTGGACCGTATCTCAGAAGCAACTGCGTCATTCCGGTCAACTGAGCCCGGCAATGCAATCACACGGTAGAGCCGCGTATTATTGCCAGAAATGGCGTATGTTTCAAGTCCATTTTCCCTACAGAACGTCGCTAATTGTATCGCCCCCTCTTTTGTCGTCTGAATCAGAGTGAAATAATTCTTGCCTACGACTCGTGGATCACTTGTAATTGGTCCCCAGCCAGTACCTGTATTCTGAGCGGATGGCTGTTTTTGAGGCGTACGCGCAGGCTTTTGACGTATCGCCGCAGAAGTCGATGTACTATCCGTGACTTCTTCAAACAACCGATTACCGTAATCTTCCCTTGCTATTATCGATCCCCGTTGAAAACCCATTGTGTATGAAATAACAATTAATGCAATCCCGACAGCTAAAATGACACCAATCGTACCAACAGACATCCGAATTGCTCTACCAGGAGTAAGTACGTTGTGATCTAGTTTCGTATCCTCATCATGTGCAATCTCACCCGCCCCTCTAGATTTCACTGGCTGACCTGGCTTATTTACTGAAATAAGTTCATACAGCGCAGGACCTTTATTTCGACTCATTCTGTACCTCCAATTCCAATCACACTAGCCATCGCCATGCCCCCAGCATGGGACAAACTTAAACGCCATTCACAAATACCCTGCTTTGCTGCAACTTCAGCGGCGCGACCTTGCAACGTCACCATCGGGGGACCGCTTTCTCTTGACACCCCAATATCAATCCATTCAATTCCACCCGCAAGCCCAGTACCGAGCGCTTTAAGTACCGCTTCTTTTGCAGCGTACCGTGCGGCAAACCGTTGCGCACGCATATCATCCGATGCAACGTTAGCTGCATCTTGCTCCGTTTGCGTAAAACACCGATCGATAAACTTTTGTCCATGCTTCTCAAGCATCGACGCGACACGTGTCACATCTATAATGTCAATGCCGTGTGCAACAATCATTGCTTTGGCTCCGGCGAACAGACATCTAGCAAATGCCCAAGTTGCGGAATAATTAATTTTTGCATTGCGAGTGTTACCGCTTTTGGAGAACCGGGAAGCAAAAAGATAGGGGTTCGCAAATTTTCCACGTCGACCCACCCCGCTTCTGCGCGGCTTAACATTGCTGCAGCGCCAATTTCTTCATAACTGAGTTGTCGAAAAAGTTCCCCAAATCCGGGCATGCTAGCCGCCATCAATGGAAGAACCGCGTCTGGCGTCACATCTCTTCTTGATGGTCCAGTACCACCTGTCACAACGATTGCGTGAACCGATTCGTAGCCCGCCCATTTTGTCACCGTTGCAGCAATCGCCGCTTGTTCGTCGTGGACAAGTTCACGTGCTGCGATGGAATGCCCCGCTTGTTCCAACTCGTCAACAGCAATCGCGCCGCTGCGGTCATCTGCAAGCGAACGTGTATCGCTCACTGTCAACACCGCAACGACTGCCTTTCGAGTTGAAGTATCATGCTTCATGCACGCAGCATACCCTATACAAGCCCAGCAGTGATAGTATGTAACACCTCATGTCAAACAACCAAATTCAAATCCAATTTACTGCTGATGAGGTCGATGTTACGCTCGCAAGCACTTTGCCCTCCATTGGATGCGGTGGCGAGTGCATCTTCGTCGGACGAACCAGACCAGAGCACAATGAAATACACGGCGAACTTCTTGCGCTTCAGTACGATTGCTACCAAGAAATGGCCGAAACGGAATTGAGAACACTCGCCCAAGAAGTAATCAACCGCTATAAAGTCCGCCATGTTCGCGTTACTCATAGCGTTGGCAAAGTTGCCATCGATGAGGCAAGCGTCGTCATCGCCATTGCAAGCGACCACCGTGATGATGCATTTACTGCTTGCCGTTTCATGATTGACTTGCTCAAACAACGGGTGCCAATTTGGAAACAAGAAATGTGGGCGGACGGCACTACTTGGAAAGACGGCGTGCCTCTCCAATCCTCATGAGGGGAAACATTGCACACATTCTTGCTCTCTTGGGGATTAGTTGTTTTCTCTATATTGTTGTTTGGCTCGATCCTGAAATTAAATCCCTCCTCACGCAAGGCAACGACCTTGCAAGACTTGGCCTTTTTGAAGAAGCAGCGCCTTACAAACACGAAGCAATGGCACTTTCAAGGTGGATGTTGCCTCTTGCAATGCTCGGCTTCTTCTTATTGATCCCTTTGAGTTTCTACATCCTTTTCACAAGCAAGAAACACCATGACAAAAAAAAGTGAGCGAGCACAACAAATATTCAAAGCGTTACAAAAACGTTATCCAGACGCACACTGTGCGCTGGAGTACAACTCGCCTCTGGAGTTGCTGTTCGCAACAATTCTTTCAGCACAGTCAACTGACGTCGGCGTCAACAAAACAACGCCTGCTTTGTTTAAAGCATTTCCAACTGTGCAGGACTACGCAAACGCTTCCCCAGAAACAATTGAACCGTACATCTCATCCATTGGGTTGTTCCGCGGCAAGGCAAAATCACTCTATACATCTGCGAATATGATTGTTGATGATTTTGGTGGGGAAGTTCCCAACAACATGAAAGACCTCATCAAACTTCGCGGCGTTGCACGAAAAACAGCAAATGTTGTTCTTGGCAATGCGTTTCATAAAAATGAAGGCGTCGTTGTCGACACGCACGTCGGTCGTCTTGCCCAGCGGTTTGGATTAACAAGCGAAACAAAGCCAGACAAAATTGAAAAAGATTTAATGGCGCTCTTCCCGAAAAAGGATTGGACGATGCTCAGCCACTTGCTCGTGTGGCACGGAAGACAAGTCTGCAAAAAGCGTGGCGGCACGTGTAGCGAAGACGCTATCTGCAACAAGTTTTGTTCAAACGCAATTGATTAACGTCTTGCCACAACGCCAACAACCCCAGCGCCGGAAACAAAACCCACGGTTCCGTCCAACAGCGGAATAAGTTGCACAATCGGACCCGCTAATTGCAGCCCTATCAATAGCGGTTCATCCTCAAGTTGCCCAACGATGTAAATGCCATTCTCAGTACCAAACCAAAAATCTCCCGCAATCGCAACCACCGTTATCGCTGGCGAAGGAAGAGTTAATTCCGTATCGCCTTCAGAAGTATGCAACGTCACGCTTCCGGATTCGCTAATCACTGCCTCCCCGCCAAGAACAACCGCACGTGTCGGCACTTGAACTAGATTCATAAGTTGGGAACTATGATCTGAATAACAAGGACTCAGTTCACCGCCGAAGGAATAGTAAAGTGAGCCATCCTCGGTTTCTACCTGCACCCCACGCTCGTCAAAGACCCCCGCAGAGATTGCGCCATTTGCAGGCATCACTCGAAAAAGTGTTTCCCCCGCGCCGCCACTGTCTTCAGCAATTCGAAACAATCCTCTGCCAAAACTACCACACATTGCAAAGTAATTTGATGCAGCGATGCCAATGTCCCTCACTCCCGCAACATCAAACGTACGAAGCAAACGTAACTCCTTTGGGGCAATTCCAAGCACATACACGTCCGACGTTGTTACCACATACACCCGACTTCCACGAACGAATACGTTCTCTAATTTGCCGCTGAGCATCTCTTTCCCAAGAGTCCCCAGAGGCATCAAGTCACTCGTCATCAAACCAACTTCTGTTTCGTCACCAAAATTAAGCGTGTACAGGAGTGTTCCAATGTTTGCGTTTGCACTCTCGTCTAGTTCAAAGAGACACGTTGCAATACCAAGCAGTTCGCCTGAATCGCCGTCATACAAATTGTTGCCTGAAGTGAAGACATCGCCATATTTAGACGTGGTTGCAGCACCAGTCACGATACCAGACCAATCGACAAGTTTTTGCCCATCACGCAACCGAACAACGCCACCTTCACCGAAGACAACCGGCAACTTGCCGACCGTTCCAAACTGTCGGGGAACAACACCAAGGGCTTCTTCGCTCATACGGTCGCTAATGCTCGGAGCCGGTGGTTCTTGAATATCGAGCACAACCACTTCGCTTCCATCTAACAATGCGTACAGCCGATTGCCGTCTAGGAACAAATCCGTGCAATGTGCGGTTGCTTTACTTGCCAAAGGAACCGTAGTAACAATTTCCCCACCATTTTTCTTCAACACAAGAAGTTGCTCCCCAAGAGCTTGGTACCAATATCCGTTCCCGACAACGAGGGAACTCGCCTGCCCTCCAGTCGCGTGGCGAACATACAAGCCATCTGCTTGCAAAGCGCTTCCAGGAAAGAGTACGAAAAAAGAACAAATGATGAAACAAAAATTCTGCATTTGTGTCATTATAATATAACGATGACCACATCGAACAACGATCGGCTAAGCCAATTGCGCAATATTCTTGAAAGCGACCCACACGACGCTTTTTGTATGTATGGAATGGGGATGGAATATGCAAATGCTGGTTCGCATCAAGAGGCAATCGCTTGGTTTGACCGTACGATTGAAACTGATCCCGCCTATTGCTACGCGTGGTTCCACAAGGCAAAAAGCCAAGACAATTTGGGAGACCAAGCTGGCGCCATCCAAACGCTAGAAGACGGAATAGCCCAAGCCAAAACACATGGCTACCAACATGCCGCGGATAAAATGGGTGGTTTTTTGCAAAGCATTCTATGACGCACTTGATTACTGCAATTGAACCCTCTGAGGATGACCCAAATTTTCGAGATATTTACGTCCAAGGCAAGTTAGCAATGACGTTGCCCAATTCGACCGTTGAAGAATTGCAACTTTGCGTTGAACAAGAATGGGGTGAAGATACTGCAGAAGCGATAGAAACATCCACTGCTATTAAAGATGCAAGACGCATAGCAATTGATTTAATATCGAGACGTTCTTGGGGTAGCAACGAACTCATAACACGGCTTGTCAAACGAGGAAGTGAGCGAGCAATTGCAGAACAAACCGTTGCGCAGTTGACCGAAGATGGCTGGCTCGACGACCACGTATTCGCTTGCGCCTTGATTCGCCAGTGGCTTCGCAAAGAACCCGCAGGTCGAAGATGGCTACTACACAAATTGCGCGAAAAGGAAATTTCTCCCGAAATTGCGCAGCAAGCAATCAATGAAGAACTTGCTGATCTCTCTGAACAAGAATCCGCCGATGCATTTGCCGTACACCGAATTGCAAAAACTTCCGGAGACGATGAAACCGTTCGCCGAAAAGTCATGGCTGCACTCAATCGCAAAGGATTCTTTGCAGATGTTGCTTCGCAGGCACTTCGAACTGCCCAAGAAAACAATAAGTAACTGCAGAAAGACCAGTGTGACAGTCACCATGCCTGTCCTGTCGCTCTTTTCTTCTCTCCGTGGCTCCGTGGACAATCCATATCCGCCAGAATACTAAAACCAGCGAGTAAGCTGAAAAGACGCTGACAGCCTGTTATTGTTACGATGCAACCCATGACTGAAACCTGCGACCTTCCTCTTGAAATATCTATTGAAAATGCTCGTTCCAACAACAGCGCAACCATCGTAGACTGTCGATCTGTTGAAGAATATGAAGAAGGACATCTTCAAGAAGCATTGAACGTCCCCTTGCAACATCTGAGCGTGCTCATTGACGATTTTCCTTGCAACCGAAACGAACAATTGTTCGTCTATTGCAAAACCGGAAACCGCTCTGGCACATTTGCCATCTACCTTCGCTCCCTTGGCTTTACAAAATGCCAATCCATCAAAGGTGGCTACGAACTCTGGGGCAATGAACCATGTTAAAACACCGACTCATCACAGGACCGCTCTTAAGCATCGCTCTCATCGTACTCATCTACTTTGATGACCAACTTGGTTGCATCACTTGCCAGTGCGGCACTTCCTTGCAACCCGGACTTCTCATCGCGCTTCTTGCTGTATTGGCAGCCCCCATTGCCGCTCTTGAGTTTAATGCTATGGCGAAAAATGCAGGCATTCGCTGCAGCGTGCCAATGCTCATTCTTTCTATGGAAACGTGGGTTGCTGCAATCTATCTTATGCCGCCATCAATGCCATCAACGACGGCAATAGCACTCATGGCGTCCATTCTGATTGGAAGTGTTGCCCTCTCCGTTATTTGCCTTTCTAAAGGCAAAGATTTACGCGGAGTTATTGCAGGGGCTACTTTCACTGCCGCATCAGCTGCATACGTCGCAATGGGCTTCGGATTATTGTTGCTCATTCGCCGAGATCACAGCGCGTGGTGGATTGTTGGCATCATTGCAACTGTAAAAATGTGTGACACCGGTGCCTTCTTTGTTGGTTGCAACATTGGAAAACGAAAATTGATTCCTTGGGTCAGCCCCGCAAAAACTTGGGAGGGTTTAATCGGAGGACTTGCCACAGCTTCACTTACGGCAGTTGGGCTCGCAGCACTCAACAATGCCTTTCTTCCAAATGAACCGAATATTACACTTGGATTTGCTGCTTTCCTTGGAGTTCTTTTTGGAGGGCTTGGACAACTTGGCGATTTGCTCATCAGTGTATTTAAACGGGATAGCGGTATTAAAGATGCATCTTCTGTACTTCCAGGTCTCGGCGGCATTCTCGATGTACTCGATTCTCTCCTCTTAGTAAGCGCCTGCGCGTATTGGTTACTTCCCTAGTGGGCGATACTCTGATAGAATGAAACGTTATGCCATTGATTGACAACTTGCTGACTCTTTACAAAGTTGACCGACAAGTTCGCAGTTTGCGAAGCAGAGTCGAATCAGCTCAAATCTACCTCAATGTCCAGAATAGACAAATGGACACCATCAGCACTGAGAAATCAGAGAATGCATTGCAACAAAAACAACGCAAGTCAAACATCGCAAATATCGAAACCGAAATCGGTTCGATTGACTCGAGAATTGAACACCTTCGCGATGAGTTAAACAAAGCAGTCAACGATAAACAGTATTCTGCTTTGCTTGCTGAAATGAACACCCTCAAAGAACATCGCAAAGCGTTCGAGGAAGAAGAACTTGTTGAAATGTCCGTTGTTGAAGTACTTGTGCAATCGGCAAGCGAAATCACACAACGTCAAGAAGAACGCGAAAAGGTCCTGCAAGTTGCCGCGAGGGAACTTGATGTGCGAAAATCAGAAATCGGGGAACAACTCGCTGAACTTGAGATAGAACGAGATACTGCTGCTGCGGTTATTCCAGAGTCAATCCTAGACGAATTTGATGCACTCGCTGACGACTACGAAGGCGAAGCAATGGCTGCCATTGAAATCATCGATCTCAAACGCCGCGAATACTCCTGTACATCATGCAGTTTGCGACTTCCGCTTGATGCGATAACTTCAATGCTTGGAAGCAAAGAAGAAATCGTCAAATGCGTTTCATGCGACCGCATTCTCTACCTTGAAGCAGAATCCCGCGAATCAATCGCCCCAGCTGACAAGTAGGCGAAATAAAAACTACACGCTGGACAGTTTATCGTCTTCGTCTACAAACTAAGCCCGCAACTCCGAGAAGCGCAAGTGCACTTGGTGCGGGAATAGGACCTGTAAAGATGTCTACGGTTACCGCATCAAGAACGTTGTGCTCAGCAGTGCCATTCACGAAGAATGCCCATTCTGTGACAACACCAGTGTATTCAGACAAATCCCACGTATAAGAAGTACTGACATTCGCACCGAAGTTTGGAACTTCTTCGTAATAGTTCGTTGAAAACGTGTCGTACGAAAACAATTGTCCGTTTTCGCCATCGCTTACCCAGAGCGAAACACCCGCATAATCCATTTCTGTACCCATCGAGGCAAGATTTAAGACTGCCTGTTCAAGTGGACCATATCCATAAACATGAATTTCTAAGCCGCCGGCTTGGTTGTAGATATTGCCAGAACCAGTAATCATCGCTCCATCAGCAAAGTTAAACAACATGCCTCCAGCATCACCACTGTCATTGAAGTTCGGTGCGTTAAACGCTGAACTAAAAGAATCCCAACCGTAGTACTGCGTTCCCGCATCGTCGCGCCAACTTGGAATTTCTGGGTTGATTAAATCTGCCGAAACTTGCGTTGCGGCTATTGCAACAACAGCACATGTCAAAACTTTACAAAACATCTCTCAAACTCCTTAAAAATCATGAGCCCCACGCAGCGATAATGGCAAGTAAATCTGAAACGTTTACTTCACCATCTGCGTTGAGGTCACTTGAACAACAACTACAAAAGCCCCAATCACTTAGGACAAACAAAATATCACTTACGCCAACAAAACCATCGCCGTCAAGATCCTCAGGAATACTTGATGATTCGTCAGTAATAACTGTAAAACTAAGTTGCGCCGCATCGGCAATCCCAAAGTAGACCGCCCAACTTTCCTTCATATGAAAGTTTGGCTGAATAAATCCTCGGCTGTTTCGCAAACCTGGCTCTTGTGCTTCATGTAAGGATGAAACAATAAAGCTCAACAAGCCATCGTTAAAAGAGTTTCGCAAATAGCACTGAATCTCTGCGTCTGTCACATCGAGAGCAAACGAAAGAACCGTTTCGGTCGGCATACTGTCGCCAGCCGGAACTTCATTCGTTACGCCAACTGCAAATGCTTGCGGTTGAAATTCGTCAAGTACATTATTTGAAACGTCAATTGGTTCCATTTCGCCATCGAAGCAAATTGGATACGCATTTCGCTCGCGGCGAACTGCGCCAAATGGGAATGGCCCCGTTTCCCCGAACGTCCAACCATTAAAGCCGCCGCGAAATGCTACACCATATAATTCCATTGGTCGCCCAGCATCATCGTCTTGCACACTTCCGTCGGCCAGATAACTTTGCCATGCATCCGTCGTCGGGTCATAGACGTTCCCTTCGTTACTTATTGAAATGTGCAACGTTACTTCGACTATCTCATAGTTCGCAGCACAAAGCCCAACTGGAATTGTTTCAGGGGTAATGAAGCCAAGAAGTATTTGCGCGTCTCGGTCATCAAAAGTTTCATATCCACCGCCTATCGATGAGAAAGTGGAAGCAGCCTCTCGGTCCCCAATCGAACCATTAAATGGATACATCCAGCGGTCATAGTCCGGTGCTTCGAGCGTGGTTGAAATCGTTTCAGCAGTTCCGTGCTGCAGGGGCAAGTGCAAAGTCATTGCGGCAAGGATAAGAATTGTTCTTCTTGGCATGGCTATCTTCATGGGGTGAAAGTATAGTGGGACTGCGACTCACCCGCAACCTATTAAGTGTTACAATACGTTATAACTTGTTCTGTGATATTATTCACTTTGTATATGCTGCCAATAAAGGGTTGACCTGTCATGAAATTACGCTTCCATTCCACCACAAATAGAGGATTCACCCTTATTGAATTACTCATCGTGATCGCAATTATTTCTATGCTCGTCGGACTGACCACCGTGGTCGCGGCGAACGTTCTTGCGTCTGCAAAGAGCACAAGGGAAGCAAGTGCTATGCGGTCCGTGTTGCAGGCATATGTACTCTCAGCGACCGACCATAAAGGTCGTTTCATCGATGGGTATTCCAACAATCAACAAGAATCGTTCACTGGACCCAATGGTGAAAATATTCCTTGGCCCGCCAGTGGTCGTTATGTCTGGCGAATCCTCCCCTACTTAGATAACGCGATGCACTCCTTGTATGTCAACAACCAATCCGAATGGCTCACTCAATATTCAGGGACTGATAACTATAGTTACATTGCAAGTTTATTCCCCTCTTTTGGGCTGAACAGCGAATGGATGGGCGGCGACCAACGGACAACTGCAATGCCAGCGCTTGAGAGCAAGCGTTTATATGGTAAATTCCTGTCCGATGTACGTCATCCTTCAAGACAACTCGTGTTTGCTTCAGCAAAAGCACCCTCTGGTGCCGATGATGGTTCGCAAGAATTGATGCTCATAAAAGAGGGTTACTTTGAAATTAAAAGCCCATACTTTCCAAGCAGCGATGACACTTGGCGATGGCACACAGTGGATGGCGAGCAAGCAACAACGCCAACGAATAATTCCGCAGACCATGGAAATCTTTCTGCAAGGCACAACGGAAGTATTCTTGCAGGGCAACTTGACGGATCAACAGAATTTATCACCATCAAGGACCTTGCTGACATGCGTCGCTGGGCTCCAGAAGCAATTACAGTGGACTGGACCCCCACCATCAATCCATAATTCAAGATTCGCCCTAGTGAGTACAATGGGACTCCATGTTGTGCCCTTATTGCGAACGAGATGATGACAAAGTCATTGACAGCCGTGGCTCAGACGGCGGAAAGTCAATTCGACGCCGCCGCGAATGCCAAAAATGCAATCGCAGATTCACCACATTTGAACGTGTTGAAAAAACGTCACGGCTCATGGTCATCAAACACGATGGCACTCGCGTTCCATTTGATCCCGAAAAAGTCCTCAAAGGACTGCAAGCAGCATGTGGCAAACGACCGATTCCGGAAGACCGTAAAATCGCCATCGTTCGCGATGTTGAAGAAGAACTCATGCAGCTCTTTGAACGCGAAGTTCCAAGCAAAGAAGTTGGATTGCGCGTAGCGACACAATTAAAATCTGTTGATCCAATCGTATATATAAGATACGCAAGCGAATATTTCAACTTTAAAGACCTTGAGGCTCTCTCCCGCGAAGTCTCTGACCTTCAAGAAGAGCCACCTGTTATCCCAACGCAATCCGATTTATTTAACAAGTAAAGTTAGCAACAAACTCTATGCCAACAATTACACTCCCAGACGGTTCCAATCGTTCCTTTGAAGGAACAACAACCCCCCACGCAGTTGCTTTAGATATCTCCGAAGGACTCGCGGGCTGTGCAATTGGCGCAAGAATAAATGGCGAGCTGACTGATGTAAACACACCAATCACCAAAGACGTAGAGTTAAAAATCGTCACTGCGCGAAAAGGCGAAAAGGAAAGCGATCCAGACGCACTCATGCTTATTCGCCACAGTTGCGCACACGTCATGGCGGAAGCGATTCAACGTATCCATCCAGAAGCAAAGCTTGTGTACGGTCCTGCGCTTGACAATGGTTTTTATTACGACATTGCATTTGATGATGACAAACCACTATCGAGCGAAGAATTTGAAGCCATTGAAACCGAGATGAAAGCAATCATCAAAGAAGATCGACCCTTCACAAAATACGAACTTCCAAAGGATGAAGGAATGAAAAAACTTGCTAGCGAAGGGAGCAAGTACAAAATCGACAACGCAGAGCGCGCAATCGAAAATGGTTCCGAAACATTAACGTGGTACGCAACTGGAGAGCCAAACGAAAATTGGGAAGACCTTTGTCGTGGACCACACGTTCCTTCCACTGGAAAAATTGGCGCGTTTACTTTGCAAACGATTGCGAGTAGTTACTGGCACGGCAACGCAGACTCCGACAGACTCACTCGCGTGTACGGCACAGCGTTTGTGCACAAGAAACAGTTAAAGAAGCATATAAAACTCCTTGAAGAAGCAAAGAAACGCGACCACCGCGTTATCGGGAAAAAACTCGGGCTCTTTCATATTGACGAGATGGTCGGGCAAGGACTTTTGCTTTGGACACCAAACGGCGCAATCATCCGCCAAGAGTTGCAAAACTTTATCTCCGAACAATTACGAAGGCAGCAATACTCACAAGTCTTCACGCCACACATTGGCAAACTTGATTTATATCGAACATCCGGTCACTACCCTTACTACCAAGACAGCCAATACCAACCGTTGATTGATCCCGACCAATTACATACCCTTGCAATAGAAGGCTGCTCGTGTGGCGATCTTGCAAACATGATGAAGGACGGCGACATCGAGGGCTACTTACTCAAGCCGATGAACTGCCCACACCATATTCGCATCTATGCAAATGGGCAGCACAGTTATCGAGATTTACCAATTCGACTTGCTGAATTCGGAACAGTCTATCGTTGGGAACAGTCTGGTGAAATCAGCGGCATGACTCGCGTGCGCGGTTTCACCCAAGATGACGCACATTTGTTTTGCACCGAAGAGCAAGTGGAATCAGAAATCATTGGCTGCCTAGAACTTGTCAATATTATTTTCAAAACACTTGGCATGCATGATTTCGCCGTTCGCGTTGGACTCCGCGATGCCGACTCTGACAAATACGTTGGCGACCCCGCAAACTGGGACAAGGCGGAACAAGCATGCCGAACCGCAGCAGCGACACTCGGCGTTCCGTGGATTGAAGAAGAAGGCGAAGCAGCGTTTTACGGACCAAAGATTGACTTCATCGTAAACGATGTCATCGGAAGGCCATGGCAACTTGGCACCATCCAAGTTGACTACAACTTGCCTGATAGATTTGACCTTTCCTACATTGGGAAAGATGGAGAGCAACACAGACCAGTCATGATTCATCGCGCACCATTTGGGTCGATGGAGCGATTCATCGGTGTCCTCATCGAGCATTTTGCCGGTGCATTTCCAACGTGGCTTGCGCCCGACCAAGTTCGTGTCCTTGCAATCTCTGAAAAGTCAAATGACTACGCGGATAATGTGCACAAAACCCTACTCGACAAAGACGTAAGAGCTTCGATTGACAAGAGCGACGAACGAATCCAAGCAAAAATTAGAAACGCCGCCGAAATGAAAATCCCATGGATTCTCGTTGTGGGACCACGTGATGCCGAAGCGGGCAACGTGAGCGTGCGAGTGCGAGGCATCATGGACGATCTCGGTGCTGTCGGACTTGAGACATTTACTGATGCAATTTCGGAAGAAATCAAATCTCGTGGAGAATCCTCAGCATTATATACTTGCTTTCCAGAGGTCAAAATCCCAGAAGATGCTTGATTATTGTGAACTTTTTGCATATCCTGACCACTTCAACCTCTTTTTAGAGGAATCTATTGATATAAAAATGAAATGCGGTATCAAAAACGACTGTGACTCCCGAATACACAACGTGAGCACTATACGTACACCTATTTCTAGCGAAACCGCATGACCACTATCCAACCCACATACATGCTTAACTTACTTTGGGAGTATCCAAACGATATCTCCACAAAATATTCGTTCCCTCAATTTGGAGAAATGTACTATCGCTCGTAGACGCTATATCAAGCCAAGGGAAAATGCTCGGAACCTTCCCAATATTAATGACAGAATCAGGGCAAAAAAAGTCCGCCTGATTGACCAAGATGAAAATATGATTGGGGTTGTCGACAAAAGCGAAGGCGTGCGACTTGCCCAAGAAGCCGGGCTTGACCTTGTCGAGGTTTCTCCAAACTCCGACCCACCAGTTTGCCGCATCCTAGATTTTGGCAAATACCGATACGAGCAATCCAAAAAAGAGAGAGCAAATAGAGCAAAAACCAAGACTGTCGAAACTAAAGAGGTTCGTCTCGGGCGTTCGCTGAAAATTGATCCACATGATGTTCAGATTAGAGTCAATCAAGCACGGAAATTTTTACTTGATGGGCACAAAGTACTCATCGTGCAAAACTTCCGCGGCAGAGAAATGATGCACAAAGAACGCGGCAGTATCCGCATGCAAGAGATCATTGAGAAACTCGAAGACATTGCAAAAGTTGAAACTCCTCCAAAGTTTGCTGGTCGAAGGCAAACCATGGTACTTGGACCTGACAAGCTAAAAATCAAATCGTATCATTCCTCTCAAGCAGCACAAGAACAAGCGAAACAACAAGCGAAACAACAAGCGAAACAGGCTGAGTCCGATTCTGAATGATTCATTATGTCAAAGTATGGCATCATCTCAGATATCCATGGCAACGCCCACGCGTTGAAGGCGGTCTATGAAACACTCGGCGAGATGCAAGTCGACCGAATTGTCTGCCTTGGTGATATTGTTGGCTATGGTCCATCACCCTCTAAATGCCTCGATCTTGTTCTGAGTTATTGCCACGAAGTCATTAAGGGCAACCACGACGAAGCCGTTCTTGATCCAGATCTTGGAAGATATTTCAACAACGCTGCCCTTGCTGCGCTGAATTGGACCCGTGACCAACTTGGTCCTTACCATCTGCACGCCATTAGCCACATGAAAACTCGAATTCGCCTTGGTGATTCATTGCTCTTGGTACATGACACCCCTGTTCTTCACGATTCTGCGTATGTCCACGAATTGCCGCACGCAATAGAAGCGTTCGAGGGGCTTGATGAAGGTATCTGTTTGCACGGGCATACCCATCTTCCAACTGTATTTCGTTCCCAAACTTCTGGAGAGGTGACGTTAGAGATACCAGTTGAAGGCGAATCAATTATTTTGAATCCAGAAGATAGGTACCTCTGCAATCCCGGCTCTGTTGGGCAACCAAGAGATGGCGACAGTAGAGCGAGTTTTGCAACCCTCGAATACTCCTCACCTGATGCAGAATCTATCTTTACGGTCTTCCGGACTGAATACGACATCAAGGCAGCCCAAGCTGAAACGCACAGCGTTGGCTTGCCATCGATTCTTGCCGAACGCCTCGAAATCGGTTCCTAGAAGCTCCCCAACAACACCGCAAGACCAACTTCCAATACTGAGGTCATCAAATATACCCAATAGTGGAAAACTTTAGGTCAAATTTCTTTGACCCAGTTTCCAAAACGGAATCGAAGATAAAACATCGCCCCACGAACAATCATCTCTCCGCAAAGGGCATACCAAATCCCGACCAAACCCAGATCAAGATACACGCCCAAAAACCAAGCTGCTGGCAATCTAATGCCCCAACTCGAAACCGTTGTGATTATCATTGTCCATGTTGTATCGCCAACACCCTTCAACGCCTGACGAACAACCATCATCAATGCAAAACCAATTTGAGTAACACCGGCAATAAACAATAATTTCGGAACAAGTTCTAAGTGCATCGGTTCAGTTGAGATTATTGATGTCAAAGTATTCCCAGCAAACATCATCACCAAACCCAACGTTCCCATAAATAGAACTGCCAACAATGTGCAAGCCATAACTGCTTTTCTTGCTTGCTTTTCATTTCCAGCGCCAAGATATTGTCCCGCCAATGTTCCTGCAGCAACTCCAATTGCAAACCCAGGCAGAAAACTAAAAGACTCCCACTGCACTCCAATGACGTGTGCACCTTGTAGTCCTTGCACAACGGGCTCATCACCATCGACTTCAAGAGCCATCTTCGCAGCAATTTGCCCAATAAATTGAAGTACAAATAAATTCGCAGCCCACATCGAAAGTCCCTCAAAGAAATTAGGGATTCCTATTTTTGCAATTCGTAAAAACAAAGACAAGTCAGGCAAAAGTTCACGAAGATGAAGTTGCAAATCTTTCACTCCCCGAAGCAGTACGCAAACAATTAAAAGGGCTCCCACGAGATAGGCAACCGCCGTTCCGATTGCAATACCAACAACGTGCAAATCCCACGTAAATGGATTCTGTATCGCCGCCTCGCCAACTCGAACATTCGCGCCACTTAAACTCCATGAAACAATGACGTTCACAATATTCACCACAACGGTCACTGCAGCTGGCTTGAACGTATCGCCGCTTCCGTGCAATGCCATCGCGCCAGTTGTCATCACACTGCACGCAGGCATCCCAATTGCAAGTACTTGGATGTACTGTACTAAATATAATTTTGCGTTCATTGAAAGTTGGCAAAGATCCCCAAGGGGTGCAGCGAAAAACCAAAGAACTCCACCAACAATGCCCCCCCAGAAAAAAGCAAGAACTAAAGATTGACCAAGTACTTTATGACCATCTGCAACATTCCCGCCCCCCATTGCTCTTGCGATAAGCGCTTGCGCACCTATGCCAACCCCAGAAACTGCAATTGCAATAAACCACCCGATGTATGAACCGATACCAATTGCATCCATTGCTGGCAAGACAACATTTTCAGGCAACGCGCCTGCAAATATTTTGTCTGCCAAACCAACGCAAGCAACCAAAATCTGCTGAATCAGAATTGGAATTGCTAAAAACCAAATCGCTCCCCACATCGTTTTGCCCGCTAGAGACCCACTGCGAATTGCTCCAATTGGTTCCGCAAGTGCCTCTGGCAAGTCCTCCGGAGAGGGTTGCATTGATGCAATCCTACGTTGTTCCTCTTGCTGAGAAAGTGGATCCTTATCCATTGTCACTGAGAAGTATCAACATCATCGTAAGTCGATTTTGTCGTTTCTTCCTTCAGTCCTGCTGGCGAATCGGGGCGTTCATTAATTCTATGTTCCCAGAAAATCAGATGATCCCACCACCGCTCTTCATGCTGGTACGTTGGATACTCATAATCTGATTTAAAAGCAAACAGGTTTTGTCCAGCATCTACCGTTAATTCGCTCCACTCATACCAAGCGTCCCAGTCTGTACCAAACACTTGCCCTGTCATTACATGAAGAGATTGTGCAGATGCAAGATTGATGGACAAATCATTTGATTGCAACCCTTCAATCAATCCATTAAAAACTTGCGGCTGTGGATATTGACCAAGTGCTATCGCTGCAGCATTGCGAACTTGACTGTCTTCATCTTTATTCCGCAACGAACGCAACAGCGCAAGGACTACCGATGGATTATGCAACCGTTGCAACGCATTGGCGGACGCTCTTCGTACTTGGGTACTTTTTGAAGTTGCATAACTGAGCCAAGGCATAATAATGACCGCATCGTCACTGTCGCCAAATCGAGCTAGTGCTTTTATTGCAGAAGCACGAACGAGTGGGTCGCGATCCTCTTCAATGTAATCGCGGTACATCGTGAGGTAATCTGGCGCACCTCCAAATGGAGAATTTGCTAAAAGTGTTAAACCCCTTCGGCGCTCATCAGAATTATGTTGGTCCAGCGCCATGACTGCCGCTTGCGTAGGAGTAATAGGAGCGAACCCCTCAGCCATATTGTTGAAATCATCTGACACACACCCAGCAACAAACAAAATAAGTAGCAATAAAAAGTATTTCATGATGCAGTTTCATCCTCGCCAGCACGAACTTGAATCGTTTCAAGCATTGTCATAACTTCCTCTGTCATTTTTGTATTTGGAAATTGCTGTGTAATCACTTCGCCAAACTCGAGTGCCTCTTCCCAACGTCGATCACTCACGGCCATTTTGAATCTAGCACCAAGCGTATCTTTATATTTGTTAATCACATCCGTTGCAGTGTCACGGAATTTACGTGCTTCATCAGGTGTCAAGTATCCATCTAGTTCCCTTAGTAACTTCATCGCTTGTTCAACATCTTCTCGCTCTGCAGAGCTCTGGAATCTTGCCTCTAAATCGTGTCGGTACTGCGTACGAACATCAGCGATTTTCTGCTCAAGCCCGTGTAACTGAGGCGCGTCGGGAAACAGCCGGCGAAGTCGCGCAACATCTTGATACGCTTCTACCCATTTGCGCGAAACAAGTAACTGCTCAAGTTTTCTTATCTCCTCACAAATTCTTGCATCATGAATCTCGTGAATAATTTGCTGGACTTTAGCACGTAATACTTCTGCTTCTTCCACAGCCCCAAAAACAGTAGCCATTTGATCACAGTGCACAAGTGCTGAGTGAAATTCGCCTCGTTCAATATCTTCTTGCACAGTATCGCGAAGCACACCAAGTTCACGATCTCGAAACAATACGCGCTTTGCATTTTCAGTCATTTGCACTGCTTCAAGGATTGCATTTAATTTTCCTAATCCTGAATCGCCGCCTGAAGATGTATTTGACAAAGAGGAAACAATGATTCCCATAATCGCCATACCCAATACAACGATTGAGCCTGACAAGACATCGCTATGATTTGTACCAGTGATGACGCCACCTATGGCGAGAATCGCTAACGCATAAAATAGAGCCAATTGAATACGCACCCAGATTGAAACAACCAACAGCACAATTGATACTACTGCTGCACAGAACAAAGGCACCCAGAAAATGTTCCTCATCAGAAGCGACAAAAAAATAATAAATACTGAAATCAGTAGGAGCACATACCACGGTTCACTACGTTTACTTTTATTCTTCATTTAACTGCCGGGGACGGCTTCTCCGCAATCTGAGTCAACTGGAACGATACATAAAAACTCCAAAGGCGAGTCGCCGGTGTTACGAAACTGGTGCAAGTCGTTTGAGGGAATAAGTAGACCATCGCCACCTTTAATCGGTTCCACTTCCCCTCCGCACTCCACTTCTCCGATCCCTGATAGAACGAGTACTTCATGTTCCCAAGGATGCTGATGGCGTGGGGTGTACCCATCCCTCTCTACCGAAAAATACCGCATTGCAAAATTCGGCGCTCGATCTTCTCGCCCAACGAGCAATTTCATCGATACACCTTTGACTCCCTCGCCATCAATCTGTGTAGATTCCATATTTTGGATGCTACGTTTAATCATTTTGAGTATGCTTTCATCTTTTCGCATTGTATACCCTTTAGGAACCCTGTCCATGCCCGTCAAGATTACCCCATTTGTCCTCGGTGACTTCCAAACCAACTGCCACGTCGTGACGGATGGTGATGATTGTTGGGTTGTCGACTGTGGCTACTCACCCGAACCCCTCATTCAGTACCTCGCAGAAGAAGAACTACAGCCGACTTCCATCCTTCTCACCCATTGCCACGCTGACCATATCGCGGGGCTCGATCAACTCCGCGAAGCCATCGGAAACGTTCCTGTTTACTGCCACCCCGTCGAAAAAGAGTGGAACATGGATCCATCTCTCAACTTATCTGGCTTTGCTGGGATGCCGATTACTGTTGCGCCACCAGATGGCGAAATCAAGGAGGGCGACTCGCTCACGCTTGGAGAGTCCACTTGGCGCATCATCCATACTCCCGGTCATAGTCCAGGTAGCATTTGTTTCATCCATGACGATTCAAAACAAGCAATCGTCGGCGACACGCTTTTTGCTGGCTCTATCGGAAGGCACGATTTTCCGACGAGCAATACCGAGGATCTGCGCCATTCCATTACAAACATCTTGATGGCTCTTGCTGATGATATGCTCATTTATCCCGGACACGGTCCAAGTTCCACCATCGGCGAAGAACGCGCAACAAATCCCTTCGTCCTCCACGGCTTCTAATAAACTATCCCGCGGGTCGTTTAATCTTCGTCGCTATCGGGCTTGAAGGATTTCACAACCTCTTGCTGGACGTTGGAAGGAGTTCGTTCATCGTGAGAATATTCCATCTCGTACGAACCCGCCCCTGCTGTAATGGATTTGAGTTGGCTCGTGTAAGCCATAACTTCCGCCAGAGGCGCTTCGGCTTCAAGAAGTGCTTGATCTCCGGGCAACATATCCGTTCCGAGAATACGACCACGCCTCCCTGACATATCTGATGAAATATCACCAATCATGTCAACTGGAATTGCAATGTGCATCTTGACAAATGGTTCCAATAGAACTGGCTTCGCCTTCTTCACGGCTGCAATAAATGCTTTCTTGCCCGCTGTCATAAACGCGATTTCTTTTGAGTCAACTGCGTGGTGTTTGCCGTCATAGACGGTCACCTTGATGTTGTACATTGGATAACCAGCAATCGCACCATCACCCATAACTGCCTTCACGCCCTTCTCAATAGCAGGCATAAATTGCTTGGGTACTGAACCGCCAAACGTATCGTCAACAAAGATAAAACCATCGGGCGATGCTTCTGTTTCTTCGCCCACGGCTGGTTCAACCCGCAAATACACTTCGCCAAATTGACCTGAACCACCAGATTGCTTCTTATGGCGATGGTGCCCTTCAGCGCCAGCAGTAATTGTTTCTTTGTACGCAACTTTTGGAGTGCGCGTATCCACTTCAACTCCATATCGATCCTTCATCACACGGAGTTTAACGCGTAGGTGAATGTCGCCAAGTCCGCGCATCACCAAGTCACCAGTTGCAGCAACTCGGTCGATTTCAAGAGTTGGGTCTTCGGCTTGCATCTTCGCAAGCACTTCGCCAAGTTTCGTTTCTGCATTGCGATTTGCTGCATCAATTGCCAACCCATACATTGGCTTGGGCATGGGCAACGGTTTAATCATCATCTGCTCACTAATTGAAGCATCGTGCATCACGCTCCCGTAATGGAGCTCGTCCACTTTCGCAACAGCACCAATATCACCAGAAATAACTTCTGCAATTTCAACGTGATCTTTGCCCTGCAATTTGAACACATGACTTAAGCGCAACGGTTTTTTACTGTCGCCAACACGAGGATGGACACTTGAACTCAGAGCGCCTTGGTGCACGCGAAAAACACAGAGTTTCCCTACGTAAGGGTCTGCTGAAACTTTAAACACATGCGCAACGGGGTGGTCGCCATCGTTTGTTGCATGCCATTCTTCTTGCGCATCGCCTTCATGAATCACGAACGTTCGCGGATTCCCTTCAAGTGGATTCGGGCAGAGATTCGCAATGAAATCCATAAACTCCGAAACACCTATATTTTCTTTTGCAGCCATAAACATGACCGGTACCAAGTGTGCTTGACGAAGTGCGGTTTCAAACGGACCGTGCAATTGTTCAGGGCTTACTTCGCCCTGCTCAAGATATGCTTCCATCAATTCATCATCTACTTCAACAACTTGGTCGACAATCCCAGTGTGAAAATCTGCAACATCACCTAAATCAGAATCACCGTCTGCATTCGCAAAACAATTAATGACTGCTTTGCAGCCATTCGTTGGAAGATTCACAGGACGACACTCGCTACCAAACGTCGTTTGAATCTGTTCAAGTAAACCATCGAGGTCTTCTGCGTGATCTATTTTGTTTATCAAAACCACTTGTGGAAGATGTCGGTCTTTGCCAATCTTAAAAAGTTTACGAGTTGTTGTATCAATTCCAGAACCAGCATCAATCATGATGACTTGCGTTTCAACTGCTGGTAACGCGGCAACTGCTTTACCGAAGAAACCGGGGCTGCCTGGAGTGTCGATGATATTTACATGCCCACCATTATGGTCAAAGTGCACAATCGCACTATCAATGCCATGCGTATATTCTTTTTCTAAATCATCAAAGTCACAAACAGTATTCCCCTGTTCCACTGTGCCAATATGCCCAATTACTCCCGCTGCATGCAGCATAGTTTCAACAAGTGTCGTTTTGCCGGCTGCTGCTGAGCCGGTCATTGCAATGTTGCGGATATCGGTCGTTGTGTATGTGGCCATAGTGGTTCTCGTCTCCAATAATGGTTAGTAGAAAAAGTTGTTCTCAGACCACGGACTATAGCATTTTAGGGCTGTTTATGAGCCAGAAGTTTGACGAATTCCCTCATAAACCGCCGCGCAGACAGCAGTAGCGAGATTCAAACTCCGTGCATCATGCAACATGGGCAACGTCACCCGACCATGTTCGCCCACGAAATCGTGCACTTCTTGCGGAACCCCGTGTTGCTCACTCCCAAAAAGAAAATAATCACCATGGGCAAATTGTGCATCCCAGAGCGGTTTCTTCGTTTTCGTTGTAAACAACCAAAGTTTATCTGGCTGTTCCTGCTCCAAGAATTGCTCCCACGAACCATGTTCCCGAACATCAAGCAAATGCCAATAATCTAATCCCGCTCTTCGGACTGCTTTTTCGTCCATATCAAACGCAATGGGATGAATAATATGCAAACGACAGCCAGTTGCCATTGCAGTCCGACCAATGTTCCCCGTGTTATTTGGGATTTGCGGAGCAAGTAAAACTAGATTGAATACTGGTTCAGACATCAATGTCCGTACAGAGGATATCGGTCGCACAACGCACGAACTTCTTCGTTCACCGACTTGCAAACAGCATCGTCGCCACCACTTGCAAGCACGCGATCAATCATTGAAGCGACTGATTTCATATCCTCAGTATCTAAGCCACGAGTTGTGAGAGCAGCGGTTCCAAGTCGCAACCCACTTGTCACCATCGGTTTTCGAGGATCGTTGGGAATGCCATTCTTATTAACAACAATCCCTGCAGCGCCAAGCCAGTCTTCCGCGTCTGCACCTGTCAAGTTCTCATCTCGTGGGCGAAGGTCAACAAGCATCAGATGGTTGTCTGTGCCACCACTGCAAAGTCGGTACCCGTGAGCAACGAGTGCTTCTGCAAGTGCGGCGGCATTTTCGACAATATGTTTTGCGTATGTTCTAAAAGATGGTTGGAGCGCCTCGCCGAATGCCACTGCTTTTGCAGCAATAATATGCATCAAAGGACCACCCTGACTTCCCGGAAACACTTTCCGGTCGACAAGCTTGGCAACCTCTTCGTCGTTTGTAAGAACCAAACCGCCGCGAGGACCTCGCAGTGTTTTGTGCGTTGTCGTTGTAACCACGTGGGCGTGTGGGAATGGTGAAGGATGTTGACCGCCAGCAACAAGCCCCGCGATGTGCGCGATGTCCGCCATCAAATACGCCCCAACCGAATCTGCAATTTCTCGGAAACGCGCAAAGTCAATTGTTCTTGAGTAAGCGCTGTACCCACAGATAATCATCTTTGGTTTTGTTTCAAGCGTGCGCTCTGCAATATGATCGTAATCCAACGTTTCGCTATCAGCGTCAAGTTCATAACTTTCGATGTTATAGAACGTCCCGGAAAAATTCGGCTTTAACCCATGGCTAAGATGACCACCGGAACTAATCGGCAAAGAAAGAATCGTATCGCTGGGTTTACACAACGCCATAAATGCTGCAACGTTTGCATTCGCACCACTATGAGGTTGCACATTTGCAAACTCGCACCCAAACAGTTCTTTCGCGCGTTCTCTTGCAAGGTCTTCGATTGTGTCGTGATGCTCGCAGCCACCGTAGTAGCGCTTGCCGGGATATCCCTCAGCGTACTTGTTGGTGAGCCACGACCCCATCGTGTGCATGACTGCGGGGGAAACATGGTTCTCCGATGCAATCAATTCAAGCGTGTACTGCTGGCGCTCCGCTTCCGCCCCCATGCTTTCAGCAATTTGAGGATCTGCATTTTCAAGAACCCTAAGTAATTCAAGGGACAACGGGTCAAGAATAGGTGATTGGGTTGTATTTGTCATACCGTGTATTCTACACCGACTATGACATTTCTTCCCCTACTTTTGCTCGCACTTTCTCCGATTCAAATTGACGGCAAATTCGACGATTGGAGCAAAGACGTTACAGCCACAGAAGACAGGAATTATCTCTACCAACGAATATCCCTAAGAAAAAAAGACTGTCTCCAACAACTATCAAAGGAAAAAACTATTTTAATCGGCGACTATTCTGTGCACTTCTCCCCCAAAGATAAGGGCTACGGAGTTTCATGCTCCAAAGGTGGGAATAGGGTTTCACCGTACGACATTGGTCTTGTCTTTGCGCCAACAACTGCATCAAAGGAGTTTGAACTCCGCATTAATAAGCCAGACGCTGAAAAACTTGTTACGGATTTTGATTTACATAAGACTGGAGATTTTCGCGTTGTCAGTTGGAATGTGCAGTTCGGAAATCTCCTTGATAATGCGCGGCTAGGCACAACAATCCTCAATGCGCTGCAGCCGGATGTTTTGCTCCTTCAAGAACTTGATGGAGACGACACCCCAGAAAAAGTGGGTGCGTTTCTTCGCGAGGCACTCGGCAACACGTGGAATGTCGTCATGTCAGAAGTCAGTGGAACCGAGAGACACCACCAACTACGCAGTGCCATTGCGACCCCATTCCCGATGAAAGAAATCGAAATCAACAAAAGAGGGACGCTTAAAGCGGTGCGAGCAATTGCTGAAATTCAAGGAATCGCAATCCAGTTTCTCTCACTTCACTTGCGTTGCTGCGGAGGACCAACCGGCGAAGCCGAGGAACAACGGGAGCGCGAAGCAAAAATCATACGGCGAGCAGCCAAGTCTTCCAAGAGCAAGGGATCCATTATCGCAGGCGACTGGAACCTCGTGGGCACGAACAAACCATTAGACATCGTGAAGACAAAAGTTTTTACAACTGTCGAGGCATTCCAACCAGACGGTGTCCTCAACGCAACTTGGTCAAACACAAACAGCCCATTCACTCCGGGACGTCTAGACTGGATGCTATTCAATGGGAAAGCGATCGAGTTGAATACTTGTTTTGTCTTGGATTCTGCTGACTTTGACAAGGCGACTCGCGACAAATACAACCTCCGCCGCAGCGATACCGCAACACTTTCCGACCACCTTCCACTTGTTGCCGATTTCAACATCATCAAATGATTCTTGAAACAAACATCGGACCTGTTTCACTTGGATATATAAAAGGTGAATTGATTTGCGAGTTTGGGAAGCAAAATGTTGAACAAGAACCACAAAAAAAATTAGCACGACAACTTACTGATTACTTTTCAGGTAAACAGATTAAAACATTCGACGCTCCACTCTCTCTAGGTCCTCCATTCACTCAACGATGCTGGGAAGCATGCAGAAACATACCTTACGGTGAAACAATTACGTACAAAGAACTCGCAATACGTGCGGGTTCACCCAAAGCAATGCGCGCAGCGGGTCAAGCGTTGCGGAACAATCCACTCACAATACTCACGCCCTGCCACCGAGTTATCTCATCCTCTGGTGCACTGCATGGATATGCTGGCACAACCAATCCACAAAGTAAAGAACTCCATCGAAAGCAATATCTTCTCGACCTTGAAAAGGGTATAATGACTTCATGAAAATAACAATTGTTGGCACTGGCTACGTTGGCTTGATTACTGGTACTTGCTTCGCAAATGCGGGCAACGATGTGACTTGCCTTGATATTAATCCAAAAAAAGTCGAAACGCTCCGCAGGGGCGAAGCCCCCTTCTTTGAGCCCGGTTTATCTGAAATGATGACTAAATCTATCAACGCTGGGCGGCTTCAATTCACTGATGACCCTACGACTGCGTACACCGACGCAACTATTATCTTCATCTGCGTCGGCACCCCAACCGGCGAGGATGGGCGATGTAATCTCTCCCATGTCATGGGCGTTGCGGACAGTATCTCGGACTCGCTTGATTCGTTTCATGAACCACCAGTGGTGGTTGTCAAATCCACTGTCCCAGTCGGCACAACCCACAAGGTTGCAGAACGGCTCAAAGGAGCATACTCCATCGCAAACTGTCCCGAGTTTTTACGCGAAGGCAATGCGATTGATGATTTCATGCATCCTGACCGTGTTGTATGCGGCGTAGAAGATGATCGCGCGAAAGTAATCTTAGAAAAGGTATACGCTCCATTCATAAGTGATGGGCACCCTATCTTTTTCTTTGACATTCACTCTTCTGAAATGGTGAAGTACGCATCCAACGCAATGCTTGCCTGCAAAATTAGTTTCATCAATGAAATTGCATCGCTTTGCGAACGCAACGGCGCAAACATCGAACGTGTTCGTACTGGTATGTGTGCAGATAGTCGCATTGGCAATCAATTCTTGAAGCCGGGCATCGGTTACGGCGGTTCATGTTTTCCAAAGGACACCTTGGCAGTCATGGAAATGGGCGATGACGCGGATGCGCCATGCCTTGTCAATACCGCGGTCCACAATCTCAATCAACGCCAACGCAGTTGGTTTGCCGATCGAATACTCAAACACTTTGGTGGAAATCTCTCGGGCAAAAAAGTTGCTCTCTGGGGACTTGCATTCAAACCAAACACGGACGATGTCCGCGATGCCCCATCGATTGATATAGCAAAGACACTCATCGCAGCCGGCGCAGAAGTTTCAGGGTTTGACCCCGAAGCGTGGGAAACTTTCGGCGAAGAAGTTGCTGAAGTTGATATCGTCAAAGAGATGTATGCAGCCACTGAAGGAGCAGATGCCCTTATCATTTGCACCGAATGGGCTGAATTTAGTTCTCCTAACTTCTCTCACCTCAAATCTCGATTGAGAGAACCTGTGATCTTTGACGGTCGTAATCTCTATAGCCGCACAGAAATGGCAAACCACGGCTTCAACTACTACTCTGTGGGAAGACCAACCGTCGAGTTAGCAACCGTTTAACTGCCTACGACCTATTTTTCTGTTTTTCCTTTCCAAAAACCACACTGAGGTGGGTATGCTTATAAATAAGGAAACTATTTATGGCAAAAGCAATAGCAAATCCCGAAGAAATTAGGCGTTTCGCCCACGACCTTAAGCGCTTTAATGACGATTTAACGCATCAATTACAAATCATGCGCTCAAGAATGGCGAACTTATCACAGAGTTGGCGCGACCAAGAACAACGGAAATTCGAAGAGGAATTCGACTTCACCGTCAAGGCGATGGATCGCTTTACAAAGTCATCCGCCGAGCAAATACCCTTCCTTCTTCGCAAAGCACAACGTATCGAAGAATACCTTGAACAACGGTAACAAGCGATAACGCATGTCCCAAGCCGCCAACGTCCGATCTCTAGAATCCCTTAAAGAGTTCCGTTCTGCACTCATCAAATTTATCGATGAAGCAAAACGTGCTGTTTCGACTGCGGATTGCGAAGTTTCAAACACGCAAATATGGCTCAACTCAACACAGCCGATGCACTGGATTCAAGCCGAACGTCGGTCAACCGAGTTACTTGCCCAAGCGAAGAGCGAGTTGTTCAGAGCGACAATTTCCCAACCAGACAACCCCCGCGGACCAACCGATCAAATTCGACTCGTCAAACGAAGACAAGCTGAAATCAAAGATGCGCACGACAAGTTGCAAATAACAAAACGCTGGGCTAGAAAAATCGAACGAGAAATTAACGAATATCGTGGCGCGATGACGCCTCTTCTTTCTTCCCTCGAGGGGAGTTTGAACAAGGCAGTGTTTATCATAGATAGATCCATTCAATCACTTGAAGCGTATCTTTCAACTTCGGCGCAATCCGCTGAACAAGAACTTCAAGACGCAACAGAAACTTCATCCATCGCACGAAAAGGCGAGGACAACAAGGAGCACGAAGACGATGAGCATGCAGACCGCAGCAGCGCAACTGACCAAGACAACTAAAGTGCTGAATTACCATTGGAATGTCGCGAGTGAGCACTGGAACGATCCCGTAAGTAGGCGAATCGAAGAAAAACATATCCAGCCACTGCTTGAAATGGTGCACTCCGCCATAAGTGCCATGGAGACCATAAGCGAAGCAATAAATCGAGCGAAGCACGAATGTTCTTGAGATGAGTTACAATAAATGAAACGTTTTTACAAAAAATAGAATATCTCATGACCCATTCCATCATTAGACATCAGAACAAGCAAATCGCTTCGATACGTTTACTGATTCGCAACACGCAAACGTCAGAGCGTGATTTGCGCGAACGTCTCCAAAAGAAACGCGTGTCTGCTGACAAAACATGTAAAGATGCGATTGAAGAATGTGCCTCCGACGCTGTTGCAAGACGGGAAGCAGCACGTCTAAAAAAAGATATTGATTTACAGAAACTAGTCGAGAGGAGAAATATAGAACCATCATTGCTCAGGGAACGCCACGAAAAGAGCATTGAAGAAATAAATCAACGTGCAAAAGAATTCAAGGAAGAAACTGAAGCAAAACTCAACGATGCGACTTGGCTCGCAGAATCCGTATACGAAGGGGGACTCGCAAAAAATCGTAAAGAAGCCGCAGCTGCTTACGATGCACTCTACGTATTAAAAGAAGAACTTGACGCACTCAACATCGAAGCGCCCAAAGCACTTGCTCGTCTGAGGCAATCAAGCATAGAGAATGCCAAAGATCGTACATGTGGCGCGGACAAGCCGATGAAGGAATATGTCACTTTAGCCGCTGAAACACTTTCTGCAATTCAAACTGACAAGAGTGCCCTTTGGTTCGTCGGATTAAGACCTCTTTATATTGTTCTTTTCGTCACAGCGGTTTCCATTGTTGCTGCTGGTGCATACACAAACTGGACGTTATCCATTACGTTTTTTGCGATCTTGTTCGTTGCTATTCTCTTTACTATTGGAACTCTTGCAATTACATACATCGCTGGAAAAAGTTCTATTCGTAAACGCGCAGAACAATTCGTGGTGTACATCAGTCAAGCAAAGCTAGCATTTACAAAGAGCAAGAATGCAATCGACAAAGTTTCACACGAAAAAGAAACGGGAATTACATTAAATCGGGACAGCGAAATCACTAAAGCAGAAGAAAAATATTTGCCACATCTCTCTGAAATTAAACGGCTCCATACAAAAGATTTAGACAAAGAAAAAAAAAGGTTTAGGAATGTAGAGGCGAAACTTTCAGAAAAGATTCAAGACAATGCCTCAAAAGTTGAAGAAGAGTTTAACACCTCTATGGAATTGATCTCTCAAGAAGAGATATCGACAAAAAAACAACTAAAAAGCACACTAATAGATGCTCACGCGTCAATAGATGTAAACGAAAAAAAAACGATGAACCAACTTGTAGAGCGTTGGGACAAAGAGATGATTGCATTTCAAAAGGATGTTGCAAGCCAAAACGCATCAACACTCCTTAATCATCCACCATGGTCATCGGATTGGAACCAATGGGTGCCAAACACACAGGCCCAAGACCAAATTCCAGTTGGCTCTTTTTTTGCTGACCTCTCGACCCTTGGCGGCGAACTACCACCTAGTAATATCTTTTCACTCCATGGCAAAAAAGAACTCACTCTTCCATTTGCTTCCACCCTGCCTAACGATGCTTCGATGAGTATCACATCGACTAGAAAATTTCGTGAAATCGGCATTTCATTCCTTCAAAATTCCATGCTCCGCGTCATGACCACCCTGCCTCCAGGCAAAGCGAACTTCACCCTTATCGATCCAGTTGGACTTGGACAAAGTTTTGCAGGCGTCCTCCATCTTGCAGATTACGAAGAGTCCCAACTATTAGACCGATCTTGGACGGAGCCAAGACACATCGAAAAACAACTCTCCATGCTCACAGAACACATGGAAACGGTTATTCAAAAATATCTTCGCAATGATTTTGAATCCATCAACGCGTACAACGAACAAGCCGGTGAAATTGCAGAGCCATATCGATTCCTTGTTATCGCCGACTTTCCAACCAACTTTTCTGAAAATTCCGTCAAGCGCCTAACTAGTATCATCGTAAGTGGCGCACGCTGTGGTGTTCATGTCATCTTGCATCGAGATGCTTCCATAAATCTACCTTCAGGAATTGACGAGGACACTTTACGCGCTATTCCCCTACGAATTATTGAGGAGGACGGTAAATTCTGCATTGACGAAGATGAACTGCGCGACCTTTCTTTGACTTTGGAACTTCCTCCTAACGATGCTATAACTACTTCCATCGTAAAAAAAATAGGCGACAACGCTGAACTCACACATCGTGTAGAGGTCCCCTTCAACGTCATCGCGCCTAAATCCACTCAACTCTGGTCTAAGTCAACGACAAACAACATCTCAATTCCACTCGGCAGAGCAGGCGCAACGAAATTACAAAACATGACCCTTGGCAAAGGCACCGCACAGCACGCACTCATCGCAGGAAAAACTGGCTCAGGTAAATCCACTCTCCTACATGTTTTGATTACGAATCTCGCGCTTTGGTACAGCCCCGATGAAGTTGAGTTTTATCTAGTTGACTTCAAGAAAGGTGTTGAATTTAAAACATACGCAACACATAAGTTACCACACGCAAGAGTTGTCGCAGTTGAGAGTGATCGAGAGTTTGGCATAAGCGTCTTGCAAAGGATAGACGTTGAATTAAAACGCCGCGGCGAGTTGTTTAGAGATTTAGGTGTACAAGATATCGCGGGCTTCCGCGAAAAATGTACCGATGTCATGCCGAGGATTTTACTCATCATTGACGAGTTTCAAGAATTCTTCGTTGATGATGACCGCGTTGCTCAAGAAGCAAACTTGTTGCTAGACAGACTTGTCAGACAAGGTCGGGCATTTGGCATTCATGCAATCATGGGTTCCCAAACGTTAGACGGAGCGTACACCTTAAGTCGTTCAACAATGGGGCAAATGGCGGTGCGAGTTGCCCTGCAATGTTCCGAACAAGACAGTTATATTATTCTCAACGAAGATAATGCTGCAGCGCGTTTACTTTCACGTCCGGGCGATGCAATTTATAACGACGCAGCTGGTAACATCGAAGGCAACTCCCCATTTCAAGTTGTTTGGCTCAATGAAAACACTCGTGAGAATCTCATTGCGAATCTAGTGTCGCGCGACAATGGACAACATCGCGAGCTGGTTGTGTACGAAGGCAATCAGCCCTTGCACCTCAATAACAATCCCGCATTTACCTCAGCAACAAACAGCACCAATCCAATCGCTGCAAAAGTATGGCTTGGTGGGGCGATGGCAATCAAGGAAGATACCTTTGCAACATTCCGCGCAGCATCTGCGAGCAATTTACTTATCGTCGGGCAACAAGATGAGACAACAACTGGCATGATTGCAAGTTCATTACAATCCTTGCAAGCACAATACAACAAGAACGATGCTTCGTTCACACTGCTTGACGGTTCACCTGCTGACAATACTCACGCAGGAATGATCGATGCAATCGCACACAATATGGAATGCACCGTTACGACAGTTGGTGTTCGCGAAGTAGAAAGAGCCATGACTTCCATTTATTCTGAGTTACAACGGAGGATGTCAGATGGTGCAACCGACGCGCCGGCGATGTTCCTTGTCATCAATGCGCTACATCGATTCCGAGATTTAAGAAGAGATGAAAACGATTTCGGATTCTCGGTTGGCGGCGAAGACAAACCAAAGACCCCTGCGCAAGTTCTTGCAGAACTTCTCCAGGAAGGTCCGACGCTTGGCATGCACACGATTATCGCAACCGACACACTCGCCAATCTTAATAGAGCACTCGACAGGCAATCACTTCGCGAGTTTGATATGCGGGTGCTCCTGCAGATGGGTGCGAACGATTCTACAAACCTTATCGATATGCCAGATGCATCTCGCCTAGGTATGCACCGCGCCCTACTTTACAGCGAAGAAACTGGTACAATAGAACCCTTCAGGCCGTACTCAACTGAGACGTAAACTGATACCAAGGGCCATTAGCTCAGTTGGCTAGAGCGCTTCGTTTACACCGAAGAAGTCACAGG
>CAZAZD010000015.1:0-43741 GCA_964489535.1 uncultured Isosphaeraceae bacterium
TTCCAGAAATCATCATGGAAATCTTTAAGTACGGGCTCGGTTTTGGTGACGCTTCTGCAGAAGGTGCATTCATCGGTGGTACATTTGGCTACGCCATGATGTGGGGTATCAAGCGCGCGCTCTTCAGTTCTGAAGCTGGGCAGGGTTCCGCGCCCGTTGCGCACGCTGCAGCAAAATGCGAAGAACCCGTTCGCGAAGGAATCGTTGCTGGACTTGGTCCATTCGTTGACACGCTTGTTGTCTGTACAGTGACAGCGCTCATCATCCTCGCAACTGGCGCATGGAACCGTGGTGCCGAAGCAACATTTGCCGATGATGCTCCCATCACCCTTGAACTCGACGGTGATGCGTGGACACTCACTACACCAGCACTACCACATAAAAACGAAAAGGCAAAAACTACAAATCTTGTTGACGAAGATAAAACTGGCTGGTCATTGAACGACTCGGTCTTCATGATGATAAACGCAAGTCCAAACAGTGACACTGGAAACCATCAGCATCGCGTCGAGGGCACTGTCGTTGCGAATGACGATGGCGTACTTGCTGTTCACTGGAACACTATCGACCTTGAACTAGATGAAAATGATAACCAAATCCCCGTGACGTTGATTGGTAAAGGTATCTGGGCAAATTATCCCGGAGCAAGTTTGACAGCGCACGCGTTTGATCGTTCCATTCCCGGACTTGGCAAGTGGCTCGTCGTGATAGCGTGTTGGCTCTTTGCGATTTCTACCATGATTTCTTGGAGTTATTATGGCGAACAAGGTGTCATTTATATTTTCGGTAAGGAGGGTGCTGTCTCGACTTTCGCCGTGACGTTCTATCGAATTGCTTACACAGTGCTCGTTGCGGTTTCAACAATCGGATTCATTACCACCGACGCTGAACTCGACATGTGGACAACGCTCGGCTTAGGTGCCATGCTTGTTGCAAATATTCCAATCATGTGGATCTATGGACCAAAGGCAATGCGCGCGTATCACACGTATGTTGGAAAACTCAAACGAGGCGAGTTCAACAAGGGTGACAGTCACACTTAATCAAGCTTCGCAACTAATTTCCATTCCTTGTTATCGCCGCAGAGCCGCTGAGGCGCGGAGAATACAACTAGGGTTTGTCTAAGAAGTCCACGGCTACTTTTGTGTAAGGTCACGATGTAAAAAAAATACAGAAGAGGGAATCGCCACCAGAATACTGGGGTCAACAAGTAAACTGAAAAGAGGCGAGACACAATAAACGACCCTCGGGATAGTTTATTGTGTGTAGTTGCCAGCAAAACGGAGAATAATCTCTGCTGCTTCTTTGCTTGGATTATGTTGCGAGTAGACCGCTGCTTCGTTTTGAAGTTGGGCTTGCATTTTATGCATCGAATCCTCGTCTTTAAGCAACTCGAGTGCGACATCTGCTATGTGGTGAGCAATGTTTCCACAAGGAATAAACTCTGGAACAATTCGCTTGCCTGCAATCAAGTTGGGCAGTAACCGATGAGGCGTGTTCAACATTATTTTTGACCCAAGCATCGACAATTGATTCACTTTGTACATACCAATCATTGGCGTTGCTTGATTCATAATATGCAGTGAAACCGTGCCCGAAACATTCAGTGCTAAGTCTGACCATTCCAACACACTCGGCAATTCATCCGAGACAATTTGTAATCCATTTGCTAGCGGAGTAACACGCTTGACATCTTCACCACGACACGCGATCACCGCTTCAGTTGTTGGATATTCCAAACAAATCCGACTGAGCACTTCTTGTTGCATAGGAAGGTTTTTTAATATTTCACGTTCGCGTGAACCCGGCAAAAGCACAATGTTTGGTTCGCCTTGTGGTAGATGGAGGTTTTTCAATTCTGCTTTTTTCATCGCAGGATGCCCAATAAATGTTGCAGGCATACCACGCGACTCAAACCACTCTGGTTCAAACGGAAGCAAACACATGACGTGGTCGCTCAGCCGTTTCATTTTCTTGATTCGCCACGGTGCCCACGCCCAGAGTTGGGGAGCTGCAAGATGCACAACGTTGCAACCATGTTTCCTTGCAACTTTGCAAACTGGCCAATTTGCCGCGGGGGAATCAACCGCAACAACAACGTCCGGTTTGTTTTTACCAATCCATTTCTCCACCAAACCAACAAGCTGCTTGATTCGCCGAACTTCGAAAATTGCGCCAACTCCCATCGCAGCTTCTTTTGTGGTGTGTTCTAGAAGTTCAACACCCATGGATTCCATCCGCGAGCCGCCTAGACCAACTACATTGATATCAGAATCAATATCCTTCAAGCCACGCGTTGCCATGGCACCAAGCGCGTCGCCGCTTGGTTCAAAGGCGGTCATCAGAATCAATTTTGTTTTGCCAGAATCCATGTGTATCAATCGAGGTCTATTAGAGGTCTGGTACAATAACAAAATGCTGAAAAGAACATGTACATGCGGAGACCCCCGAAAAGAGAACAATGGGGATTCAATTACTTTAAGTGGCTGGGTAAACACCTACCGCGACCAAGGCAAAGGGCTTGTATTCATCGATTTACGGGACCGATACGGTATGACCCAAGTTGTCTTTGACGCCGAAGACACCCCCGAAAATGTGATGGATCTAGGCGCATCGTTGAGGCGAGAAGATGTCGTCAGTGTCAAAGGTGTAATCCGCGTGCGTGATGGCAAACCCAATGAAAAACTCTCCACTGGTGAAATTGAACTCGTTGCCAAAGAAATCGAAGTCATTAACCGAACCGCAAAACTACCGATTCTTCCGGACGATCATGACGCGGACAAGATTGGTGAAGAACACCGACTTAAATACCGCTATATCGATTTGCGTCGCCCGAAAATGCAAAAGATTCTTCAGTTGCGACATAAGATTACGCAGTTCACAAGAAACTTTTTTGCCGACCGCGATTTCCTTGAAATTGAAACACCACTCCTGATTACCCCAACTCCCGAAGGTGCAAGAGACTTCATTGTTCCGTCAAGGCATCAGGCAGGTCAGTGGTACGCGCTTCCTCAGAGCCCGCAGATATTCAAACAAATTTTGATGGTCGCTGGTTGCGATAAATACTTACAAATTTGCAAATGTTTGCGCGACGAAGATCCACGAGCTGACCGACAAGCAGAGTTCACACAAATTGACCTTGAAATGAGTTTCGTCGAACAAGATGACATTCTTGAAATCATGAGTGAGTTTGCTACTGGCTTGTATTTAGAAGTTGGCGGCATTGATTTAGGCGAACTTCCACAAATGTCGTGGAAAGATGCGATGGACAATTACGGTTCAGATCGTCCAGACATCCGTTTTGATTTGCAACTGAAAGACGTCACCGAACTCGCAAGTAAAACCGACTTCAAAGTGTTCAACGAAGTATGCGATTCCGGTGGAGCTGTCAAAGCAATGCGCGTTCCGGGCGGTGCTGAAAAACTCAGCCGAAAGAAGACGGATGCGTACGCAGAAATTGCAAAAACGTACGGCGCAGGTGGACTTCCTGTTGTGAAATACCAAGATGGTGAATTCGTCACAGGTGTTGCAAAATTCGTCACGCCAATCAAAGATGAACTTGTTGAAGCCCTTGACCTTGAAGATGGCGACATCGTCATGTTTGGTGTTGGTTCGTACCGCGTCGCGTGCACCGCCCTTGGCGAAGTACGTCTCGCCGTTGCAGAAGAACTAGACTTAGTTCCAGAAGGCCTGTTCCGAGGGCTTTGGGTCATTGATTTTCCAATGTTTGACTGGAACGAAGACTCGCAGCGCTGGGTCAGTGAACACCATCCGTTTACTGCACCGCTTGCATCGCATCTTGACATCCTTGAAACCGACCCCAAAAATTGTCTTTCATCAGGTTACGATCTCGTGATTAACGGCGCCGAAGTCGGCGGTGGTTCAATCCGTATTCACACCCCCGAAATACAATCAAAAGTATTCGGACTCCTTGGCTTGTCTGACGAAGAAGCCGAAGACAAGTTTGGCTTCCTCTTAAATGCACTACGATTTGGTGCACCGCCACACGGCGGCGTAGCGTTTGGTCTTGACCGCCTTGTCATGATGATGATTGGCACAACCAATATTCGCGACGTCATTGCGTTCCCAAAAACTCAAACAGGCGCCGACCTTATGTGCGAAGCACCCGGAATTGCTGACCCAAATCAACTCGACGAGCTCGGAATCATTATGCGTGAACCAGCCGAGACCACAGAGCAAGCGTAAGCAACGCAAATAATTCTTCTGCATGGTCTTGCGTTTCTTGTTGATGCGCAGTGAACATTTCTAATACTGCCTTTTTCTCAATTGGAAGATTCTCAAAGGTGTGTTCAGAATGAAAAACATCACCAGCAAGTTGCCCCAAACTACTTTGCGGGCTTCGCAGCCACGATGAAAGCGGAAATTTAATAGGTTCTATTCTCTTCAGGTCAGGTGCAATCGACAACGCAGCACCAACGTAACTTGCTATCGCTCCAAGTTCTATTCTTCTTGCAATGTGTCTCTGGATCACCTTCTGTTTTTCTGTCGGCGATGTTGATAAAAAGCGATTAAATAATTGTTTTGATTCAAGAATTACTAAACCGTCTACGACACTCGTACCCATTTCTTTTGCGAAGCGGTATTGTTGTAATGTCGAAAGCAATGCTGGGTCAGCAAACGGTTTGCCTAAAAGTTGCACCAATGTTTGCACATCTTCCGCTGGTGTTGCGATAAAATCGCAACGCAACTCGCTTGTTTTTTTCGTGCAATTCTGAGGGAGTGGCTGAACTGGCATAGAACAAATCGGTGAGAGAAGCCCTCCGCCCTCGGTAACAAACCCATCTTGTAAATATTCATGTACGCTCTGCGTAAAATAGTCGTTCTGTAACTCCAACTCACGCGCAATTTTGAGAAGTGGCAATGGGTTTGTACAAAACAAGAGTCCATCCCCCACCTCTGCCAAATCAAACCAATAGAGTGACTTCTGACCTGTACCCATTCGCCTAAGTTCAAGTTCTAACGTATCCTCGTTCCAATGGGCAAGAGCACACTCCCCATCCAAGTCTCCATCCACCACTCTGGGGTCAGACCCTGAAATCGCCCCCGAACCAGACCCCGAAACCCCCGACAGAAGAAGAATCTGAAGGTCGCCGTGTTCGACTGGTACGGAATCCTCAAAACGCGAGGAAATGCCACCGCCAATCATGAGCGCACGCTCAAGCAAATCTCCCCACTTTTTGGGAACGGGTCCCCCGTCACGTCTCAAAATGCCTGCAATGCCACTCATTTCGGGTAGGGTACAACGCATGACACATCGAAGCACGAATATCTTGACGTTTCTTATTCTTGTTGGGCTTGTTGCTGGCGCACTTGTTGGCGAATATGGCTTACATGCAGCCGGTGCGATCGTCGATGGTGATCACTGGCTGAAAGCCGCTGGCGATCTTGTGTTGATTCGACCGCTGAAACTTCTCATTATTCCGTTGATTTTCTTCAGCGTCATTTCTGGTATCACCCGAATCGGCGACCCGTCAAAACTTGGCGTTGTCGGTGGAGCAACCCTTGTCTATTACCTCGCCACGATGTTTATGGCGGTCACGCTTGGCACTGTACTTGTGACGTGGATTTCCCCAGGCGTCCTAGCACCTGAAATACAAGAGTCACTTCGCGAAACCGCAAGCAATTTTACTGCTGGAGAAAGCGCAACCCGTTCACTTGGTTCCGCGTGGATGAATATTTTGTATCAACTTGTGCCTGTTAATATTTTTGAAGACATGGTGAAAGTCCGTCCCCTTGGCGTCATTATGTTTGCCATCGCGTTTGGACTTGCGCTTGCCGCCGGTGGTGACAAAACAAAAGCGGCGAGAGATATTTGCAACGCATGCTTTGAGGGCTTAATGATTTTAGTCCGCTGGGTCATTTGGTTGACGCCAATTGGTGTGTTCTTTCTCGTTGCATGGACGGTTGGAAAAATTGGCTTTGAATCCATAGTTGGTCCACTTGGCTGGTACATGACCACCGTGCTCGTTGGGCTTGCAATTCACGGCTTCCTTGTTTTGCCGCTTGTGCTTTGGCTTTGCACAGGCATGAAGCACCAACCGTACTGTTTTATGTGGAGAATGAAACGTGCGCTGATGACCGCTATTGGCACCGATTCAAGTTCAGCAACGTTGCCCGTCACCATCGACGCCGCAGAGAGCGAGGGTGAATGTTCAAAACGTGCGGCGAACTTTGTGTTGCCACTTGGAGCAACCATCAACATGGATGGCACGGCGTTGTACGAAGCCGTTGCCGTGGTCTTTTTGTTTCAACTTTTTGGGATTCAGTTAGAGTTTGGGCAACTACTCATCGTTGTCATCACTGCAACACTTGCTGCAATTGGTGCAGCAGGCATTCCATCGGCTGGCTTGGTCACAATGGTCATTGTAATATCTGCTGTGAATATGAATTTGACTGGCTCGCCCGATGGACCACTGCCTGTTGCGGCTATTGGCATCATCATCGGCGTGGATCGAATCCTCGATATGTGCCGAACTGCCGTCAATGTCTGGGGCGATGCTGTTGGCGCGAAGATTATTACTCGTTTAGCGCCGGATTAATGAGTAACAGCCACCTTGCGCTGCGTTTCCGCTTTCAAAGTGACAGTCACAATGCTAAGTCGGTGGTGTTACGCAAGTTAAGACGTGTTGCGTTTCCGCTTTCAAAGTGACAGTCACAATGCTAAGTCGGTGGTGTTACGCAAGTTAAGAAGTGCTGCGTTTCCGCTTTCAAAGTGACAGTCACTTTAGTCGTTTGATAAATAATGTTCGGCGTCGATGGCGGCTTGGCAGCCCATGCCTGCTGCGCTGATTGCTTGGCGGTAGACGGAATCTGCAACATCGCCTGCAGCAAACACGCCTTCGATATTGGTTTTGCTGCCGCGAGAATTAAGTTTGATATATTTTGCGGCATCAAGCTCTACTCCAGATCCATCGAGAAACTCGGTAGTTGGCGTGTGACCAATCGCGACAAACATTCCACGAACATCAAGCGTTGATTCCTCACCCGTGACGGTATCTTTCAACAAGATACCCGTTATAACCTCATCACCGAGAACGTCCTCTACTACTTTATTCCAAACTGGCTCCGCGTTTTGCGCATCAAAAATTCGTTGTTGCATTGCTTTGGACGCACGGAATTCGTCGCGCCTATGAATGATGTACACCTTCGATGCAAACTTCGTTAAGTAACTTGCTTCTTCAAGGGCACTATCTCCACCACCAACAACTGCAAGAGGCTGGTCGCGGAACGCGGGCAACGCACCATCGCATACTGCGCAAGCACTCACGCCGCCGCCAGTTCGTGCAAGTCGCATTTCGTTCTCTAATCCGAGCCAATTTGCGGTGGCACCAGTTGCAATAATGACAGCATTCGCGAGTACAGTCTCTCCTTTATTCGTTTCAAGCCTGAATGGTTTCTCTGAAAAATCACAGGAAACAATGTCTTCGCCACGCATACGCGTACCAAAACGCTCGGCTTGCTTTTGAAAATTCGCCATCATATCTGGACCTGTAATTCCCTCAGGAAAGCCGGGATAATTTTCAACTTCAGTTGTCAACATTAATTGCCCCCCCGGCAACACAATCGATGGCGACGTTTTGGGGACTCCTGCAAATACTATCGGTTTTAGGTCAGCACGTGCAGCATATATCGCTGCCGTCCATCCCGCAGGTCCGCTTCCAATGATGACAACGTTTTCTACTTCGGACATATTTAGTTCAATAGTCCCGCTCTTCGCTCAAGTGATTTGAGTGGAGGCCAAATAATTGTTTCAAGATCAGCGTCAAGTCCACCATCATTCTCTTCATTCACCGAAATGCCATACAAAAGACATTCGCCGCCTGCAATAGGAACATTTCCAAGGAGCGTGCTCACCATAGTCTTTTTATGAATCAATCGATAATGAAACTTCCCTGCAGATCCTGTGTAAAGTTCCCAGTCAGATTCATCTCGCATCTCGTTCTTACGCATAGGATCCAAGTTGTTAATACGGTGAAGAAATTGCGCGTACATCTTCTTAATGCTTGAGGGAAACCCACCAAACTGATTGTTATATCCGCATAGCGCTGCCGAAACAATCGTACCATTGAGTTGCGTCAACAACGTTTTTCGTTCTTTAAACAACTCCTCAGTATCCCGAACAATCATTTTCACAGCGGCATAGTTCACCGCGTTTGCATTTTCAAATTGCGTGGGAGTTGAAAGCATTGGGTGAAAAAATCTCAACTTCCAGCGCCTCCACCAATCATCGTAAATCATGCGCATCCGCTTTATTGAGTCGCCCTTGCCACGATGAAACCCCGCCATTGTTGTCCAAAATCTCGTCGCCCCAAACCCCGTGAGCGGCTCAACTTCAACCTGCATCTGTGTAAGCACTTCATTAAATTTTGCTGCATCGGCCATGCCCTGCAGATTAAATAATTCCGACAGTAACGCTTCACTTAAAATCTGATCGCCTTCGGGCATGAGCAAGGATGTGGGTCCAATTCGAATGTTTGGAATCCAATCCATCGCAACTCGCCTAAATTGCGTTGGTTTAATCTCTTCTTGGTATGTGTAAAACATATCTCGAGAATTGGACAATGCGTCACCGAGCATTTCCATAAACGTTATTTTTTCTTTAAGGAATTCGCGATCACAAAATTTTCGCAGCACGATCATTTCTGACATCATCAGGTATAGCGCTCGATCCGTTTCGCCCTCTTCAAACAAGACATACGATTGTGCTGTTGCCCAAAGGCAAGCAAGTTTTACCGTATTAATATATCCGAAGTCATAACTATTCAAACTTCCATCCACTCCGATGTCAGCAAATATATTTTTAGCAACATATTCCGCAGGAACATGTTCCCTGCCATAAGGCAACCCAATAATTGCACTCCTTGTTGTTTCAAGAAAAACTTCTTCCATGTGTTCGTTCTGAGCAGCCCATGTTGCGATGTCATTCCAGCCAACCATCCGAGGCCAGATGGTGTTCATGTTAAAAGAGTCGCTCAGCGGAGTTGGGGGGGGAGTAATCTTGAGACAACCATCAAAAAAGTTTTTCCATGTTTTTGCATCATCGCTCACATCCATCGATGATGAAGAATTGAGTGATTCAATAACAACCTCTCGGCTATCTGCTGGAGCGGGGTACGTTGTGCATAGCAAGAGGGCTGTAAAACAAATAAATCTACGTAACATCTTTTGATTCTCTCCTTAAAGAGCGTTTCCTAGGGTCTATGAGTGTACCAGATGCGGGGTATCGCTGGTCGAGTGAGCAAAGTGTCGATATCATACGCCAGATTATGAAAAATCAAGGAGATTCGTCATGACAATTGTAGGTGTACCAACCGAAGTAAAAAAAGATGAGTATCGAGTAGGCATGCGCCCAGTTGGCGCTGAGATACTCACCAGAAATGGACATACCGTTCTCATTCAAGCAGGCGCTGGACTTGGAAGCGGGTACGAAGACTCGCTCTACGAATCGGCTGGAGCCCAAATTGTCCCAACTGCTGAAGAGGCTTGGGCAACCGCTGACATGATTGTTAAAGTCAAAGAACCGCAACCCCAAGAAGTTCCTTTGATTCGCGACGGACAAACGGTCTTTACGTACTTCCATTTTGCTGCCGATCGCGCATTGACGGTTGGTTGCCTTGAACAAGGTTGTATTTCAGTTGCGTATGAAACACTCACCGATGACCACGGCCACCTACCGTTGTTGACACCCATGAGTGAAATCGCTGGAAAACTTTCTGTGCAAGAAGGCGCTAAATATCTTGAACGTCCACAAGGAGGTCGCGGCATCTTGCTCGGGGGTGTACCCGGTGTTGAAATCGGCAAGGTTTTAGTTCTTGGCGGAGGTGTTGTTGGTACGTGCGCTGCAAGTGTTGCAGCAGGCATGGGCGCAGACGTTGTCATGATGGACATCAACATTAATCGAATGCGACAACTTGACGAATTTATGCCTGCAAATTGTAGGACTATTTACTCAGACCCCGAAGCAATTCGTGACCACTTGGCGTGGGCAGATCTCGTTATCGGCGCGGTCTTAATTCCCGGGGCAAAAGCGCCAAACCTCGTACGTCGCGAAGATTTATCCCACATGAAAACTGGGTCTGTCATTGTCGACGTTGCAATTGACCAAGGCGGTTGTGTCGAAACTGCAAAGGTCACAACACATTCCGATCCAATTTATACCGTCGACGGCGTTGTCCACTACTGTGTCGGCAACATGCCCGGCGCGGTTGCAAGGACATCAACCCAAGCATTGACCAACGCTACCATGCCATGGATTATTAAACTTGCTGCATCCTCCGCTGTACAACTTGCAAGCGACGACCACCATTTCGCAAATGCAATTAATACACACCGTGGAACTCTTACAAATCAGCCCGTTGCCGAAGCGCACGATTTACCCTTCGAAGCAATCACTGTCTAATTCATGCAACTGTATTTTGATAACGCCGCAACTTCATTTCCAAAACCAGATGTTGTATTAGATGCGATAGTTCAGTATCAACAACAGTGTGGTGCTAGTCCTGGACGAGGTGCCTATTCCAAAGCTGTTGATGCAACTGAAATACTTGACACTTGTCGTGCACTTCTTTGCTCCCTTGTCAATGCAGCATCGCCAAAACACTGTATTTTTACACACAACTGTACCGATGCGCTGAACCTCGCCATCAACGGCATTGCGCAGCATTTTCTTGAAAAAAATGAGCCCGTACACATTGTCACAACGGCGATGGATCACAACTCGGTGCTACGCCCATTACACAAACTTTCAAAACTAGGGGTTACGTACACCGTTGTCCCTGCAAGCACAAGTACTGGAACTGTAAACCCCGAAGAGGTGCAACGCGCCATCACAAACAACACGCGTCTTGTCGCTGTTGCACATGGGTCAAATGTCACAGGGTCGCTGCAAGATATCAAAACAATCGGAAACCTATGTGGAGATATTCCATTTCTTGTTGATGCTGCACAAACGATGGGACACACACCTATTGATGTCCAAACAATGAAGATTGACTTGCTCGCATTTCCAGGACACAAAGGATTGCTGGGTCCACTTGGCACTGGCGCCCTCATCATGCGCAAGGGCATGGAAGAATCCATGCGTCCACTGCGAACCGGCGGTACTGGAAGCGAAAGCGAACATCCCATCCAACCAACAACCCTCCCTGATAAATACGAATCCGGCTCGCACAATATGCTTGGGATTGCGGGGCTTGTCGCAAGTGTTCAATGGATCCTTAAGAAAGGAGTTTCCAATCTCCATAAAAAAGAACAGGCACTCTCGGAACAATTCATCCAAGAACTAACTGTTATTGATGGAGTTCGCATTGTTGGCCCTCAAACCACAGCAGATCGGTGCGCCGTTTTTTCCTTAGTTTTTGATGGGTGTCCCCAAGAGATTGCAAAACAACTTGAACAAGCATCGGGCATTTGCTCGCGAAGTGGTTTGCACTGCGCGCCCCATGCACACGAAACTATGGGAACAGATACTCTCGGTGGTACCGTTCGCGTTTCTTTCGGACCATTCCACACACAAGAAGACATTACACATCTCGTGCACATGATTTCACATTGCACGGAGAAGTGTCTTGCTTAACCCTCTCCGCCTTCTCCGCCACCATTTCCGCCATCTCTTGCGCCGGTGAATCGGTACGGTGGAGGCAAATGTTTACGCCAATCATCGTCCGCGGTGAACTCTTCAACAAGGTTTCGACCTTCGTCTTCCGCAGTTTCCATCCAACCCTCAGGACGCATTGCGGAAATTTTCTCGGGTCCATTCTCCCAGTTTTCTTCTCTTCGCAAGTAGACCGTCCGTGAAGGAAAGGCAAACTCAACGCCTAAATCTCCAGCAAGCCGAATAATGTCGAGCATAAATCGATGCCGCTCGCGCAACTCAGTTTGCCAATCGGGCGCTGTCCAAAACACATAGACCAACACATCCAAACTTGATCCGGAAAATTCGTTCAACCAAACTTGATAATAATCTTTACGTGTGTATGGATGCACGCGTAGAAGTTCACGGATACCTTCGCAGAAAGCTGCTATTTTATCTGGTGGCGTTGCGTATCCAATACTCACCATCTGTTTCCAACGACGGTACCGTCTCTTGGAATAATTATTACATTTTGTTGTCACCAAAATTGAGTTTGGAATCGTAACAACAGTATCGTAAAAAGTGCGAATTCTTGTTGAACGCATCCCCACCGATTCAACAGTTCCTTCGACTCCGTCAACAATCACCCAATCGCCAATCTCAAATGGTTTATCAAGAATAACCGTAATTGAACCAAAGAAGTTTTCAATCGTATCTTTTGCAGCAAACGCAAACCCAAGACCGCCGATTCCCAAGCCAGCAATAATCGGCGCCAATTGAATTTGCATACTATCCGCTAAGTAGACTATGCCAAACACTATGACGATTGCTTTAAGTGTTTTTCGTAGAAGCGGAACAAGCAAATCGTCCAACTTGTTTTTTGACTTCGCGGCTTTTTGATGTGCGACCCACGCAATTAAGTCCGTGCCTCTAAACCCAAACCAAATACACGCAAGGGTGATGTAAATATGAACCGCTGGCTGAAGAATATATGAGACTCCCTCGGGTAATCCAATTAACGGCAAAAGAATCAACCACATCGCTCCTCCGGCTGCACCTCCTGCAGGTCGAGGAACGCGCTTGATAATTGTGATTAAGGCCGCATCTTGCGTCTCAGAGTTCGTTATTGAGCGAAGGACTATACGCAACAAAAATCGAACAATGAGATCAACTGCGAAACCGATTGCAATCATCAAAATGATTGCAGCCCATTTCCAATATTCCATGCCAATGAATTCGCCCTTAAGCCAAGCAATATCCAATGCATCAACCCAAGCATCAATCGCCGTCGGTGTTGGAGCTGCGCTCACTACATTCAAAATTCCCGCTAATACCATGGTCAACATAGTACGCCAGAACACAATTCACGTGGTATACAACCAACACATATTGCCTAAATTGCCATTTTTCCAAGCTAATCCGCACAAACCGAACCACGTTCAAAAGGAATGATTCCAACACTTTAGAAGCACACATAGAGATGCCGAAGAGGAAGACATAGTGCCCATTTTTGTGGCAACTAGAGAGTTTTTATGAAGCGAATCAGAAGTTTATTCACAACGACGATTATCACTTGCATTGTTGCTGCTCCAACAAGTGCAGGTGTTATCCAAATAAGCAACGGCTCTGGTTCGTTTGATTTAAATGCACATTCCATGGGTCTTTTTGATACATCATCGCCATACCTCTCATCCGCTGATCTTGCTATTGCACATGCAACATTGAACAATTGGGGAATCACAACGGATGGCAAAATCACCCTCCTTCCGGTCAATACTTCCCAAGGACTGTCGTTTATAACCCTTATTGATGAGGAACTTGGTGAAGGTGACAACGGAACAAATGCGTCACTTGGCATTACAAGTACCGCTTCGAGTGCACTTGGAATGTTTATCAACGATTCCGACCAAGATTCCTGGCAACTTATACAGCCACCATTTGGTTCGCAAACACTTGGCGCAACCTTCGTCTGGGGCAGCGCTGGGAGTGGTGATGGCTTTGCATGGACTGATCTTACCCTTGGTGACGCCGTTTCCTATTCGTTTACAAACCTCGATGGAGATGGCGGAGCAATTGATGCAGAAGCATTCCAATTTGTTGGGTGGAATGATACCAATGGCTGGGAAATCGTTTCCTCAAACGGCTTCAAAGTTGATGGATCATCTGTCTTTACAGGCATGGTGATTCCAGCACCTCCAGCCGCGATGATGCTCACGGTACTCATAATGAATCGCCGCCGAAAACGCCGCTAAGCCCATTCCTCCGTTAAAATCCTACTATGACAGAATCAAACACTCCTGCTCCAAAGCAGCCCGTTGTTATCGGTTGGATTGGTGCGCTACTCGTTCGGCTTGTCGTTCCAGCTTGGATTATTTATGGTGCCATGCAAAAAGTACTCGGAGGGAGTCCTAAATCCTTGCCTCGATCGGTTCTTGACGCAGGCGGTATCGTTGGGTTTCAAGACCACCATCTACTTCTTGCAATTCTCGTTTGTATTGAATTTTTCTTCGTTGGCTTGATGCTCTTCGTTCCAAAATTAGCACGTATCTCTGCCGTCATGATGCTCGGCGTATTTTTGGTTGTACTCAGCGTTGAAATGTTCGGGTACGGCAATTATGAAAGTTGTGGGTGCTTCGGTAAAAAATCACTTTCGCCCACCATCATGTTCGCCATCGACTTTGCACTTCTTATTGGTATCGTTGTTTGCAAGCCACGAGTAAGTAAATGTCACATGAACAAAGGAAAACGCGCGCCAATTGCTGCCACGTTCTTTATTATTCTTGCGTGGCTGTTTACATTCAACACCATCATGTATGCGAAAAATAAAGACAACGGCAACAATGTTGACCCAGCTCTGCCAACGCTTCCTTCTTCGTGGTATCCCCAGAACATTGCGGACTGGACGGGGAAGTCCGTCGATGACGTAGAACTCTTCGGCTGGGTCAAGGAATGGCCGCGTGACATTCACGTAGGAAAACAGTACATCATTTTTTATTCACTCTCGTGTGACCATTGCGAGGCGTTACTTTGGGAATATTTTGAGTTTCCAACAATACCAACAACCCTCGTTGCAATCCCTCAATCTGCTGAGGGCTTCGATTACGACAGTGCGTTCGAAAACCCCTGTTTCGATTGTGACAAAACAGAGTTGCGCATCGGCACAGATTGGATTATTGGAACTCCTCTCGTCGTTGCGATTGAGAATGGCATCATTAAGTGTGCCACTGAAAACGAAGATTACGAGGCGCCAGCATGTCTGATTCATTAAAGCCAGTCCTTGAGCACATCGAACAAGATTTTGATGGTGCAATCGAGCGGCTCCAAACTTTTTTGCAAATTCCAAGCATCAGCACCGACCCCGAATACAAAAATGAAGTTCGTCGGTGTGCCAAACACATCACAAACGATTTAAAGTCCATCGGACTTGATGCAACAATGCACGACACCGTAGGGCATCCAATGGTTGTTGCGACCGACGACAGTGCGGGTCCCGATGCTCCGAGAGTTTTGTACTACGGGCATTACGATGTACAACCAGTCGAACCACTCGACGAATGGACAGTCCCACCATTTGATGGCGCCGTTGTCGATGGTCCACGAGGAAAAAGATTCGTGGCTCGGGGCGCAGCCGATGACAAGGGACAACTTATGACGTTTGTCGAAGCAATCCGCGCATGGAAAGAAGTGCACGGTTCGCTTCCAGTTCGCGTAGTCATCTTGCTTGAGGGCGAGGAAGAATGTGGGAGTGAATCTCTCGCGCCATTTCTAACGAAACACAAAAACGATTTGCAAGCCGACACATGCATCGTATGCGACACTGGCATGTGGGATGAAGACACTCCTGCAATTACAAGCCGCTTGCGAGGTCTTGTTTATATTGAAGCAACGCTCCACGGTCCATCGCACGATTTACACAGCGGTAGTTACGGCGGTGCTGTTGTGAACCCAGCAAACGCCCTTGCTAAAATTCTCGGGCAACTACACGACGACGATGGTCGAATCCAAATTGACGGTTTCTACGACGATGTTGCAGAGGTGAGCGTTGAACAAGTTGCACAATGGAACGCGCTAGGTGATGCGGATGCACTCACGCTAGAAAGTTCGGGCGCAAAAGCAACGTTTGGCGAAAAAGGATTTAGCACCCTTGAACGATTGTGGGCACGACCAACGTGCGATGTCAACGGGCTCTGTGCTGGATACACTGGTGAAGGTGCAAAAACCGTCATTGGCTCGAGAGCAACCGCAAAAATTAGTTGCCGACTTGTCGCGCATCAAAAGCCAGAACAAATTGAAAAAGCACTCTTTGCTTTTCTTGAAGCACGAGCCCCAGAGGGATGCCGCTGGGACTTTAAAAGTTTTGGCGTGGCACCTGCAATTGCTGTGCCGACTGATTCGCCATGGCTAGCTGCAGCAAGCGATGCACTTACGAGCGTCTTTCCAAATCCTGCCGTGCTCATCGGAACTGGTGGTTCCATTCCTGTTGTTGGAGAGTTTCAAAAAATACTTGGCGTTGATACCGTCATGGTTGGCTTTTCACTCGATGACGATTTAATCCACGCTCCAAATGAAAAGTTTGAGGTTTCTTGTTTCCAACGCGGCATTCTTTCCCAAGCCACGATCCTTGAAGCGTATGCGAACATCACTCCATAGCATTTTGTTTCTATTGCTCGCTACCCGTCTTGGGTACGGTGCAGAAGATTATTCCATCGCAGTAAACAGTGTTGGCATTGGAAACAACTGGCGAGCAGGCGACATTACACCAATACATGTAACGGTCACATCAAACAAGAACGAACCTGTTGCAGCATGGGTGCAATGGGAAGTTCCTGACGCTGATGGCGACATGGTTTTGTGGGGAAGACCAATCACGCTTGCACCAATGCGCGGAACATCAACGTGGCTCTACGCACCAACAAGGGGATGGGACAAACCTGACACTGCTTGGACGGTGCGGCTCAGGGAGTTAGAAGACAGCAAACCCACCGGCGAGTTAGAAGTCATGCAATTTTCTCCACAATCGGTCGGTGCAATCTTTATTGAAACACGCATGGAATCGTTCGCGGTTGTTGGAACAAGGCGATTGGGTCTTTGGGGTTATTTGCCATCAACTCCAGAAGTTAAACAAGAATCTGCAAAGGTAGTATCTGGTCTCACCTCAAATGATCTTCCAGATGCATGGCCTTGCTATCAATCCCTTGGCGCACTCGTTTGGGCTGATGCAAAACCCGAACTTACTTTCAGGCAAACAGAAGCGCTTCACGATTGGGTTTCGCGGGGCGGGCACTTCATTCTCACACTGCCAAGCATTGGCGACCCGTGGGCATTTACTGCGCAAAACGCACCGCTTGCAGCGTTCACTGAGGGCGTTCAACCAGAGTTGACGACCGTTCCGCTGTCTTCATTTAACTCTGTTTTGGGACGCAACTTGCATTGGCCCAAGTTAGATATTCCAATTCATACTTTTGGAAACGTCGATGATGCGTGGGATGACCATATCGTTCCAACTCTTTGGTTGGAAGGTGGAAGGGTCATCGCAGTCCAAAAAACAATCGGCTTTGGTGCCGTGACCATCATTGGTGTTGATCTTACAAACGGTCAACTTGCTTCACTTGGCTTGCCCGAAACGGACGTCCTTTGGAATCGAGTGTTGGGGAAACGGAATGACACCCCAACTCAAAACACTATTCAACAATTAAAAAATGCAGACAAACTCTCCCCTGCTATTCCTAAAATCGTATCTCTACCTGCGGGGAAGTTGATTGCCCAAGAAATTGCCATGTCCTCAACTGCAAGTGGAAAACTAGGCACTGTTTTTCTTATTGTTCTTTCGTATTGGCTTATTGGAGGACCCGTTGGTTACTACATACTTCACCGAAGAAAAAAATTGCAATGGTCTTGGGTTCTATTTGTAAGTTCTGCGGTTCTCTTCACATTTAGCGCGTGGGTTATCGCAGCGAGTACGTCTGGTGTTCCAATCCAACTCAAACATGTGAGTGTTATCGATCATGTATACGGAGGAAATGGACAGCGTGTTACTGGCTGGTTTTCACTCTTCCTCCCTCAGTTTGGAAAGACCGAAATTTCACTACAAGGCGAACTTAACAATTTACTCTATCCGTGGACTCCTCCCGATGCATCAATGTCGCCAGATTTTATTGACAAACGTGAAGTTCTCATGAACGTAAGTCATGTCCCGCATTCATTTGACCAACCCTCAAGAGCAACCACCGCGAACTTTGCTTTCAATTGGAACGGCATTCTTGAACATGATTATTACAAATCTCTCATCCGTATTTCTCCTGATGACCCTCCAACAGTCGTGCACGATCGTGGCACTGCACATCCAATACAATTGATCGGTTCAATAATAAATAACACAACCGCGCACCTTCAAGATGTCACCATTATTTGGGTAACGCACGAACAACTTCCAACATCTACCCTTGACGAAGATGAGACCCTTGACGATTCGCCAACATGGATTTCCTCAAATCAAAGTGGGCAGCCATTACAGAAAGCGTACGCCTGGAGAGTGCCCAAATGGAAAAGTGGTTCGCACTTACAACTTGACGAGTTATATGCAAGTAATATCTCCTCGTTTACAAATGCCACAGAAGACCGCTATCAAATTAAAGACCAGTTCCGAGCAAATATAATCTCTGCAAAGGACTGGCGAAAGAAAATGGAAATGCTCTCGGTGTATTCACACCTCACTCCCCCCACATATCAAAAACGTGCAGCGGCTCGACAAGGTCCAGAGAGCCACCACGCGATTCGCGAGGGTGGACGCGAATTAGATTTTGCAGAGTGGTTCAGTCGACCATGCATTATTGTGATGGGATTTCTCCCAAGAGCACCCATTCCAGTTTCTATTACATCTGGCGGTGATGAAATAATACACAGTGAGGGTGTTTCCATCGTTCGTTGGGTGTATCCTTTGGAGCAATCTCAATGATTCAGACAACAAACTTAACAAGAAAGTTCGGCGACCTCGTCGCTCTCGACAATCTTAATCTAGAGATTGCTGAAGGCGAGTGCTATGGATTCATTGGACCAAACGGCGCAGGCAAAACGACAACCATCAAAATTCTTGCAACTCTTTTAAAACCATCTTGGGGCGAGGCTCGTGTTGACGGGAAAGTAATTGGATACCAGAACCCAGAAATTCGACCAGTCATTGGGTACGTTCCTGACTTCATGGGTTCCTACGACGACATGAACGTCAACGAATATCTTGATTTTTTTGCAACGTGTTACGGGCTGAGTGGTTCGCAACGCCATCGTGCCGTTGGAGATGTGCTTGAACTTACTGATTTGAATTACAAAGCAAAGTCACAAGTTGCTGGGTTAAGCCGCGGCATGAGCCAGCGGTTATCCATCGCTCGCGTGTTGTTGCATGATCCAAAAGTGTTATTGCTCGATGAGCCGGCGTCTGGGCTTGACCCAAGAGCGCGCATTGAAATTCGCGCTCTATTAAAAGAATTGCATCGAATGGGCAAAACGATTTTGATAAGTTCGCACATTTTGCATGAACTTGCAGAACTCTGCACAAGCGTAGGTATTATCGAACAAGGCAAATTGCTCTTCTCTGGGAAAGTTAACGAGATTCTTGCTCGGGCAAAAGTTGGTCAAATTGTGCACCTTGAGGTGACTGAACGTCCAGAAGATGCCGCAACGATGCTGCGAACGGTTGAGGGCATTACTTGTGTTGATGTTGTGACTGAAAACGGGCGAACTCGTATCGACGTGACACTCGATTCCAATTCTTCTCTCGATGTTTCAGAACTTCCCAACCGCTTAATCGCGCAGGGTTTCCGAATCACTTCGATGCAGGGCGAACAGGTCAACCTCGAGACCGCCTTCATGCGCCTCACCAAGGGGCTAGTCGGTTAACAAAAAAACTATCCCGAGGGTCGTTTTCTGCCCCTCTGAGATTTTTTTGCCTCCGCGGGGTCAGGGCTCCGTGGAGTCAGCCTCCGCGGGGTCAAACCACAAGATCGCGGGTACAATGCAACAATATGGCTCTGAGACGTATTATGTTGCTTGCAGACAGATCGCAGCCTGAGGTTGACGCAATCGCGGCCACCCTTGAGGTGGAACTTGCAGATGTTGTCGAGTTTCTTCCTGAAGAAATCGATGAAGCATCGCTCGCAATCGCGATCGGCGGTGATGGAACGCTCATCAAGCACGGCAGAGTCCTCTCACAACAAAAAATCCCGCTTGTTGGGGTCAATAGCGGACGGCTTGGCTTCCTCGCAAGGTTTGACGTCGATTCTCTGATTGAACATCGCCATGCCATCTTCTCAAAATCTCCAAAAATCTTAGAAGCCATGCTTTTGGATATCACCGTTGATGAAAGCCCACCGACCATCGCCATGAACGAAGCGATGATTGCCGCAGGCGCACCATTTCGGCTCTTGGAACTTGGGCTCACCATTGACGGCATTCCTGCACCCACCCTTCGAGGTGATGGTGTCATTGTCGCAACGCCAACCGGCTCCACGGCGCACAATGCTTCCGCGGGTGGTCCCATTGTGGACCCCTCTACAAATGCTTTCATCCTGACCCCTATTGCTGCTCATTCACTTGCAGTTCGCCCAATTGTTCTTGACGGCAAGGCAAATATTACAATTGAAGTCCTACAAGCCAACGAGGGCACCTCACTTGTGATCGATGGACAAGTACACTGCACGATGAAACAAGGTATGAACATGCACGTCCAACAATCAAAGCACTCGCTATCGATTGTCCTGAATCCCGCCCGCTCATACTGGAACACCTTAGTTGACAAACTCCACTGGGCTGCCCACCCAGAACTCAAAGAAAAACCGAACAATACATGATTGACATCAAACAACTCAGAGAAAACCCCAAGCGTTTTATCGATGGTGCAGCAGAAAAAAATATCTCAGTCGACATCACAGCGTTGCTTGATCTCGATGAACAACGACGACTCTTCACTCGGCAACGAGAAGAACACCGCGCCGAGCAAAAAAAGATTTCAAAAGAAATTGGTCCCCAAATTGGAAAACTAAAAGGGCAACTCAAGGGCGCCGATGAAGTGCAACGCGCCAAGTTAGAAACGCAACTTGCAGAACTCGAATCAAAACCAAGCGCCCTTAAAAACGAAATCCAGCGTCTTGACAATTCCATTTCTGAAATCGATCCAAAATGGAATGCGTTGCTGTTACAAATACCGCAACCCGCGGACGAGGATGTTCCAAAAGGGAAAAGCGCTGACGACAACGTCGAACTTCGAACTTGGGTACCTGATAGTTACGATCTCGCCCAATCATTTGCAGCGAACCGTGGCTTTGAACCAAAGTCACACCTTGAACTTGTAAAAGAGTTAGAACTTGCGGACTTTGAGCGCGGAGTAAAAATGTCTGGCACTCGCCATTACATGATGACTGGACATGGCATGCGCTTGCACCAAGCAATGCTTCGTTTTGCGTTTGACTTAATCACAAACGAACATGGTTTTACACCTATGTCAGTCCCAGTCATCTTGCGCGAAGAGTGCATGGTCGGCACGGGCTTCTTTCCAACCGGTCGCGACCAAGCGTACCACATCGAAGAATCAAAACGAGGTGCCGGACACGACTTGTTCCTTGCAGGAACCGGCGAAGTTGGCTTAATGGGCATGTACGCTGACGAAATTCTCCCAAGTGACCAACTCCCAATTAAAATGGCGACCGTATCAACGTGTTTTAGGCGCGAAGCCGGTGCAGCCGGTCGCGACACCGCTGGCTTGTACCGAATCCACCAATTTGATAAGGTCGAACAAGTTGTCATCTGCAAAGCTGACAAAAAAGAAAGTCGGCAGTGGCATAAATGCATGCTTGGCATAGTCGAAGAACTCCTTCAAAAATTAGAACTCCCCTACCGCTTGTTGCAATGTTGCACCGCTGACTTGGGTTCAAAAAATGCCGACATGATCGACATCGAATGCTGGATGCCTTGCCGCGGCGAACTCGACGCAAACGGCAAGCCCTCTGGGGATTGGGGTGAAACGCATTCCGCCTCACGACTTTACGATTACCAATGCCGAAGATTAAACATGCGGTATCGTGACGAGGACGGAAACACCGTCTATGCTCATTCGCTCAACAACACTGTCCTCGCAAGCCCGCGGATTTTGATTCCACTTCTTGAAATGCACCAACAGCCCGATGGTTCTGTTGCTGTTCCCAAATGTTTACAACCTTACATGCATGGCGTACAAACACTTGGGCCAAACAATTCCACTGTAAACACATGAACAAGAAAGCGATCCCACTTGAACTTCGTCGCCATAAACTTGTAGCGGCGGTTCGCAAGGCATTGTGGGACTCGGACACTGTCGTTGGTGTGAGTGGAGGAGCAGATTCTATTGCCCTTCTCCTTCTCTGTTGCGCTGCTGCGATGCAGAAAACCTCTCGGTTTAAAGTTGTTGCAGCACACATTAATCATGGTCTTCGTCCTGAAGCGGATGTTGAACAGAAAATGGTCGAACAACTTTGTAAACATATTGGCATTGAATGCATTTCAAAACGTGTTCAAGTTGAGCCAGTTGATGGAAGTCTCGCTGCAGGTGCAAGAAAAGTTCGATACGAAGCGATAGGTGAAATTGCGACTGCTTTAGATATTAATATCGTTGTCGTGGCGCATCAAGCAGAAGATCAACTCGAAACAATGTTGATGGCACTCTGTCGCGGCGGCGGCCTACGAAAACTTTCCGGCATCGCCAAGGTACGACCGCTCTGTCCAAATGTTAGTCTCACTCGCCCCCTCCTACACGTAGAAAAAAAAGAACTCATCCACATCTGCGAACTTGCAAACGTGCAATGGTGTGAAGACCCAACGAACCTTGACCCTTCAACTCCTCGCGGTCGTCTTCGCAAAGATGTTATTCCTGTCCTTCGTGAGTTATGGACATCCGCAGATATGCACGCAGCAAATGCCTCTACGATGTTACACGCTGCTGCAGATGCATTTGATGACATGGTCCCTGAGAGTGAAGAGGGATGGGATAGGCATTTCCTTGCAGAACACCAACCCTCTGTTATTGATGCTGCACTACAACGTGTAATTGGCAACTATGCTTCCTTTACTAAAATTCAAACAATTACAAGCGCTATCGAGGATGAGTGTACGCATCCAAGAACATTTCAATTAAGAGGGGGTTGTAGTGTCATCGTTACAGCCAATGAAATTCTCATCCATCACTCATAACCAGCAGGTCCCGACATCACGACTTCGCCGTCTTCGTTGTATCTATATGTAAGCGTTCCTCCTACACTTGAAACATAAAACGGACCCGCTGCTCCCGATGCTACAAAAATCGATGCTCCTCCAGTTCCTGACGCGTGCGTCTTTCCAACACCCCGTTCAAAGGATGCACAAGTAGCGTATTGTTCACCATCACGCCTTGCAAAATGCACATTCATACCCCGAGTAAATTGTTCCTCTGTAGAAATCAAATTTCCTAATTGTTCTCGTACTTTAAGTGGGTTTTCTTCTGTCCAGTACACGGCGTTTGGATTCCCCATATTCACAAACACAAGGTCTGGATACGCAGGCATTGTAAAAGATTCAACGGCTGGGACGCATAGCGTCACTTCAACCTCATTGCGATCTTCTTGCACAACGCACTTGCTCACTCCAGCGAGTGTGCGAATACGAAGTTCATTTGTATCAACGAGCCTGCTTCGCACGAGATGCAGGGCAACGCAGCGCAAGCCGTTGCCGCACTGCTCCGCTTCACTTCCATCAGCGTTTATGATTTGTACAACTGCATCCACTTCAGCATCTTCTTGCACAAGTAACAGCCCGTCAGCGCCGTTCAAATTCTTGAGTAATTTTTCTACGCTCCCCTCCCCAAGGTGCACTAAGAAACGGTTGCCCGCGCCGTGCATAAATAGATGTTTCTCGGTTGTCATACGACTACACCAAGAACTAGACTTACACAAATAATTAGTTTAATCCAGAGTACTTTCTTATTAATTGGAATAGCAGAGAAGGTACAACCAACCAAAGATTCAAGATTTCGCTGCCTTGAGGCAATGGATCCATGAAAGGGATCATTCCGTTTGGGACTCACGTGCTGCGCTTGGGCAATTGCACTAAGTGCCGACGCGAGAGAGTTCGCTCCTTCTTCTGTTACACAATCGTTCCCTGATGCTTTTGAAATTGCGACTGCTGCATACGCATCCGATTGCCTCTCAAACAATCTCGACAGCAGGATTATTCCAGAAACCATAAGTACCAATTGCAAGACAAAAACAAACCCTCCTCCGATATCAAAACCCATAAAACTGAGCAACTTGTTTGACCAAATCAGTACTGAAACAGTTGTAATAATGAGAAAAGGAATATGCCAATATTTGTGATGTCCAAATTCATGTGCGGTTACAGCACGCAACTCTTGATGCGTTAAATTTGCAATAAGTTTATCCGTCAACACTAGTGTTTTTGGCTGAAAAATAATCCCAATCGCAAGTGCATTCATGATTCGATTATGCGTGTTCCAAACTAGAATGTTAGATTGCCGAACCCCAGCCATTCGACCTATGTTCACGATTGAAGAGCTGAGTTCGTGATTTTTCATTGGCTTCGCAGAAAGTATCTTCGTAATAAAGAATGGCGCAAGGGCTAACAAAATAGGGCATGCGAGGAGTTCTATGATTTCAACATTTTCTTCCGAAACGCTACATAGCACTGCTATATTACTTGCTGCCAAGAGAAAAAACGCTGGAATCAATAAAAGAAACACGTCTAATCTGAGACGGTGAGATACCCAAGATAATCTGTTGGAAATAGGGGATGTCACGAACCACAAAACAACAAGCCAAAAAATTGCAGGGAATACTATGAGCACATCTTCAGCAAGGAGTACATTTTGTGTAATCGTATGAACAAGTGTTGGCCATGAAAAAAAATACACTGCAACAAGCCAAGAGAGAAGCACCGCAATCGTCGCAAACAGCGGAATCGCCTTCGAATGTTTTGAGCATTGAACTGAAAGTATGGCAACGCATGGTACGATAATCAAAAAGAGCAAAGCCCAAAATACATTTGGCTGATGTGCTGAGTCCGGCTCACGGTTCGCAATAAAAAGACCAATGAGTAAAAATAATGAAATCGGACGAATCATTCGTTTGAAATTGTTCCAACGTCAATAACTACGCCGCCATGTCGATAAAAATCGACATTCAATGTATTTTCATTGATGAAGGTAAAGACCAAACAATTAGCACGCGTGTTGTCTGCATAATTTTTATCGCCCATGCCCGGTCCAGCGTGATCACCATTGCGTAATTTTTGGGCATGAAAATGAAAATGAAACAACGCCGTGTATGCAGCATCAAACATATCTTGCGATGCATTAAATCTTCGGTCATGGTGTCGGATTTTTGGTTCAAACTCTAAAATTTCAAACCGACCTTTCTCATCAAGTGCAATAACACCCCCATACTCCGTCGATTCGTCAAGATTGTCCCGTTTAGCATAATCAAAAAGATGCGCTCTCACTTCTTGAACATGTAATGCTTTTAACAATATTTCCAATGTCACCGCATCGCCCCATGTTAAAGATGATTTGTGAGTACGTAGTAGTTCGCTCGATGCACTGTACAAACCACCACCTTCTGTTTCAGAATAATGTTTCTCATTTTTGATACGTGTATCGATTTGATTGAGTATTGTATTTGTTGATCTTGAAAAGGCATTCTCTCCTCCGTGTCTTTGCAAAGAAACGGTAATGGGAACATCTCGCATTTCAATACGGTCGCGCAGTTCCCAGTCAAGTTTTGCGAGGGCTTGCACTGCTTCATCCCAAAATGATTCATACTCTTCTTTGGCCAACTCGCGAATCCACAAAATCTCTTCCCGCCTGTGCGGAACAATGCCAAGATCACGCTTTGCTCTTTGCAAATCTATAAAGAACAAATCATCTTCATCAAAAATTGTTTGTTCCAGCAGCAAAACTAAACGTTCTCGCTGTTCAAGTCGATGCAACAATTCCCAGCAACGAGTTCGGTATCCTTGCTTCCATGCTTTATTTGCCGCTAGCATTGTTTCAAAAATCAAATCCGCAATTTGTTCTTCACCATACATCTTGCACAATGCTACATATTCTGGGCGTTCTTTTTCGGTATGCACCAATGAAGTTGGATTGGCCCATGAACTTATCAGTGCTTCTTTTAATTCCGTAATTTGTTCTTCCGCAATCCATTGACACAACTCCACCAACCAAGACCAGTTATCCATTCTTGGAAGTTGTTGCCGAATTGTTCTCACGGTTCCTTCCTTGTCGGATGCCCACAATCGTTTGAGCGCTTCTACTCTTGCTTCATTTGTATAGCCGGGAATCCAAAGCATCCGCTGTAACTGTTTGTTATAGTTTTTATCCTCTACTCCAACACTTGCATCAAGCAATTTCATTGCCTTAATGTGTACGCTTGGCGATTGCCCAATTTCTTTAAGAGTTGAATTTGGGTTATGAAGAGTTGGGGCACCGCAAGACGAAAGTATCGATACCACTACAATAAGAAAAGTAAATCTATACATGTTTACAGTGTACAGGTGCTAGCGGGGAAAACGAGTTCCGCGTACTATTTAACAACATGACTAAAAATGGGACCCCATCCGAAAAAGCACTCTTTGAAGAAGTCCTCAAAGTTATCGAGTTAATTCGACCTTCTATACAAGCCGACGGCGGAGATGTTGAAGTAGTCTCTGTTGATACCTCTGGTGTTGTCTCAATACGATTCCTTGGCGCCTGCATTGGTTGTCCATCGTTGGATATGACACTCCAGTCAACTATTGAAGCGACCTTGAAAAGTCGGGTTGAGGGCATTTCCTCAGTCAAAGCAGTCGAGTAACATTATTCGCAACATATTGGCGTTTCTAGGGTTGTAACAGCAGATAGTAATAAACTCTAGCATTCTGTCTCTTTTTTTGCTACCATATTCCGTGGTGGTTCGCGCAGGCCGCGCGATATTTCTCAATCGGAAGTGGCGACAGGAGGTTCGCATTATGCTCGTAATTACTCGAAGAGAAGGTGAAGAAGTCGTGATTGGGGACCCCACAAATCCCATCGGTGTCATCAGAATTGCATCCATTAAGGGTGATAGGGTTCGCGTAGCCCTTGATTTCCCTCGTGAGATTGCTGTGCATCGCCGCGAAGTCGCATCCGAAATCGTAAAGTCCGGACCAACCATTGCTGGTAAAATCCGCCCCGCTTCTAGCGAATAAACCCCAATCCCAAAACTGCGCCGCTTTGCAGTTGAGACTTGTTCCCCTCTGAGACTTTTGGGGCTTCAGACTTTTGAGTGGGTAACACCACCCATTACAATTATTACGGTTCTTTTCCTGCGAGATATACGGATGCACGAGTTGCATTCGTTTTAAGAATCGCCGCTGAGGCTCTGAGGAATACAGTGTATTTATTTTTTCTCTGCGGTCTCTGCGGCTCTGTGGCAATAAAATGAATCACCCTACCCACACAAAGTTCGGAAGACCAGGGCTTTATAAAAGTCTCAGAGGAGAGCAAGTCACTTATATTTTTGGACGTCCAAAAATAAAGGGATAGTGCTCTCTTGCTACTGAAAATAAGCATATTTCTGATTTGGGACTGTCCCGAAAAAATGACCCGCGGCATGTGGTGGGTCATGCCGAGGGCCAAAAGGGAAGGTGGTCGGACGTTTCGTCCGACCGACTTGAGGAAGGGTTCTCGACTCTGGCAAGAGCCGAGAACCGTGATTGATCAGTACCGTTCGTCCGTGCTGGTACTTTCTCTCAGAAGAGCCGTCCTTGGCTCGTAATTTGCAGCACTCGCTGCGTATATTTCAAGCAAGGTGGAAGCGTCATCCGTGACGCATGCCCCCTTGCGAACCGAGCGTCCTTGCTCAGTCAAAGAAATCTGTGTACTTGGCATCAAGAAGCAGAACCCCTTCTCGATTGTGCTTGCTTGCTCGCTCTTGCCATATATTCGTGCAATTTGGAGCGTTTGGCTTTTACTGCTTCCCATTGCTGCTCGTTCATCACCTCTACGTGATCCCCAACTCCAATAACATGCGCGCGACCTGTTAATTCTGCAAGTTCGAGAAGTGATTCGGGTAATCGTATTCGCCCCTGTTTGTCGATTTCGATTCTTCTTGACTGAGAGAATAGGATCTGTTCGAATTCCATCACGTCTTCGTCTGGGAACAAAGTTTGCTCCATCGCGCTTGCCTTCTTCTCGAATACATGCTCGGGTGAAAGCCAAATGACTCCTCTTGGTCCCGGTGACGCATACATGAAACCCGATGAAAAACCTTCTCGCATGTCTGTTGGTACAGAGATTCGCTGCTTTTCGTCGATAGATCGTTCTGTTTCGCCTGTGAATAACATTGTGTATGCTCTGGTTCTTCATTACCAATCGCCCCCACAGTACCCCACCTTTCCCCATTTTGCAACACTTTATCAAAAAAAGGTGAAGTTGTTTGTTCTCGGACGTTGCATTATCACACCTTTGTGGCACTCTAAGTATAGTAGGCACAGCACGTTCCAACGTTTTGCTGTGCTGCAATTACACTATGCCCAATCAACCCCTTCATCCACAACTAATCCACAATGCATTGCTACAGATTCCCTCTGCCTTGTTTGTTTTAACTTGTGGCCATGGCTCGAACAGAGATGGCATTTTGACAAGGTGGGTTCAACAGTGCAGTTCTGAACCTCCATTGCTTGTCGTTGCAATACCAAAAGGGCAACAAATAGAACCCCTACTCCGCGATGCGCGCGCATTCGCGCTCTGTATGGTGCCTGCAAACGACAGACGTGCACACCGTCTCTTTGGAGAAGTACACGATATGGACGACGATCCCTTCCTCTCGATTGTCACAGCTACAGCGGTAACAGGCATGCCAATTCTGCCCGAATCTCGTCTCTGGTTTGATTGCAAGTTAGAGGGGCATCTTTCACCCGACGCAGATTGTCGTCTCTACCTTGGCCAAGTTGTTGCAGCACATGTGGAACTTCCAAAACACACAACAAGCCAAGATAAACAGATCAATCCGCCAACACCTGAACGGCGCAAATCACCACGGTCTACAAAGACCACATCAACAACATCGTAAACACGGGCTTGCTGAAAGTCGCTGTTGAAGACCCTCAATAAACCGAGATGGCGAGGCAATCAATCGTACGCTTGTTGTCACTTCAGCACAATCCCGTTCCCACTTCGTTGAGCCGCGAACAATATCCAATATCCAACTTGCAATATCAAGAACATCACTCGCCCAAGCAATTTTTGTTCCTATCGTGGGAACACTACTCACTGGATGTGATGATTCCACCGCAATTGGAACATCTTCCCAAGCAGCCTTCAACACGTCTAAAATGCTGCATGATGCATCAAACGCCGCAACGCTTGGCACCCAAACACAATCAGCATGTGCATACACATCAACCAAGCGAAGCGCTGCAGGTGTATCGATGAGTAAGTTTGCAATCCCTTGTTTTTTTGCAGCGAACATCAAATGGCTACGGTATGCATAATAAGGTGGCAAAATAAAAACAACTCGTTCGCCGGTTGTTTGTATGCGAAACACCATATCAAGAACCTCTTTCCACGAACAATTGTTGCCAACAACAGCAACCACCCGAACTGTTCCATCAAGTTTCAGCAAATCCATTACGACCGACCGACTTGCAACCATTGTTGTTGGTTCGACACCAATAAGTGGCTCAGAAATAAAATCTGTTGCTAATCCAAGTTGCTGCAAGTAGGATGAACCCTCCCAACTTGTTGGAATAATCATGAAATCATTTGAACGTAGTTGTACCGTTTGGTTCATCCCATCCACAAATGCTATTTTGTGCAAAGACGTTTTTATCCCACTCACAACAGAAGTTGCATGACCTCCCCAAGCAATAATATTTGTTGCGCCATCGGCACAACTCACATCAACGAGACGGCTCAGGCGTTCAACTAATGTTCTAGACGAGTCAAGGGCACCAGCAACTGACCCAAAAACAGACAGCCCGCACTTGCGCAAATAGTTCGCCTCCGAACTTGCTCCAACAACGAAGGTCTTATGAACACAGCCTACTTGCTGCTGGGTCAGGCGAATTAATCCCAATAGTTCAGGTGAAGTCAGCGAATGTGATGGCGTAACAATATGCAACAGATGCATGAATCATTTCCGATTCAAATTTTCGCCAAGCCGGCCGACATTATGGTCGTAAAATACCTTTGCTACAGAGTCACCAAGTTCTTCAGCAAGTTCTTCAGCAAGTTTGCGAATCTCACTATTCGATGAGACACGGTGTGGATTGACTCGTTTAATAGTGGACGTCACGTAGTACGCTGCCTGATCTAATGGGAACAACCGCTTGTTGTTTACAACATCGATAACTCGAACGCTACATCTTGCAACTGGATTTGCTGTTTGCCCATCATTTGTCAATCCAAATGATTCCATCTCAACGTAAATCACAACGTCTGCTTCAACTGCTTTTCCAAGTTCCGAAACTGGAAGGGGCTCGTTGTACCTATCATTTGCAGCACTTACACGCATCACGTCTTTTGGTGAAACAACTATTGTGACAAGTTCCTTCGTCAACAAATCCAATGTCACTCTCTCAGCAATCACAAGGCGAAGACGGCTAGGATGCATAACGTTTCTACGATCATCCACAAAAACAACCGTACGCACATCTTGAAGTGTGTACATTGCCTCCTTCTCTGGGTCTGGAGACAAAATATACGATGCCCCAGCAACTATGTTGCATGATGATAAAAAAGAACAAGTGCTAAGTGCAAAAATAGTGAGTAGTATTTTCATGTGTTCGATTCTAGTTCTGGTCTAAAACGATCGGGATGTTTCGGCTCAATATGGAAGTAGAAGAGCCAAGATGTTTGTTTAATAAACTCATTCAACAATCCGCGTTCAATGTCCCCCTCATCAGCTTCTTCGTGGCTCAACACACTCGGACGTTTGGGGAAAGTTACAGCAATATCAAATGTTTCAGCAAATCCATCCTGCTCGTAACTGTCTGCTTCAATAATTCCAATTGTCGCAGAGCACTGTCCCTCCCATAGCCATTGATTTCCGGGAGGCGTGAGACGATATTCCAATAAGTCAATATAGATAACACAATCAGCATTCAAAGACTTGGCGATTTCAGTTGTTGGCATTGCTGTCCATTGCGGAGTTTCAAACTGCCACTGAGCGATTGCGGCGGGGTGAATCACTTGAACATCAGTTGCAAACTTAGCAATTCTTCCCGCAACGGCTTCTGCAATTAAGTTTGAAATACCGGGATGTTCATAGTGCACCGCTAAATCTGTGTCAATCACAACAGCAACCGTTTTGCCATCAAGATCATACTCAGCGTATTTTTCAATCTTTTTCTGATCTTCGTGTACTTGCATCATTGAGCCGCCAAACGCAAATACAGAGCACCCCGCTGCGAACGGGATTACAAGACCAATGACTATAGATAGAAGAATACGAATCATAAAACACCTCTGTGTAAAAGGATTTTAAACACCCACGACAAAATAGCCAGTGAAGCGAGAAGAATAATTACTTTTGTTGGCGAAAAACGGTACAGAATCCATCGGAAGGAATACCCAGTACTGGCCGTTACAAGCCCACCAATTGCAACCACAACCGCTGTAAAAGCAAGCAGCATTCCAAATGGCTGTGCGACGAATGCCGATGTGAGTTCTCCACGCACAGTATGACTCCAAGCCGTTGTCATTCCACAAGTTGGACACGGGACATCCGCAGCAAGAATCCAGCCACATGTTGGCAAACCAAGTTGCTGATGTGTCCCAACTCCATCTGGCGCTGGGTTCAAAAAAAGAGCCAGTCCTAGCAATGTTGTTGCGACCAATCCAACCCCAAGTGCGTGCAATCGGCGAGAGCGCTCTGATTTTGCGGGCATCTGTATATCCAAATTCGTCTCTTCACATCGCACAACAAGTGCAGGATACCTACATCAAGCCTCCTACGAGGCTCGATATGCCAAAAAAGAGCTCCTGTCATGGCTAGATTTTCTCCTCTGAGACTTTTTTCCTCGGAGGAATTAGTCGGGACTGAACTGGGACTGTTCCAAATCGTTTGCTCTAAACAAAAGAAACCGTTTTTTTTAGTTAAGGGGTGTGCAAAATACGCCCATATGCCCGTCAACTTCAACATCCGTCAAAAGATGCATACGAACACCCGTGCCATGCAAATCAGCAACCGAGACAGCATCATTTGTAAAGAGGTGCTGCACTGGTGTTTTGGTCGTCTTTATTTGTAGACCTCCGCAAGCCATTGCGAGTAATTCGTGATGACGAAGTGCCCAAGCAGAAACGATTGACGCATCCCGAAAATCTTGCGCATCGGCCAATATATGCAGGCATCCATTCGTATCTACCGCTAATTCAATATGGTCGTGTTCAGGACACCTAGGGGTAATTGCGAGCAATCCATCAACATGTGAAGCGAAAGATGACGATGTTGTTGCGGCATTAGTACTTTCAATCATCTCTTCTGGTTCTTCTGCCGGAACTTCAACTTCACAAACTGATTCTGGAATCACGGGTGCGGGTGGTTCAACAAATCGAGGCGTCGGTTGACATGCATCTTCCACCACCGTTCCGTTTCGAATTCTTCCCAACAGATCAACAACATTGCTGCTTCGCTGGAAAGTTACCTGCGAAACAACCTGTGTTGTACTGGCCATTGCTGGAAGTGCTGGACCAACTTCTACTTGCACATCTAATTGATGATGCGCGGTTTGAACAATTCGACTTGCAGCATCCGACGCCGAACGATCTTCTGCGCCAACGATAACCAATTGAATGTTTGGCAATTCGATCTTGTCTCTTGAGGTTGTTATCAACCCCTTGAGCAAACGATATGCACCAACAACCGCTGCCTGATCCGCTCCAGAAAGTAGCGTGACACGATCTGCGTCACAGTGAAGCAGCGATGTTGGGTCAGCATCTGTCGGTGGCTGCACAACCCAGTGCACATTTGAAACATCAATTCTATTCAATACATCTTCCATTGACTCGCAACCAACAAGATTAATATCTCCTTGACCAAGAACTGCAACATCAATCGTATCCTCGTGCATTCGTACAAGAATAGCGGTTCCCCCAGCCGCCTCTCTGCCAGCATAAGGAACGAGCCAGAGTCCCCCTTGAACTGGTAAATGCGCGGGCAATAATAGCTCGATAGAAGATGCAACTTCGTCGCTTTCACTCGTCGTAAAAAGTGCTGCAAGTTGTGCGTATTGCTCAGAACTTGGTGGCATCGCGATTCTCGGGTGGCATGATTCGTCCAACTACTGGAGATTCTTGTTTGATTTTTGAAAAATATCCAACTCGCAGCGCAAGTTCGGCTGCTCGACCTCCACCGCCGGCACTTACTTCAACAATCGGAGCAGGAGGAACATATATCTCTTCAAGCCAAGAAACAAGCGCTTCAAAATCTCTCTCTGCCTCGCTTCCGGGAGCAAAATTAATAACTGGTTGACCAAAACATGCTGCTTCACGCAACGTTTCATGATCACGAATAACCGTTGGAGCAACTTCAGGAGCAAATGATTCTTGCAACGAACGAAGCAGTTTGCGTGCAAGCGGGGAAGGACGGTGAATCGATGGAATAATTCTGCAAGGAAGTGGTTTGCCAATTCTTGCAATCAGCGCATCGATAGTTTTTCTTTGCCGCCGAGCGCCACCCAATGAAAAGTACCCCGTTTCAACCGGTATTAACGCTTCGGTTGCAGCACGCAAAGAGTTATACGTCAGCAAACCAATGTTTGGTGGGCAATCAATCACGCATCTATCAAAGTCTTTTCCCCAGAGGTGGAGCAAACTTTCTAAGCGACGATCTCTATCGGGCATTGTTTGCAATCCACCGCCGGGTGCTTCAAGTGCAGAGAGCATCATCGTGCTTGGGGCGAGGTGGAGATTGCGAGTAATTTCCCAGAGATAATCATGCTTGTCGAGGGTCTCATCGTGTGACGAAATCATTGCTTCGCCAATATGTTTTTCGATTTGTTCTTCGGGTACCCCTAAACCCGCAGCGCAATGCGATTGCGGGTCCATATCAACGAGTAACGTCCGTAGTCCTCGACGAGCATACACCGCGGCAACGTTAATTGACGTAGTGGTTTTCCCACAGCCCCCCTTTTGGTTAACAATTGCAAATGTACGCACAAGTATCCTCTCTGGCTCCAATAAAGAACCAACAACTCTTTATCGGAACCGATACTTCTTTTTCTTGAGCAAATGCCCCCGCAGCGTAAAGAAAACGCGACTACGTTGCGCCAACTGAAGACCAAGCAAGCGCGATAGCCCCCTCGTCAACGTCATCAACAATCTCTGCACTGGCTTCAGTTGGAAGAACAAGGCGAATGTGCGAATCGACAATTTTTTTGTCTACCAGCATGAGATTCATCGCATCCTCAACTTGAATTGGCATCGGCAACCGAGTCGGCAAACCAATTGTTTTTAGTAGCGCGCGAATTTGATCCGAATATTCAGCCCCAATCAATCCAAGTGCCTCTGCACACGAACATGCCGCACACAATCCAATTGAAACTGCCTCGCCATGAAATAGCCCTAACTCTGCCATCGGTTCAATTGCATGCGCAAAGGTGTGCCCTAGGTTGAGCAGCGCCCTGCTTCCCGATTCCCTTTCGTCCTCAGCAACAACCTCTGCCTTAATTGCAACACTTTTTGTAACCAAGCCAATTAAAACTTCTTCGTCGCGAGCAAAAATCGCATCCTTCTTTTCTTGAATATATTGAGTCACCTCTTGGTGTCCAAGCATGCCATGTTTTACACACTCCGCAAGTCCACACTTGAGTTGGCGATCGTCAAGCGTTTGCAACGTTGCCACATCCGCAACAACTAATATTGGTTGCCAAAAAGATCCAGCCAAATTCTTGCCGAGAATTGTTGAGCCATCCGATCGAGCTGTTGGCAAATTCACCCCTGTTTTCCCGCCAACAGATGCATCAACCATCGCTAGCAAAGTCGTTGGTACTTGCACCAGTGAAACTCCGCGCAAGTACGTTGCTGCGGCAAATCCGCCGACGTCGCCAGTAAGTCCTCCACCAATTGCAACAACCGTTGCGTGTCGATCACAACCATGGTCAAGCATCGAAGACCAAACATCTTCAACTGTTGCCATTGTTTTGTTTGATTCAGCCGCTTCAAGTAAAAAACGATGTGACTCATTCGGAAACGATTGCATTGCAAGATTACCGTGCGGCGTTTCGATATTCTTATCGAGCACAAAAAAGTATTTTGACGCATCTTGAACAATCCGTTGAAGTTCTGGCAACAAGTTGCATCCAATCAATACATCGTATGAACGCTCTTGGAGAAAAACTTGAACGGTATTCATTCTTTTGCCTCCGATTGTTCATACATTACTCCGAGTGCTTTTGACGAATCTTCTGGCAACTCGCCAACGTGTTCATTCGCCGCATCAAGGACTTCTTCCGTTTCGATGCTCAATCTACGACTTCGATATTTGTTCTTACCGCCTGAACGTGAAAGCAAAAACACAATAAATCCACCGAGCAAAACCATTGCCAAGAGTGGAAACAATAAATGCACTTCCGAAGAAACTGCAAGCGCTGGGATAACAATTGAAGACGTCACAAACGTAGGGTACATTCGTAAGCGCTTGTCGCGACCCTCCATTTCAATCGTTTTGTAAAACCTTGCAGGTATACTCAATTGCATACCCTGAGATGGCTGGGATTCTCCAACGATGTAGATGCAAAAAAGATCACCATTTGCATCCCGAACAAACCACTCTTCGACGCCTCCCCATGGCGGTGCAAGTGGTGTCCCTTGCTCTGCAGTACCTTGTAGTGAAAATAGCAACCCCCGCGCACGTGCTGGGTCTTCCATGATCCTTCGGGTTTGTGCCCTGTTTGCTGGAATAAAGTCCTCCTTCCACCCCCTCACGTCCTCGATGAGGGCTGCAAAGCCCTCCCCCAAAGTATCCGGACCGTCCACGACCGTTTTTAGCCTCTCTTCGATGGATTGGTCGAGTTGCGAATTGCCAACTGGGAACCAAATAAGGCACATAATGAGCATAGGAAGAATGTACATTTTCTAAGGATACACGCAGCAGCAATCCTGCGAGTACGGTATCATTCCTCGCCGTAGGTCCCATCGTCTAGTCAGGTCAGGACACCAGGTTTTCATCCTGGGAACAGGGGTTCGAATCCCCTTGGGATCATTCAAAAAGGGAGTTTTATAATGATTCAAGCACTTACGCTCATCCTCGCGGCAACATCGGCAGAATACAAGCCCATTGATATTGCTGCTGCCTCGACGATCACATTTGGGCGTCTCGCTGAAATGTACACTGAGCAGCCCAAAGAAACTGCCACCGGAGGGGCTTCTGGCGAAACTGCTCTCTCTGCCGCCTCTTCAGTCTGGGGCAGAGAAGGTAATTGGCGCTGGGGTCTTGTTGGGGGCTGGGCAGAGGATGTCAAGCACGACGAAAATACGCTCGTCGATTTTGGTGTTGAATTTGAATATTTTGTTGCTGACAACCTCAGCGTTGATCTCGGTTTCCTTGGCGTCGACTTCGACCAAGATGGTGGAACGACACAGGGTTTCAACTTTACGCTTCAACTACGATGGCACGCTATTGCAAAAGATAACTGGTCGTTTTTCCTAGAGGGTGGCGCTGGGCTCTTGAGAACAAGTGACAAGGTCCCTTCAGATGGTTCACGATTCAACTTTACGCCACAAGCAGGACTGGGTTTCACGTTTGACATTGGCAACAACGCAAGATGGATGATTGGCACAAAATGGCATCACATCTCAAATGCGAACATGTACAGTTCAAACCCCGGACGTGACAGCATTATGTACTGGACTGGTATTTCCTTCCCGTTCTAATGGGACTGAATTGAGACTGAATTGGGACTGTCCCCAAACTGTTGACATCCGAATTCAGAAAAACGTACATCGCAAACAGATATACGTCGTCGTTACGCACTGCAAAGGGACTGTCCCCTTTGCGAGTATTTGACACGTTTGTAATGGCAAGTTAGTTTTTCAATGTCTTACCCGTCGAACTTCGCAATCGCAAGCGAAACGTTATGCCCACCAAAACCAAATGAATTGTTCAGTGCAACTTTGACATCGCGTTCTTGCGGCGTATTTGCGACAAAATTCAAGTCAAAACCCTCGTCAGGATTATCTAGATTAATCGTTGGCGGCATGACGCCTTGCGTAACTGCTTTCACAACTGCTATCGACTCAATGCCACCAGCTGCGCCGAGGGTGTGCCCAGTACATGACTTCGTGGAACTCATCGCGAGGTTATATGCATGATCACCAAACAATGTCTTAACTGCGTTGACTTCTGCGATATCACCAAGCGGGGTCGATGTGCCATGCGCATTGATGTAATCCACTTGATCGGGAGTAATATTTGCGTGTCGTAGTGCGGCAGTCATTGCTGCTGTTGCACCAGCACCCTCTGCGTCTGGCGCAGCAATGTGCCCAGCATCACCGGTAATTCCAAATCCTGCAATTTCAGCAAGAATATTCGCGCCTCTTGCTCTTGCATGTTCTAATTCTTCAACGGCTAAGACCGCTGCGCCCTCTGCGAGCACAAAGCCATCTCGATCCCTGTCAAACGGTCTTGAGGCAAGTGTGGGCTCGTCGTTTCGTGTCGAGAGCGCCTTCATCGCGGAGAATGAACTCACGCAAACGGGGGAAACCGCGCCTTCTGCACCTCCTGCAAGAATAAAGTCCGCTTGGTTTGTTGCGATAAACATGTACGCTTCAGCGAGTGAGTGTCCACCTGTTGCGCAAGCCGTCGCAGGTGCCGAATTCACTCCGCGTAAATTAAAACGAATGGAAACGTTGCCAGCCGCAGCGTTCACCATGAGTTTTGGAACGGTAAATGGGCTCAGTCGACGTGGTCCTTTTTCCTGAAGCACGCCTGCAAAATGTTCAATAGTTTGAATACCACCGACACCAGAACCAATCACAACACCGCGACGGTATGTATCGCCCTGTTCCCAATCCAACCCGCAATTATCCATTGCCTCGATTGCTGCCCATAAACCGAGTTGAGCAAATCGATCTGTTTTCTTAATTTCACCCCGATCGAGTTTGTCGGTTGGATCCCAATCCCTCACTTCCCCAGCAATTGTCGTAATCCAGCGGTCGTCCTGCTCAAAAGCAGTAATTGGTCCAATCCCCGATCGCCCTTCAAGGAGACCAGACCATGTCGATTCGACATCGTGACCTAAATTTGAAATGGCTCCGAGACCCGTTATGACAACGCGGCGTTGGGTCATTGACGACATGCGAGCGCCCCGTGTTATTCAGCACCAGATGCGCCAGCAATGAAATCAACTGCGCTTCCAACGGTCTGAATTTGCTCTGCTTTGTCATCAGGAATAGACGTTGAAAATGCGTCTTCAAGTTCCATCACCAACTCAACGGTGTCCAAACTATCTGCATTCAAATCATTTGCGAAACTAGATTCTAGTTTCACTTCTGCTTTATCAACACCCAATTGTGTTGAAACGATATCTATTACTTTTGATTCAATTTCTGCTCGAGTCATCACTTAATATCTCCTTAAAAAACCGCGACTATCGCGGGGGGTCGGCATTATATCACGGAGTTGATACGCGGTGCTAGATAGTACAAAGTTGCTTTATTAGCAGGTCAAACCACCATCTACAACGAGAACCTGCCCCGTCACGTAGCCACCGTCATCAGATGCTAAATAGGAAACCGCAGCGGCGATTTCCTCTGGCTGCCCATACCGACGGAGCGGGACTGTGCTTTCAACGCCTTTACGAATTTCTTCCCCAAGGTCTGCTGTCATATCGGTTTCGATGAATCCGGGTGCAATTGCATTTGACGTAATTCCTTTGGCGCCAAGTTCCTTTGCAATTGTTTTAGTTAAACCAATCAGCCCCGCCTTTGATGAAGCATAATTTGCTTGACCAGCATTTCCGCTTACACCAGCAACGGAAGTAATGTTAATAATCCTACCCCAGCGCCCCCGCATCATCGGTCTCGCCGCTGCTCTACATCCCACAAACGCTGCTTTAAGATTAACGTTCATCACATCATCAAAATCTTCATCAGACATCCGAAGTAGTAAACCGTCGCGGGTCATGCCAGCGTTATTCACAAGCACATCAAGCCGTCCATACTCTTCAACAATAGTTTCTATAGTCGAAGCAAAAGCAGAAGTATCAGAGAGTTCGCAAGTATATACACTTGCTTTTCCATCGTTGTTTTCAATTTCGGTTTGCACTTTCACAAGGGCATCCGCGTTCCTAGCAATCAACGCAACTGAAAAACCATCCTCGGCTAAACGCAATGCAATAGCACGACCAATCCCACGGTTTGCTCCAGTAACAATTGCAACTCTTTTTTCTTCTGCACTCAAAACCACTACTCCAAAAAAGTTTGTGTGTTATCCCAAGGGTCCACCAGGAGCCGAGGGACCTCCAGGGGCGCCGGGGCTCGGACTTGGGCTCGGACTTGGGCTCGGACGCCCTGACCCAGAAGAACTGCTGTCGCCTTCCGTTGATCCACCAAAAATCGTATACGACGAATCATCATCCGGTTGATTTGCTATTTCAAACATATCTTCTCGAAGTTCAAAGAAATGTGTCATCCAATCACCCCTAAGATGACTTGCTAGATTTGGCGGCGCGCTTTCGGAAGTAAAAGTGAACCCATCACCACTCTTTGCTACATACCAAACCTGTACCTGATAATCCATACCAATTTCATAGACCGCCATCAAACACTGGCGACCATCTGGGCTTGATCCAATTTTTACATCGACATAGGAAACTTCTTCCATCTGCGAAGCCAACCCACTGTTCACCATTGCATCAAGTTCTAACTGATCTTCAATTGCTAGTACTTTTTTCAGTGCACTTACATCAACTTTTAACATGGAGTCAAAGAATTGTAAAATTGCAATTCTCGTTTGCTCGTCCCTTGGTGCTTCTTCTTCATCCACATACACACGTGGGTCAATCGAAAGTTCGGACATCAAAAGTTCTATTGCTTTTGCTTTTGGTTTTGGTTTTGGTTTTGCTTTCACAACTGGCTTTGGTGCTTCGACAACTTCTTCACCACAACCAAGTCCAAAAGTGGAGAAGCCAGTGATGAGCGTTGCAATAAATGCGATTTTAAGTAGGTTCATTGTGTGTTTCTACCTTCACGTCTCTAGTAATGCGTCGCATGAGTCCACGTAGTACGCCACTTGGTGTTAGTTCATGCCAACTGCACCCATCATACCGCGTTGCCATTTCGCTGCAAGATTGTGCCCAGCGAACTGAGTCCGTTATTTGATCAACAAGTCGATCTTCGATGGATTCAGGGCTATGCAACTGAGCTGTCACATTCGACCAAACATCGATTTCTGGAGTGTTCAACGTTGCTCCAGCAAGTGCTTCGCGCATTCCTTCCGCTGCCGGTGCCATAAACGGTGAATGAAACGCGCCCGCAACGGACAACGGTGTTGCTCGAACGCCGTTTTCTTCTGCCATCGTTGCAACCCGTTCGCAAGCAGAGACCGAACCGCTCAAGACCGTTTGCCCAGGGGCATTAAAGTTTGCAGCGACAAGAATTTCATCGCCTTCTTTTGCTTCGTCGCAAAGCGCAAGCGCCGCATCGTCGTCGCCCATCACGGCAACCATTGTGCTTTCTTTTGCCTCGGCTGCTGCCTGCATGAGTTGCCCACGTGTTGCAACTAGCCTCAAGCCATCGGCGAATGAAAAAACACCCGCAAGATGAAGCGCCGTGTATTCGCCAAGTGACAACCCTGCGGTTGCTACCATCTCACCTTCGAGCCCTTGCTCGCGAAGACCGTGCCACGATGCAACCGAACACGTATAAATTGCTGGCTGGCTTATATTGGTTTTGTTAATTTCGCCATTTGGATCGCTAAAGCAAATTTCGCTCAATGGTAATCCCAGTGCGTCTCCTAGAACTTCATCCGCTTCTTCAAAAATTGCTTTCGCGGCGGGCGACGCATCAAACCATGCTTTACCCATGCCTGCTTTTTGTGCGCCCTGACCGGGACACAACACTACGAGTTTCGACATTGTTATATTCTCCACGCGCTGCTTGCCCACGTAAGCCCACCGCCAAAAGCGAGAAGCACGATGACATCGCCGCGATTAATTTTTCCATCTTGCCAAAGTTGGTCGAAGCAAAGCGCGGCTGCGCCTGCGGAACTGTTTCCAAAATGACTTATGTTTTTATAGACCTTGTCGTCTTCAAGACCAAGTTTTTTCTGTGCTGACTCAATGATGCGCATGTTTGATTGGTGACAAATAAACTGGCTGACATCATCTGGAGTCAAGCCTGTTTCTTCAAGCAACGTTTCGGCAATTTGCTGGAATGTCGTCACGGCAAATTTATAGACTTCTTTGCCACGCATGCGTAAATTGCCCATTGTTGTTGTGGCAGTGTCACCTTCAACAACTTCTTCTTCGCACGATGGGATGTACAACGCTGGCCACGGTTCGCCATCCGCGTGCATGGTTTGATAAAAACATCCAATTTCAGGGTCGTTGCACTTTTGCAAAATGACTGCTCCAGCGGCATCTCCAAACAAAATCGAAGTCCCTCGGTCAAGTGGGTCGGTAAGTTTGCTCATTGCATCGCAACCAACAACGGCAATCGTGTGTTGCGTTCCACTGCGAATCAAACTATCAGCGAGATTCATTGCGTAGACAAACCCTGAACAAGCCGCAACAATGTCAAACGCACCCGCTGGAGCTGCGTTCACTTCGTTTGCAACACGGCAAGCATTGGACGGGCAAGTCATTTCAGACGTCACCGATGCACAAATAATCAAAGAAAGGTCTGACCCTTTAAGACCAGCATCATCGAGAGCTTTTTTCAGAGCACGCGTCTGCAATTCAAACGTGCCTTCATCTTCGTTGCAGAAATGCCGTTCAATAATGCCTGTGCGTTGTTCAATCCACGCAACGTCAACATCAAACCGTTTCGCCAACTCTTCGTTTCCAAGAATGTTGTCTGGAACTGCAGAGCCGGTGCCAAGCACACGTACGCCGCAGTGTTCAAATCCGGTCATGCGACGCTCACTTCTTCTTCGATGGTTGCAAGTTGTTCGACAATGTGGGTATTCACGCCTGCGGTTCCAAATTGTTTTACTCGCATAATTGCATTTGTAATTGTTCTTGCTTGTGAGCTTCCGTGGCAAATCATACTAATTCCGTTCACGCCAAGAAGCGGAGCGCCACCATATTCGTGGTAGTCATAGTCAGCGTAAAACTTTTTCATAATTGGCTTGAATGCTTCTGCAAGTTTTGGGTCGGCTGCTGCAACATCGCGAGCGATTTTTGTAAGCAAACCAGTCGCGAGCCCTTCGGCAAGTTTGATGCTGACATTCCCAACGATTCCATCGGTAATAACAACATCCGCACCGCCATCAAAGAGCGTTCGCCCCTCGATATAACCAACAAAGTTGATATCAGGAGAAGCACGAAGCATATCGCGAACTTGTTTTAATCCGTCGGTGCCCTTTTGTTCTTCACCTCCAACATTCATGAGCGCTACGCGAGGATTGTCGATTCCAAGAATTCGTTTTGCGTAGACTTTTCCCATCACACCATATTGTGCAAGATGCGTCGGTTTTGGTTCAATGTTCGCACCGACGTCAATGAATGCTACGGTTCCTGCAAAGGTTGGAACTGCCGCGGCAATACCGGGTCGGTGCACACCAGGAAGGCGCCGTAAATACATTTGGCTACCGGCGACAAACGCCCCTGTGTTGCCGGCGGAGATGACCGCATCAAGTGGATTCTCCGCTTTTTGAGAACCGTCTTTGCACATCACAACGAGCGAACTATCTTGTTTGCCTCGAACAGCATCAACTGGGCTTTCGTCCATTGAAATTGTTTCAGTTGTACCGACGACTTCAACTTGGGCTGGACCAATCGTTGTGGTTTCAATACCCGCGCGAATGACTTGTTCATCACCATAAAGGACGATGACATCATCTGAATCTAATTGTGATGTTGATGCGAGTGCGCCCTCAAGGATAGGGTCTGGAGCGAGATCGCCCCCCATCACATCAATGCCAATTCGCATTAATGGTTACGCCTTTGTGGCTTTTACTTGAAGACCTGGGCGAACGTAGCCGCAACTAGGGCACGAGCGGTGAGGCAAGCGATTACTGCCACAATTTGGACAAGTCGCCAAGTTTGTGCTGTTGAGTGCGTGGTGTGAGCGACGCTTTCGCTTTCGTGCTGGGGATGTTCGTAGTTTTGGGAGCATCGTTCTATACCTTCTTCAGAAAATGAGCCCATAGCGGACTATGGAATGAACGTGGAAGTGTACCAAAAATGAGAAATCACCGCCACCTCACCACAAATATCCGCGTTTTTAGCATTATTTGTCCGTGACAGTCACTAGAAAATTCTCCTCTGAGACTTTTTTCTCGGCGTGACAGAAACGTCGCTAACTGCTCGGAATAAAGTGCAGCCAGTCGCCGAATAAGAATTCGAGGCGAGCGGCCAAGAGTGCAATACGACCCATCACGGTGTAGCCAAAGGAAGCACCGAATGTAATCATTAGGAACCAGATACCAACTCGGGCAGTCACTCCTACAAACCCCTTATGCTCAATAGAGAAGAAGAAGTAAATCATCGCAGACAACGTTGCAATTGTCAGTAAGAATGCATTCATCGTTGGCCAAATTTCAAATCCGCCTTCACCCGTAATCCAAAGCGGAACGATGCCTGCCTTAATTTGCGCAACAAGGTCAGCTTCAACGTATCCAATCATTCGATAGCCTGCTGTAATACCAATAAAGAACGCAATTGGCCATCGACTAATCCAACCGCCACTTGGCATCAATTGAAAGAGCAACATAACAATCAAAATCGCTGGGATTACGTACAACCACTGAAATCCTCCACTTGCATCCATGCCCGGCAATGTCCAACTTTGCACAAGCGCGGGAAATAACTTCGCAAGCAAGTTCGGGACAAAGACGTCCCAAAGCCCAATGACCATCACGTACCCAGCCGAGGTTCCAACAACCATCGCTTCAGCAAATTTGTACGCAGGATTGTCGCCAACGAGGAAGGACAAAATGAACAAGGTAAAGAGTG
>CAZAZD010000016.1:0-41295 GCA_964489535.1 uncultured Isosphaeraceae bacterium
CTCTGCAATTTTATCGCATAAGGAGTGGACTAGTTTTTGGGGGGCAGGTCAAAGGAACAGTTGGTGTTGGCGATATCCTTCTCATGATTGACAACTGGGGCTAACCCCAGATTCCCAAATAAATTACCCCGCGGGTCATTTAATTACTTTTGAGCAATTTAATTACCCCGCGGGTCATCTATTAACGATTGAGTTTTGTTGTGCCGGGTTCGGCTACGGGTGGAATAGCAAGATCGCCGAACGCGTATTCTTTTGGTCCAAGACGAGTAGTGGAGTTCAACATATCGTCGAACGAAATACGTTGACCAGTGTACGCTGCTTCTCTGCCGAGTATCGCCATCAATGTTGATTGCGCCATGAAGTCGCCGTCGTTAATAGTCGGTGCATCGCCACGAATTGCTGCTTGCAATTCGTTGTGCTCCACTTGGTACATGTTCGCTTGCTCTCCCTTATACGTCCAATTTGATGCGCCCTTAAATTCGGGGGTGCCTGTCCAAGCGTTGACTGTACAAGTGCCAGTTGCGCCAGTGATATAGTCGTTGTTGTCGTTGTAGCAATAGGGCATTTGTCGGCAGTGCAAGTGCATCCTTCTTCCGTTCGCATATTCATACGCGACGCCAAAGTGGTCGTAGACATTCCCGCGGTCAACGCCTTCGTGCATTTGCCGCCCGCCAACTGCGGTACAACTTATGGGTGCTTCGTTGTTCATCGCCCAATTTATTTTGTCAACAGAGTGGCATGCTTGTTCAACAATGTGATCGCCAGAGAGCCAGTTAAAGTGCACCCAGTTGCGCATTTGCCACTCCATGTCGCTCCACGAATCTTTGCGTGGTTTTGTCCACAGTGGTGCAGCATAGTACGAGGCAAAATACGATTCGATATCGCCGATTGCACCGTCATGCAATTGCTCAAAAGTTGCTCGGAGCGCTGGGTTGTATCGCCAGCAGAAACCAGACATCAGATTCGTATGGTTTTTCTTTGCAAGTTCTGCTGATGCCATCACGCTTCGAACACCAGTGCCGTCAACCGCCATTGGCTTTTCACAGAAGACATGCTTCTTTGCTTTTACCGCAGCTGCGATATGCTCTGGGCGAAAGTGGGGCGGAGTTGTCAAGATGACCATATCAACGCCAGAGTCGATGACTTTTTGGAACGCATCGAACCCTACAAATTGTCGCTCTTTTGGGACTTTGGCGCGTGGTCCTTGTTCACTAACGAGCGATTGCATACTTGAAGACAAACGGTCTTCAAATGCATCGCCCATTGCCCATATTACTGCGTTGTTGTTTTCGGTTAATGCTTGGTTCGCTGCACCAGTGCCACGCCCGCCACAACCAATGAAACCAATTTTGATTGGATCACGTTTTTCTTGGGTTGCCCACACAGGAAGCCCTGGAAGGGTGGTTGCGCCAATAGCAGTAACTGCGCTAGCAGCTTTTACAAATTCACGCCTCGTTACATCACTCATTTTTTTCTCCAATTGTCGTTACTAGCCGAAGACCAACATAGTCAGCGTCAGCAAACCACCACGGACTTCGTGGTAATTGCGGGTCGGTTACGTTCCACCCCCGGACTGCTTCTAGCAATGATTTGGCTCCCAAATTACTTGGGGGCGTTCGGAAACTTCCACCAATGACGCGCGGTCCATCTTTTGTTGTGACCCATTCGCCAACATTTCCGCGCATGTCGAAAATGCCAAGGGTGTTAGGATTCGTCGTTGCAATCGGGTGGGTTGTTTCTTCAGCATTCCATTTGTGCCACGCCCCATCACCTAGCGTATTTGCTTCGCCCCATTGTTTAATCGTAGGAATGGAATACGTTTTACCAGTTCTCGTTGTGAGCCAAGCGCAAAAAGATTCGGCAGCTTGCGCAGACATGGAAATTGCAGGATAGCCAGAGCGTCCGAAACCACGGTCGACGGATGCGTATGCAGGTGTTGGACCGGTGATGGCATCAACGCCTGCGTATAAATTTTCTGGGCTGTTTATAAATTGCAAGAAGATGTCATACAAATCCCATGGCACTTCGGTTCGCGAAACATAAAATTTTCCATTTTTTGATGGGACTTCCATCATTTCAAACGAGAAATCAGTTCCCTCGACCTCTTGAGTAAACGAGTTGGGCTCAAATGGTCTTGAGCAGCCAACAAGAAGGAGGATAAGGAAGCACATTTTCATATCTTCATCATACTCGTTTGATGATTGCTGTTGCAAACTTACATGCTGATTCAGGGCAGTGCCTGAAGAAAAGTGAGGGCTCAACAAGTTCGAGTTCGTTCAAAAGGAGTTCGCCTTTGTCGTTTCTCAGATAATCAAATCGTGCGTAGAGAAGTTGCTCATGTTGCGGAACTGCGAGGAGGGTCTTTTGCATCAGTTGTAATTCTTTGCTAGTGAATTCGTGCGGCATGTCACTTGCACCAAAATCGTCTTGTACGCGGTAGTCGCCATCAACCGGAATTTTTTGTACGCCGTGTGTAAATTCGCCGTCGATAAAAATTGCAGTAAGTTCACCCTCGGTTTCCACACTTTGCAAGTAGGGTTGCAACATCATGTCTTGATGTGTATTGTTACGTAGAAATTGCTGAGCTTCTTCAATCCCTTTCCCTGAAAAACGAAAGGTGTCTGATGCGCATGCTCCAACCTGTGGCTTTATAAAACCATAAGACGAGCCAAAACAGTGGAACTCTTTTTGGATATCAATACTTTCATTTTTGCCAATCCAAACAGTTGGAGCAATTGCTGCGCCGCGTTGTTCAAGTTCACGAAGATAGGATTTATGCGTGTTCCACTCAATTGTTTCGGCGTTGTTGAAAAGTCGTGGAACTGTCTTGCACCAATTAACAAACTCCATTTTTCTGGGGTGGTAATCCCACGTAGTTCTGATGATTGAAACGTCAAATTGAGCCCAGTCGATATCGTCTGTCCATGATGGACGATGTACTTCAGCACCTCGTGCTTCAAGGGCTTCAATTAGCGGATTGTCGTCCACTTCCCAGCTTGGCAAATTGTCACAACTTACAAGTGCAATGTTCACGGTGTGTCCGTCTCTTTGAGCCAGCGGCAGAGAATGGTGCCGATAATGAGAGAGATTGGAAGTAGCACAAGCGATAATCTATAATCGCTAGCGGTGTAAACATCAGTATTTGAAGTCAAGTCAAGGACTGCACCAAACGCCGGTTGTAATATAAAGCCGCCCAACATGACAAAGAAGTTAACAAAGGCGACGGCAGTCGCTTTGCAGGTCGAACGGTGCTGTTCGACAGCAGTAGCAAACGTAATTGCCTGAGAGCCCGCAAAGAAACCAGAAAGAATGAGGAATAGAACTGTTATCCAAAACGGTAAAAATGATGCAAGCAACAACATGCCCATGGATGCAGCACATAGAGCTCCGCCTAAGAACATTGGAAGTCTTCTGGTTTTATATTTGTCTGAGAGCCATCCAAGCAATGGTCCGCCGACTGCAAAGCTCAAGAATAACATTGTCATTGCCCAAGCCGCTGATTCTTTTGAAACTCCCGACGATGTAATGATAAATTCATCACCCCAGAGCGCACCAAAGGTAGAGAGAGGAACGTAAAGCAACAAGCTAATGATGGAGACGAGCCAGGTCTGTCCATTTGATACAACTTCTCTAAGCCCCTCAAACATAGAATCTTTTGATTCTTTGCTTTCAATTTCTGCCAGTTTTAAAAACCAATCTGGTCTTCGTGGAACGATGAACCAAATCATAATTGCAATGACGAGACCACCAAGTGCAGCCGTATACATAGCGCTCCGCCAACCGTATTCTTGCACGGCGAGTTCAAGGGGTGCTTGACCTAGTGCTGCGCCTAGCGTTCCAAGCGCTGCGGTCATGCCCATAATGAACGCAAGTTTTCTTCGAGGGAACCAGACAGTCGCAACGTACACCGCGCCAACATACGCAAAGGACGAGCCGATTCCGAGCATAATTCGCCCGAGTCCAAGAATCACAGTTGTTTCTGCAAGTGCAAATGCAAGGCAGCCAACTCCAGCGATAATAGCAGCGCTGCTTAACAATTTTCTTGAACCGAACCGGTCAAGTGTTATGCCAACGACGAGTTGCATAGGTGCGTATGCGAGATAATACAAACCCATGACAAACCCAAGACCAGAGGCGTTCATCGAAAATTCCTTTTGCAAGGTGCCTTCCATGACACTTGGAGCGACTCGAGCAAAAAATTCATACAAGTAGAAAGATGCGGCAATTGCCCAGTAAAGCCAAGGCATTGCATCGGCTCTAGCTTCGCGGGCAATTTTTTTTGCCTCGGCAAGTTCATGATCGATTTCTTTTCTTATTCGGTGGGGCATACTTCGATGGACACAATAGCAAATTGGTCAACATCAACAAGACCAAGGTCGCTTAGTTTTAGTTTCGGGATAACTGAAAGGGGCAAGAAACTCAACGGCATGAATGGGTCGTCAAGCGGACAGCCGAGTGAGGCGATGGCTTGCAGCACGGCATGTTGTTCGCTGATGACTTTTTCCGGGGGAGCGTCTGACATGAGCCCTGCGATTGGAAGCGGCAGAGTTGCAAGAACTTTACCACTTGAAACAACGCATTGCCCTCCACCAGAAGATTCTAATGTTTTTGCTGCAAGGAACATATCCTCGTCGTTGTCGCCAACAACCGCGATGTTGTGGGCATCGTGCCCAACAGTCGAACCAATCGCACCCCCGGAAAAGGCAAAGCCGCGAATGAATCCAAGTCCGATGTTTCCAGTGTTGTGGTGACGTTCAATGACCGCCATTTTTAAAATATCATCATCCGTTTTTTTGAGATGCAATTCCTCGGTAAAGAGTTGTCCCGGAACTAGCCCAATGACACGAATTGGTTCGGATTTGAGTTTGATTGCAAAGGAATCTTGTGTAATAGTGGAAGAAAGATGTACGCTGTCTTTTGCAATACTCCAATCAGTGCTGCTAGGAATGTCAACCACGCTTCCGTTCTCCGAAACAAGTTTTCCATGGTGCCATGTTTGTTTTGGAATTGGGTTTTGCAAGTCGTCAAAGAGAACAAGGTTTGCAAACTTTCCATCTTCGATGGAGCCAATCATCTCAAGTTCATAATGATCTGCAACATGTTTTGTTGCGATGCAAATTGCAAGGATTGGATCAAGCCCAAGAGCAATGGCTTTTCGGATGATGTGGTCGATGTGTCCTTCATCGCGTAAGTCGGCTGGGTGTCGGTCATCTGTGCAAAAACAAAACTTGTGTGCGTTTTCTTCTTTGACAATCGGAAGTAACGCCTCAAGATTTTTTGCAGCACTCCCTTCACGGATATAAATTTGCATGCCTGCGTTGAGTTTTTCAAGTGCTTCTTCGGCTGTAATAGATTCGTGATCGCTCGATATTCCAGCAGCAATGTATTTCAATAAATCTTTGCCACGCAATCCAGGACAGTGCCCGTCGACTTTTCCGTGGCGTAAACCCATCTTGATTTTTTTATACACTTCATCATCATCGTGAATGACACCAGGAAAGTTCATCATCTCAGCAAGTGCGATTACGCGTTCATCTTCAAAGAGTAGTTCTAAATCATCGCTGAGTAACGTAGCACCACTTGTTTCAAATGGAGACGCGGGAACGCAGGAACTTGCTGCAAAAAATGCGTCGAACGGAATGTTCATTGCATCGTCCATAATGAGTTTGATGCCGGGAATGCCAAGAACGTTTGCTATTTCGTGTGGGTCGAAAATTGCCCCAGTGGTTCCGTGCGGAAGTGTAAGTTTTGCAAACGAAGTTGGCGGAAGCATTGTCGATTCAACATGCATGTGCGCGTCGATAAAACCAGGAGCGATATATGCTCCGTTGACTTCGATGAGTTCTTGTGCTTCAGTTGCATTGAGCACAATCTTCCCATCTGCGATTCCAACGTCAATGGTTTCGATTGTCCGAGTTTGAACGTTGATGATTTTTCCACCGCGAAGAATTGTGTCGACTTTTGTCATTCAGCGGTGAGTTCGAGTGCGTCGCCGGGTTCCATCACAAGCACATCAATTTCTTTTGGTGCAAATCGTGCGACGTCAACTTCGATTGGCGGCCATGTGTTGTAGTGCATTGGAATCGCAGTTTGTGCCCCAACCATTTCTGCGGCAACGGAGGCCATTTCTGGGTCCATGGTGAATCGATCGCCGATTGGAAACATAGCGATGTCTGGCTGATAGAGTTGCCCAAGGAGTTCCATGTCGGTAAAGAGGGCAGTGTCGCCGGCGTGGTAGAGCACTGCGCCTGCGAATTCAATCATTAGCCCGCACGGCATGCCCATGTAACGCCCTTGAAAACTTGAGGAATGAATGGCTGGCGTAAAGGAAATCCCTCCGAAGGGTGCTCCGATTCTACCGCCAGGGTTCCCCGCTTCGCATTTTTCGTGACCCTGTTCACCGAGGTACTCGCAAATTTCGAAGGCTCCGTATACCGTTGCGTCATTGGCTTTTGCGATGCCTTCACAATCAGCAAAGTGGTCAAAATGCCCATGTGTAATCGCGATGTGGGTACATTTGATCTCGGTTGCAGCAATTTTCGCAACAGGGTTATCTGTAAAAAAGGGGTCAATAAGAAGACTATGTTCTTCATCATCGAGTTGAAAACAGGATTGTCCGTGAAATGTAAGAGTGATTGCCATGATTGGGTGTTCCTTCGCTCGTATCGTAGCAAATACCTTTCTGAGCCAAATATATTCCTCACATTTATTCCTCAGAGACTATTCAAAAATCTCAGAGGAGAATACTTGGTTTGGGGAATATGTAAATCTCCGTACATGCTGCGTTTCCGCTTTCAAAGTGACAGTCACTTTATAAGTCATTGGTATTGCAGAAGATAGTCGCGATTCTGGGTCAAATTAATTCCTCAGAGGAATTAATTCTGCTTCTCAGCGAGTTAGTTATGCGCCGCTGCGTTTCCGCTTTCAAAGTGACAGTCACTTTATAAGTCATTGGTATTGCAGAAGATAGTCGCGATTCTGGTTCAAATTAATTCCTCGGAGGAATTATTTGCGGCGGCGGGGACCGGCAAGGCCGGCAACTGCGAGAAGCGCAATTGCGCTTGGCGCAGGAATGAACTGATAGGAAAATGCGTATTGTCCAAGGACTGAAAAATCACTAGTTCCTGCAACTACCCATTGATCATCTTGATACGTGATGAACTGGATAGAATCATTTGCAAATTCAGTTAACGCCACCGCATACATATTCATTGTTCCTGTTTGCGCTGTTGAAACGTCGCCCCAAGCAAATCCTGCTGAAGTTTGATCATGCTCCCAACCAAGTAACGCGTTAACTAATTGCGTGTCGTTCCCCATGTCGTACCAAGAATACTCACTTCCCTCATCCCCAGTTGCAAACCATGCAGTGTCCATTGAAGTTGTCGAAGATATACCCAAATATTGGTCAACTTCACTTCCTGTTGGATTGGCACTCGGGAGACCATCAAACAAACCCATGAAAGAGAGTCCCGCATCGGTACTTGCAAGGATAAATGACAGCTTTCCAACAGTTTCGATACCATCATTGTTTAAAATTGCTGCAAGTGTTTCTTGGTCGCTCAGCGCAAATTGATTGTCTGAATTGCCCAGCAAACCGCCGAGTTCTCCGACCTGCAGGTCGTACGATACCTCTGAACTATTGATAGTGATGTAATCAGCAAAAGAAAACGATGCTACTGAGAACAATGTGATAAGTACAATAATAGAACGACTTGTAGAGAGCATGTACAGGGGTTTCATCGGTTAAAAAGGGGAGTAATCTGACTAATACTTCGATTTGAAGCACACAGATGTTCGGTGAAAGAATCGCACCAGACCCAACAATTTGCCTAGTTTTACAAAATAGGTGATATTAATCCTATGGCGTTTTGCCAGAGCCGCCGTGGGATAGACCAATTGGCTACCGTATTCGCTAACACCTGCGTGGATTGCTCCATATATGAGGTTTGAAGGAACCGCAATTCGCTTGCAAAATCGGAGTCGAACACAAGCATATTGATCTCAAAATTGAGTTCTAAACTTCGCCGATCAAGATTTGCTGAGCCGATGAGGGCAACTTTCCTATCGATGGTCAAAGTCTTTGCGTGCAAGAGTCCGCCATGAAATTCATGAATACGAACGCCAGCATTGACGAATTTTGCAAAGCCACTTCGACTTGCTGCTGCAACAAGCTGAGAATCATTTTTTGCCGGTAATACAAGATGCGTTTCAACACCCCGTTTTGCACTGATGAGCAGCGCAGATTCGGTTGCATCGTCTGGACAGAAATAGGGAGTTGTGATAACGAGTTCTTCTTGTGCAGAAAAGAAAGCGGTTTGAAGTAATTGCCCTAGTGCTTGATTGTTGCTATTGGGGCCAGTCGCCATGAGTTGCGCAGGAAAACCATCCGGCGGAATCACGAGAGGTTCTTTGAGTAAAACTGCTAAATCTTCATCACTATCCACGAACCAGTCTTGAATAAAAATCGCCTGCAACTCTCTTACAATTGGTCCCGTTAGACGTACAGAGGCATCTACCCAAGGACCGAATTTTGGCTTTGGGGCAAACGACGGTTCTGCAATATTGTTAGAGCCCATATAACCAATGGAGTTGTCGATGACTGCAATTTTCCTATGATTACGGAGATCTAAACGCACAAGTGCGGCTCGTAAAATGTTTGCAGGTAGGGCGGTGACAACGTGCACGCCACCATCTTTAAGCTGTTGGCATGTTTGAGATTTTAGGAAAGCCTTTGATCCCATTCCGTCAAGCAATAGCCGGCAAACAACACCTCGTTTTGATGCGTTGATGAGCGCGGTAGCAATATGTTTTCCCGCATCATCTTCAAGCATGATGTATGAAAGAACGTGGCAATGATGTTTGGAGCTTTCAATGTCCTGTGCAAGCGATGCAATCAATTTGTCAGAATCACCAAAAAGTATTGCATTATTGCCATCAAGAACGAACGACGCGCCCACAGTTTCTGCAACGGAAGAGATTGAATGGAATTTAGTATTTATTTTTGCGGATCCGATGTTCTGGCAACAATTATGCGCAGCAATACATTGTGGAATTTGATCAATAATTTTTCGGTGCCTTCTGCGGCGCATCGCACCAAGTCGCCTTGTTCCCAATAGAAGGTAGAGAAGTGTCCCAACAAACGGAATAAAAATAATCAATAAAATCCACGCAAGTTTTGCTGAAGAAGTTTTTTTGCGTTGGAGGATGACGATGGCAATCATTAACACCTTGAGTGCAAGTTCACTAAAAAATAAAATAAGTAGTTCACTAAAAAATAAAATAAGTGGCCACGAAGAGGTGTTCATGCTATCACGATACAGTCTTTTTCAACATTTGTTATTGAATAGTGATTTCAGCGGTGTTTGTAAGATCTAATTCGGCAGAAATGCCCTTGTCAATACGCCCAAAATTAGAATGTAGCCAATTTAACCGTGTTATTTTGTCATCTGCAAGCGCTTCAAGACCCCGTTCTTCATTTGGAGCAGAACCCCACTTTAATCGGCTCGGTGTTTCTGTTGTGAAACTGATTGACCCATCAGTTGTCCACAGGGAGAGATCGATGGAAAGAATTTGTGTTGCCCATGGTTTGTTGTAAACAAGATGCAAAACTTTCAAAGCCGAAAGAATATCTCCACCATTCCATTGAAGACCGGATCTCTGTGGTCTTGCATGGATCGTATTATTAATCGTAATGAAATGATATTTTGGATCAACAATGATGCCAATTCGTGTGGGGAGCCGTCTGCCTTGTGAATCAATAAAAACTTCTCCGCTCATATCAATAACTTTAGCGTATGGGACGAGAAATGTTGCATCAACAGTTGCGTGATTATCACTTATCCAGCGAACTTGGTTCACTTTTGTGAACCACCCAGTTGCAGCCATCGCATCTGCTGTATGTATGAGCCCCTCTCGACCAACGGTTGTTTTTGCTAGATGAATACGAGCAACGTCTTGCAATTCAACTAACAGAGTTTCGTCTAGCCAGACGGGAGGATTTTGGAACGTTACTTTTATATCTGCCGCTGAAACTCGAGTGGCTCGTAACTTTGGAACACTCATCGCAGTTAATGTGATGAGCCCTGCAATAGCTAGAACCCAAGAGATAAGAACAGGTGATTTGAAAATATCCACAACCAATGCTAGAGCAGACAAACTTGCGGAGACCATTCGTGAGTTTCGTGATTGGTTTTTTCGTGCCATAGCGTACACACAACATCGACTATGTGACCACAACTACTTGACTAGGCGAGTAGCAGCGAGTTCAACGAGCGAAGTGCAGAGTTCTACCATGTTCAAATCAATATGTCGTGCAGCCATTGGAACAAGAGAATGGTCGGTAAATCCAGGCATTGTGTTGAGTTCAAGGAACCATGCGCCCTTATCATTGATAATGAAATCTACTCGTGCAATATCTTGAATGTCCATTGTTTGACAAAGCAAAAGAGAAGATTCTATGCAGTCATTTTGTGGTAATGTTGGGTCAAGTATAAACTGTGTGTCGCTACGTTCGTATTTTGCAGAATAATCATAGGTCAGAATATCTTTTGGTGGAATGATTTCAATTATGGGTAACGGTTTGCCATTAATTAATCCAACTGTTATTTCACGTCCTTGGATGTAGCACTCTGCAAGTAGGGTGTCTCGACTAGCATGGAGGTGTTTCCTTGCAGTTGCAACGGCGACTTCATTATGACAAATTGCCATGTCGATGCTTGAACCGTCGTCAACTGGTTTTAAAACGAGTGGAACGTCGATATCGCAATAGTGATCAGTATTGAGCATGCACCATGCTGGAGTTCGGATTCCGGCTTCTCTAGCAATCTCTTTTGTTCGAACTTTATCCATCGCATTTCGTGACGCATGAGAACCAGAACCGACAAATGGAATCTCGTTTTGCTCGAGCAACTCTTGTAGCGGACCACCTTCGCCATAGGGACCATGGAGCGCTGGAAAAAAAACATCAGCGTGCATCTTTTGTAAGTCGTCAATCGTTATGCGATCGATTATCATTGAAGTTACGGAAAATAGATTTGATTGCTCAAGAGCATGGGCGATAGCTGAACCGGATTGGATAGAAACTTCTCTTTCGGCGTCAGGACCTCCCATGAGTACAGTGACCGCGAGTTTGCTCATCGTTGTACCTCTGGGTCACGGGACCAGATAACAACTTCTTCTTGCAAAATGATGTTTGCAAGTGCAAGAACCTGTTGTTTGATTTCACTGATTAATGCAATGACATCATGGGCAGTGGCTTCTGGTTTGGTTGTGATGAAGTTTGCGTGATGTGTGCTAATCGAAGCTCCTCCAACAGAAAGACCTTTTAATCCAGCATCGTCGATAATTTTACCGGCAGACACTCTACCCCCTTGCACTGTTTGAGGATTTTTAAACACGCAACCAGCGGACGATTCCGCAAGGGGTTGCCGTGACTTCTTCCAAGTAAATAGTTCTTTGACTCGTTCTCTAAGTTCGACTGCATCGCATGCTTGCAGATTGAAGGTTGCCGAGAGAATGAGTGGCTCAGCAATCCTACACTCTCGATATCCAAAAGTAATCTCGTTTTTGTTATACGTTACTAATTCGCCGGAGTTGGACAAACAGGTAACAGTAGAAAGGGAATCGCTAATGCAGCCGTACAACCCACCTGCATTCATACGGATTGCACCACCAACTGATGCAGGAATGCCGGTCATGGCGGTCAGACCATCGAGACCTAGACGAACAGTTTCCATAACTGTTTTAGCAAGGTCTGCGCCGCCCATCGCGTGAAGTGAGTCAGTATCGTTTTCGCGATTGAATCGAGTCGTTGTAAAGCATTGATGATCCATTTTTACAACGATGCCGTCAACACCGACATCATCAACAAGTAAATTTGCCCCTTTACCAAGGATTCTGCAAGGTATTTTGTCATCGTGACATCTTCGTAGTAGAATCGAAAGGGAGTCTGCAGAACGTGGCCGAACGAGAACATCGGCTGTTCCTCCGATTGTGTAAGAGGTCATTGCGCCGATTTGAGCATCGAGTTCAAGATCAACGTCAAGGTCGCCGAGCAAGGTTGATCTGAATGATGGACTCATGTGACTACGTGGTGACTTGCGAAGGGTTTGTAAGTGCATGGGCAATTGTTGTGACTGGTCCCGCTCCCATGATAACGATCAAATCGCCATCCCTTGCTGTTCTTTGAAGGTGATGCACAATATCGCCAAAATCGTTGATATGTTTTGCGGATGCGCCTTGATCGAGTAATTTGTCGACAAGATCCTGTGCTGAAACACGCTGTTGTTCCGCAATGGAATCACGCACAAAGTAGATGTGAGGAACAATTACTTCATCGGCACTAGAAAAACTTTGCGCAAATTGGTCAAGTAAAAATCTGGTTCTGCTATGCTGGTGTGGCTGGAACACACAAATGAGACGGTTAGGAAGTTCGGCTGCTCTTAGGGCGCGTAATGTTATTTCAATCTCGGTGGGGTGGTGTCCGTAATCGTCATAGACTGTTGCGAATCCTCCATCGTTACAAGTAAAAGTTCCAAGTAGTTGTAATCTTCGGTCAACCCCTTTGAATTGTTCTAAAGGTTCGATGAGTGCTTCCCAGTCGACTCCAAGATTTGCGGCAAGAATTGCAGCAGCAGCAGCGTTGAGTGCATTGTGTGAACCGGGCATAGGGTTCGTCCACTGGATTGTCCACATGCCATCGCGGAGAATACCAACACGTCGAACGGTTGGGTCAAACATAACTTGATAATCAGCTTCGGGATGGAAGCCGAAAGTTTCGACGCGGCATTTGAGAGCAGGCGTTACGATATTTCGGTGGGCTCCATCGTGTGCGATAAGAAGCAAGCCGCCATCTTTTACAGATGGGATTTTCAACGCGAATCCCTTGAACGCATCGATGATATCATCGAGCGACGAGTAATAATCAAGGTGATCTTCTTCGATGTTATTGATAAGTGCTATGGTTGGATCGTGATCATGAAAGGAACGATTGAATTCACATGACTCACTTACGAGAATTCCTTGCTTGCCTTTACGTGCGCCCTCTAGAATTGTTGTTGCGCCGACTCGACTCGAACCTCCAATTTGTTCACAGTTCGCCCCGACAATAAAACTTGGGTCGAATTGGGAGTGGAGCAAGATGGAACTGAGAATTGAAACCGTTGTTGATTTACCATGTGTGCCAGCAACACAAACACTCGTGTGTTGCGATTGGACAAGTCCAAGCATCTGGGAGTAAGAAACGATTGGGATGTTAAGTTCATCAGCGGCGATAATTTCTGGATGATCAGGTGGAATTGCTGCGGAGTGGACGATGAGATCCGCATCTTCTGGAATACAACTCCCATCTTGCAAAAAAGAAACACAGATACCGGCTTGCGAGAGCGCTGAGGTCACAGCAGATTCAGTGGAATCGGTCCCTTGGACATGAGCGCCGAGACGTGTTATGAGCAGCGCAAGCCCACTCATTCCGCAGCCCCCGATCCCGACGAAATGAATAGATTTATTTTTAAGAGATTCTGCTGAAAATCCAGAAGGGAATTGCTTTGTCATATACTAGATTCTATCGCCCTCTAGCCTGCCTCGCCTTGAACTCGGCGAACTTTTCTAAGGTAGTGGTACAATAGCATTCCATGTCTGACTTACACGCACAAATATTAATTGTTGATGATGAACCAGATCACGCAGAAGTAATGGCGGAATCGCTTCGGCGGCTAGGTCATATTTGCACGATTGTTGACGGTTTTGAATCTGCCAAAGATGAGTTAACAATGGGTAGTTTTGATGTAGTCATTACAGATATGGTGATGGAGGAAGAACAATCTGGGCTGAGAGTATTGGAGTTGTCAAAACAACAGCAGGACAATGCTGCGACAATTGTGGTGACTGCGCATGGCGATATTCCAACTGCGAAGGCAGCGCTACAAGGCGGAGCTTATGATTTTATTGAGAAGCCGCTTGATCTTGATGTCTTCCGAAATCTTGTCAACCGTGCAGCGGAGACAGTGGTTCTTCGTCAGCAAAATGAAAGTTTGAAGGGACAAGTTGATTCCGCGTATGGTTTTGAGGGAATTATTGGTGAATCGCCCGCAATTCGCAGAGTAATCGAATTGATCCGGCAAGTGGCTCCGAGCACGTTGCCGATTTTAATTACAGGTGAGTCTGGGACCGGCAAGGAACTTGTTGCAAGCGCGATTCATAATCAATCGAAGCGAGCCGTTAAGAAATACGTTGCCTTTAATTGTGCGGGGCAAAGCGAATCGTTGCTTGAAGATCAATTATTTGGCCACGTTCGGGGCGCTTTTACAGGAGCGGATCGAGATCGAGAAGGTGTATTTGAATATGCTAATGGGGGTACCCTGTTCTTAGATGAGATTGGCGATATGCCTCTTTCGATGCAGGCAAAATTGTTGCGGGTTCTTGAAACAGGCGATGTTGTTCGGCTTGGTCAGAATAGTGACCGTTCAACGGATGTTCGTTTTGTTTCTGCGACGAATCAGGATTTGAAAGCCCGTTGCGAAAGTGGCGAGTTTCGTGAGGATTTGTATTTTAGAATTAATGGTGCTGAAATTCATGTGCCACCTCTCAGTCAACGGCGTGAAGATATTCCACTTCTTGTGAACCATGCGCTTGGAAAATATTCCGCTGATATGAATCTTGCTCGCCCAACATTTACAGAGCCAGCAATGCTTCGACTTGTGGCGTACGACTGGCCGGGAAATGTTCGTGAACTCATGAATGTGGTTCAACGAATGGCTGTGATTACGAGTGGTGATGTTATTGATATTTCACAAGTTCCTGATGAGATTCGCAGTTCGGATTCGGACAGTTCATATGAAGTTGGGTCACTTGCTGGAATCGGATTGGATAAACTTGAAAAAGAAGCGATCAGGCAGACGCTGGCTATGACGGGTGGAAACCGAGAACAAACTTCGAATTTGCTTGGAATTGGCGAGCGAACTCTTTACCGAAAACTGAAGGAATACGGGATTAAATAGTCTGACGTCTGTTCAGTTTACTCGTTGCTTATTGGATCGAGCCAGTCATGGGGCTGATTTGCACGACGGTGGAGGTTTCGCCGCTTGTGATAGTAATATCAACAACTTGCGAAAAATCACTTAGCCCGCCATTTTGGTCAAAGATGATCATGGAATCATCGGTATTTGTTGTAACAACGACTGTGTCCGCCGAAGTCGCAGCGCCCTTGCCAAGTTCTAGCACGAGTGGCTCTTCCGTCACGTTATCAAGCAGGGGAGTTTCGGGTGCATCAGTGTTTGCAATGTGCCAACCATTACTATCAAGAACAACAGCAATTTCATCTTCGGGATGGGAGATTGCGATAATTTGGGCATGCTCAAGATCACTAATCAACAATCGACGAGTGACATCAACTTGAAGTGAGTCGTTGCTACCAAACAAAGGTACTGCAAGTGCAGCGAGCATTGCAAGAATTGCAAGCGAAAGCATTAACTCAATAATTGTGAATCCGCGATGTTGGTGCATTTGTTTCACCGATCATCCACCGATGCGTATGTGTCGTGAAGATTATGCATTCGCCTTGCTTGTCTTGCGAGTGACTCCCATCGACGTGCATCTACACCGTACACCATGATTGCGTAGATGACTTCATTTGGACGTTCGGTTGGGTACGACCACCAATCTTGCCAACTTTGATAATCATCTTCTACAATTGATGTTGCTATTTGTTGCAAAGAGTTGATGAGGGCAGGATCTAGTTGGGCAAGTTGTTGTAGCCCATCGAGGAGCGTTCCATTTTCGTTGTAGAGCGAACTTGAAGTATCTGCATAACCCCCATTGTCAAGCGTTTGATCATAGAGCAATCTCGATGCTCCTCGCATCGTGACCTCTTCTGAGGCAATTCTTCCGCACAATGTTGCTAATCCGCTAAGTTCGACATCACTTTCAGGCGCATAAATCTCACCTTTAATCGTTGTAATTCCTCGCAAATCCCAGTCAGAATCATTGTGTCCATAGAGTTGGATTCTGCTAGGATCGCTCCATGAGTTGGTTGAGTGATCTTCATTCCCAAGATAACTCGATTTGATATCAACGTCCCCACCGATGTGTATTGTGAGTGTTGCGTTCTCTGCGAGTTCAATGGATGTGGCAATGAGAGTGAGATTATTGTTGATAGTAAGCGTTACGTCCCCGTGAATAACAACGGGTTGATTTGAACTAAGTTGCAGATTGTCAATTTCGTATGAACCTTCTTGTACGTTGATGCTGTTCGAATGCGTTGTAAAGTTGCTACCAAAACCGCTTGTTAAATTATGTGCCCAGCTTCTAATAGAGGAGTTACCGTTTTCCTGCTCCTCAAAATCAAAAGGCGTTGTGTTCTCGGGAGGCGATGGTGATCTTGGGAATGGTGTAGATTCAGGCAACTCATGATCAGAAGTCATAGTCGAAGAGATCATCGACGAAGCATTTGAGAGTGCGTGCAATTGTAAATCATTTCCTTGCACCCATGAATCGACTTGCACTGCCAGTGGGCTAGTCGCAAGCGTTCCTATTTGAATGGGGTCTTGTTGTGAACCAAGCGGAGATGCGGACCATTGCTGCACAGAGGCAACGTCCCTAATGGTTAATTGTGATTGCGAAAAGAGCGCAAATTCACTGTAATCAACATCAAACTCCTCTTCGTCAGGAATAATTGTTGCGGATGCTTGCGTTGTCTGCATAATTCCATCAACCGATGAGAAGATTGTTAATTCAACCTTATTTGTGGACTCTGTTGGCGGCAACTCTGTTTCAGCATCAATAACAGTCAACGTTATTTCTCCACCACCAAAAGAAAACGAGTCAAGAATTACGCCGTCAATATGTTGGGTTCTCCAATCGGAATTTGTTTCTAAAATTGCAACAGCTAAATCAAGCCCAGATTCTGCAACTGCTCTTGCTTTTGAGGAAGCTTCAACGTTGGAACTAATCGCAATGGAATTGTCTTTGGATCCAAAGTAAGCAACTGCCATTCCTCCAGTTACTAGTATTGCAACCATAACGAGCATGAGCGCAATGCCTCTTCGTTCGTGTGGTTTGTTATGAAGGGAGTGGTTCATCATTATTGCTCCGATGGGGGGTGATGAATACGAATAGTCTCATCAATGATTGCGTCGTTTGTTTCACCTAGAGAAGATGCAAAAGAAAAACGAATACAAACCCTTGTTGCAGCAAATGGTTCGGAATCATTTATCCAAAACGAACAAGAGGCCATTGCATCAACGAGTGAAATAGAATCAATCAAATCATCACTTTGAAGTCCTGCGAGAAGTGATTCATAATTCGTATTAGAATTACATTCGACGTCTGCTGCATCAATCATTGACTGCGACCATTCGTCAGGGAAATCAACAAATTGCACGGTAAGTGCATTTGTAGAATCATTAAAACGAATCCAACGAATTTCAGATGCGTGAACGGTTTCACTCTCGCGTGAGTCATCTGTCCAAAGAGTTAAAAACGAATTGCCTTTATCGAGAATGCAATAGGATGGGGCGATGTATGCCCCAAGTCGAACATGCGTAGTTGCAAGGCGAATGGCAGATTGGCGCCCGTCATCTTTTGAAGACAAACTATTTGTCGCAGCAGCCATCATAGAAGCAATAGCAGCACCTATGATGGAAGTAATTCCAATGGCAAGGATCATTTCAAGTAATGAGAGACCTCTGCGATTCATGACTGCGGCTCCGGTACAAAGCGCTCAATGGTTGATAGAACGCGACCATCTTGTGCAAAGGATGAAACGGTGACAGTACGCCCAATGATAAATACTTCAAGCGGAGTAACCTGAACTTCGTCTGCTAGAACAGTTACGCTCCTTCCAATTTCATCCCAGTCACCGCTGAGAGGAACGCCGGTTGGATCCGTGATTGTTCCAACCTCTTCCACGTATCCATGCCATGAATCTATTGATTCCCATGGAACTTGCGTTACTTGCGAGAGAAGTGATTCTGCGGCAATTGCTCCAACAATTTTTGATCTTGCTTCAATGGATTGCTGTTGACCGGCGACAATCGCACTAGTTATAGAAGCAACTGCGCACGTGAGAATGCCTACTGCAATCATGACTTCAAGAAGCGCGATGCCTCGCCGCACTGGACCAGCGTGCCGCATGTAAGTAAAATTGGAACTCATATATAACCAATCGAGAACATCCTTGCTGTTCTATGCTTCCCATAATTCAACATGGTAAAAAAGGATGGTTCTTGTGGTGTAAATAGGACAAATTGCCTAATATGCCACCTATGTTGCGTCCGATAAAACCTAATATTCAAGTTAGTCCAAACATCGCTCGGAATAAAACAAGAGTAAAAAAGACCTACGGCTGGGTTTTTGAGTTGCAATGTTTGTGGGTGAGACCATAATGCCCCTCATGCCGTGGCGGTTCTATAGATACATGCTCGCAGACGTGCTTCGGCAGTTCGCAATTACTGCAACCATACTTGTCATTGTGGTTGCGTTTGGTGCTGCAATCAAACCACTGTCAAGCGATGATTTGCTGACTGGCTGGGATACCGTGAAATATCTTACATTTGCGATTGTTCCGATGTTGCAATTTGCTTTACCGTTCGCTGGCGCTTTTGCAGCAACAATTGGATTGCATCGCATGGCACAAGACAATGAAATTATTGCGATGGCCGTTTGTGGGCAATCGTACGTTCGGCTTCTTGCTCCGATGGCACTTTTTGGCTTGTTGCTCACTTTGATCGTTGCGCTTTTAGCACAATCCATTATTCCAACCTTCGTGGGTAAAATGACTTCGGCTGCATCCGCGGAATTGCCTCGGATGTTAGCCAACAAAATTAAACAACATGCACCCTTTGTACAGGGAAATTTGATTATTTGGGCTGAGGATATTTTTATAGTAGAAGATGGTGATCAAGAAAGAATGGCATTGGAGCAAATGGCTGTTGCGAAGATTGATAAAACGGGGAGAGCAAATATGTATCTCACCGCTGCTGGTGCTGTTGTTGATATTCAGACTGTTAATAATCAAACATCTTTACTTGTGGAGTTTAAAGATTCAGCACAGTGGACAAGCAATAGGGACGGTTCTGGTTTGTTGCGTGGTGCAAAAGAGGGCAAATTAACCGATGCGATTGATTTACCAACGTTGACAAAACAACGCACATCATCACTTACCCGTTCACAACTGTTAGCACTTCGTACACACCCAAGAGATTATTCTAGGGTGGATAATGCTGCAATAAATCTGGAATCTACGCTAGCAACAATTAGTTTTATTGACGCAGTGAATGAACAATTTAGTAATAACAACACGATTACATGTAACGCGGTTTCAGGTGGTCGGCAAATTATAATTGAAGCAAAGAAAATGAATAAGGATACTTTTATTGCACCTATAACAGTAACTTCGATGAGTGGAACAGGCGAAACTCGAGTACTTTCTCCAAAGTCGGCACGTCTTATTGTAGAACAATCAGATTCTGGTTCAATTGAATTTGTGACAATTCAGATGAAGGATGTCATCGTTGGAGCTGGCGAGATTGGTGAAAATATGCGCGGCGAATTGGTTGTGCCATCTCTAAGAGTGAGTGGTGTAGAGCCGCGAGCAATTAATACGTTAACAATCCCAGAACTTTTTTCAGTCGCCGAAAATAATAAAGCAGCGAGTGTGAAACGTCTTGAAAAAAATCTCCGTCATTCCTTAGAGCTCATGGAAGGGCAAATCGTGGGAAGAATAGGACAGCGTTGGGCAGTGAGTTTGCTCTCTTTGCTTGCAATAGTACTTGGAAGTTTATTCGCGATTCGGTTTTCAACCACACCGCCTCTCTTCGTGTATGCGAAAGTATTTATTCCGACAGTGGTTGCGTTATTGTTAGTTTTCGCGGGCGGACAAATGGTACGTGACGCAAGAGAAGTGTCCGGATTTAGTGTTATGTGGTCGGGTAATGTTGGTCTATGTATGTTAGTACTCTTGAACTGGAAGCAATTGCGTAAGACCTAATGAAATTACTTACCCTTTACATCATGAAAAGAATGACGAGAAACTTTATTATTTTGTTTACGTTGTTTTTTTTACTTGGTGCAGTTATCGACATCATTATTAATCTTGACGAGTTCGATAAAATTGCAAGCAATATTACTGGAGAGGGTAGTTTTTTTACTAGGATAATTGCAATTATTCAGGTCGGTATTGGCTTTGAAGGACCTAGGTTGTTTCAGGTGTATGCATATTTGCACGGCGTTATTGCAGTTGGAGCAATGGCGTTTACTGCAGCAAACATGTTACGTTCTCGTGAATTTGTTGCTCTGATGGCTGCGGGAATAAGTTTGCGGCGCATCGCTTTGCCTTTTTTGTTTGTCATGGGAGGCATTAGTTTGGTAGCTTTGCTCAATCAAGAAATTATGCTTCCACGGGTGGCTCCTTTATTGCTTCGGGATCATGGTGACATTGGGAAGGAAAGCGTTGGCTCGTTCTCTGTCCCATTTACTCCAGATCAAAATGGAGTTTTGCTGCTTTCGCCATCTTTAAATCCAGCAACAGGGGAGATTATTGAGCCAACTTTTTTAGTGAGAGACGAGAATGGGAGAATGATTCGGCAAATCAGAGCAACATCTGCAACATGGGAAGGTGAGGCATTGGGAAGATGGGTGTTGCAAGATGGCAGTGCGGTGGATGTTGTCTTTGATGAAGAAACTGCACAGGCAACCATTATGCCACCGGTGGGGGTTGAGTATTATGAAACAGAATTGTCGCCTTACATATTGACTCTGCATCGGTATAGCCAGTTTATAGGCATGCTTGGAATGACCCAGTTAAACAATATGCTTGAAGTTGCAGGTACGTTTGACGCTCCAATGTTGCGAAGGCATTGGTATGCAAGATTTGCTTCAATGGTGTTGAATATGCTCGCGATGGTCATTGTTATTCCTCTATTTGTTACAAGAGAACCAGTGGTATTATCAAGGCAAGCAATGAAATGTGGGGGAATTGGACTCACGGTTTTATTCGGTGGGACCATAGTTATGCTCATGCCAATTCAGGGATTTCCTGCAATCGTGAGCGTGTTTTTACCAGCACTCGTACTTCTCCCAATAGGGATGTTTCAGTTAGTCAACGTTCGTACTTGAAACTTGTTTTAGTTCTTTGTTGAAAAATGTGACCTTGTATTTTTTTTGGAGCGATTCAGCCAGTGCTTCCATAAGAAAACGTTCTTGTGCTAATTGCGCGAGTTGTTGCATTTCTACTTTTACTTCCTCAAATGTTGTGTCAGATGTGATTGGTGGTTTCGTTACCTGAACAATAATCCAGCGATCTCCAATAAAAATTGGTTTGGAATATTCACCAACTCGTATTTCTGGTAACGATTCTCTCAGTGGCGCTGGCCAGAGTGGATCGGCAATCGGTATTGGGTCAACAAGTCCGCCGCGAGAGGCACTCGAATCAATCGAAAATTGAATTGCAAGATCTGGAAATAGTTTGCCTTCAGAGAGTAGAGCGAAAATATCACCCGCCTCTTTTTGAGTTGTTGTAACGATGATTCTTACAGGGAATGAAGTGCCATGGATAATTTCGTACATTCGCCGAATGGAATTGCTCGTCACATCGACATCACTCGCAACGAGTTTTCGCAACGCAGCATTCCGCCAGAGTAGCTGCCGTTCCCTAACGGGTCCATACCCCTTCTCAAGAAGTACTTTGTCGATGCTTGTTTTTGGAAGATGGTCGAACCTTGTTTGAAAGAGGCGGCGTTCTGTGTCGATCTCCTTATGAGAGATAGTAATCGATTTTTTACTGAGTTCGCTCTCAATCGCGATTTGAAGAATAAAGTCGTTCATAACCTCATTCCCACCAATTTCAATGAGGGCTGGTAGGATTTCTTGAAGGCGGATGCTCTCCGTACCCACCAACGCAACTATTGGTGATGTTGGCTGAGTTGGAAGTGCCTGTTTTGGAGTGGTGAGAGTTGGCTGCTTCCCGCAACCAGCAGATGAGAGCAAAAGGCAGCACAGCAGCAATCCGATGAAGGGTACAATGCGAAACAAGATCATGTCAAAGCAAAGTTTACTCGTTTGCCCCTTCTGTGGGGTGGTTCAAGAAGTTTCTAGGGGAGAAAAAGAAACGCAAAATTGCGAAGAATGTAGTGCCCTTGTTTCAAGGGGTAACGTATTTCTTGGAGAGGGCGAAATGGGACCTTGGTGGATCCGCCGTGAGGAGTTGCCGTTTCGACCGGGCGTGCGTTATGACATCATTGCTGACTCTGCAAGAACAGGCAAGATTGACAAAAATACAATTATTCGAGGTCCAACAACAAAGCAATTGTGGGATGTCGCTGGGCGTGTGAAGGGGATAGCGCATTTGCTTGGGAAATGCCACAAGTGTGGGGAGAAAGTAGATCCCTCGGCAAGGTCGTGCAGTAGTTGTAGTGCAGATTTTTATGTCTATCGAGATCGGAATAACTTGGGTCTCGATCAGAGCAATCCCTCAGAAGGGGAGGTTGAAGGGACATCTTGCTTTATCTCAGAAGAATCAATTTTTGAAACACAAGCAACCCCACTCACCGTGCCCAACGTGAGCACTCGACTTCCCGAGAAAGAAGAAAATCCGGTTGGCTCGCCTCAATTCAGAGCAGTTCAGCGGTTACTTGAGTTGAGCAAGAAAAAGAACAAAATACTCATGGTCTCGCTCGCGGCATGCGTGGTTATTGTGGTGATTTTGATTCTGTTATTGGTTACCAGTTAATTATTACCGGACTATTTCTCATCTTTCTCTAGAGATTATCGAAGATACCCTCAACTTGCCGATGGCATTCCGACCGCAATGTTTTTGCGGGTAATCGGTAGTGTGGTTTCTATCGATTTGGCCTCGGACAGGATGTCGCCCGCTATTGGAGCGGGACACCGAAGGATGCACAGAACCACAAAGGAATGAGAACCGTATGCAGGTACAAACAACTCGATTCGGAACAGTCGAAGTTGACGATAACCGAATTCTTGAATTTCCTTCGGGATTACTAGGATTCTCAAGTTATTCGCAATATGCACTACTTCAACCAGATAGTGATGGTTTGTTTTTTTGGCTTCAGTCGACAGAGGCACCGGAGTTGGCGTTTGTTGTGACGGACCCAGCAACTTGGGTTCCGGAGTACCAAGCAACAGTTCGAAAGGAGCAGATGGAAGACCTCTCTCTTGAAACGCTTGAGACCGCACAAACATTCGTTATCGTAAATAAATACGATCAAACTCTCACAGTGAATTTGCAGGGGCCAATTATTGTTAATCTTGGTAATCACCAAGCAATGCAGTTGGTACTTGCTGATAAGCGCTGGACGACTCGGCACGAAATTGTGCGACTGGCATCACAGGAACGATTAACGGCTTAATATTACTTTGAACAACATTGTTTGCTCAGGGAAGGGCGAACATGCTGCGATTACTGCAGCGAACCTTGAGGAAGGATTCTTACTATGCTTGTGCTATCACGCCACAAAGATGAGACGATTATGATTGGCGACAATATTGAGTTAACGGTGGTTGATATTCGAGGCGACAAGGTTCGCCTTGGTATTAAAGCGCCATCCACGGTTCCAGTGCACCGCAAGGAGGTGTACGAAGCAATTCGCAAAGAAAATGAGGGCGCCTCAGCATTTGATAAGAACGATCTCGGCGAAATTCCTCCCCCCAGAATCGCTCGATTTAATTAATCTGAACAGTCCCAAATCTGAATCGTTCTCCTCTGAGACTTCTATTGGGTCTGTCCCAATTCGCGGGTGAGTTGTTTGCCCAGTTCGACGCCCGGCTGGTTATAGGGGTCCACAGAGAGCAATCGGCCGGCAATCGCGACTGTAGCTTGCCAGAGTGCGATGAATTGACCAATCGAGTGGGCGTCGATCTTATTCAGAGACATCGTCCAAGTTGCCTGATTCGCCTCGAGCAGGGCTTGTTCGGTTGCAAGTTGTTGCGCATGAAGCAATGAACCAAGTGTCTGTCCGCAGAGCCAATCTTGCGATTCGCTGATGGTATGCGTGCCTAATTCAACTTGATCCGTTTCTTGGACGGTGACGAAACCAATGACCTTGTCCAGTGGACCCTCCCGCCAAAGTTGGAGCATACTGTGCTGGTCTGTGGCACCGATTGCTGCCATGGGCGTTGGACCAACTCGCTGTCCCTCACTATTGATTTTCCCAAGCGATTCAGACCAAAGTTGTACATACCAATGTGCAAATTGAACAAGTCGATCGCAGTAGGGCATCATGACATGGATCGGTTTTCCTTCTTGCATGGCGCCGATTAACTTAGAAGCAAAACTACCCGCGGGATTGTTTTTTTCTTGCTGGCAATGTTCATCCATTTCCTTGGCTCCATCGAGTAGGGCGGTGATATCAATGCCACACATGGCAGCAGGAAATAAACCAACCGGAGACAAGACACTGAACCTTCCGCCAACTCCATCCGGAACTGGGAGTGTTAGCCAATGTTTTTTTGTTGCATACTCGTGCAACGTCCCACTTGCACCAGTTACGGCAACAAACGTTGCATTTGACATCACTGGTTCGATGACCATTAAAAGCGATGTGATTTCAGCGGTTTCTCCAGATTTAGAAATCACTGCAACGACTGTCTGTTCAAAAGTTGGGTCAGTTGCTTGTATTGCCTCGATTGTTTGTTGAACGGTATGCGGATCGATGTTGTCGAGAACGAAAAAGTTTGTTTCGTCAGTTCCAAGGGCGCTGTGTAGTGCCTTAGCCCCAAGCGCAGAACCACCAATTCCGAGAAGTAAAAAATTGACGCAATTTTGCTTTAACTTGTCGGTTAACGTTTGAACGCTCTGGAGATGTCCCTTTCGCATCGGATCATGCCAAAGTATTCTCCACCGCTCGTCACCGATACCGATGCTCTGATTTGCCTCTTCTATTGCAGAAGAGGCATCAATGGGTGATGCGAGGGTGATGTTGAGGGTGAGTTCGATGCTTGACATACGAGGTTATGTGAGCGCTTGTTCAAGATCGGCAATAAGGTCGTCGCAATCTTCGATTCCGACGCTTAATCGCACTAGACCATCTGCAATACCAAGTTCAGCACGCACTTCTGGTGGGACGGATGCATGTGTCATAATTGCTGGATGTTCAACAAGTGACTCAACGCCACCGAGCGATTCAGCAAGGGCGAATATTTGTAACCTCTCGAGGAATTTTTTTGATGTTTCTAGACCACCCTTGAGAACACACGTAATCATCCCACCACCTGCTACAGTTCCGTCAATTTCCATTTGCTTCATAGCAGTTTGTTGTTGTGGGTGTGATGGAAGGGCGGGGTAATAGACTCGTTCGATTTCGTTTCTTTCTTCTAGCCACGTTGCAATTCGCAGAGCACTTTCGCAATGCCGCCTCATTCGAAGAGCGAGGGTTTTGATGCCGCGCAACACAAGGTACGAATCGAATGGACTTAAAATTGGGCCAGCAGAATTGTGAATAAAACGTATTCGTTCAGCAAGTTCAGCGTTATTCGTTGCCAATAGTCCTGAGACAACGTCGCTATGACCTCCAAGATATTTGGTGGCTGAGTGCATGACTATGTCAAATCCAATCTCGAGAGGATGTTGCAGTGCGGGAGTTGCGAACGTGTTGTCGCAAGCGAGAAGAATGCCGCGGTCCTTTGCAACTTCAACGACTGCTGCAAGATCGACAAGTTTTAACATGGGGTTGGTTGGAGTTTCGATCCAGATGAGTTTTGTTTTGTCGGTGATGGCATCATTGAGAGCATCAATGTTTGTTAAATCAGCAAATGTAAATTGGAGTCCCGAAGTTCGTTCACGAACTTTGGAAAACAAACGGTGTGTTCCTCCATACAGATCATCCATTGCTACAACGTGGTCACCGCTGTCAAGTAAGTCAAGGACTGTATTAACAGCAGCCATGCCACTTGCAAGAGCAAATCCGCCGAATGAAGCGTCTTGATCTTCGGTTAATGCCGAACCCTCAAGTCGAGCGACACATCGTTCAAGAGCATAGCGAGTCGGGTTGTGGCTCCGGGTATATTCATATCCTTTGTGTATTCCAGGTGATTCTTGTGCGTACGTGGATGACAGGAAAATAGGAGGCATGACCGCACCAGTGACTGGTTCATGGGATTGCCCAGCGTGAATGACTTGAGAATCAAATTTTGTGTTATTGTTCAACGTGGTAACTGCTTTCGAAGATGGTTAATAAGATCGATTTTTGTAATAAGCCCAAGGTATTTGTCCTGCTCGTCTACAACAATTGCAACCATGTCATTTGAAAAGAGTGGAATGAGCTGGTCGATGGGTGCGCTTGAAGGAAGCGTAGAAAGTTTTCTTGTCATAAACTCGCTGACAGGTTTTCTAAAGTTGTCTGCATCAGATATAACACCAAGTAAAATATCACTTTCATCGATGATACCCACAACTTGTCCATCGGCATCAACAACCGCCATCTGACTGATGTCGTACAGCCGCATATTTTTTATCGCTTGTATGACGGGAAGTTCTGGTGTTAAGGTAAAATCTTCTTTGGTTTCATGGCGCCTAGAAATTAGGTCACGCAAATCGCCGTGTTGCTCTCGATCAATAAAACCTTGGTCGAGCATCCAATAATCATTGAACATCTTTGCAAGATATTTTGACCCGTGGTCGCAAGCGAACGTGACAATTCGTTTTGGCTGGGTTTGTTCTTTTGCCCAGCGGATTGCCGTTGCGACAAGTGAGCCAGTTGAAGAACCTGCAAGTACCCCCTCGCTTTTTAATAACTCGCGAGCGGTGTTGAATGACTCCTTGTCGCTAATCCAGTACGCCTTTGTAACCAAGTCCAGATCAGTAATAGACGGGACAAAATCTTCACCAATACCTTCGACTAGCCAAGAGCCGGCAAATACTTTTTTGCCCTCATTTACAAGGGGTGCTAATACAGACCCTTCTGGATCTGCAAGGAGGACTTCGATCTCTGGATTTTTTTCTTTCAAGAATTTTCCGACACCAGAAATTGTGCCACCTGATCCAACACCTATAACAACAGCGTCAATATCGCCATTCATCTGTTCCCAAATTTCTGGACCAGTGGTTGCGTAGTGCGCCTCAACATTTGCATCGTTGGAAAATTGGTTGACAAAGAACCAACCATTTTCGTTAGCAAGTTTTTTCGCGACGTCTTGATAGTATTCTGGGTGTCCTTTTTCAACATCACTTCGAGCCATGATGACTTGCGCGCCCATTGCACGGAGGTGCGCAATTTTCCCCTCACTCATCTTGTCTGGGACGACCACTGTAATTTCGTAGCCCTTCTGGGAGGCAACGAGTGCTAGTGCTATACCGGTATTTCCCGCTGTTGCCTCGATGATACGAACGCCCTCTGTTAAATCGCCATCCCTTTCAGCTTTGTCAATCATCGTAATTGCAATGCGGTCTTTGATGGACTGTCCGGGGTTTTGTGATTCCATTTTGAGGAACAAGTCACAGACACCGGTATCAATAGTATGCAATTTGAGCATCGGCGTGTTTCCAACAAGGTCAAGAATGGAATTGACAGGGGTGGTCGTTTGGTGGGATGTTTGCTGCATCCGCACATTGTACTGAATCCATGAAGCGTTCATAGAATGAAACAGAGGATTGCATCAAGTGATACAACCCTCTGGTAAGGAACAGATAAGAAAAGTATTATTTGGCGAGTTTGTCTCGACCTCGAATACCGTCTAGTGTGTGGGTGTGACCTGCAAAGTGTACCCAGTCTGTAGCATAGCCCGCATAGTAACCACCGGCAGGTGCGTTGCCGCCACCTTCCGAGCCAGTGAGGGGGTGATTCCAAACCGCTAAACCTTGGTTGTTATACGCATCACCTTGTTTGATTGTGTCACTGTCTCTTGCGGCATCAGCAACTCTGAATATAACAGTAGAACCATCGCCCATCACAGTAACCGGTTCTGAAAATCGACCAGCGTTGAAGTGTTCTGGCTCGCAGCCATCCCAACAACCGCCATCTTCCATGAACCATGTATTATCCCAGTTAATCCCGCATTCGTTATTATCAAGGTTTTGCAACCAGTTGTGCTCCATGAGCCAAGTCTTTTGGGAAGGGTATTTTGCTTGAGAAGTTGATGGGGGCTTAAAGCCGCGTGGGATGTCCATTGGATCCTGTGGTAGCGACGCTGTGAGTGGTTCCCATTGGTAAACCGCTGGGTCGTACATCATCGCTGGGGAAATGCAGTAACTCGATGGTGCAGCAAGCATATTTGAAGTCCAAAATGACGGTATGCCCCAGCGAGTGGCCGCTGCTGTTGATGCGCAGTAATTCGTTGATATGGAATCACAGCCCTCAAGAGCTTTGAGTGCAACTGTATCTTTTGGTGCAAAATATGCTTGGTGAAGTGGCTGGTTGTTCATATAGGAAGCCACACGCATAGCATTTGGATATCGCCAAGCTCCGTAGCCAATTTTCCCTGAACTACTTTGTGTTTTACCAGCACCAAAGCAATAAGGTGCAACGCCATCGGCGCCAGAAATATAAGCGACTGAAACACCGTTGCCCATGTTGATGTTACCAATCTCAATACCTAGGAGGTGTGGATTCGTTGCGTCGTATCGACTAATAGCATTCGCAATATCACCATCTTCATCCGCCCAACGTTGTAAATCGTCAGGTGCGGTACTAAAGTGTCTGTCATCTTGATCTGTAGCATGGTTTTGCATTGCAATCATAACTTGATGACTGTTACTTTTCGATTGTGTTGTCTTCGCCGAGTCGCGCGCCTTTTGTACCGCTGGTACTAAGATACCAACGAGGAGCGCGATGATCGAAATGACCACGAGCAGTTCGACGATGGTGAAGCCCTTCGCCAGTGGTGTTTGTTGTTTGTTGTTCATACGAAATTGTTCCTTTGTGCCTGGTAACACATACGATTTGGGTGGATTGCAGATTCAATAAAATCAACATTCCGTTATAAAAGTGGCAGAAAATAAATGGACTACCAACAAGTTAGCAGGTCGAAAGACATGTGGTCGAGACCTACCGCATACCTATGGGCAACTTGCCCATTCGACCAAGTATATCATTGAGCAAAAGGTTGTGAATGCCAAGAGGAAAATTGCTAAAAATGGATGAAATCTTACGAATAAGGGAGAAAAATGCCTCATTTTACTTTTTTTGATCAGATTTGAGTAATTGCTGACCTAATTCAGTGATTTTTCGGCCTTGTCGAGTGCGTGCGAGGAAGCCAGCCTGAAGTAAATAGGGCTCGACAACGTCCTGCAGGGTGCCGGCATCTTCTCCCATTGTGGCTGCGATTGCTTCGACGCCGGCAGGTCCTCCTTCATACACTGTGGAGAGTGTTTCTAAGTACGTTCGGTCTAGAACATCAAGTCCTTCGCTGTCGATACCCTCAAGTTGGAGTGCTTCATCGACAACCGAAAGATCAAATTGGTGGTCGCGACGAACTTGTGAAAAATCTCGTACTCGCCGAAGAAGCCGAAGCGCAATTCGTGGAGTGCCACGACTTCGTGAAGCAATGCATGCAAGCGATGCCTCGTTAATCGAATGCATCTCAAGTTTTGCAACTGCTTGTTGCAAGATGGCAGTAAGTTCATCGGTTTCATAAAAACGAATGTTGTGGACAATGCCAAATCGACTTCGCAAAGCTCCCGTCAATAAGCCCGCTCGAGTTGTTGCGCCAATTAGGGTGAAGGGTTGCAACGCATACGTGACAACTCGCGCGTGCATGCCTGAGTCGAGCGTGAAATCGATTTTGTAATCCTCCATCGCTGGGTAAATGTATTCTTCAACCGCAGCGGGGAGTCGGTGAATTTCATCGATGAACAATACGTCGCCCGGTTCCATGCGCGTGAGCGTTCCTACAAGGTCACTTCCTTTAGTAAGCGCTGGTCCAGAGGTTACCCAAGCACGCGTTCCGAGTTCGTTCGCAATGACGTGCGCAAGCGTTGTCTTGCCAAGTCCTGGAGGACCGTACAGCAGGACGTGTTCCATCGGGTCATCTCGGTCTCTTGCGGCTTCAAGGGCAACACTCAATCGTTCGCGCAATTCGGCTTGACCAAGATATTGATCTAAGGATGTTGGGCGAATCGGATGGGAGGAAGTTTTACTTGTTGCAGGTTCGTTGTCCGCAACTTGTTCGTCTGGTGAAATGATCCGTTCGCGTGCCATGGTGTATTAGCGTATCAGGTGCGGGACCTGTTTGTTCTTAACATTGCTCGATTGCTTCCTTTAACTGATTCCACCGTTCTTCAATTGCGCCAGTCAAACCGATGGAGAAGCGGACAAGACCTGGAGAAATGCCCGCGACTCGCTGTGCGTCTTCGTCCATTTCGCTTGAGGTTGAAGCTCCTGGACAGGAGATGAGCGTGTCGAAGTAACCAAGACTTACGGCGATAAAGCCAAATTGTTGTTCGTTTTGCAGCAAGTCCATGAGTTTGCTCGCCCGCTCTGTAGTTTTCATATCGAGCGTAAACAGACCGCCGTAGCCGTACTCTTTGTTTTGGATTTTTGTAAAAAGGGCATGGTCGGGATGGTTTTCAAGACCGGGATACACAACATCTTGCCCAAACTCTTGAAGTTTTTTTGCCATGAACATAGCACGGCTTGAATGCTCCTTCATTCTTGCGGCAAGGTGCGGAAGACGAAGCGATAAACGGAACGCGACAATTGGATCCATCGTTGGACCGAGCAACATGAGTGATCCAAGATGCAAATCCATAAGTTCTTCGATGAAGGATTTGTTGCAACAGATAACTCCTGCGATAACATCGGAAGCACCGCTGATAAACTTTGTAGCACTGTGAATGACAACGTCGGCGCCTTGTTGAATGGGGCTGAAAATCATCGGCGTAAAAGTATTGTCGACAACGAGCATGGCATCGTGTTTGTGTGCAATTACTGCAAGCGCAGAAATATCCGCGGTTCGCAACGTTGGATTTGAAAGTGTTTCGGTGTAGAGAATCTTCGGGCCGTTTTGCATCGCTTGTTCAACCGCGTCGAAATCTTGGATGTCAACGAATGTAGTTTCAACGCCGCAATTCTTTGGGAGGTATTCATCGAGCAGCGCCCATGTTCCGCCATAAAGTGTGTTGGAGGCAACAACTTTTCCGCCTCCACCGCAACGTTGCATGATGACAGCAGCAATGGCGGACAAACCACTTGCGGTGCCGTAGCCTGCTTCGGCGCCTTCCATTGCAGCGACCATTCTTCCAAGAACAAACACGGTTGGGTTAAAGTGTCTGCCGTACAAGTAACATCCACCTTCGTTGGGACCAAGTTGACCAGCGAAAATTTCAGGCATGAGGTCTGGAGTCATGACGGTGAACGTCGTGCTCGCTTCAATGGACATGTTGACACCGCCATGTTCCCCAAATTCATGACGGGCATTTGCCATAGATTGTTGAGGATCGAAGGGTTTGTTTGTCATGTCGATGAACTCTTCGTATGTAGGGTTTTATTGTATGAAAACGAAATTTCACCATTTCCTGAAAGCATAGTTGCAAATTCTTGTACCGCTTCACTGCGCCAGCCATTTGCTAGCGGAGAATCGACGAGTGGTTTTCCTCTGCGAAGTGCAAGGAACCAATCGGTAAAAGTTGGTCGATTCGTTACAAGTCCAGTTGATAATTGTTTGCCAACGCACCATGCGCCAAAGAGCGACCAGATGCCGTCGAGTTCTTGTCTTGTTTCCGCTTCTTTTTCAACTGCTTGGGGCTTACGAAACTGCATTGCTTCGATGGAGGGTGCGTCGAGCATTGCTTGTAAGATTTTTTTACCGTAACGGTTCGCCATGTTTCGTGGAAATCCCTTCATAGAAGCAAGCTGCTCAATTGTCTCGGCAGGTTTTTTTGCGAGGGCAAGTATGCATTCATTCGGAATGACCGCACGGGTTGGAAGGTTCAATTTCACTGCAATATTTTCTCGTAATGCAGCAACTGCTTGAATGCGTTGCATTTCTTTTTTGCGAAGAGATTTATTTTTGCAAATCCGTTTGACAATATTGAATAGATTAAATTCGTACTCTTCCATGGAAGTGTATTTTGAAAACTCTTCATCTGCCCACGGAGTTCTTCCGAGGTCTGTCAGACGGTTAATGAGATGGTCGTGAATTGCAATTAAATACCGAACATCATCAGCAGCATAAAAACGCTGTCTATTTGAGAGTGGCCGAGCATCCCATTGCGAAAATGTAAAGTGTCCACCGACATCGTGTTGCAAGATAGATTCGATGAGTTTTGTGAGGGAAATTGGCCATGGATAGCCAACGAAACCGGCAGCAAGTTGCGTATCAAAAATTGCAGCTGGGGGCTTCCCAAAAAGACGAGCGATTGGCTCCAAATCCTGCGAGCCTGAGTGCAGCAGTGTCGTGATTGTTGGGTTGGCAACGAGTGCGTGCAGTGGTGATAGATCCTTGATAACAAATGGATCGATGAGCGACACTCTTTTTGTCGTTGCAACTTGGACAAGGCAAGTGTGAGCGAAGTAGGAATCCTCGCCTATAAATTCTGTGTCGTAGGAGAAGATGCCACTTTCTGCAAGTTCGTCGCAGAGGGCAAGAAAATCTTCTTCTGAATCAATCCAATCCGCCTCACCTGTTGGGACGAGTGGGTTGCCTTCTAGAACTGGGGTAATAGTTGCATCGGTGTGGGATTGATGGTGGCTTGCTTGCCGGTGTTTTCGTCGATGTGATCCACTTTTTCCCATTGATTGTGCATTCTATCAGAGCAGGGGTGGAACCGCATTCGATGTTTTGCGAATCTTCTCGCGAAGAGATGGTGTATGCTAGTTTTCGGAGGGGAAAGACTGGCAGCAAAAAAAGGAGCGTCGCAGTTACTTATGTAGTGCGGCGCTCCTTTTTGACTAAAGAGAAGAGTCAATTTGTATGGTTTAGAAACCCATATCATCCATGCCACCGCCTGCTGGCGCGGATGTTTTTTCCTTAATATCAGTAATTGCGCAATCAGTCGTGAGCAAGAGCCCGCTAATACTTGCAGCATTTTGCAGTGCTACACGCTCGACCTTTGTCGGCACGATAACGCCTGCCTTGATGAGATCTTCGTATGTACCAGTGAGACCATTGAATCCAAAGCTGTCATCCTGTGCTTCCTCAACTTTTTGGCTGACGATAGAACCGTCAAGACCACAGTTTTCAGCGATTTGGCGAATTGGTGCGGTAAGCGCGCGGTCGAGAATGTCAATGCCGAGTTTTTCATCACCCTTGGCTTTCTTGCGAGTCCCCTCTAGAGCACGCTTTGCGCGGATAACAGCAACGCCACCGCCTGGCAAGATGCCTTCTTCAACGGCAGCACGGCATGCGTGCAATGCGTCTTCAACCCGAGCTTTCTTTTCCTTCATTTCAACTTCGGTTGCAGCACCGACGTTGATTTGAGCAACGCCACCAGCAAGTTTTGCAAGTCGTTCTTGCAATTTTTCTGCGTCGTAGTCTGAGGAAGTGTTTTCGATTTGAGCGCGGATTTGATCGATGCGACCCTTGATGTCAGAAGATTTTCCTGCACCTTCGATAATGGTTGTTGCATCCTTGTCAACAGTGACTTTCTTGGCTTTGCCGAGTTGGGTAAGTTCAAGGTTTTCAAGATTCACGCCGAGTTCTTCCATGACGGGTTCGCCGCCAGTAAGAATTGCGATGTCTTGGAGCATTGCTTTGCGTCGATCGCCAAATCCCGGTGCTTTGATTGCACAAACTTTGATCGTTCCACGGAGTTTATTGACAACAAGAGTTGCGAGTGCTTCAGCGTCTACATCTTCAGCGATGATGAGAAGTGCTTTGCCTGTCTCAGCAACTTTTCCAAGGATTGGAAGCAGATCTTTAGCTGTGCTGATTTTCTTTTCGTGAATGAGAACGTAACAATCTTCGAGCATAACATCCATTGCAGCAGTGTCGGTGACAAAGTGCGGGCTTAGGTATCCCTTGTCGAACTGCATGCCTTCGACAAGTTCCACATCAGTTTCGAGTGATTGCCCTTCTTCAACAGTGATGACGCCGTCCTTGCCAACCTTGTCCATTGCTTTGGCGATAATCTTGCCAATCTCATTGTCTTGGTTTGCAGCGCACATACCAACTTGTGCAATTTCGCTTGAATCTTTTACTCCGTTCGACATCGATCGAAGTTCTTTAACGATTGCTACAACGCCAAGATCAATTCCACGTCGAACTTGGTTTGCATGCGCGCCGGCAGTGATGTTCTTTAGACCTTCAGAAAAGATTGCTTCGGCATAAATAGTTGCAGTCGTTGTGCCGTCACCCGCATCTTTTGAACATTTTGCAGCAACTTCCTTGACCATCTGTGCGCCCATGTTTTCGCGCGGATCTTCAAGTTCAATTTCTTTTGCCACGGTTACGCCGTCTTTTGTGACAGTTGGTGCGCCGAATGATTTTTCAAGAATGACAACTCGTCCTGAAGGACCGAGGGTTGTCTTTACCGCTTTCGCGAGTTTTTGAATGCCGCGGAGCATCTGCTCGCGTGCTTCAATGTCAAATGCAATTTGTTTTGCTGTCATGGTGTGCTTCTTTCTTTAGATCTTAGATATCATCGCGTACTTGCCACGCGGCAGATACGTGCGAACTGTCTATCCAGATATTGTTTGCTTTTGTTTTGAGATGAATGCCTTGTGAACTTGTGAGTTTTTCAACGTGTTGCACGTCTACGACTTCAAGTTCATTGTCTTTACCGTAAAACATGATGGAAAGTTCTTTGTTTGTTCCTACCATGTCATTGAGAATTTCAAGGAGTGGTCCGCGTTCCATAGGAAAATCCTTACTATGTTACTCGATGATTCCAAGAATATCGTCTTCGGTCATGATGAGATATTCATTGTCATCGATCTTGATTTCGGTGCCTGCGTATGATGTGAACAAAACATGGTCACCTTTTTTGACAGTGAAGGGAATTCGCTCACCGGTTTCTTGGTTGAGGCGACCGTTGCCGACTTCAACAATTTTGCCTTCTTTTGGCTTGTCTTTCGCCGACTCTGGCAAGTAGATGCCGCTATCTGTTTGTGTTTGTGCTTGTGCACGTTGGACGAGTAATTTGTCGCCGAGTGGTTTTACGTTCATAGTTGTGCTCCTTCTGTTTTTCTGATTTCTCTTTGTAGTGGGTGTGTTAGTGGTTCCAATTCTGATCTGGCCATCGATCAGAGTAATGCTTTCGAAGCGCTCTATGCAGCGCATCGAGCAGGGTTTCTATCATTGCTGGGCGATCGACGACCGTAAAGGCACCTTCTTGCAGAGAACGTGCCAAACTTCTGGCATTTTCGCGAGCAGAGGTTTGCCGTGGTCTTATCACGATTGTGGGAGGATGTGGGTTGAGCCGTCGCAGCAGTTGAAGTACTCTTTCTCCACTCGGACGTTTGTCAGCGGTGCCCTCTGCGAGTGGGATTGCTAAATCAACAATTGCTATGTGGATATCGCTTGTTTCAATCATTTGAACCGCCTCTTCGCCATTTTTCGCCGTTAAACTGCGTATTCCGAAAGGTCCGAGCAACCGTGGCAACTGCAATATTGGCGAGTCCTTGCGCCAAGATTCGCAGGTCAATAACAAATTGAGCCGCTTGTTTGGCTCTGAGTCAAATGTTGAAATTGGGCGTTGAAGGTCCATAACAATTCCAACTCATGCAAATTCCGTGCCGTTCTTAACGGACTCTTTGGCTGTCAATGTTCTATCTGAGCTTCTCAACACTGCCGTCTTGGCAGGAACATTTTCCACCGAGGAGTGCATATAAGTCGGATTGGGACAAGGGGGACAGTAAGGGGGACAGTCCCCTGGGGACTGTCCCCGAACAAAAGGCGATTATTGAGCAAGGATCGCAATAAAGACCCTGTTTTCGGGGGACAGTCCCCCTATATGAGGGAGGGTGCCTGTCCCCTAAAAAGTGGTACCATTCCCCGCCTATGGCATATCAAACCAAATCAACGTTGCTCTGCACGATTCTTACAGGGGATGAGAGTAAACGTGTCCCAGTTGGCGAGACAATTACTGTTCAAGGATGGGTTCGGTCAAGGCGGGACTCCAAGGCGGGTTTGTCGTTTATCCAAATAACGGATGGAAGTTGTTTCGACCTCTTACAAATCGTCGCGAATAAAGATTTGCCGAATTATGAATCAGAAATATTGCACGTTACAACAGGTGCATCTATTGAAGTAACGGGCGAACTTGTTGCATCGCAAGGCAAGGGGCAGTCGGTTGAAATGCAAGCAACGGAACTGAACGTTCTTGGATTCGTCGAAGATCCAGACACCTATCCGGTTGCAGCAAAACGCCACACCTTTGAATACTTACGAACCGTTTCACATTTACGAACTCGGACAAATACGTTTGCAGCAGTCGCTCGAGTTCGCGACTCTCTTTCGCAGGCAGTGCACCGATATTTTCACAACAATAAATTCTTGTGGGTGCATACACCAATTGTTACGGCGAGTGATTGCGAAGGCGCGGGAGAAATGTTTAGAGTTTCTACGCTTGACATGGTCAACACGCCAATGAACGAAGAAGGGGGAGTTGATTTTGACAAGGATTTCTTTGGCAAAGAATCGTTCTTAACAGTATCAGGTCAAATAAATGTTGAAACATACGCTTGCTCTTTAAGCCGTGTTTACACTTTTGGACCAACGTTTCGTGCAGAAAATTCCAACACTTCTAGGCACCTCTCAGAGTTTTGGATGATCGAACCTGAAATAGCTTTTGCTGATTTGAACGATGACGCCGATTTGGCCGAGGACTTTTTAAAAACAATTTTTACAGACTTGCTCAACGAACGTCCAGATGATATGAATTTTTTTCAGCAGCGAATCGATAAGGGGTGTATCGATCGATTAGAAAGTTTTGTCTCTTCAAGTTTTGAACGAATGGAATATACCGATGCAATTATTGCACTCGTTAAAGCACAAGAGTCTGGAACGAAATTTGATTATCCTGTCGAATGGGGAAGTGACTTGCAATCCGAACACGAACGTTGGTTGACCGAAGAACACGTCGGTAGACCAATCGTTTTGATGAATTATCCAAAAGACATCAAAGCGTTTTACATGCGCCTCAACGACGATGGAAAAACAGTTGCTGCGATGGATGTGCTCGCCCCGGGAATTGGAGAAATCATTGGTGGCTCTCAGCGCGAGGAGCGACTAGATGTCTTAGATGCTCGACTTGCCGAGTGTGGTTTAGAACCGGAGCCGTATTGGTGGTATCGCGATTTACGCAAATACGGGACAGTTCCACACGCCGGTTTTGGTCTTGGATTTGAGCGAACCATCCTCTACGCGACCGGCATGGCGAATATTCGTGATGTCATCCCTTTTCCACGCGCCCCACGGAACTGTGATTTTTAACATAAAAAACGTCCTATAACAAAGGGGCTATTTTGGAATCGTTGTTTCAGTTGAAATAGAGCGACTTTTTCGCAACCTTGTGCTTGGTTTTGACGAACGAGTAAGTACTCTATATATATAAGAGAAGGAATTCTATTGTGAAAAATATTGTAAAAATCAGTGCTGTTGTGATTGCTTTATCCTGTCTCATGTCTGTGGCGTATGGGCAGAAGCCAATCCAGAGCGAATTTGCCATAACCCTTGGCGAAGAAACATTTGATCCAATAGTAAAAGTTGTTGTTACTCCAACGGAGTGGGAAGTTGCCTCGCAAGTAGGCGATGATCTTCGGCTCATTCAATTTGATGGACCAATCCAAGAATCGTGGATTGATGCGATGCGTGATTCTGGTATTACCCCAGTGCAATACATTCATCCATACACCTATATCACGTGGACTGACTCGGGGACCAGAAGCGACGCGCATACTTTGCCGAACGTTCGCTGGTCGGGTGATTTTTTAAATGGGTATCGAGTGCTCCCTAAGTGGCGAAACTTGAGTGCTAGACCAATTGATTCAAAAATTTTAGTCTTCAAAGGTGCGGATTTAGAAAACGTTTTAGAACAACTTCGAAACACTGGTGCAACGCGAATAGATCACAAATCTCTTGATCATCGGTTTGAAATTGTTTCATTCGTTGCTCCTGGAAATTCATTTCTTGATATATCAACAATTCCTGGTGTATTTACTGTGCAACCCAAACCAACCGATGGCGGCTTGCGAAGTGAAATGAGTAACCAAGTAAACGTTGGGAACTATGATGCAGGCGGAAACGTATTCCCTGGGTATCAAGATTGGATTGATACGCTGGGCTTCGATGGTGGCGGAGTAAGTATTGCTATTGTTGATGGTGGCACCGATGGTACGCATCCAGATTTGGTTGGCAAACTAGATAATTGTTCTGGGCAAAGTTGTGCAGGCAGTCAAGTAAGTTATCACGGAACACACGTTGCAGGAACAGTCGCGGCAAACGGAGCTTCTGGTTCAATAGACAATAATGGTTTTTTACAAGGTCAAGGTGTTGCGCCTGGTGCATCACTTGTTGCGCAACTCTACTCTCCAATTTTCCAACAACCCGGCGGCATGACGTTACTTATGACAGAATCGTACCGAAACGGTGCCATTGCATCAAGTAATAGTTGGGGTCCTTCAGGTTCGCCGCAAGGCTACGACATTGACACACTTGAAGTTGATATTGGCGTTCGGGATGCGGAACCAGACGAAGAAGGCAACCAACAATTTTCCTACGTTCTTGCGATTATGAATGGCAATGGTGGAACGAGTACACAGGGATCGCCTGATGAAGCCAAGAATATTTTTACCGTCGGTTCAACAAACATGCGAGATGGCAGTGGCAATCAAATGTCAGCAATTGACTCGGTTTCTTCAAACTCTGCGCATGGACCTTGTCTTGACGGACGAACAATTCCGCACATTGTTGCTCCTGGTTGCCAGACACTTTCAACAGTTCCCCTTGAAGAGTACGAGTTGATGTGTGGAACAAGTATGGCTTGCCCGCAAGTAGCAGGCGCTGCGGCGCTTTTTGTCGAACAATATCGAGCAACAATTGGCGCAGATCCATCTCCTGCAATGATTAAAGCAGCAATTTCTGCAGTTGCAATAGACCTTGCGGGGAATAGCGACGCCGATGGTGGAACGCTCGGACACCCGTTTGATGCAAAACAGGGTTGGGGACGAATGGATGTTGCTGCTGTGATGCTCAACCAAGAGGGAAGCGTTCGTTACTTTGATGCGCCGCAAACACTCGAGCAAACCGGTGATGAGTGGACTATGACTGTTTCGCCGTTTGATGCATCAAAACCAATTAGAATAATGTTGGCATGGACGGATGCAGTCGGGCACGGACTTGGAGGGAGTACACCTGCTTGGAATAATGATTTAGATCTTGTTGTAAGTTCTGGATTTAATACCTACCTTGGAAATAATTTTGGATCGCAGGGTTGGTCTTCAAACGGCGGCTCCCCTGACGAAAAAAATAATATGGAAGGCGTTTTTCTTGGTCCGTTTCCACCCGGAACGGCAACTATAACTGTCAGAGCCGCAAACCTAAACTCAGATGGTATTCCTGGAATTGGCGATGGAATCGATCAAGATTTTTCAATAGTTTGTTACAACTGTGCATCTGAACCAGATTTTTCAATAAGTGTTTCGCCCGATTCGCAAGCAGTTTGTGCTCCTGAAACGATTTCATTTAATGTCTCGATTGGACAAGCAATGGGATACGAATCCCCTATCTTGCTCTCAGCGCAATCAGCGTCTGGAATGGTTCCAACGTTCTCTGATAATTTAGTTGTTCCTCCAGCAGAAGTGACGATGTCGATTGATGTATCTGAACTTATTGCAAATGGTTCTCATGATATTCAGGTAATTGGAGTTTCCACTGCAGATGGAACTATGCACGAGGATACTGTGCAGGTTCATTCATCTAACGATATACCGCCACCTATATCCCTGTCCCAACCGGCTAATGGTGAAACAGATGTGCACGTAATTCCTGTCTTTAGTTGGTATGGTCATGCAATTGCAAACGCATACCAGTTCCAACTTTCAACTTCAGCATCGGATGCTGATGTGATTCATGACGTTTCAAATCTTGAAGAAACGACGTACACACTTCCAATGATGCTTGATTCAATGACTTCATATTTCTGGCGGGTTCATGCATCAAATAACTGTGGCGATGGTGCTTGGTCTGACTGGCGGACTTTCAGAACGACTGATGTCATGACGGTTCTTTTGGTTGATGATGACAATAATGGCCCAGATGTTCGTCAGATTTACACAGGAATGCTTGATGCCGCGGGCATGTTGTATGAAGTGTTTGATACAAACAATTCTAATAATGAACCCACCGCAGAAGAGTTGCAGGGCTATCCATTTGTCATCTGGTTTACTGGTGGTGAATGGGGCGGTTTTGCTGGACCAGGTTCAGCAGGCGAGGCAGCACTAAGTACTTATATTGATAATGGCGGGTATCTTGTCCTTTCAAGTCAAGACTATTTATACGATATGGGGCTTACAGACTTTGGTTCTAACTATCTTGGCATTGCAAGTTTTGAGAGCGATGTATATCAAAATGCAGTGACCGGTCTTGATATTTTCGATGACATGGGAACGGTCTCATTGATACCCTTGTTTGCAAATTGGACAGATCATGTGGTTCCAACTTCTGAAGCAACATTGGCATTTGAAGGTAATCAAGGGGAGATAGCAACACACCTTGATAGCACAGGGCATGGTGGTGGCGCGGTCTTCCTTGGCTTCCCAATAGAATTTTTATCGACGAATGACCAAGATGTCCTGCTCAGCGATATACTTGATTGGGCTGTTGGAAGTACAACTGAGCCATGTCCGACTGACTGCAATGGTGACGGAGTTGTGGACGTGAGCGACTTGCTTGCCATTATCGATGCTTGGGGTACGGATTCGGGTTGCGATGTAAACGGAGACGGCACTATAGATGTCGTTGATCTTCTTGCTGTTGTAGGTAGCTGGGGTGCGTGTCCGTAAATGCTTCGGTGTGATCGTTTATTGTGAAAACATGCGCAACACACGCTAAGGGGACACCCAAGTAAGTAGAGCATGGTCTACTTACTACTGGATGTCTCCGCAGCAGGGTTGTTTTTGCCGATAATAGGCGAGTTTTTGCGCTAGTAGTGGTGGTTTTGATCTTTATTTGCATTCAAAAACGCAATTCAAGGGGGTCCGATATCGACTTAAAACGTTGAAATTCGATATTTATCGAGCGAAGGTGGGGTACCAAACGATTGTAGGGTTGTCCTTGGTCTAAGTTCCAATGGTTGGCACTCCAAGGACACTGTCTTTGACAGCATTAACCGCCTCGTGGATAAGAGGCCTACAACGCAAAAGGGGTTTTGCCGTGAACACTGATACATTTATTGAAAAACTATTTCCA
>CAZAZD010000017.1:0-41098 GCA_964489535.1 uncultured Isosphaeraceae bacterium
CTTCTAGTTTTTCGCGCCAACTCTTTTTCATGCTTGCCATGCGACAAGAATAGCAGAGTTATCCTGCTTTAGAAAAATGTGTGGTGTCTTTAGAAACTGTCATTATGGTAACTTCGGCAGCAGCATTGTTTGCGGCTTGGCGAACAGAAAACTTTTTTAATGCAACAACGAGTTCGTCGGGTTTATTTGAAATTCTTGAAGCCGTCTCTGCTATTCGTTCGGCGGTTGACCATAAATCATTCCGCATCGTTTGCTCAAGTGCTTGCGCCAAGTCAATACATGTCCAATAGTCAACTGTTGTTTCTAGCATAATTCTTGCCTTTCCTTCGTATGTGCCGCCCATCCCTATCGGCAGGAGCATGTCTAACGCTTGATTTCGTGCCTTTGTTCCCATTCCCTACACTTTTTCTACCCTCATCTACCCTCAATATCCCCTGCAACGTCCCATAACCCACCACCCTCTCCTCTAAGACGAATTAAAAGTCTCAGAGGAATAAAAACAGCTCTGAGCCAAACTAAAGTTTTGGCTCAGGGCCGTGTTAAAAGTTCCTCGCGAAGGTCGGCTTCGCGAGGAACGAGCTGTAAGGGAAGAGAAAGAGTAAAGACGAGGGAATAGTTATTCTTCGCAGGGATCGCAACTGATAAAGTCAACGTAAAACAGCCAACTGTCCAAATAGGAACTCATGTCAGCACCACTTGCATACCAATCCATCAAGGCGCTCTGCATACACTCCGCGCCAAACGTCACGCAAACCGTTGCCATCTCACAGTCATAGTTGTACGAAACTTGATCAAAAGACCAACCAACAGTCGTAGGCGTTCCACCAAAACAAACCGTTGCAGTAACAGATTCCTCAATAGGCGCTGGCGCGTATCCGTTAATCCACTCAGACTCGAATACATGTACTTCATCCACTGGAAATGGTGAGTCAACGCAAGCAGTTATGTTTCCAAACCCATCCGAACAAGCCGCCCCGCTTTGCAGCGCATCAACGATCTCGCCTATCGTCAACTTAAACCCTTGCGACCAAACTGGATCTTGATAGATTCCAAAGACTGGGTACTTGCATTGATACACATCTGGAACCCATTCGAGTTCTTGGCACACTGGTGCAGCGCAAAGATTGCCAAGGGGCATCTCGCATTGAACTGGTGGCAGTGGGCAACCATCGCAAGGCGGAACAATGTCGCCGGGGCCTTCATAATGACCTCCACTACCAACGGGTCCACCGCCTAATTTTCCGCCGCTTGGTGGAGGATTGCTGTGAACGGAAACCGTTGGCTGGGTTGCTGTTGCTAGTTGCCCTGATAGATGGCTCACCGCAAAACCTATCGAGAGTGTAAAGATTTGGATTGTTGTATTGAATTGCATTATTTTTCTCCTAAAAAAGTACTTGGTTCATAGACACAGGCGTACCCATTGCCCAAAACCCGCAAAACATTCCAATCCCGAGGTATACTCGCCTCTTATGACCCCCCAACCCCTCAATGAACTCATGCCAGAGGTCTACGACGAACTCCGGAGATTAGCCGAATCATCTATGCGCCAAGAACGTGCTGGGCACACGCTTCAGGCAACGGCCCTCGTGAATGAAATCTATCTTCGACTTGGTCACCAAGAAGAAGCAAAATGGCAAAGCCGCGCACATTTTTTTGCTGCCGCTGCTCAAGCAATTCGTAGAATTCTCATTGATCACGCACGAAAAAAAAATGCTGACAAACGTGGCGGCGATTGCAGCAGAGTTCCACTCGATGATGCTATGGGAATAGGCGGAAACTCGGAAATTGAAATTCTCGATTTGGACGCAGCGCTCCTCGACCTCGAACAAGTTGACAAACGCGCCGCTGACGTAGTCGCACTTCGTTTTTTCGGCGGCTTAAACATGGAAGAAATTGCAAACGTCCTCGGCGTTTCAAAACGAACCATTGAAGGTGATTGGACCACTGCGCGCGCTTGGCTGCGTGGTCGCCTTGAAGCATGACACCAAAACAGTGGGCTACTATACGAGAACTTTTTGCGAAAGCAAGAGAACTTCCCAAAGAAGAACGGGAAGCATTTGTTACAGCAAAGAGCAATGACCAATTAGTCATTGACCAAGTAAAAACCCTACTCGACAATGATCAAGAGGATGACTTTTTAAGCAAGCCGGCACTCGGCGGCGACTTCACCCTCGCAGATTCTGAGTCGCCCAACGAGGGCATGAAAATTCCAAAGAATCTCGTCGAGGGATACTCCATCACAACAATTCTTGGAACCGGCGCAAGTGGAATTGTCTACGAAGCACAACAACACGAACCAAAACGTATGGTTGCAATCAAAGTACTCCGTGCAGGGGCAATGGGAAACGATGACCGTGCACGTTTTCAACGCGAGGCGGAAACACTCGCAAACCTAGAACACCAAAACGTTGCAACAGTTCACGCTGTTGGAACAACCGATGACGGATCTCCTTGGATGTCTATGGAACTTATCGATGGGCAACGACTCGATGACTCGATGAAAAATAAAAAGAGCAAAGATGTCGTTGCGATGATGTTGCTGATTAGCGACGCAGTTTGCGCCGCTCACAAAAAAAATATTGTGCACCGAGACTTAAAACCCGCAAATATACTTGTTGGAAAAGACAATCAACCACGCGTACTTGATTTTGGGGTTGCCCGAATCACAAGCGGAGAAGGCTCGACCATTGTTACACAAACTGGAGCCGTCATCGGTACACAAAAATACATGAGTCCAGAGCAAGCAGCGGGAAGCCCGAATGTTGATGCCCGAAGCGATGTGTACGCACTTGGCATCATACTCAAAGAATTACTTGATAGCGACGCGCCAAGAGACCTTCAAACAATTGCAGCAAAAGCATCAGATGAGTTCTCGAATCGTAGATACGCCGACGCAGGGGAACTCCACGACGACTTGCAAAGGTGGTTCAATAACACGCCTATTCGTGCACGAAGAGCAACACCGTTATACGTCACATCACTTTGGGCACAAAGGCACAAAGCAATCTCCGCACTCATCACGCTTATTGCAATTGTTATTGTTGTTGCATTTTACGAATCTCAATCAAAAGACCGCGCACATTACGCTTCACTTATTCAGCAAGCTCAACTTGCATACGAACAGGGCGATCTAACACAAATGAATAGTTTGCTCGACGCTTGCTCGGAGACACATCGAGGATGGGAATGGCAATGGCTCCATCAACTCGCAACTGTTGGCGAACTTCCAGTCAAAGCGATGGACGTTTCTGCTACAGATTCAGAGAACATCCTTGCAAGTACGCTAGATGGGAAACTTGTTTATGCTAAAACCAACAAAGTCATCCGCCAACTTTCATCTTTACCCACAAGGGCACTCATTTCTCGCGATTGTTCAAAGTGGGTCGTAATGCAACAAGATGGCATGCTTATCATTACCGACCTCAACCATTTATATGAAGAGCCCATCACTGCTGAACTTGAAGTTCCATACGCATATATCTCATGTATGTCTATTTCAGATGATGGCAACTTTGCGATTGTCGCAATGTCCACACCATTCGATCCCGATAATCCCGCTTCATTTGATGCACATACGAAAATAGTAGCAATTGATTTACGCAATCCGTCAGTTTTATTCGAAGAGGTAATAGACGACAGAGTTCTTGATACCGATTCCGCAATTGCAATTTCAAATGGTGGAAACACAGCCGTCGTATCTAAAATAGATGGAGGCATTATTGTTTGGCGGCATGGGAAAATCGAAGACCGAAGGTCGATAAAAATCACAAATGGTCCCGCTTCTATCGCATTAGATTCCAACGGAGATACTCTCGCCGTTGGCGGTATTGGATCTGGTGTAACAAACATTCACTTGCTCGACACGAATACTCTTTCACAAATTGTCGACCTACCAATCATTGCGCATGACTATGCAATTCTTTCTATTGACATTTCGCCCGACAAATCAAAGGTCATTTCAATTGACGCGTCTGGGATGCTCCGCATTTCTCCGCTTGATGGCGGCACTCCAACAAGCGAGTTAACTCGCGAGAAAGAACGCGGGGTGTCGGTCAAATTTTCTGCCGACTCCAATCTCATCATTATCCGAAGTTTAAATGGGACAACGATATCACGATCCGCACAAAACATCTCTACAGAAAGGGATCTCTCTGCAACTGGCGGAATCAGCAAAGCAGTAGTCGCGGATAATATAATTTATATTCAACGACTGAGAGGGTTGCTTCAAATATATACATTAGAAAATGAAACATTAAAAGAGACCGATACGATTTCGTTTACACGCATTAAGCCAACGCTGTCTTCACCCACGAATTCTAGACACATTACAGTTGATCAAAAAACAACGATACAAGTGTGGGATTCCGCAAACGATCGTTCACTGCTGACACTCACATGGCCCGGACATGTTGTTCACGCAATCGGTTTTTCTAACGATGGGAACACCATTATCGCAGTTTCATTGAATGGAAAAATTAAAACGTGGACCGTAACAAATCCAAGTTAAGGATAAGGAAACGGTGGTGCATTATCGAATTGGCCATCAATCATTTGTGAAATATATTCTACAAGCACTAATGGGAGCGTTTGCCCAACTGTATAGTCAGGAAGATTCGGATCGTTCATGTCTGCGGGTGCAGAGTCGAAACGCCAACAACCATCCATCCCCTTTCGATAAATCAAGACTGTAATCTTCCCATCAGAAATAATGATAACTAAAACTTCGGTGTCACTAATCCGAATGACGTAGCGTTCATCCCCGGGACTAGCGGCGGGTTCCTCGCAATCACCAGAGCCATTTGAGCCGGAACCATCTGTCTCGTTACCAACAAAATCGCCATTCCATTTCCAACCGCCACTCACCATGGGCTCTAGCTCTGTAAAGACTACAACGCATTCGGGAATAGGAAGATATTCGCCACGAAGATAGCCCACTGCATTGAGATCGATTGTCCGATGATTAGAACCTGTCTCGTACGCTGTGCATTGGAAATATTTGCTATCAGGGCCGGAATCGATAAGTTGGATGAGTTCTATTCCACTTTCTGAGATAATCCACATCCAAGAGACCAGAACGTCGCCATCGTTCTCTATTCGAAATACGCCCTCGACAAGAAGTTTCTCAGCAATTCCATTTTCATCTGGATGATCAACCTCAAAGTAGAAAAATTCGTGTTCTGGAGTACTTCTTGATGAATCCAATCCACGACCGCCAACCATTGCATAACAAACACTCGTCAAGCAGAGTACAAGTAGTAATAACAGCGTTGGTAGCAATCGTTTCAAGATATTTCGTGTCCGTCTCATAGGGTAACTCGCTATGAACAAAATGCGAAATGAAACCCTTCAATCCGCAACAGTTCTTTACAAAGTGATTATCGGACGTTGTACTAATAATGGGTTGTTCACCGCTCAAAAGGGTTGCGAAATCACTGTTTTTCTGGTCTAATTCGCCGTTCCACACCCTTTATTTGGGTTTGCGATTGATGGTCGATCGCTGCTCTGGGTGACGTTTTTCAGAATCGGTAATATTATGTATGGCTCGTTATCTTGGACCTAAAGTCAAACTCTCTCGTCGCGTCGGTGTTCCAATTGCGGATATTCCAAAACACACTGCAAAAAGACAACTCACCCCTCCCGGACCACACGGCTTTCGCGGTCGTCGTCTTAAGGATTACGGTGTTCGACTTGTTGAGAAACAAAAACTTCGTTACCACTACAACATTCTTGAAAAACAATTTCGTAGATACGTTGCACAAGCGAGTCGTCTTCGTGGCAATACTGGGGAAGTTCTGCTCCAACTATTAGAGCAGCGACTCGACAACGTGTTGCGACGAGCTGGTTTTGTTCGCACAGTTTGGGCTGCTCGCCAAATGGTTGTGCATGGACACGTGCTCGTGAATGGCAAAAAAGTTGACAGGCCAAGTTTCGCAGTTTCTGCTGGCGACGTCATCACTTTGAAGCCAAAAATTCACGACCTTGCCCGCACAAATATGGAAACTCTTGCAGGTCACATCGTTTCAGATTGGCTCAACATGAATCCTGCTGAATTGACATGTGCGGTTGTCACACAACCCACTGCCGATCAGATCCCATTTGATGTAAACACAAACCTCATTGTTGAATTTTACCGTTAATCAATAACTACCCATGCGGTGGTCGCGTGCCATCTTTGGGCAAGGGACCACTTCCACATGTTTAAGTTCCTCCGCAAGTACAGCGTCTGGATTCTCGGCTTTGGTGGCACACTGCTGCTCATTGCTTTTCTTGCACCTAATGTTATCCAACAACTCGCACAACGAGCGGGATATGCTGGTACTACTCAAGCAACAGTTGGGGATGGCGAAACTGTTGGTTTTGACGAGTGGCAACAAGTCGTTGCTGAGTCACAGATTATCGATCGCTTGGGCGCATCTATTCCAGGCGTAGGCACTCTTGAATCACCAGAACACTGGTATCTACTTTCAAGGGAAGCGGATCGCGCCGGAATGACTCCCGCGCTACAAGCAGTTGCTATTGATGAACAAACACTTTATAACATTGCTGGGAACACCGGCTCAAGCCCACAACTTGTGCTTGAAGCGCTCGCTCACCTGCAAGGTATACAGCGACTGGTTCAAACCTATCAAATGAGCGGACGTTTTTCTGATCGACGACTCAACAGGTCAGCAAGTGATTTACTCTCTAGCGTCGCAGCAGAAACCATTGTTATTCCCGCGACACCTGAAGATAACGGATCGTTTTCAGATGAAGATTTACAGGCACAACTCGACGCTTGGGCAGACACGCCAGCCGGTGAGGGCGATCACGGTTTTGGATACAAGCTACCAGACCGATTCAAAGTTGAATGGATTACAATCCCAGCGAGTACGATTGTAGATGCAACAAGAGCAAGTGATGATTTTTCTAGCCGCGAACAACGCAAATTCTGGCGACGAAACGAAACTGACCCTCGTTTCCCAGCAATTGGCGAAGACGGAGCAATTCCAGAAGTTGTTTCAAATGCATACTTGGAAGAATTAACCGACAAAACTCGTGCGAAAATTGCTAGAACTACTTCTGACTTATTACGCAAACCACGTCGGGGACTTGATGAAAATAACGGCTTCTATAATCTTCCAGAAGATTGGAATGCTCATAAGTTGCAATTCGAAGCACTTTCTACATCGTTGCAAAACGAATTCTCGCTGCCACTTCCAGAATACGGAAGTGAGGCAACATGGACAACAACAGAAGAAGCAAACAGTTTGCCTGTCATTGGGTCAATTCTTGCAACGAATCTTGGCGGTGCACCTTTAGATTTCCAAACACTCGTATTGTCTGCAAAGGAATTTGATGTAAATGGTTTGTTTAGAATTCAGTCAGGTGTTTCAAGTCCTATTTTAGAAACTGCTGATGGCGACATTGTTGTGTTCCGATTAACAGACACCGATCCCGCTCGTGCACCCAAGAACCTTGAAGAGGTTCGTGCATCAGTTGAATATGACCTTGGCCGTATTGCTCGTTGGAAAACGCTCCAAGCGGAATCAAGTCTCATTGAAGAACTTGCCCGAGAAGAAGGCATGCTTGCTGCGTCAATTAAATATGGTGCAACCGTAAACCCACCGCAGCCTGTGATGTTGGTTGACACTGGTGTTCCAACTATTCTTGACCCAGCAACCGCAAGACCGCTCATGACCCAATCCATCATACAACGCCTTGGTGCAGGCGCTAGGATTTCAGACATGAATTCAAGGGTTCCGGCTCTTGAGAAAAATGACGCAACAGTTATTCAAGCAATCATTGATCGGTCGGCAGATCTTCCATTGGAAACTCCCGTGTCCTCGCTTTCCGCAGAAGAACGAGTATTCATCGTTCCATCACCAGAAAACATGGCACTTGTACTTGTGCGTGTAACTGGAACAGCTCCAGCATCAAGTGAGCTTGCAGCAGACTTTTCTGGCGGAACATCACCTGTGCTTCAGACAATGCTCTCGGTTGACGAACTTGGCGGTGCCAACGCAATCAGCGAGGTGTTTTCATTCGAAACACTTGCAGCGCGGCACAACTTTGAACGCGGGCGTCGTGGTGGTGATGAATATGAAGATGAAGAAAACATAAACTAAAACCGGCTTGCAATCATACCCTACGCTCGCAAAGGGGACTGCCATTACATTACGCTGTATATTCAACTCACTTTAGAGCCCGAGGGCATTGCGCGATCACAGCGAAGGACAGCGACGTCTTCTGCTTCTTCACCATTGCGTTTCGTTGCAGCGATGACCATCCCCTCGCTGAGTTCGCCGCGAATCTTACGTGGTTCAAGATTCGCAACAATGACAACTTGTGATCCCTCTAGTTCTTCGGGCGCATACCATTGCTTCATGCCTGCACAAATTTGACGGCCTTCTGGAGTTCCATCATCTATTTGTAATTTCAAAAGACGATCTGCATCTGGGTGCAATTCTGCTTTGGTCACAGTCACCACTCGAAGGTCAAGTTTTGCAAAGTCGTCGTACGCAATTTGGGGTAGAAATTCAGTCATAGTTGGAAGTTTACTCGACACCGACGGCTTTCGCATCTCGGTCGCTTAACATTCCACCGTCACTTCTTTCCTTTACCGTGCCATCACGCTTCCACGAACGGTCGCAACGTGGCTCTTCTCGTAAATCCTGCACTGCAACGGCGTCACCTTCGCAAGTCACCCTTGAAACGCCGCAGAGGTCAGCAAGATCATCACAATCAAAATCTGCGCATGATTGTGGCAAAGTCAGCCCAGCATCAAGTGGATTTTCAAGTCCATCCTCTTTTGCTTCTTCTAACGCTTTCAATGCCTTATGGCGTACTTCCATAACTTGTTCCCAGCGGTCATCACTAGAAAATGATTCTTCTTTGAACTGCTCAAGGTGCACGCTTGCTGCGTCATCACCGCGCAATGCTCTCCACGCTTCGTCTGCCGTGTGCGGCATAAACGGCGCAAGTAAACGAATAAGAGCATCAGATACCACACGAATTGCTGCGGTTGTCTGTTTTCTTCTAGGCGAATCTTCAGCATCGCAGTAAAGGCGATCCTTCACTGCGGCAAGGTAGACCGACGAGAGTGTCTCATTACAAAAATCATATAGAGTTTGCTGTGCAACCCTAAAATCGTACGCTTGAAGAGCATGTACAACTTTTGTTTCCATCTTAGCAAGTTCACTGAGCACCCAAGCATCTATTGATGTTGGCGGGAAGTTAATATCATTTGGTTCCCCAACATTGCCTAGTAAGAATCGTAGGGTGTTTCGTATTTTTCTATAGCTTTCACCAGCAATTTCAAAGAATGACATATCTACTTTTATGTCGTTGTCGTAAGCAAGTGAACCAACCCACCATCTGCAAACGTCTGCTCCAAAATCCTTGAGTAAGTCATCTACGTTAAGTGCGTTACCACCACTCTTGCTCATTTTTTTCCCATCTTTAGCAACCATGAAACCGTGGGTTAGCACAGCCTTAAACGGTGATTGTCCAGTCGTAGCAAGTGCAGGCAACATAGAAAGTTGGAACCACCCACGATGTTGGTCGCTTCCCTCCAAATATAAATCCATTGGGTACCCCTGATTGCGTGCTTGCATGACAGCGTGCCAAGACGTTCCTGACTCAAACCAGACATCAAAAATGTCGTGCATCTTTTCAAGCGTGGACAAGTCAACATTGTCTGGATTATCCCAATGCGTTAAGAGAACTTCTGGCGATTGCGCAAACCACGAGTCTGAACCATGTTCGTTGAAAACTTTCGCAACTGCACGAACGGTTTCTGGTGTTAGCAAAAAAGAACCATCGCTTTGCACAAAAGCGGGTATCGGCAAACCCCAAGAACGCTGACGAGACAAACACCAATCTGGTCTTGAATCAAGCATGCCGCGCATTCGGTTTTGTCCCCACGGCGGAACAAATGCAATATCGTTCTCCGTTGCTTCAAGTGCTTTCTGACGAAGTGTTGTTCCGTCATCAAGTTCGCCGTCCACTGCTACAAACCACTGTTCAGTAGAACGGAAAATGACCGGCGTTTTACTTCTCCAGTCGTGAGGATAACTGTGGGTAAACATTGAAACGTGATACAGTTGCTTTGTTTCTTTCAACTTATCAACTACAACTTCATTTGCGTCCCAAACATGTAGACCATTCAGAAACTCAGGAACAGTGTCATCATAAACACCGTCTTCTTTGACAGGACAATAAATGTCTAAGTCGTTTGCAAGACCAACGATGTAGTCGTCAGTACCGTGTCCAGGAGCTGTATGTACTAAACCGGTGCCATCTTCAAGGGTCACATGTTCACCGCCAATGATTGGGCATTGCCGTCCACAAACATGCTGATATTGCAGTCCAATCAGAGACTCCCCTTTAGTCGTGCCAATAATCTCTGGAACGAAATCTCTAAGGGAAGCCACGTGTTCGACTAATTCCGTCGCAATGATTGTGACTTTGTCTCCCAATCGAACAAGCGAGTAATCAAACCTAGGAGCAACCGTTATTGCCATATTGGCAACTAGCGTCCACGGTGTAGTAGTCCAAATCAGGAAAGAAGGAGTTTCGTCCAATGAAACACCAAAAGCGTTTGCAACCGCATCTTTATCGATTGCATCGTAATACACGTAAATCGATGGGTCTTCTCTATCGTAATACTCTAACTCTGCTTCAGCGAGTGCGGTCTCATTTGCAATCGACCAGTGCACAGGTTTTAGTTGCCTGTACACGAGCCCAGTTTCAACAAGGTCAGCGAAAACTTCAAGCACGGATGCCTCATACTGTGGGGTCATCGTCAGATACGGGTCGTCGTAATCGGCAAGTGTTAGCAAACGTTTCATTTGCCCTGTTTGCAATTTTACAAATTTAGATGCGTACTTTTTACATTCTCGGCGAATAGCGATTCGCCTTGCATCATCATCGAGTTCATTCAGTTTTTCTATCTTTCCCGACTCCACCAAGTCAGTCATTACCTTGTGTTCAATTGGCAATCCGTGGCAATCCCAGCCGGGCGTGAATGGACATTTTTTGCCTAACATGAGTTGCGTTCGAACAACAATATCTTTCAGGACTTTATTGAGTAAATGCCCTACATGAATGGAGCCGTTTGCGTACGGCGGACCGTCATGAAACACAAAGGGGTCTGACCCCTTTCTTGCTTCTTGAATCGACTCGTAGAGTTTTTCCTTATCCCAACGCTTTACAGATTGCGGTTCGTTTTGCGCGAGGTTGCCACGCATCGGAAATGGTGTCTTAGGAAGATTCAGCGTTTTCTTGTAATTTGGTGTTGTTTGTGTCATTGTGTTTGCTTCAATGTTCGTGCAGGATACTCGATTCATCGTGACTTTCGTGCATATGCCCGTCTGTATCATGAGAATGCAGCGAAGAAATACCCCAAGCAATTGCAAGCCCTAGTAGAAGTGCAACAGTCAAGCCCAATCGATCGTGCCCATGAAACTGTAATTCAGGAAGCAAATCACACAGTGAAATACAAAGGAATATCCCTGCAGAAAATGCAAGTGCAGCTGCAATCGAATGATGACTTACGTCGCCTCCTAGTTGAAAGAACAGTACGCCCAAAGGCACTCCAAGGGAAAACATGAAATTAATAAGATGGGTTTTTGTTTTTCCAACCCCAGCAACCCGCATCGTTGCAATGACTGTTAAACCGTCAAATGGTTTGTGCAGAACAATTACTACAAAGATACCTAAGCCGATTTCTACGCCACCTGCACTCCAAGCTGCGGCGAGTGCGACGCCCGCAAGTATGCTGTGCAACGTAAGACCGGCGTATGTTCCAATCCATGTCAGTTGATGTTCGTGTGCACACGAATTGCCTTGACCATACACGTCCTCTGCAATATCGTGACAGTGTGAGGGCAAAAAGCGTTCAAGTAAAAAAATTGCGAGGAACCCACCAAGCAACCAAAGCATGATATGTTTTGTCTCTCCATTCGCAAGCGCCTCAGGAAGCAAATCAAGAACTGCAACCCCTGCCATCACACCTCCAATACAACTCATCGCAAGTTGCATACGCCTGTGCGTTGGTGTAATGAGCAACGGCACAACGCCACCAAGGAGCGATGCCACGACAATGAAGATACAAAAGAGAGTTAACATCTGTATTAAATTCCAGTTAGGAAGTCGGTAATTATATGAAAAAAAGGGGATTTGCTGTAAAAACCCAATTAATGCACGTTTTTTCCTTGACCCCTGATTTAGATTCCCCATAATAATAAAAAGGGCAGATATGGAGATGCTATGCAATTGAATATACCGATCACTTCCACAGTTTTACTCTGTTCAACCGTTGTGTTCGCACAGTCACCGCCAGCGAACGACTATTGCCAAGATGCGAGTGAAATGTATCTTGGGACAACTGCGTTCACTACCATCGACGCGACGACGGATGGGGATATACACCCAGAGTGCGACTATGACGGGCAGACATACAATGATATCTGGTATACATTCACCTCAGGTGCCGATGGAACGCTCGTCGTGTCCACTTGCAACGACGTTGATTACGACTCTGATCTCGTTGTCTATTTAGGAGACGACTGTGCCGATTTAGAATTGCTCGGCTGTAACGACGACTTTACCGGATGTAGTAATTGGTCTAGTTACCTAGAAGTTCCGGTTTATTTTGGCGAACGAATCATCATCCGTGTCGGTAGCTATGGGCAATACTCTCCATCTGGCAGCGGAATCATAACACTCGACATCATTGACGAAGATGGCAACTCTGTGCCCTCCCCTGCAAATGACGATTATGCAAATGCTGTACCTATTTCTGGTGGTGACACCTATTTCACGACATTTGGTGCAACCACAGGTGGTGTAAATCATCCTAAGTGTGATACTGTGGGTGATGGTGGAGTGACAGCACACGATATCTGGTACCGCTATATCGCACCCACAAATGGCACGTTGACACTTAGCACGTGTGATCAAGCAAATTACGACACAGATCTTGTTTTGTATGAAGACATCGGCAACACACTATCGTTTGTTGCATGTAATGATGATGGAGTTGGCTGCTCTGGCTATTCTTCTGAAATCGTAGCCACAGTAAATGCTGGATCCGAATACGTCTTTAGAGTTGGTGGATGGTCATACGGAGAATACGGAGCAGGGATCCTCTCCGCCGAACTCGATGGTGATGCTGTTCATTGGATTGGTGGAGTCAGTTCTAGTTGGTTTGATGCTGGAAACTGGGATTCAGGTGTTGTACCAACAGCGACGGTTGACGTCATCATCGATGATTCGGTCAACATTGACCAGTCAGATGCAGAGGCAAACTCGATTACTATCCAGAGCAATGGACACCTTCAAGTAGGAACAGGTAGTTCAACTATTGGCTCTCTTGATAGTACAAGCATCACCGTACAATCGGGTGGCACGTTGCAATTGCAAAATAGCGGAAGCAGCATTACTGCAACAGATATTCTTATCGAATCCGGCGGCGGGCTCAATTGGTTCGGCGGTACAATTAATATTTTAGGCGGAACGCTGGAATCAACCTCAAATATTAGCATGGGACTCTACGATACATGCACTCTACATGCTGATTTCGGTGTTATTGATGCAGCTACTTTCACGATTGGAGAACTTGGTTCGATGCATGGCACGAGTTGGTCCTACGTTGATTCGCTTGTAAATCACGGAACTATATATGTTGATGGTTCGTACAACTACACAAAAATTTATGGCGATTACACCCAGTACTCAACTGGCACGCTCGTCACAAACTTTACAAGCGACACATCGTACACGTGGCTGATTGTAGATAACAATTCAAGTATTCCGGGTTCGGGCATAAGTACCATCGAGGGAACATTGCGTCTTGTTAGCAACGGCGGGTACATTCCAACAGACAACACGGTATTCGACGCAGTTAAAAGCTATGAGGGCTTACATACAGGAACTTTCGATACCATTGAATTGATCGACTTTTCTGGAGGCATTACGTTTGCCCAAAGTGAAGATTCCGGCGGCGTTACCGTTACCTCAAATGTTATTCCTATTCATTATGTCGACGCAGACAATACTTCTGGTGACGGGTCATCTTGGGCAACCGCATACACAACTGTGCAAGAAGCACTTGCCGTGGCTTCATTGGGAGAACAAATATGGATTGCAGAGGGCACCTACACTCCAGGCAATTTGCGCACAGATACATTTTCTATTCCATATTACGTTGGTTGCTATGGGGGATTCGAAGGAACAGAAACCTCAGCCGACCAGCGAGATATCGCTGCACACCCGACCATCCTGTCTGGAGACATTGGCAGCGCAAATGACGATTCCGACAATGTATATCACGTCGTTACAGTTCCTTCAGAATCTATTGCGTATCTGGACGGCATTACTATCACTCAAGGGAATGCAAACGGTACGGGTACCCAAGAAAATGGCGCAGGGATATACCAAAGCAATAGTAGCTTCTTTTTACTCAATAACTGCACGCTCATTGACAATAACGCAAGCGGTCTAGGTGGAGGAATCTATACAACTGTCGGATATACCTCTTTTTCAAATTGTACGGTCGACCATAATAAAGCTGTACGTGGAGGTGGTATATATGCGAATGACACAGAAGTGAGTATCGAAGGTACAAATATCATCAATAACCGTGCCAATACATTTGATTGGGTAGTAGGAGTCTACGGAGGCGGACTCTATATTGAAGATGGTTCGCTCGAAATCACAAACTCACTTTTCACTGGTAACTCCGCAGATTATGGTGTCGGTCTTATTTCACAGGGTACGGGTGGAGCTATTTACGCCGAAACATGCGATACCGTTATTGGCAAGACATCCTTTGACCAAAATGGAGCAATTAATGGCGGTGCGATTTTTTTCTATGACATCAGTTTTAACCAAATTGCGCTCATTCATCACTGCTCATTTGAACGCAACTATATTCATTACAACATGAATTGGACTGGCACTGGAGCCGCTGCACTGCAGCAACAGGGCTCTGCATGTGTAACGAACGTGGTAAATTGTTTGTTTGCTGGGAATGATGGAGAAGGAGAATCCATTATTGATATGGGAACAACTGGTGGGTATCTCAACCGAATCACTAATTGTACAATTGCACATAACGTCGATCTTGACACCTCACCAGCTGTCGCAGGAAGTGCCAAAATTGAAAATTCTATTGTTTGGCACAATGAAGGCACGTATGGTCGTGACAGTTTCCAACAAATTAATGGCGCTTTTCTGATTGACACCTGTCTTGTCGATGGATTTGATACGTATGGTGCGACAAGTGGTGAAGACCCACTCTTTGTTTCGCCCCGAGGTCCTGACGGTATCTACCGGACTGGCGATGAAGATTACCACCTTTTACCAAACTCGCCAATCATTGATTGGGGAGACGATGGTTTATTTAATTATCCTGTGGCGTCTGTTCCCTTAGAAGATTTTGATGGGAAGGATCGATTCGTCAACGACCCGTATTCCTATGATTGGGATCCACCTTCAACAATCGATCTCGGTTGCTATGAGTATCAAATGCAGTATTCTGGTGTACCCGGTTACCGAAGTTGGAATTATGAGGGCGACGGCTGGGTTGATTTCGACAATGACCTCAATTGGAACCCTAATGAAGCTCCTACTGCTAATGACACAGTGGTTGTCGCAACACGGTGCGCTCACACTGCGTATGTTTCCTTTAACCAAGACACAACGCTCAAACGACTCCTCATGCCTCAAGGATTTCTAAATTACTACTTGAACAACTATACGCTCACACTTTCTGAAAGTGAAGACGCTTTCCTTCTTGGCCATCATGATGTTACTGATTTTGCATACCTAACATTACTCAATGGTACGCTTGTTACAAACCGCATAGACATTGCCGGTGGTGAAAATTCATCTGCAGTGCTCGGCATTAACTCTGGCATGACATTGCAACTTTCAGATGGTCTTGTTCTAAGGGAAGGCGGCGACCTATTCGGCGGAGGAACCGTACAAGGCAATGTCTTTAACAGTGGCAAGATTGAATCTGATGCCATGCACAACAATTACCCAATCATCGTGGGCGATTACTCTATGGTCGATGGTGCAATTGTTGGTCTCGATGGCAGTGGCACCTTTAAACACTCTCTTGAACCGATTGACTATGACCCAGGAAACGGGTACGACAAACTTGTAATAAGCGGCAGTGCAACGCTTGGTGGAACCCTCTACTTGTCCGGTGCATCAAACTCTCCTGTCATTCCTGGACAAACAATCACTCTTCTCGAAGCAGATGGAGGTATCAATGGGACATTTGACTCGGTCTGGGCGATGTATTTCGATGAAGACATTGTTCCGCTCGTTTCCTATGTCAACAACGTGAGTGGCTCTGGGCAGAGTGTTGTTGTCACAATGCAGTCCATCTCGGGTCTTACTGGTTTTGGTGATCCAGATGCAACTGGCATCACAGGGCTTCCAGAAGATGGTGAACTCGCAGACATCAACGACGACGGATTCCCAGACCTTATTCTTTCGGTTCCAAGTGATATCCCTTCTGCTACTGGCAATATTCTTATTCTGTATAACAATGGTATTGACGCCATGGGCGACTGGTTAGGATTCAGCAGTACTGTTCAACAAATACCTGTTGGAGTTCGCCCCTCTGGTATTGCAATTGGTGACATGGATAACGATGGTGACATGGACATTGCAGTTGCAAACACGGCCGACAACACCATTGATATTTTAATAAACGACGCTGTTTCTCGAGGTTCGGTTTCATTCAGTACATTAGACCCACCAATTGACGCGAGTTATTTTGATCCCGGTGTGGATGTTGAGCCAACCGATGTTGCTCTTGGGCAATTCTCAGCAGACGGCCTCCTCGATATTGCGATTGCAAATAACGGAAATTCTACGATGGTTATCTTTCAAGGACCACTCACTGTCCCAAGTTTTATGCCAGTAGGATCTGACACACCTCTCTCTGGTGGCTCTACTACGATAAATCCGGGAGATGTCACAACCGATAAGGATTTCTCTATTAATGTCACTGGCGGAGGCGGCAAATCATCTGTCGTCAAGGGTAGCCCAACTCTAAGAGGGATTGATATTACAACTATAATTGAACTTGATATGGGCTCTAGCGTCAGCGAACAACTTGTGGTTGACCTTGATAGCAACGGAGTTCCCACGGCTGATAGGCGAGACGATTTAGTTACTGCTGATCCGGTTGCAAATGCTATAAATATTGTTCTTCAAAAAGCGGATGGAACGTATGGAACACCTATGCATTTACCGTTGGCTGGCTATGAGAATCCTCAGTCACTCAGTGCAATTGATATGGACAACGATGGTGACTTAGACATAGCAGTTGTTGCTCTACACATAGTTAGTGGAAATGTAGTCACTAAAATGTTCCGAAATGATTCACCCTCAGGCGGAGGCACTGTTGTCTTAACCGACATCCAACATGATGAGGGCGCAGCCCTTAATCCTTTACTTGCAAGATCGGGTGACTTAAATGGTGATGGTATTGATGACCTCCTCATGGTGACAGATACCGTGACAACGTACCGCACGAATGACCCAACAATTGTCGGTTCAACGCAAACAGTGTTGAATGAATACACAGTACCGAGTTGCGATGGCGATATTGACGAAAATGGCACTGTGGACGTTGCAGATATTCTCATCTTGATTGCTGATTGGGGCAGCGGTACCGGGCCATCGGATCTCAATTCCGATGGCACCGTCGACGTCGCGGATATCCTCATACTCATTGCGGCTTGGGGCGAGTGCCCATAAGTGTTCTTAGAGTAGAATAGTGTCATGACGCAAGTAAAACCTTGCAAGAAGAAGAGGAAGTCCACGAATAACCCATGGTCTACCCCCGCGATGCAGCAGTATCGTGCTATGAAAGAAGCACACCCAGAGTGCGTCCTATTCTTTCGCATGGGCGATTTTTATGAGATGTTCGATGAAGATGCTCGAACGGTTTCAAAAGCCATTGGGCTTACGCTCACTCAGAGAGGGAACGGGCTCGACATGGCTGGTGTTCCGCACCATGCTGCAGAGGGCTACTTGCGAAGAATGGTCGAGCAAGGATTTCGCGTTGCGGTTTGTGAACAACTAGAAGATCCTGCACAAGCGAAAGGCGTTGTCAAGCGAGGAGTGACGCGAGTTGTAACTCCAGGCACCCTTGTTGATGAGTTTTTGCTTGACGAAACCAAAACGAATTTACTTGGTGCCATGCGAAGTAACGGCAATACCGTTTCAATTGCAACCACTGAACTATCAACTGGAACATTCGAGTTACATCAATGTGTAAGCAATCGCCTCGGTGACACGCTCGAACGTCTTGGACTTTCCGAAATCATTATTGGCGAAGACGAAGATCATTTACACGAACAAGCAAATCGATTCGGGGTTGCTGTAACCATCCGCCCAGCATGGCTGTTTGCGCTTGACGAATCAACAACTGTTTTACAACAACAATTTAACGTTACCACTGTCGAAGGATTTGGGTTGCAAAGTGATGACGAACGAATTGGTCCCGCTGGCGCATTACTTTCATACCTCAAACAAACGCAAGCGAGTGACTCCGACTTGCCACATCTTAGACCCCCCGCCATCAAGCATGGATCTGCATTCATAGCCCTTGATGCAACAACTATTCGTTCGCTAGAAATCGAACAGACAATGAAGGGCAACACGACTGAAGGGTCGTTGCTCTGGGTCATGCAACGATGCCACACTGCAATGGGCAAACGACTGTTGCGCAACTGGCTCTGTGAACCTCTCGCTGACAAAGAGGCCATCGAGAATAGGCAAGGAGTCGTCTCGCAATTTCTCGAAGATAGCGAAATGCTTCGCAACACACAAGCAACACTTGACCGAGTACAAGATGTAGCACGAATTGCTGGGAGAGTTTCAATGGGGCGTGTAACCCCGCGTGATATTGTCGCTCTTGGATCATCCATCGATGTCTGCGGCGAACTTGCTGCCCTGCTCGACGTACCCGAAACAAAACACATCCAAACTACGTTGCAATCTCTCTCAACTTCCCTTCTCCCGCTCGGCCAAACGATCCAAACACAATGCATAGATGCCCCCCCCGCGCACATGCGCGAGGGAGGATTATTCCGAGATGGTTTCGACGCACAACTTGACGAAGCAAGATTGTTACAACGCGACGCAGGCACATGGCTCGCAAGATACCAAGTTGAATTAACCGAGGCGACAAACATCAGCACGCTCAAAGTTGGTTTCAACAAAGTATTTGGATATTACATTGAGGTTTCGCAAGCACAATCAAGCAAAGTGCCTGACACGTTCACTCGTAAACAAACACTAAAAAATGCTGAACGGTACATCACCCCCGAATTAAAAGAGTTCGAGAATAAAGTGCTCAGTGCAGAATCAAAGGCACTCAATAGAGAGCATGAACTCTTTGCAGCAATCTGTGCACAAATTGCATCCCACATTTCTTCTATTGCATCGTACTCCGACACTATTGCGATGCTTGACGTTCTTGCCTCTTTTGCCGACACGGCAAAGTTGTATAACTACGTCAAGCCCACACTTGTTGTGGAACCAATCATTAAAATTGCACAAGGCAGACATCCAGTACTTGATCGCTTATTACAGGAAAATTTTGTGCCAAACGATTGCATGCTCAAAGAAGAAACGCTTGCACTTATTACAGGCCCAAACATGGCAGGCAAGTCAACCTATATCCGCCAGATTGCTTTGATCACACTCCTTGCGCACACTGGAAGTTTTGTTCCTGCTGAATCGGCGACCATCGGACTAACTGACCGTATTTTTACGCGCGTTGGCGCAAGCGACGAATTGCATGCGGGACAATCCACGTTTATGGTTGAGATGGTAGAAACTGCAAACATCTTAAACAACGCAACTGCAAAAAGTCTGGTGATTCTAGATGAAATTGGCCGCGGAACAAGCACCCTTGACGGTCTCTCACTTGCGTGGGCAATTGCAGAACAACTCGCAAGCCGTGGCTGCCGAACTTTGTTTGCTACGCACTACCACGAGTTAACAACACTCGCAGATCAAGACTCTGCCATTACCAACCTGCACGTAACCGTGCGGGAATGGCAAGACGACATCGTGTTTTTATACGGCATCAAAGAAGGTCGAACCGACCGAAGTTATGGAATTCATGTTGCAAAAATCGCTGGGGTTCCCGATGATGTCGTTAAACGCGCGAATGAATTACTAGAAACTTTAACCGTACACACACAACAAGCGAGCATTGAAAGTTTACAACAACCCCCCGTTCCACAAATGAGTTTGTTTACCGAGTATTTACCAAGCCCACTCGTTGACGAACTCAAAAACATCGACATCAATGCACTTTCTCCCATGGAAGCATTTGAGTTATTGCGAGATTTCAATCGCCGTGCTTCTGACGAAGGCGCCCACTAAGTCGAAGTAAAAGGTGCACGCGTTCAAATTCATTCAGCCACTCTTGTAACGTTGCATCAAATTCATCTTGCCCAATAGCAATACCCGGAATATCACACGCATCACCAAATTGCCGTTTTGCAATAGCGCGATACCGCGAAAGTGTACGGTCCCCAGCAATACTCACAAATTCAAAATCCTCTGCCATAAAAATAACCGTGGGCACACGATTCCCCGCATTAATTTTCAGGCGGTCGGACAACTCCATCTCTTCATCTCGGTCAAGCCAGCGCAAGTCGATTGCAGGTGATGCTTCTGCAATCGCAGCAAGCATGGGGCCCTGAGCCGAACAATCACCACACCAAATCCCAGAAATGACCAATACGTTTATTGTTCGGATAAATCCGCCAAGCAGTTCTTGTTGTGCATCGTTTAACCGTGCCTGTTCACCAACCGCATGCCATGGAGTAGCCCTTTCCCCAGCACTTGCGAGATATTCCGCGTACTTCGACCCCTTTTCAAACCATCCCTGCAGTTCCTCTTTCGTAATCATGCAAACGGTTTACTCGATGTTTTGCAAATTATGAATCCTATTGAGTATGTCATCACGCGAGTTTCTTGTTTTTACAGCATGCTCAATTGCCCTGTTGTAGGCAGGCGTAAGTAACTCCGTCAAAAAAAATGGGTCAATGACTGAACTCGCTTGAATCCAAGGCTGCACCGGAAATGTATATTCCCCACCTACATCAAGCAGTGCTTCTTCTTGAAATTGCTCAAAATGTGCTAGCCGTCGGTTGTATTCTTCCAACATTTCTTTTCTTGAGGCGAAACAGATATCAGCAACAGGCGCCAAAATAACTGGAAACAGTGAGCTACTCTTGCTTTCAACCGAAGCCGCTTCGAGTTGCAAAAATGCTTTTCCGGCATCAATTGGAACTATGCTGCCATCACCATTACCGTCATCTGTATAAATACGCTGCAACAAATCAAGCATAAACCACCGCTCTCCATCAAAGCGAATTGCAAGGTTGTCTGTTAAACCATGCAACTGACTTGCTAATACACCAAGTTGTGCATTGCTAAAAAGGTCCGGCTCTCGATCGAGTATTGTCTCAAGGGTTTCAAATGTCATATTAAAAATGGAGAATGAAACTAAATCGTTGATCAACAATGGGTGCTCACGAACATAAATCCCCACCGAAAGCATCGATCGCAAGTCCGCTTGACATCGTTCGGCATCGCCTTTAGCAACAGCATCTTTCGCGTCTGTTGCAAGTAACATTGCCATCCTTCGCATCGGTCCTAGTTGTGGCAAGAGAATAGAAACAAGAAAACCATCATGGGGTGGCAGCGCTTGCTGAGACTCATATTCTTCGGGCCAAAGTTCTTTGTCCTCTTTAGCTATAGTTCCATCAAGAATATATCCCATACCCTGTAACGCGCTTGCTTTTCTGAGCGTCTTTAACGTTTCCGAATGCTGATCGAGCCAATCATGCATATGGTTCCACCCCGCATCGTTTGGCCAATTAGGCTCTTCAATTTCTTCCTCAATATACACCTCGCTTGGCATAGGCCATTTCCGAAGTGCAACTCCTGCTCCACGAACGAGAGGCCAAGCCCGTTGTTCTTTTGGAATAGCTGCCGCTTTCTCGTTCAAAAGTGCAACGTAATCAACCGAAATCGTCGCCGTCCGATTCATCGCAACCAGTACCCAAATTATGTAGGTCAAAAAGAAACAAAAAACTGCCACGCATCCCCAAATAAACAATTTCCTCAACATATGTCCTCCAATCGCATCCTATATAGTATATCCACAAATCAATTCCTCCGAGGAATTAATTTGTCCTACACAGCTCTAAATTGTTTAAATACAATTAAAAACAATGAATCAATTCCTCCGAGGAGTTAATATTGTTTTTTGGTGAGAAGCCAGCAGTGTTCGAGAACATCGCGAACACCCTCTCGAGTGGCGCCAGAGCAAGTAATAACGGGGTCGAGTTGGAGGTCAGTGGCAATAACAGCAAGAATCGAGTCGCGCTCATCGAGCGGTAACAAATCCACCTTGTTCAACACAATAATCTCGTCTTTGGCTGCAAGCTCCTTGGAGTACCGCTCTAGCTCTTCACGAATCGCCTTGTAGTTGCTCACTGGATCGCTACCATCAATCGGTAGTACATCCACGATATGTAAGAGTGCACCCGTTCGCTCAATATGTTTCAAAAAACGGTGCCCGAGCCCAGCCCCATCAGCGGCACCCTCGATCAATCCGGGAATATCCGCGACAATTAATCTGCGATTTATATCTAGTTCCGCAATACCTAAATGTGGCTGGAGCGTCGTAAATGGATAATCCGCCACTTTGGGACGCGCAGCAGAAACCGCAGAAAGCAACGTGGACTTCCCAGCATTGGGCATCCCAACCAACCCAACATCTGCAATTAACTTCAACTCAAGCCGAAGAATGTGTTCCTCGATGGGCTCGCCATTGGTCGTCTCGCGCGGTGCCTGATTCGTCGCCGACTTAAAGTGCTCATTACCCCATCCACCCTTGCCGCCTTTCGCGACAACAAGTTCTTGCCCATCCACTGCGATATCCGCAAGCAATTCCCCAGACGCTTCATCCGTCACCAACGTCCCAAGTGGGACCTTCACTATTTTGTCATCCCCATTTGCACCGTGCATCTGACTCCCCTTGCCCTGAATACCGTGCCCCGCACGATAGTGCGGTTTGTGTGTCAACGACAAAAGTGTATCAATGCTCGGGTCACCAACAAGAATAACATCGCCACCGTCCCCACCGTCCCCGCCATTGGGACCACCTTTGGGAATATATTTTTCCCTGCGGAAACTCATGCATCCGTCACCACCCTTGCCACTACGAACAAAAATTCGGGCTCGATCAACTAACATGTTATGCTCAGGTTGGTGCGCTTAGTTCACTGCAGTAAACTGCGGAACATCTGCTTCACTTGGAACGATGTCAACAAATCGTCCGCGAAATCGAACCAAACCTGGCTCAAGTGCAAACAACGTATCGTCGTTACCACGTTTTACTTTATAGCCCGCCTTGAACTTCGTTCCGCACTGGCGAATGATAATGGAGCCCGCTTTTGCAGTTTCGCCACTATAAAGTTTGATACCACGATATTGCGGGTTTGAATCGCGTCCGTTATTGGTTGAACCACCACTCTTCTTATGGGCCACAGCAAAACTCCTTAAAAATATCTCGCAACATACGAGCCCCGTATTGTATCAAGCCAGAGGGCTTGATTCAACCCAATGAATTAACGAAAAATCCACTTCCTTTGCACGTCATTGCCGCCAATACCGTCCTTCTCGTCGGTGCTGAGGCGAAAAATACTCGTGCCGCCATTCACAGCGCGTCTTGGCAATGGCTTCAGGGCAATCTGATCTACCGAGCCGTGAACAAACCATGACAGTTGAAGCACTCGCCGCAACTTGTGAGATTTACCAGTAATTGGATGAATAACATCAGCAGTATCACCGCTCACCCCTGCTGCAAAAATCTGCACTTCACGCACATCTTCACGCCCCGCCTTCCACATGACGAGCGATTTAACTGCATTCTCTTGGCCCTGCAAAATCGGACCACTTGCATCTGATTGCGAAAGCATTAAAGGGTCATCAAATATATCAAGAACCTTCAACTGAACCGCTCGTGGAACGTTGTCACTATCTTGAATTATTTCGCCTCGATCCGTCACCAAATCAAAATTTGGAATCCACTGGCGATCTGAATTAGTTTCATTCGTTACCTCATACACGAGAGCCCAATACCCCTCTCCAGAATCACGGTCTCGGTAAAAGCGCAAATCACCCGTTTCAAGCCGCAATTGCCATCGATCGGCTCGATCCGTCGCTTTTGGGTACGCGCTGCTCATCTGAACAAAAGAACACAGAGTAACGAGAATAATTGTTGATAAAAAGAATCGCATGCTAATCTCCTTTGGGATGGTCTATTCTAGCAGTAGGATACGTTTTTGTGATGCTTTTAGATAAGAATCAACATCTTGATGACGCTACTTTTCTCTTGGGAAACAAATCCCAAGCGAAGACATTGCTCCAATCCCTCGCAAAGCGCCCAGAAGGCAGTTTTCCATTCATGAATTGATTTCAGCTGCTCTACGGCAAAAAAAATGGAATCACTCTAACCACACAACATAACTCTGAATCTCTCAAATTTTACACACACCGTGGGGTCTCTTTAAATAAATGGAATTTTATTAAAAAAATAAACGGCACATGTTCATCCATAAGTTGTCCACAGTTTGTTGACAATGTTCAAAAAACAGAATTTAATTTTTTCTTTGCGAACGTTGACATAGGAAATTACTAGAGTTACGTACACCAGTGTGACAAAAAATGAAAGCAAACGACAAGCAACCACTTGCGCAGCGCATGAGTTCCGCTACTCTTAACGAACTGCTCAAGGACGAGTAGATTCGTAATCAAACGCGTGACTTTTCCTCTGATGTTGCCACGTAACTTTGATTGGGGGCGGACGTTGGACGGAACCAATTCAACTCTTACCCCACCACTTTCTCCGCATCGCAGCGGTCATGATATTGGATCTATGTCTCGTCCCAACGCTCCTTCAACTGAACAAAAAATGCGTGAGCAATTAATCGAAGCGCTCGGCAAGCGACCATATCGAATGTGGTTTACAAACACGAACGTTCAATGCAACGAAGACAGCGTGAACATTCTTGCCGCTACACCGCTTGCTGCAAACTGGATTACAAAACGATTTTCTGCAGTTATTGAAGATGCTGCAAAAGTTACTTTCGGAAAAAAAATGCGCGTCTCCATTTTCGTTGACAAAGATTCCAAACCAGAAAAAGAAACTGTTGTTGTGGCACATCCCGAACAACCACATAAAGTTCGTAAACGACACAAGCGGCAACTATTAAGTTTCGATGATTTCATTGTTGGAACTTGTAACGAACTTGCCTGCGCTGCTGCAAAACAGATAACACATGAAGAGGGCAAATCGATTTCGCCTCTTTTCATTCACGGTTCCTGCGGTGTCGGCAAAACACATTTACTTCAAGCAATTTGCAGACTTGCAGCCAAACATGCACACTGCAAAGTTCGGTACATCACCGCAGAACAATTCACCAATGAATTCATTACAAGTTCAAGATGTGGGGAGTTTGTTCGTTTCAGAAATCGATACCGAAACCTTGACGTGCTCGCAATCGATGACGTTCACTTCGTTGCGAGTAAGATAAAAACACAGGAGGAATTACTGCACACCATCGATGCTGCTGGATTGCGTGGCGCACGTCTCATTCTTGCCTCTGATGAAGATCCAAGGCACCTTAGAAAACTCAACAAAGCTCTCACAAATCGATTTGTTGCTGGGCTTATTGCAGAAATCAAACGTCCTGACCGAGAGACAAGGTGCAATATCATCAAGCAGTTAATGCGTAAACAATGCATTGAACTCACTGAAGGCGCAATTGAACGACTTGCGAGCCAAGCCGTTGGATCAGTTCGCGAAATTGAGGGGACAGTTACCCGCATCCGTGCAACTGCTTCGCTTTTCATGAGTGAACGCGGGGCATTGATTGGTTCTGATATTGTGGAGCGAGTACTTCGCTCAACACCAGCAAACACGCTTCCAATCCGTATCACCGATGTTGTTGAAGCAACGTGTAAGCGATCAGGACTATCCATTCAAGAAGTGCGTGGAAGTTCAAGATCTTCGAACATTGTTTTTTGGCGAAGCGTTGCATCGTATCTCGGTAGGCAACTCACATCTCTGAGTTATCCCGAACTTGCAGCAGCAATTGGAAGAAAAAATCATTCAACCGTGCACGCAGCCGTCAAGCGAATTGCACAACAACTAGAACATGAAAACACTTCCATCTCAATTGGAAACAATACTATTGAGCTCAAGGAAGTGATTGACCAACTCACGTGGGCTATTCGAACTAACTCCAATGGTGCAACAAAGCAAAAACCGCTGTCCCAAAAGAATCGGCGAGCGGATTGATGGGTAAATGGCATTCGTCACAAGGATGTGGCGGGTGCATCATTTACCTCAACAAATAATCTAGAAATATCTGATTTTGCTGCTACAATCAACGAATGCGATATGCATATCTACTTGCTGCTGCCACATCTTGCGCTATCGGCACATCTGCACTCTGCTCAAGTGGCTCTGACTATTCTGATGCCGCGCTCCGTCAGTTACGAGAGGCAACCAAAAACCAAAGAAGTGGGCAGCACTTATTGAACTTAGCATCATTACGAAGTTTGAACGATTCCTCCCTTCGTCCCTTCTTTTCCCAATTTACACAGCATCCAGACTGGACTGTGCAAGTCCACGCAGTTCTTGGACTTGCTGAACTAAGCGAAGAAAGGGTGATTGATCCTTGGCTTGTGCAACAGATTGCACCAACAGCTCGAGAACATCTCATAGCGCAAGCACTTGACGATGGGCTCATTCTTCAAGAACAAATGGAAGCGCTCATTCAGTGGGATCCACTAGAGCCAACTCCACGCCTATTACTACTTTCCGATTTGCAGAACTTAGGAGTGGAAGTTGATCCCGAAATGCTGAGCGAATTAGCACATTCAACGAACTTAAGTGTTGCAACGTTCGCAGCGCTCCTGTCAAAAGACGTGGAACTTATTCAAAACACAACTACAAGTTTACGTCGAGCAACGCAAAAAAACCAAGACAATGCATTGCATAGAACACTGCAACTTATCCGTCAATATGCATTCGTTGACGCAACACCTTGGCTAGTTTCATTACTCGATGATGGCTCAGTTGCATTAACCGACATTCAGAGGTATTGGACACTTTTTACCTTGCTTGCAGTCAATAACGAAATTGGTCTTGAAATTTGGAATCGAGAGTTTTCCTTTGAACCAAATCGCAAAGATCAAGTCCGCTACTTTTTATTGCTGCTTGAGGCGGGGATTTATCCAACTGAAGAGATTCGTGACCGGTTGCTCATCGAGTTGGACGACCCACTCCTTGGAAATATGTTCACTTCTGGAAAAGCAAATGGAGGTTCTGAAGCCATAACTCCAGAAGTCATTTCTTCATTGAGTGACCTCGTCACGCAAGGTCACCGTGGTTCAACGGATTGGTCCTTCCGCGTTGCCAAAGATACACTCAACAGAGAGCAAGCAACACAGTTCTACAAGACACTTTCAACCATCCCCGATGGTGCAAATACGAGACGCAAAGATGCGGCCATTCGCTCGTTCACACAATTGATACAAGTTTCCCCACTTACTGCGTGGGAAATTTTGCGCGATGCAAAAGATGACAGCCAACAACAAGAATTGCTCTTACTTGCAATGCTCCAAATCGCTGATGAAGAAGCTGTTCAAGAGGCAACAAAAATACGACGGATTGGTGTAAACCGTGCAGATGTTCTCACTCTTCTGCTCATTGCTCGAAGTGCTACGCCGCTAGAAAAGAAAGACCAAGAGTACCTCGGTATCATCGCAGCTGGCGGTGGACACGTAAGCCCCGCCCTCGAAACCCAAGCAGCATGGCTTTACTTGAGACGTATGGGTTTAGCAGACAAAGCACTCGCAGCAGTTAGCACACATTGAATCCCGTGTCATCGAATATACCTCTAAGCTGTGCAAATATTACCGACCGCGAAATTCGCGCGGCTTCTAACGCATTACTTGGTGATCAACTTGCCCTTGGCTCTTGGACAGCTCGTTTTGAAAAGGCAGTTGCTCAACACGCTGGAAGTAATTATGGAATTGCAACAAGTTCATCTCATAGTGCGATGCACATCACGTTGGAAGCGCTTAACATTAGTGATGGCGACGAAGTAATCATTCCCGCGTTTGCATTTCCATCCGCTGCAGCAACTATCATTCATCTCGGCGCGATTCCTGTATTTGCAGACTGTGACGCCCGAACTCTGAACATGGATGCAAAGGATGTTGCATTAAAAATCACGGATAAAACCAAGGCAATAGTCGCAATACATACGTTTGGCAACCCTGCAGGAATCGACTCCATTGCAAGTATTGCCCAAGAACAAGAAATACCTCTTATCGAAGATGCGGGGCAAGCAATCGGTTCCAAACTTCACAATAGACAGGTTGGTTCCTACGGGCGAGCCGCTATTTTTGCGTTTCATGCAACTTCACAACTTACGAGTGTTGACGGAGGGGTCATTGTTACAGACGACGATGCGCTCGCAGAACAATGTAAACTCCGCAGAAACCATGGACTCGCTAGCGACCCAACTTTGGACACTGACGAACTATATCGCGTCAGAACAGATGAGCTCATGCTTGCAATCGGTCATGGCTTTCGATTAAGCGAGGTGCACGCTGCAGTTGGCACCGTTCAGATGAAACGACTTTCGGAAATTTTAGAGCGTCGAGATCTTGTTGCCCAGTGGTACACAAGGCGGCTCGGTGGGCTTGCTAACATTTCTTGCCCCACCATCGAAGAAGGTGTGGCAATGAGTTGGGACGGATATGTCGTTCGGCTTAACGATAATTACTCTCGCGAAGATCGCGACGAAATCATACGCGGCTTACACCGGCATGACATCGGGGCGGCTGATTTTTTCCAGTCGATCCCAACTATTCCTGTGTTTTCTAAATACTCCGTCGGAAATAGATGCCCTGTAGCAGAATCCATTTCGCAACGCACCGTCGCCCTCCCCTTCTACACTTCGATGACGCAGAGAGAAGTTGATATTGTCAGCCAAACATTAGAGTTAATGCTTACACGAAGGAGTTTTTCAGAAACTTAACCGCACTTTGTAAGTTCAAGTTGCTTACCTTTTGCAACTTCAACAACTGGCATTTCTTGCATCCGCACTTCAGAAGAAACGATGGCGTGCAGCACTTCTATTTTTCTCGAACCCTGAAGTGAGTCGATTGCGAGTTTTGCAAGAGAATACTCCATCATGAGTATTTCCGAGGCCTCTTCTCTGGGTGTTCTAGGATTTTTCAGCACTACGGTCTCTTCTTTTCTTCTACGACGGTCTGTTGCAAACCCAGAAACCAGTACCGCAATAAGACCACCGATTAATGCCAGTTGTTTTGAGTATGACTCAGTTGTTTGCGGTAGGACTTGCGCAGCAGGAACACCTTGCACAACAACAATCTCAACAACCGCATCGGGTGCGACTTCGTTGACTATATTTTTAATCGCACCAAGGGCTATTTCATCGCTGCCAACTTGACGAGACCGTTTCTCAATCCACGATAGTGGCAAGGAAATTCGCACAAACGGAATCGCGTTGTCAAGCCATGGTATGTACTGTGTAATTGAATTATCCCTCTGCATCTTCACCGAAACAGTAGCAAGGGAGAGACCTATTGCGTCTTCAACACCACTGCGAATTTCTTGCGCACTCATTGTTGGGTTTTTCCATAGTGGCACACCAACAGACACAACACCTAACGTTGTGTTAATTACATTCACCTGCGCAGCTTCTAGTCCAGAGGTTGCATCCGAAACAACCGTGCGAATTGCGTCAAGCGTTGCAATTGTGAGCGGACTGTTTGTTGGCTCGACCATCACACATGCAGACATCTTGCGGTAGGGCTTTCCGATCCCCTGTTTGGCATCATCAGAAAGCACAACGCTCGCCTTGTTGACTCCCCGTAAATCTTCAATCATGGAAGCAAGTTCGTTCTGACGACTCGAGCGAATAGCATCGCGTTTTTCAACCGATGTTTTGGGCATATATTTCATCCAAAGCGGGTCACTGCTTTGCAATTCCACAGTTGTTTGTTCCGGTGTACTTGCATCGACTTGCTCTTTCACATATTGGGAATCGCCTGAATTCACAGACCAAAGAATCCCTGCAGTAAAGCCAATAAACCCAAGCAACAGCAATGGGCGTTTTAGGTCAGGTTTTAGTTGCATTGAAGCACCAGTTGTCTTTCACGAAACATCCTCTCCGTGTTTGCAATAATCGAGCAAACAAGACATAACAACAGCGCATCCATGCACTGCACAATGCATTTATCGGCACCAAAGCCCTTTTTTCGCCAATAATCAACCAATATCCACTGAGAAAAAGTGAGCCAATCACCGTCCTAAACAACTTGGAAGGGCTCAAAGCGTGACGTCGCATTGTTGCTCCGCATCTAAAGCTTAAGAACGGCGGATTTTCAAAATCAAGATTACGCTTACTGCCAACATAGAGACAAACAGCACAGTCGTAAGCAAGGTGTCGCTCTCTCTAAAGCGCTCCTCAAGAACAACTGGTTCAGAAATGGACCCCGATGGCCAGCCGATGTCGAGCACTGTCGTTGTCCCCTTTCGCTCAACACCCACAACTGAAAGACCCATTGGCGATGATGAAACTCCCCACCGCCCTTTTGGCATTGGGAAAGAAGCGATTTCGATAAGCCCGCCCTGCTGAATGCCCGTCAGTGTGACTTCGCCGCCGGAGGTGGTCACAAGAATTGGCCAATCATCTCGGCAAAGTAAGTCAACGAGGTTGCCCTCGACTGCATGTTCGTCCCCCCCATGCCAACTTCCATCTTTCATGTACCACATTGCAACTCCAGAATCGCGAGGTAAGGCCGCGATTAATTGGTCTTGCAATAGACCAACATGCACATTAATTCCTTCTAGTGATTGCAACGCATTCCATTTTCGATTTTGATACTGAAACAGCTCCAACGACCCGTTTTGCGAATCACCAAATGCAAGTAACGGTTCCCCTTGATACATCAAAAAATCGGTCGGCTTATCCTTCGTTTCAAACAACGCTTCTAGGGTGGACGATTGCAACGATGCGTTTCTTGAAGTACTTGCGCGAAGCATATTTGCTAGACGAATTTTGTACATACCAACGCCAATCGTATCATCAATAAACCATAGCGTCTGTTTATGAACAGTGAGTGCAGCTGGGCGTCGCGTGAATGGTCGCACTACAACGTATTGTTGTTCAGAGAATCTCTCACACAATTCAAAATCTAAGTCCGGTGGTTTTCCCGAAAAAGTCGCTGCGCTTGGATCAATGTCGCCGACAAACCAAAGCCCTGAATCATTGCCTGTCAGTGCCAATGGCGAGCCTAATAAGATACTTATTAGTGCACACTCAATCATCTTCAGCAGTATATATCCGGGCAGGTTTCAACGCCTTTTCTAAATACGTTAAGTTGCATACCCGATCCATTGGCTCATCTGAAACAACCGTAGAGAGCGATTCAAATGCCAATTTAATTTCTGTGTTTCCGTGTGTGGATGACACATCAATCAATCCGCCAGTGATTGGCCAGTTTAACTCATGCACTTTTTCTAACTCAACACTAATCTCTCTTCGGTGTATGGCTTTTGAAGTATGTTCTCCATCAACAACCACCACTTCAAGTGGACGATGTGTGGTTCTATCAAAAACCAGTGACCATTGTTTGTTGGTTATATCAAAGAGTTTCACAACTCCATCTGATATTGATAACTCCCCGTCTGGTAGTGGCGCTAGACCGAGCAAAACCAACGCCGTCTTTATGTCAGAAAACATTGCACGTTCACCGTTGATTCGTAACGTCGTATCATCACTGAGTAAATCAAACATCCAAACTTGATCTTCGTTTCCACCAAACCACAAGAGCAATTCACCGAGTTTTGAAATACGAAGCGAAATATTATTTCCTTGTTTCCAAAAGTCTACATCGCCTTGCTCCATATGCTTGCCTTCATCATCGCTCCAACGAAATTCAATGACGCCCCTGCCAACTAACTCACCAAATTGTTTAGTCCTTTGAAGTTGTTGTGCTCTCACTTCTTGGGGCGTTTTCGTATCGTGCTGGTTCTTCATATCGACCTGTTGCGAACAACCACAAACAAGAAAAAATAGAGCAAAAAAGTGCCGCATCAAAAATCACCTTGCAAAATTTCGCCTAATTGTTGAGATAAATCCTGAATTTCTTCCTCGGCAATTCCAGGATTTTTGACCCTGACTGGCTCCCCCTCGACACCCCTAAATTGAAGCAACCAAATCTCTCCGACCTCGGCTTCTTCGCGCCCAACAAGTTTTAATTTTCGCTTCCTAAGCAATACGAGGGCCAAAAGGTACCGAAATGCTATGCGTTGGGGACGCTCGTCATCGGCGAGCCGCTCGAACAAATCGGTCAGGACGGCCTCATCAATGCCGATTTCTTCTTTTTTTTCAGAGTCAGGGACTGTATATCGCCAATGGCTGAATAAGCGGACAGGTCGATCCCCTTTCTCCCAAGCTGCAATGCTAAAGTCGAGTCGATCGAAACCCTCATCCTCCTCTCGCTCGCACAATGTTGCCATTGCGGGCTCGTTTTTGGTGAGGGATTGACCGGTTGATGCGCAAACTCCGGTTGGTCGAGAAACGCCTTGTGTATTTCCAAATCGTGACATATATGAGAATCCTACGGGATAAGCGTATACTTAGAGTATATGGACTGGAATATTAATGGGTATAACGTTCTCGAGACGGTAATTGAGCTCTCCATTATCTGGATTATTGTCTATTACGCATTCAGATTTTTGCAAGGAACCCGTGGGGGGGGGGTCATTCGTGGACTCTTTATCCTGCTATTACCTCTTTGGTTATTGCAAATGGTTTCCGCAAGGTTTGACCAGTTTGACCGACTCGACTTTTTTGCGGATCAATTTTTAACGGGTCTGTTTTTACTCTTAATAATTATTTTTCAACCCGAACTCAGACAAGCGGCGGTTCGCATAAGTCAGTCTGGTATGTTTGCACGGTTTAGAAAAATGTCATCAATTGGCGGAACAACAATTTCAGCAATCGCAGATGCTTCCGTATTTTTAGGTAGAAATCAATTCGGAGGTTTGATTGCCGTTGAAAGAGAAAACAGTGTAGGCGACCATGTCATTGGGGGACAAATAATAGAAGCCGAAGTGAGTTCACCCCTCTTGAAATCTATCTTCTGGCCAAACAATCCATTGCATGATCTTGGTTTAATTATTAAAGGCGACCAAATCACCAAAGCAAGTGTGCAGTTTCCACTTGCTGACGAATCTGCCATGTTGTCTGCCGACCTTGGGTCAAGGCATCGTGCAGGTGTCGGTTTATCGATGCGATGCGATGCACTCATAATTATTATCAGCGAACAAACCGGCCGCGTTTCATTTGCCTATCATGGCGAGTTAACGTTCATCGATCGAGATGATGTTGAAAGCGAACTTATAAAACGGCTTAATTCATCAAAAGAGGAAACAACACAAGAACAAACGGCTATAGAAGAATCGACTGCAACATCTACTTCCGCCACTGAGGGGGTTGAATGAATCGTAGAGACAACACTACTGTAGCCCTGTTTGTAACAGTATTAACAATAGTTATCTGGCTCTGGGCCGCTGGCAAAACGAAATACTCATCTGATGTTCTTGTCACGCTCTATCTGTCACCACCAGTTGGCTCAACAAGTACTATTTCTCCAAAATCTACCTCAGTCGAACTTACGCTTTCTGGCTCTCGAACTGCAGTTGACGCTGCAAAATCTGCATGCGAGAGCGGTTTGCATTTGACGCTTAGTGAAACCGATGAACTGTTAACGTTATCAGATGTTTCTACAAGAATTGCAGCACTCGATGCGTTTAAAGATGCTGGCGCAAAAATTGATGAAGCGAATGCAAAATCTGACCCATTTCCCCTTGCTATTCATACGGTCGTGTTAGTTGAGGCCGCTGTTGAGGTAAACGTTCCGAACGTAACAATTAGCGGCGATGTTACGCTTGACCCCGCTACCGTTATGTTGCACATCCCAAAAGAAATTCGAAAAACACTTCCAGAGGCCATCACAGTCAACGCGGTTGTTAGCGAAATTGCTTTGCAACAACTTCAACCGGGAATTGTGCACACTAGAGATGCTGTTATTCAATTGCCTGAAGAACTCGAATCAAAAAATGTCACCACAACCCCGAGCCGCGTTGCCGTAACTTTCAAAGTTCAATCCAGTACAAAAACACACGAACTTGCACAAGTCCGTGTGTTAATTGCTGGCCCCCCTGAAGATTACGCTGCATTTTCTGTAACGCTCCCAAGAAAATTTATTCCCAACGTTACTATTGAATCCGACACAGAAATTATCAGTGGAGTTGAATCAGGTGAAGTCAAAGTTTTTGCCGTCCTTCGACTTGCATCAAGTGATATGGAACAGCGAATTGCTGCAAAACGCATCACCACGTTCCTTGCAATCATGGATGACGGAACTGGCCACGAACTTACAGCGACCGTTGAAGATCCTGCACTCCTTGACATCGAACTCGTTATAGAACCAGTTTCACCGTAACCAACGAGCAAATTAAAAAGACGTCAGACACTACGCAGCAAGTCCAACTTCCAATATTTTTTTCGCCACGGTGACACAGAGGAATAACGGGACTGTCCCCAAACTGTTGACATTAAAGTTCATTTGATGACACTTGCATTTCGGTGATAGCAAATGTGTTGGTTCATAAAGGGACTGTCCCCTGCATAACCGGACTCCCTGCATAACGAGACTGTCCCCAAGCCAGTCCTCGCGATGTGACTGCCGCCCAACATGTCAAGGCGTTCTAATTGCGACCAAGTTTCGCTGTCCCCAAGCCAGTCCCCCGAGAGTGACTGTCACTCTCGAACGATGAATGCCGACCTGTAGCACTCACCACATATAGGCAGGTGTGACTGTCACGAACTGTTTTATCTCCGTGGCAAATACATAACCTTCAAAACTCTTGGGTCAACGAGTCAACTAAACAGACGCAGGTGCCATCAGGCCCAACGGCTAGCGAACCACGCTTTTTTACCTCGTTTTAGTAAGATTGTTGAGCCGTGAAGAAGATCGTCCGTTGTAAGGATTCGCTCAACCGCATTGTCACCAATTAGTTTTTCGCCATTAATTGCAACAGAGCCATTCTTCAAGAACTCTCTTGCTTCACGCTTACTCTTGCACAAATCTGTTTGCGGTAATAGTTCTACCAGAGAAGCCGCTTCACTCCCAAGCGAACCCTTTGAAAAATCACCGCTTGGCACTTCTGCGAACACCTCCGACAACATTGTTGCGTCTAAGGATGTAATGTCGCCACCAAACAAGGCTTTCGCCGCTTCATTGCAGCGAGTTACATTTTCAGCACCGTGGAAAATTTCTGTCATCGCATCCGCTAGTGCTTTTTGCGCAGAGCGTTGATGCGGCGCATCCGAATGTTCCGTCTCTATTGCCTCAATAGTTTTTTGGTCTAAAAAGGTAAACCACCGCAAAAACTTTCCTGCGTCTTCGTCTGGAATATTCAGCCAGTACTGATGGAATGCGTATGGACTTGTACGATCTTCGGTTAACCAAATTGCGCCCTTTTCCGTTTTTCCTATTTTAGAACCATCGCTTGCGGTCACAAGAGGATTCGTAATTCCTGCGCCTCTAAATTGGTTTTCATCCGTGTCAATCATGTCACGACGAATCAAATCAATGCCCGCTACGATATTGCCGTACTGGTCACTGCCTGCTATCTGAACAGTGCAATCCATTTCGCGATGCAAGTGTAAAAAATCGTACGCTTGCAAAATCATGTAACTAAACTCGGTATACGAAATCCCCTGCTCACGATTGTTTAAACGATCTTTCACAGAATCCTTTTGAATCATTGTGTTCACGGAAAAATATTTACCTACATCTCGCAAGACATCAAGGAAGCCAAGTTCACATAACCAGTCGGCATTGTTCACAATGACTGCAGCGTTCTCACCTTCAAAATCTAGCACTTTTGAAAAACAACGAAGTTGTCCTTCGATATTTTTTGCAACTTGTTCTTTTGATAAAAGTTGACGTTCTGTATCTTTACCCGACGGGTCGCCAATTAAACCTGTACCGCCACCCATCAATACAATCGGCGTGTGCCCCGCAAGTTGCCAGTGGCGAAGCATTTTCATTGGCATGTAGTTGCCGATTGTTAAGGCATCTTTTGTTGGATCAAAGCCGCAGTACGCTATTCTGCTTCCACTCGCAAGGTGCTCTTGTAATTCATCGCCACCAGTCGTCTGGTGGAGTAATCCACGCCATGTAAGTTCATCTAAAAACTGCATCGTTGTAGTTTACCGCCAGAGCGTGACCTCGTTACGAGTTTGTTTTCGATTCAAGTAAATCAAAAGAAAAACAGGCAATGCCAAGTACAGTGGCATCGAAATCACGAGTTGTGCAAGGAACATGCCCTGCACTTCTTTGTTTTGGCTCACCAATTCCATTCGAGCCGACCAATTTATCCACGCTGCCGCAAGAGTAAAAATAATATAGAAGCCCGACCACGTAAGCAACGTCGTCCTTGCTTTTGGTGCTCGCTGCAGCAGCGCCATGCCTGCTCCTGCGAGTGCAATCGAAAAGATAATGTTCATCAGCGATGCGCTATTTGCGATCCATGCTTTGGGCTCTGTTGCTTTGAGTTGTGCGGCCAGTTCCTCGCTGAGTTTTCCATCACCAAATGGAATTGCCGTGTGAAGTTGTTCAATTTCAGCCATGCCAGTTAGAGCAAGGCAACCACCGAACAGAGACAACCCTCCAACAACGATACATACAGCACCAATTGTTGTAGGCCACGTTGCAGAATATTGAACGCTTTCACTCAAAACTGGCGTAGGAACCGTGCGTCGTTTTCAAAAAGCCATCGAATATCTTGAATGCCATACTTGAGCATTGCAACTCGTTCAATACCAAGTCCGAATGCAAACCCCTGCCATTTATCGTTGTCGTAGCCGACTTGTTCAAAAACATTTGGGTCTACTAATCCGCAACCCCCTATCTCGACCCACTGCCATTTTCCTTTGATTTTCATCTTCATGTCCACTTCGGCCGAGGGCTCTGTGAACGGGAAAAAACTTGGACGGAATCGCACTTCGGCTTCCTTGCCAAAATAAGATTTAGCGAATTGGAACAACGTCGTTTTCAAGTCGACCATTGAAACCTTGGGTGCAACGAGCAATCCCTCGCATTGGTGGAACATACTGAAATGCGTTGCGTCGTGTGTGTCGGGTCGATAGACTCGACCAACTGCGATGATTTTGATTGGTGGAGGAGTCGATTCCATCACACGAATTTGTACTGTTGAGGTTTGGCTGCGAAGCATTCGATCGCCGCCCATAAAAAAGTTATCAATCGGATCTCGGGCTGGGTGGTCGTCCGAGATGTTAAGAGCGTTGAAGTTGTGGTATTCATCTTCCACTTCGGGTCCATACGCCACGGAGAATCCCATACGGCTAAAGACTTCGGTGATGCCGTCTATTGTTTTTGTAATGATGTGCCGACGACCCTGTGCAACGTCGTTTCCCGGTTCAGTCACATCTATTGGCGGTCTTGCCGAAGTGCAGCCTGCAAGTTCATTTTTTCGAGTATCAAAGGCGCTTTCAAGGGCGGTTTTGACTTCATTGAGCCGCTTCCCGACCTCAGGCTTGTCTTTGGCCGCAACGTCCTTCATCAAGGGCATCACGCCTCTAAGACGCCCTTTTGAGCCAAGATAGGAGACACGCCACGACTCTAATCCGTCAATCGAGTCGACTGTACCGATTTCACCAATGGCGTCTTCTTGCAGTTTTTCGAGCGTTGCGAGCATCCGCGCATGATACCGTATTGGGACTGTCCCAAAACTGAAAACAGATTTGCAGCCCAGAACCGAATTAATTCCTCGGAGGAATTGTTTACCCCCAAGAATTAATTCCTCGGAGGAATTGTTTTCTGCTGTGGGACACCAAGCAAGGGCATTTCAACTGCAAAGACACAAAAAAACAGCCCCGAGGAAACTCAGGGCTGTTTGGGGTCAAATATATATTGAAGATTATTCTTCAGTTTTTTCAGCATCGTCTGTTGATGCTTCTTCAGTAGAATCAGGGGCTTCAGCTTCGGGCACTTCGGGGGTTGCTTCTTCTACAGCAGTCACTTCTTCTGTAGTTTCAGCAACTTCTTCAGCAATCGCTTCATCAACTACTTCTTCTGCAGCTTCGTCTGTAATTGGGGTTGAAACAAGAACCTTTGCAGCAAAATCTCGGCGACGTTGCTTTTGGGTTCGGCGACGTGAGTCGCCACCACCAATTTGTGGCCCTTCTTCTTCACCGACGAGTTGCAACACAACCAAATCAGTGCCGTCGCCAAGGCGGTGCTTACCCATTTTAACGATGCGAGTGTATCCGCCGTCGCGATCTGCAAATTTCGGCGCAACAGCAGTTAAAATATGCTGAACGAGTCGAGGTGCTTTTCGAACTTCACCATATCGGTTGAATTCTATTGAATCTTCGCTCGGCAAATCAAAGTGATCGTTTTGTTTCGCAGAATCTGGAACGTTTGGATCCGCAACCCAGACATGAATCTTGCGGTCATTGATGATCTGCTCAATGCGCTTTCGTGCATTAAAACCGCCGCGCTTCGCGATAGTGATTATCTTTTCTACAAATGGCTGCACTGCCTTTGCTTTTGGCAAAGTCGTTTCAATCTGACCGTGCTCAAAAAGTCCAGCAGCGAGATTTCGAAGCATTGCTGTGCGATGCTCGCTATCCCTACATAATTGTTTTCCATGAATTCTATGTCGCATGGTCGTACTCCTTACAAAGCGCGGTAAGCGCTTCGATTATTCATCACCCTCAGAAGAACCGATGACCTCATCACCGGGCCCAGGGCTATCATTACATTCATCAATTCCTGCTGAGCAGCAATCTTCAAAATCATCACAATCTTCGTCATAACTATCGTCGCCTTCTTCTACAGGTGGAAGATTAACGGTGCCATCAACACCTGGTGGCAACTGCATGCCAAGTGTCAAGTTCAAGTCATCGAGTTTTCGCTTAATTTCACGAAGCGATGTTCGACCGAAACTTCGAATGCGAAGTAATTCGCGATCGTTCAATGACACAAGTTGGGCAACACGGTCAATTGATGCAACTTCCAAACAGTTCGAAGAACGAACAGTAAGGTCAAGATCAAGGATTGACATATTAAGTTTTCGGATGAGTTCTTCATCGACTGCTGCTGCTGCTGCCGCTTCAACACTCACGATTTTTGTCCCGAGTGAATCAAACTGAACAAAAGCATTTAAGTGTTTACGAAGAATCTTCGCCGATTCAACAAGGCACATTTCAGGACTAATTGTTCCATCTGTCCAGATGTCGAGAATCAAGCGGTCAAAGTTTGTTTGTTGGCCAACACGGGTGTTCTCTACGCGGTATCGAACACGATGCACCGGACTAAACGAAGCGTCGATTGGAAGATCACCAATCACTTGTTCATCTTTTGTTGCGTATTGTTCCGCTGCAGGAACATATCCACGACCGCGTTCAATTGTGAGTTCCATTTCAAAATCAACCTTGTCGGTCAAAGTTGCAATCACGTGATCTGGGTTGTAAACGGTAACTGATGAGTCTGCCTCAATAAGATCTGCGGTTACTTCGCCAGGACCCGAAGCTGACAATCGTAACACCTTTGGTTCATCGGAAGCAACGTCAACGATTAAGCCTTTTACGTTCAAGACAATGTCAACCATGTCTTGCTTCACGCCTTCGAGTGTGCAAAACTCATGTTCCGCACCTTTAACTCGAATAGATGTAATTGCTGAGCCCTCAATCGTGCTGAGCAAAATTCGACGAAGGGAATTACCAACAGTCGTACCAAAACCGTTTTCAAATGGTTCAACGATAAATCGACCAAATGTATCGGTTGCTGATTGTTCTTCTAAAATTACACTTGCGGGGAGTTCTAGTCCGCGCCATCGTACGTGCATCATTGTTCTATCCTCTTTGACAGTGGCTTCAAGCCAAAATTAACGCTTGCCTGAAATCGGAGGACGATGGCTGTCAAACCCAACGAACCCATCTCCAAGGGGCGTACAAAATACTTACTTAGACACGGCGTTGTTTCTTAGGACGACAACCGTTATGTGGAACACCAGTGTGATCTTCAACAGCAGTAACTCTCAAACCGTTTTGTTCAAGTGCTGTAATCGCTGAATCGCGACCACTGCCTGGGCCTTTGACGCGAATTTCAACTTCAGTCACACCCATTCGGCGACCTTTGACAGCAACTTTTTCTGCGGCGCGAGCTGCAGCAAACGGTGTTGCTTTACGAGCGCCCTTGAAACCAACAGTACCAGCGGAATCCCAGCAAAGGGTTTCACCACTTAGGTCAGTCATCGTGACAATCGTGTTGTTGAATGTTGCTTTGACATGGACAATTGCCTTGCCAATATTTTTTCGTATCTTTTTCTTAGCCATAATTCTCTATCCTTTTTCGCTCATGCGATTCCACATCGATTTCGCTGGAACCTTGCGAGTGAAACGACAACGTGCCGAATCACTACTTACCCTTTAACGCCCTTCTTGCCTGCAACAGTCTTCTTACGACCCTTACGAGTTCGAGCGTTACAGCGGGTACGTTGGCCGCGCGTTGGCAAACCCTTGCGGTGACGTTCTCCTCGGTATGACCGAATATCGCGTAGCCGCTGAATATTTTGTTGCACTTGACGACGAAGTGTACCTTCGACATGCAAGTTTTCATCAAGATATGCTGCAATAAGACCAACTTCGTCATCAGTAAGATCACGAGATTTTGTGTCTGGATTGATTTTGGCTGCTTCCAAAATATCGTCCGCAATCTTTGGACCAATACCATAGATATAACGGAGCGAATATCGCACCTTCTTGTTTTCTGGGATGTCTACACCTGCAATACGTGGCATATATGTTCTCCAATCTCTGGGGTTACACCTGGAAGAAATACTTCC
>CAZAZD010000018.1:0-40208 GCA_964489535.1 uncultured Isosphaeraceae bacterium
CGCGGACCACCCGCTCAACTCCTGGGCCCCGATCCTCTGGGAGTCTTGATGCGTACTCCCGTCGGCTACTTGTTGCCCTTGCCCTTGCCCTTGCCGCCGTAGCCTTTTTTCTTCTTGGTCATACCGCTGACTCCTTGGAGTGGGTTTTGGGAACGGGAATCACGCCGCGCTTCTGCAAGTACCACAGCAAGATGAGGAGCGCGACGTTGCCCCCCACCTGGATGGGCCCCCAAGGCGTGTCCACGGTCACGGCTTCATCGTCGGGCGGATGTGCCGATACTTCGGGATCCTTCGGGGGGTGGACGTGCTCGGGGCCGGAGGAGCTGGCGGGGCCTGCTCGAGGGGTGGGGAGGGCAAGATCGCTACCCGTCGGTACGTCCACCCCTGGGGAGTCCAGAAAGGGACGGTAGACGGACACCCCCGGGTCCGCCTGGGGGGTCGGAACAAAGGTCAGCGAGAGGGCCGCGTAGGATCCGTCAGGGCCGCTCAGGCTCTCTCCGTAGCTCACCCCCGGAATCACCTCCAAGTCTCCACCAGGGAGCTTACAGGCGGGCAGGAAGGCCATGAGGAAGGCCAGCCCCCGGATGCCGCGCATCGGATCAGTCCCCCTTTGCCGCCAGGTAGGCGTGGACGATCTCCCACAGGAGATTCGCAAACAGGCCGAGCACCCCGAAGGTGACCCAGCGGACCAGCCCCTGGATCTGCTCCTGGAACTGCTCGAGCTGGACGACCCGATGGGCCAGGCCAGGACCCCCCATGCCATCTCCGCGGATGGCTAGGTCTACGTCTCGCATGGCCTCCCGAATCTCGGTCTGCTGAGTCTGCATGGACTCAACATTGGCGGCCAGGTTCGCCCAGTCTCCCTCGGTTATCGCCATGAGAGACACACCTAGCCGGCGGGGACCCAGCCCAGATCAAGGGTTACCCGGGCCCGGACGCGGAGGGCAGTCGGCCAGAGATGAGAGTCCGCGGGCCAGTCAGGCATCTCCCACTCATGCGGGAGCCAAACCTGGAGGTCATCTCCCGGCCCAATGTCATACGAGACTGTCCAGTCGTCCTCGATCACGCTGCCGTAGGTGAACGGGCCCGGGGGCTCCGGGGACCCAGGACCCCAGTAGATCGAGGGCTCGCCGCGCTCGAAGAGAGGGGCCCACTCCTCGACCTCGGGCCACGGCCCCGTGGGGCTGCCCGTCGTCGGCCCCCAGTCCTTGAAGGTGCGCGAGGTCGAGAGCCAGGGGAGCACGGCATCGGCAATCGGCTGATCTTCCGGCGGCGGCCCGTCGTCCGCTTGGCGGGTGACCAGCCACATCATGGCCCCGTTGGAGAGGGGCGGGAGCCCGGGGTGCGTCTTGGTGCTCCGGTTTTGGCCGCCACCCTCCACATCGGCGTCGATGGAGAAGCTGTATCGGAGGTCGTGGGTCTCCTCGGTAGCGCCCACGGGGAGCTCGGGGACCGTGACCGCGCCCAGGTAGCCGTCAGCCGGCACCGCGCCAGAGAACTCGAAGTCCGGTTGAGCAGCGAGGGCAAGAGCGGAAATGAGTAGGGCCTGCATCAGACTGTCTCCCCCCGGTCCTTCCGGCGTCGGTTGCGATGGGCGTTGAGTCCCAGAGCCCCGGCCATCGCTCCCGTCAAAGCCGTGAGCCCCATGTCGAGGAGCGGGTTGCCCGTCGACGTGCCAGCGGTGAGCGCCGCCTCGGTGCGGGCCTCCACCGTGTCGATGGTCTCGCCCAGCTCCTCCTTGAAGTGGTCGAAGGCGGTCTCGGTACGCTCCTCGTACTCGTCCGGGGTGATCGTGTCCTCGCGGAGCTCCTCGAGGGCCTCCCGCTGGACACCCTGGTAGTGAGCCTGGGCCTGCTCAATCCGGGCCAGGTCACCAGAGGTCACGCACGACGACAGGCACAGCAGGGCCAACACGGACAGGATTTCAATGGGATTTTTCATTTGTTCAGTCTAGTCTTGTTGAATGGCGCAACTCAAATGGAAGCGGGCCTATCCCGCCTGTGAGGGGTTCTTCTTCTACCGTTTGAACATGAGCGAAGAGCCCGAAGTGATCGAGGTTTACCGGGCCGGTCGCCGCGGGAGCATCCACCGCTACAGTTGGTCCGACGAGAACCTGCTCGTGGGCAAGAGGATGCACGATCCCGCTGCGGTAGCCGCCGACGAGCTCTCCGGGTTCTACCTCGTCCCCGAGGGTTCCAAGGACCCCGCCCCGATCGTCCTGCTCAAGAACTCCGCGACGGTGACCGTTAGCCACGATACCACCGAGCAAACTGAGCCCGCGCCGCCCGCATCCGTTCCAGGATAGCCTTCCGGGCCTCCGCGGACCTGGCACGGTCAAACTCGCCTCGGAGCTTGCGTAACTTCGCCTCGGTCGCGTTGAGGCGTGAGCGCAGCTTGCGATTGCCCTGTGCGCGGAGGGTCTCGTCGCGGAACGCAAGGTAGTCGCGAAGATTATCACCCATCGCCCACCAGGCGGTTGAACCGCCGCTGTAGCTTGTCGATCCGCTCGAGGTACGGCGCCTGGTCCTTCTCAGGTAGGGCCCGGGCCGTCTTCCGGAGTTCGCGGATCCGCTTGTCCGTCGACTTGAACGTATTGCGAAGACCCCAGAGCTTCTGATTGTTCTGGACCATCTCGTTGGCCTTCTTGTTCTCGCCCCTCTCCTGGTAGAGATCGACCCGCTTCTTGAGCCGCTCGATGTTGTCGCGGTTCGCATAGTAGGTCTTCGACACGAACCACTCGGACGGGGTTCCGACGAAGGTCCGCAGCACGGGGATCTCGCTGATCTTCGGGATCTCGCCGTTCGCCAGCTTGAGCGGGATGTCCACCGTCCGCTGGGCCGCAGCTCCCGCGGAGCCCGTCAAGAACTCGAAGAAGTGATCGAACGTCTCCGGGCTGACATCGACCAGGCCGCCCTCGACCTCGTCACCGCCGGTAACCGTGTTGAGCCACTTCGCAATCCACTCGGAGCCTTTCGAGACCGACTTGAAGTGCCGCTGACTGTCCGGGATCTCGAGGCCATAGCCGGGGTGTTCCGGCATGATCGGATTGCCCGCCCACGAGGTATTCGTCGCGTGCTGGACGAGCGGGTCGGTCAGCGTCGGGGAGAGGAACTGCCAGATGTCCGGCGCAACTCCAATCGGGTTCCAGGAGTCCCCGATAGCTCGGACCAGCCCAGCCGACGCCTCGAGCACGCTCACGCGCCCGCTGGCGACTTCTGCGATCCGGCTGCCCAGGGCCCAAAACGAGCTCCAGCCGTAGCCTAGAGGCAGCTTGAAGTAGTGACCCTTGCCCCCAGGGATCGGGGTGTCCCCGTTGGGGTGGATGATGCAGAGGTGAGAGTCGCGGATGTGATCGGGGATCTTGAGGTAGAGGAGCTCCCCGTCGTCGTCTTCTCCGCCCACGAGCATGTTCGTCACCGCACCCGCGAAGCCCGACGCCACTAGGCCGGCGGCGAACTTCTTGCCTCTCGAGGTCCGCAAGACCGCCAGGTTCTTCCGGATGCCCTGGATCCCCGCGTTCGAGAACACGAAGAGGGTATTCGTCACCGAGGACCATTCGCCCTTCTTGGTGAAATCGACCGTCACGTTTCGGGCGATCTTCGCCGCTTCCTTGGCCGAGAACCCGTCCTTCCGCAGCTCGCGGAACAGGCTCAGACGGATCCCGTTCTCGATCGCGTGGTTCGCGTCATCGGTCCAAGCGAGGAGCTCCCGGACCGGCGAGGTCGCCCGCCGACCGAGGGTGGGTGATACGTCCTTCGCGAGGTCGTTGACCTCCCCCTCGAGCTCGTCGATCGTCGGGGTGTAGTACCAACCGATCAGCCCGCCGGACTCCTCGTACTCGAGATAGTCCTTGTGGTATCCCTTGCGCCGGTCCACCTTGCCGCGGCGGATCTGGTAACCGGCGGCGATGGCCTTGAAGACCCCCTTGCGCGCCCGCCTCGCGAGGTCTTCGCCCTGCTCCGAGCTGATGTGGATCGAAGCCGTGAAGATGTCGCGAAAGAAGTTCCGAGCCAGGAAGTCGGGCGAGAGCGAGGTCCGGGTCGCGACGAACAGCCGGACGGCCTTGTTCAGAGCCCGCATGTAGGCCGGCAGGCGCACACGCCCCACCCTGCCGATCGCCCGAGCGAGCAGCTTGTCGGGCAGACTGATAATGATCTGCTTCCCGTTCTTCTTGAACGCGAGCTGTCCCTCTTCGAGCTGGTCGGGGGGGACGTAATCTTCCGGCTGGTCCTCGCTAAACTCGACCAGCCTGGAGTGTCTCTTGAGGAGCCCGTAGAAGTCCCGCCCCGCGCGGTTCTTCTCCGCCCGCTCGATGGCCTGATACGCCTGCTGGATTGCGAACTGGAGCGGGGAGTCCGGGACGGTTTCGCGCCCGCCGGCCCGGTGGAACTCGCTGCCGCTGACCGAGAAGCCGCCCCCGGTGACGTAGGGGCTCAGGTCGGTATCTGTCTTGAACGGAACGTAATGGTCCCATTGGCTCAGGTAGGCGTCGAACTGCTCCTGGCTCAGGAGCCCCGCCTTGAGTCTGCGCCTGAGCGACTCGGTGTTCATCCGGTCGACGAGTTTCCCGAGCCCCTTGAAGTGGGCGGCGGACTTGCCCGACTCGGCTTTCTTCACCGTCTCGAGGGCCTCCGATGTCGGGATCCCCGAGCCGGGATCCTTCTCGACGTCCTGGAACCGGACCTCCCCGAGGGGCTCGTTCTTGACGAACTCCGCAAGCAGTTCTTCGTATGTCAGCCCCTTGGCCTGGCCGCGCTTCATGGCGCGGACTGCCTTCGCCTCGGCGCGCTTCTGGGCTTCTGCCTTAGCGTCCGCCAGAGCTCGAGCGGCGATGACCTTGTTCCGGCTGGGGGCGTGCCGCGCCAGGAGGTAGTCCGCGGCCTCCTTCGCGGTGCCCCCGGCCCGGACGATCGCGCGGATCTCGTCATAGATCGGCTCGACGAAGTCCCGCCGGAGCTGGTTGATCGCCCCGCGCATCTTGCTCGAGGCGGCGCTGACGGTCTCGTACACCGAGTCATCGACGCTGACGTTCCCGAGGGCGCCCTCGAGCCGCTGGATCCGAATGAACTCGTCCTGAATCCGTCTGCGCCAGAGGTCGCTCAACCCCTCGTCGGGGAGGTCGAAGCTAAATGTCCGCTTGAACCGCTGCCCTGGGCGGCGACGGGCCGCAAACCTCGGCATCCCGTGCTCCATCACACTCTCCCGCATCTGGGGGGTGATGGGGAGGGAGTGGACGGAGACCGCCTCCGAGAGCAGCTTCGGGGTGATGCCGTAGTGATCCTGCGGGTCTACCTCAAAGCGCCCACTCTCGTCCATGAACGGGTCGTCTACGCGCACCCCCTCGGACGTGAAGGGTTCGTATTTCCGCTCCGCGATCTGCGTCCGCCCCACCTTCGCGCCGAACTTCTTGCCGATCTTGTTGGCGGTGTCAGCCAGGCGCTTGTCGTAGAACTCCGTGAAGCCCTTGCCCCCGATGGTGAGCCCCTCGCCCTCCACCGTGCCGGAGTCCTCGGCGAGGATCTGGCGAGCGATGTCCTTGCCGACGACCTCCTCGAGGGGGTGGCCCATCCACGGGACCTGCCCATCGGTGACGATGCCGCGCTCGTCCACGGTGAGCGAGTGCGGCACCCTGTCCCGAGCCGTGGGGAGCGGGTGCAACACGCTGCCGCCCTTCAAGAAGGTCACGCTGGTCCCGTGGCCTGAGCCCTCCGAAGGCTTCCACTCAATCGCATCAACGGCCTGGCGCAGCTCCGTCTCATACCTGTCCACCTGCTGCGCCCCCGTGGTCCAGGCGATCTTGTCGAAGCCGTTTTCGGCGGCCCAGCGCACCATGCGCTTCATCGCCAGCGTGGGCCAGGAGGTCTTGAACGGGGCGTCGGGGACGCCGCCGGTGCTCGCCCGTGCGCGCAGGAACTGCTCGACATTGAACCCGGGGTCCTCCCGCTCCCACCCGCGGATGACCTCAAGGAGCGTCTCTCGAGACACAGGCTCGCCAAACTCGGCTATGGACGCCTCGTCGTCCCAAACCCCGTTCGGGTCGTTGGTCCTGGCGATGGTCATTAGCTCTTCGCGTGAGAGCTTCTCAAGAGTGCGGGTATCCGGCCCTTTCTGGTAGCCCTTCTCCCTCCCCGTCTGGTGCCAGTCGGACTGGATCTCCTCGATGAACAGCACCCTTGCCCCATCGGCGTCCGTGCGCTCGTTGAAGCGGATGGAGACCAGGAGGTTGGGGGTGCCTGGGAAGTGGGGGGATTGGTAGCGCGTATTCTGGAGACGGGCCCGCTCCTCCTTGCCCGCCTCTTCACGGGCCTTCTGGTAGACCATGCGGGCCCATTCCGCGTCCTGGCGAGCCTCGCCCGTCAGCCACTCGGAGGACCACTCCTCGAACGAGGGGAATGCGATCTGGTCGTCGCTCGGTAGGCGCACCGGCAGCGTCAGCAGCAGTTCCCTGTGCCCCTCCCCTCCGGGGAGCACTAGGTTTGAGGTGTTGAAGAGGGTGGGAGAGGTCAGGTCCACCTCGCCGCTCGGGTCAATCCCCCGGCCAGAGTAGCCCAGGTTCTGATCCTCGATGATCCCGTCGATCAGGTCTTCGCGGTCCTGGTCGAGGTCCCCGCTACTCTCCCATTCGAGCCCGCTCTCCCTGATGAGCTCCTCCATCGGGAGGCTCTCAAGTTCGGCGCGGCGCTCCTCTTCCGAGAGGGCAATCTTCTTGCTGCGCGGTTCCCCCAGCACCTTCTCCTCTACCACCACCGCATTCTCGCGCACGAACTCGAGCAGCTCGTCGTCGGTGATCTTGTGCCCCTTGGGGAGTCCCCGGAGCCACTCGTCCAGGAGCATCCAGTCCAGCTCCTCGTCCTTGGCCCCGTACTTCTTCAACCGGGGGCGGACCTGAGCCTTGTGGTAGGACTTCTGGGGGGAGTGGGACGCCAAGTCGAGGGCGGCCTTCTCCACCCCTGAGAAGAAACCGAGCTGGTCCTGGCGCGCGACCGCGAAGCGATCCGTGATCTCCACGTCCGCCTCGTCGAAGATGACGTAGTTGTAGGACCCCTCCCCCTTCCCCCGGCTCGTCCCGTCCAGGTACTTGACCCCGCGCACTCCCGCTGCGAGGAGGGCCTGGGAGGCGGCGCGGTCGGAGCCCTCGCGGCGGGAAACGTCGCCATAGATGTTTGACCCGGTGCGCTCACCGATGGGGCTGTGCGGGTATCGCTCCCGGTACGCCCGCTCCTCCTCCTGGAAACCGGGGCGCACTTGCTCCAGCGCCTCCCGAACCTTCTCGCTCTGCTCCGACAGCGGGCGGTCCCACAGGAGGTACTCGTCCTCCGAGGGGGCGAGGGAAACTTGGTAGCCCCGTCCGCCCCACCCCACTGTGATGCTGTCACGGTTGGCCTCCCACCACTCAAGATCTTGCGCGTAGACGGGCGCGCTGTACAGACGGGCATTCTCCCGCACGGTCTCGTCGGCCATCTCAACCACGCGCTTGCCAGTGTCGCCGCCCTCAGTGGCATCCAGAATGGCCTCCCAAACATTGAGCCGGCCCTCCTCCCGCGCCCAGACCTCGTCCACCACCTCGCCCGCGATCTTGACCGTGGGCTCGTGGGCGAGGCGCCCCAGCGCGTGCTTGTAGTACTCCGCCACCTCCTTCTTGCTCGCAAAGTACAGCCCCCACCCGTATACCTGGCTGCCTTCTCCGGTCCCGATCTTGTCGGTGGAGAACTTGTCGAAGCGGTGGGGGGAGCCGTGGTAGGCCGCGACCGCGAAGCGATCCGTTACTTCGGCTTCGGCTTCGGCTTCGAGGGCTTCTCGGAGTTCGGCTTCGACGGAGCGCCGCCCAGAACCACGAAGCTCTCGTTGTATCTCGGGTCCCCAGCGGGCACCAAGCCCTTGTAGGTGGCCCCGGCCTTCTTTGTCGGTTGTCCAGTCATTGTGTGTTACCTGCACCTCGCCGGGCATGACATCAACGTCGGCGGAGATGCCTGCATCTATGAGAGCCGCATTCACCTCATTATCGATCAGGCTTTCCAGCTTTGGCAAGCCTTTCTTGAGGCCCTGGAACTGTTTTTCGGCGTACTCGCCCGAGGTATCCACCCCGATCAGGACTCCCCGGTTCGTGGGGTGATATCCCTTCACGGCATCCGTGCGCACCATGAGGGCCTTCCAGAAACGCTGGCGGGCATCTTCGTCCTGCGCGAGTTCAGGGGACTGGATGTCCACGAACCAAGCGTTGGCCTTGGATGGCAGGCCCCCACTCTTGGTGAGCGCGAGTGGCTTCTCAGAGCGCACAGCGGTCTGCTGCAGCAGGTAGGCCATGGCCTGGCCCAGGCTATCGACCCCCTCGGGGCTGCCGGAAACGCGAATAGCCGCTGAAGGCTCGACCGGGTACTCGAGGAACCCACCCCCACCGTAGGTGATGGAGAGCACAGGCAGATCGCCCACCAGGGGGTTGGCCACCTCGAGCGCCTTATCAACGAGGCGTTGGGTGACGCGCAGCTGGCCCTCGTAGGGCAGATCCGCGAACTCGGGGAACTGCTCTGCGAGTGGCGCACCCTCCCCGAACATCGCGGCAGCGGTGACAGTGCGCGTCATGCGCGGCAGGGTCAGATCAGGGAACCCAAGGGCCCGCCCGGTGACCTTCTGCATTGTGATCCAGCCCACCGCTTGGACGGCAGCCGCATCCCAGCCACCGCCCCGGTAGTTTGTCTTGTTCAGGTAGTCCGCGATCCGGTTGCCGAGTTCCGCCGCGCGCTCGTACTGCGTTTCGGATGGAGCCCCTTTGATCTCCACCTCAAGCTGCTCGAGCACGTCACTGGGCGCGCCCTCCTTCTCGAGCCAGTTGTACAGTGCTTCATCCAGATACCCCATATCGCGGGCACTATGGACATCGACCACGAATGGGTCACCCGCGCGAGCATCATCACCCATCCAACTGCGGGTCCGCTTGCCGAGCGCGGAGTCGATGAAGTCGAACAGCTTCTGGCCTACGTCTAGGCCCTCAAGGGTGACACCCTCATCGCCCCGCGCCCAACGCCAGAATGTGCCCATCGCGTCCTCAGACAGCCCCGCCTTGGGGCTTGCTTCGGAGCCCAGGGTGGTGGGCGGCGACATGACATGCTCGCGCCCCCGGAGCGCGTTGAGTGTGGCCCCGGTCACATCGACGTTCTTGTTGGCAATGAGCCAGGCCGTGACGAAGTTCGGCCACTGGTCGCCGGTCTCCGCGAAGAAGTTACGGGCATCGGGATACCAGTTCTTGGCGCGCTCGAGCTCCTCGTCGGTCAGCGTGTCCTCGACGCGCCGTACCCAGTCCCTGACGTTGATGCGACCAAGCGTGAACCTGCGACCGCCACGGAGTTTGATGGTCTGGCGCTTGTTGCGCTGACGACCGACCTTGCCCTTGCGCTTGAGCTTCTTGCGGACGCGAACTTCTGCCCCCTCGGGGGCCGGCAGGGGGTTGACTCCGCGTTCGAACTCCCGGGCCGAAACGCTGAACCGGATGTCCGGGCTCTCCGGGTCGAACGTGCCCCGGTTGCCCGTGGCGGACTTGATCTGGGTGGGCTCGAAGGCGATGTACTCCTTCGGTTGCTCGCCCACCCCGGCCTCGTCAACAAGGACGAACCCGTCGTAGCCCTCCGACTGGGCCTGCTCTCTGAGGGCGGTTGCGGCAGCCTTTGACGGAAGGGCGGAAGCCTCCGCGTAGGTCAACTCCCTCGGATTCTGGAGGGCCATGTAAACCTCCATCACATCGCCCCCCTCTTCGCCCATTCCCACCGCCCACTGGCGGTAAAAGTCGGCTGAGTCACGGGAGGGGGTGAAGAAGAACCCCAGGGTCGAGAAGTGCGCGTTTGTGCTTGTCCCGAGCTTGGACAGGTTCGGCACCGTCCATGAGTCCGCAGTCCCGTGGTACACCACCAGGGGCCGATCTTCATCGTCCACCACCTTGGAGTCCTTGAACCAGCGCTTGAACTCGGGGGTGTCCGGGCGGGCCACCGCGAACCGGATGTCCGGGCTCTCCGGGTCGAACGTGCCCCGGTTGCCCGTGGCGGACTTGATCTGCTCGGGGCGGAAGGCGACGTAGTCTGTCCCGGTTCGGGTGATGACGTTGGGGCCTCTCAATCGCCATTCTTTCCATTCACCCTTATTCACCACAATGCCGTCATACCCGTCGCGCATTAGGTGATACGGGTCTGGAATCGCGTCAAACCCCGCGTCTGCGTAATCCTCCGCAGCGACAACGTAGGGGTTTTGAATGGACATATACACCGGCATCACTTTCTGCCCCGAGCCGGTGGGGGCGGCGCTTACTTCCGCATAGCCTGATGCGATCTCGGGGCTATCCGCCGCCCAAAACCCTCCCACGGGGCTGGGCATTTCGTCATCCCAGAAGGTCTGCCCATCACGGCTGCGGTCGTACACCGTAAACTTCCCCCGCGTCCCGTGATAGACCACCAGGGGCTTCCCCTCGGCGTCCACCACCTTGGAGTCCTTGAACCAGCGCTTGAACTCGGGGGTGTCCGGGCGGGCCACCGCGAACCGGATGTCCGGGCTCTCCGGGTCGAACGTGCCCCGGTTGCCCGTGGCGGACTTGACCTGCTCGGGGCGGAAGGCAATCCAGGAGTCCCCCTCGCCTTCGAACTTGTTGGCGTAGACGATGCCGTCGTAGCCAGCGGATTGGATTAGTTCGCGGACGTAGGCATTCGCAGCCTGCACCCCCGCGTCCTGGACCGCATCCCTGGACGCCTCCGGGTGGGCCTCCATCCACTCCAGCAGGCGGGCTCGGCGGACCACTTCGTACTTCTTGCGCGCCTCGCTGTATCCGTCCCAGGTGATGCTGAGGTGGGCGGCATCCTTTCCCGCAAGCTCGCGGGCGTTCTCCGGTAGGGGTGTCGGGTCCTGGATTCCGTGCTCCGAGGCGAGCCGTTCCACCACCGCAAAGGAGTACCACGGCCCCTTGTCTTCCATGCGGAGCGGGCTCTGGAGGCTGACATACAGCGGCATGATCCGCTGCCCCTCCATAGGCCGTCGGGCATCCACGTCCGCCTTCGTGCCAGCGGTCTCCTGAGTCGCTTGCGCCTGCTCCGCCGTACCGACGTGGAAGCCAAGGGAGGACACGCCCCGCGTCGGGTCAGCCTCCGTGAACTCCGCGTGCGTGGAGTGGTACACCACCAACGGCTTCCCGTTCTCGTCCACCACCTTGGAGTTCCCGAACCAGCGGCGGAACTCGGGGGTGTTCGTGCGGCGCCGGACCGCGAACCTCGCCTCCGGATCCGTTACCAGCCTGACCGCAGCCTCCGGGCTCGAGGCGACCACGTCGGCGAACATGCCGGACTGGCCGCTCGTCTGGTCGGTGATCTGCTCCGCGAGAGCCCGCATCCGGCTCGCCCACTGTTTCTGCCCAACCTCGGAGAAGACACGCAGGAGATCCACCGCGACCTGGTCGTCCTTCCACGCCTCGGGGACGATGCTCTGCTGGCCGAGAACGTCCTCGAGCGGGAGCCGGCTCTCTCGGAGCGTGCGCGCCCCGTCCGCCATGTTCCCCAGGTGCCGGGTGAACTCGCCCCACTTGGAGCGGATCCGGATCAGCGACGGCAGGGAGCGGATGATCTTCTGCCGGCCGAGGGGGGCCATCTCCGCGATCCGGCGGACGTCCGGCATGGCGGCCCCGAGTAGGGCCTGCTCGACCGTGTCCCGTCCGGACTTCGTCAAGAGCCCCCGGTCCTCGAGCATGGAGGTTACATCCGCGTCGGTGAACGCGCCGATCCGGACGAGTTCCCCGAGGAGCGCCTGAGTCTTCTTCGCGTCGTTGAACGCCGTCCCCAGGGTCTCATCCCCGAGGAGCTTGGAGACCCGGACCGCAGCCTTGGCGTCGATCTTCGCCCCGCGCGAGACGGCGTCTGCGATTGCGGTCCGGGCGGTCGTGAGCGGGGCGTTGAGCTCCCTCGAGAGCTCCCCACGCGCCCCGACTTGGTCGGCGGGGACCTCGCGGACGATGACGGGGTTCTTGATCCCAGCCGGGTCGGCCCCGACGCGCTTCGCGAACGCCCTAGCTGCTCGGCGGAAAGCTGCGGCCTGCTTCCCCCCGCGGGAATATGCGAGCTGCATCGCCATAGTTCGAGCGTTGCCCCCCAGGACCACCCCCTCCGGCGTGACGATCGGAGGCCCGTCCACGGGGCTCGCGGTGTCCGTGAAAATGAGCTTCGGTTTTGGCTTGTCCGCGATCTTCTCAACCGTAGCCCGAGACGCCTTACCCTCGGTCGGGTCCTGATAAGGCCGCTCGTTGATGTCTGCGCCCTCGTTGGGGCGGAACCCCTCCCGAGCGTCGTGGGTGGGCAGGACGTCGTCGGCCTCCACGACCCGGTAGGTGACGGGGATCGAGCGCCCCCCGGCGAGTTCGAGGGTCTCCAGTTGGTCTCCCTCGGGGGCGCTCTGGTAGCGGGTGGCGCGGGCGGAGAGCGCGGGAATGCCCTCCTCCTCCTCCTCCGGAACCGCAGCCTCCGGCGGGGGGCCCTTTTCCGGTGCCGCAGCCTCCGGCGGGGGGCCCTCCTCCGGAACCGCAGCCTTCGGCGGGGGACCCTTTTCCGGTGCCGCAGCCTCCGGCGGGGGACCCTCCTCCGGTCTCCGGACGGATGGCCTCTTGCTCGGGGGCAGAATGACCATTTCCGCGCCTAGCTCGGACTCCAGAGCCTTCGCGAGGGCGGCTCTGATGCTCCGGGCCGCGTTGAGGTCCGATGTCGTTACAGGGCCTCCCAGGGCGTCTGAGAGAGAGGCCATCGCCTGCGCCTCTGGGGAGCCCTTCCCAAGCCCCACGCGGGCCAGGAGGTCTCGGATCATGTCCACTAGGCGCTTGAGGGGACCCCGATCCTCGGCCTTCTCAAGCTGCTCGAGCCAAGACGCCCCCTCCTTGCTCTGGAGGTAGAACACCAGAGCATCGACCTCCTCGGCCCTCCTGGCGGCCCCCTCCTCGAGCCGGAGGCCGCGCGAGATGTCCCCGCCCCGATCTTTCTGGATTGCCGCGGCGGCCTTGGCGAGGCCCTGGGGGTCGAACTCGCGGAGGTCCGCGATCAGTTCGTCGAGGGTCTCCTGGCTTTTGGACCCGATGTCGTGGATGAGCTCGTGCAGAAGGATTTTCCGCACCAATGCCTCGTCCTGGAGCAGAGCCGTATCCATGAGAACCACCCCTTCCCCGGCCTGGACGGCGGGGTAGGGCGATGCCTCGCCTGAGTCGGTCGAGAACCACCGGATATCGACCCCGCTGGCTTCCGCGACCGCCTCGATCTGCCCTGCGAGCGGCTGGTCCTCCTCGGCCACATCGACCAGTTCGACCGGAGAATCGCTGGGGTCGGCGTCCCTCTCGAGTTGAGCCTGCATCCTCGCGATCCCCTCCGCCGCGACCCGGTCGGTCTCGCCGGCAGGAGTCTGCCCCTCAGCCTTGGCCCGCTCCGCCTGGGCAAGCTCATGGAGTACGGAACCCGCCTTGGCGTCCTCGATGACCTCGCGAAGTTCCTCGGCGCTCTGCCCAAATGCTCGGCCCGCCACAGCTCGGGCGGTGCCCGGGGCTAGGATCGCGATGAACTCTCCGAAGCCCTCCTCGAAGGACCCCGGAACCACCTCCCCGAGAGTCTCTTCCATCCCGGGCGTCAGACCCCGCAGGGCCGCCCCGGCGCGTTCCTCAAACCACTCCTCGAGCGGCCCCTGGAGTTCTGCCTTCCGTCCGACCAAGGCCGCCAGTTCGTCGAGGTTCTTGGCGTAGCCCTTGCCCCGCAGCCAGCGGAAGAGGTCCTGCTCGAGGGCCATGATTTTGCCGCCCAGTGGCAGCTTCCGGAACGCCGCGCCCAGGGTCGGGCCCATCCTCTCCGCGATGAGCTCGATGTAGCCGGAGGTCCGCGCCTCCCACTTCTTGTCCGTGATCGTGCTGCCGAGTTCGGTGAGGACGAGCTGGAGCCGCCCGTCGTCGGTGGCATCGAGCTCGAACTCGGGCATCGCCCGTCGGAACGCCTCGAGGTCGGACGCGCTCCAAGCCTCCTCGTCCTCGTCGGTGAACAGCCAGTCCAGTCCGTACTTGCCCGCGTCGATCGCCGCGAAGCGCGCCGCCTCGCCGGCTCCGGCGACCGCCATCCTTCCGACCAGGCCCTCGCTGACCCCGATCTTGGCGAGCGCGCGAGCTCCGACCCCCCGACCGAGCGCCGCGATTCCGCTGGTGGCCGCGATCTCGAGACCGAAGGAGGTGATCGACTTGAGCCCCTGCATCGCGTAGTACCCGGTGCTGCCCGGTCGCGACCGCTGGACCATGTCCTCGACGATCAAGTTGAACTGCTCCTGGCTGCCCGTGCCAGCCCTGACCGCCTCGATTGCCTTGTCGAGCTCCTTCTCGTCGATCGTCGCGCGGGACAGAAACTCGATCTCCCGGACTATGGGTGCGCGGCTCAGTTCTTTCCCGAACGGAACCGCCTGGAGGAGACCACCCTCCTTGAGCCCCTCGAGCGTGCCCTTCGTGCTCTTCAGGCGAGCCCGCTGCCAAAGCTGGTCGCTCGTGGTCATAGCCGAAGGGGCGGTGAACACAGGGGACCCCAGAGGGGCAGCCTGGTCGCCGGCGCCCTTCAACCACTCTTGCGCTTTCGTAGTGTCGAGAGACATGGATCAGCCACCGCCAAACCGCTTAGACAGTGGGCCCTCAGTCTCGGGCGCCTTCTTCTTCTTGGCCGCGGAAGCCTCGCGCTTCTTGCGCTCGGCCTCCTTCTTCTTCTCGGCCTTCTTCTTTTTGCTCTTCTCGTGCTCCTCAAGGAGGGCCCGCACATCGGCAGACATCGCTTCCGCGGCCCCCATCTTCAAATCGCGCAGGGACGGCAGATCCATCGACATCAGTTCAAGGGCATCACGAATGCTTCCGTGAACTCCGTGCTGCCCCATGATAGTGCCGACGATCTGCCTGCGTTCCTCTTCGGTCGCGTCAGGGTTGTTCTCGATCGCGTCGGCGAGATCCCTTTGAAGCGCCTCGGCCTTGGTCAGGCCGTGATGACCAACACCGAACCCAAGAGAAGCGGCGTCTGTAGCCTCCTCCCCGAGTTCGCTGATAGCGGGCCCGATCCAATCCTTGAACGGAACGCCGGACAAGCGGGCCTGCTCAGGATCCGGTCCCTCCCCCTGCTCCCCCTGCGCGGGCGGAGGGGCCGTAGCCGGCGGCGGAGTCTCCCCGCGACGGATAGCCTCGAACCGGGCCCGATCGCGCTCGAACTGTGCCCGCTTGCGCTCCTCCTCCTGCCTCATCAGCTCGTACTGGCTGACGGTCCTCCGCGTGATGATCTCGAGATCCTCAGCCGGGATGTTTGCGAACGCCGCCGCTTCCCTTTCGGTGTACTCTTCCGCGTGGTACTTCTCCCAGACCTCTTTCAGCTTCTCGAGTTCCGCCTGGTCCCTCTCGCTGAGGATTGCGCCCGGCGTGCCGTCCTCGCCGGGCTTGTTGATGATCTCCTGTTGCCTCATGGCAAACCAGTTCGCCATTTTCTCCCGCTCTAGGAGGTCTTGTTGCGCGTCTGCGGCCCCACGAAGCGCGCGGCGGATAGTGCCGCGGGTCTTGACCCAGCTCGCTTCATCGTCGCTCGCATAGAGCTCGAGCGCCTCTTCGGCCTTCTTGTAGAACTCTTGCGCTATCGGGGAGGAATGCCCTCCCTGTCCGCCGTTGTAGAGACCAACTCCCCCAGTAGCCGCCGCGATCCACTGGGAACTCTTCGCTATGTTCGCGTCCTTGTCGGCCTTCTCCCGCCGCTTCTGGAGGTCGAGGAGTGCTGCGGACTGCCCTTCGGGGGAGAGATCCTTGAACACCCGTAGTTCGGCCGGCGAGAAGTTCACCGTCGGGTGATCGAGCATGACATCGCCCTGGTCCGCGGGCGCCCCCGGGACGCCAGCACGGACTTTGTTCCATTCCGCCTGAGCCGCGTCCTGGGCATCCTTGAGCTGGGCGGCCTTCGCCAGGAGCTCCATCTTCTGCTGGCGCTCCTTGGTCTTCGCGATCCGCTCATCAAGCTCGGCCCGGACACGGGCCCCCTCGACCACCCCCTCAGCCGCGGCACCAGCGATGCCGAATGCAGTCGAAAGGGGGTCGTCCCCGTGAATAACGATCCCGGCCATCAGACAACCTCGGGGTTCTCGGACATCTGTGTGTCTACATAGTCGGTCGCGTCCGACCACCAGCTAGGCCACGAACCGCCGCCACCGTCATCACCGCCGCCGCCGCCACCGTACATCATCAGGAGCTTGGCGAGGCCCTGGGCCCCTGCCGCGTATCCTGCGCCGACATTGGCCGCCTGGTGCTCGAGCTGGGTCGCCACAGACGCCTGCTTGAAGGCGAAGTTTTGCTCGATCTGCGCTAGGCCGGAGTAGCCCTGGAGCCCCATCGCCCCCCTGCCCTGGTGGATCTGGGACATCAGCCCAGCGATAGACTCGTCGATCCCCGCGAGGGTGAGGTTCGTTGACTCGAACACCCCCCTCTGAGCGTTCAGGGCCGCGGTTGAGTCGTAGAACCCCCGGTCCGCAGCTCGAGCATCCGCGACATCGCGGAACTGCTGCTCACGCCGGAGGACACGCCCCCGAGACGCTGCGCCCATAGTCCCCGCCACGCCGAGGGCTTTCTCAAACGATTCGTCCGCGAACTTGATGCCCTTCTTCTGCGCGCTGAGAGCGGCGGACTTCCCCGCTTTGAGGTAACCCTGAGCCTTAGCGATCTGCGCGAGCATGGCCTTGTGGGCCTTCTCGTTGGCCTTCTTCTGCTGCATCCCGCCGTAGATCGACAAGCCTGCACCGATAACCGCGCCCCATACCATGCTACTACCCGCCTTTCATCTGCCCGGAGGCCCGCTGGCCCCGGAGGATCTCGTTCAGTTTTGCGACCACATCTTCTACCGTAGCGTCGGGCTCAAGGTCTTTCACCAGCCCCGCCGGCTTGACCTCGAGCTGCCCGCGGCGGTTGAGCCTGATCGACTTCCCAAGGTTCTGATCCGTCCGCAGGTTGGCCTCAGCGTTGCGGCCAAGCCGCGGATCCGCCGAGCCCAGACTCATGGAGAGCCGGGACTGCCCAACCGGGGCGGGTCGTTTTCTGTTCACCATTAGAACCGCCTCCGTTTTCCGACCATGCGGGCCCGGACAAAGAGGGACTCGAGCGACCAGGCTTCATCATCCGCCGCGTTCCTCAGCTTGATCCATGCCTGATTCCCAGCCGCCTGGAGCATGTTGTAGCCCTTGAATCCCGGGCCTGCGGTGCCCTTGTAGACCGGGTCCTTGCCCGCGATGATGTCGGCCACATCGTCGGTGAACACCTGGACCTCGGCAGAATCGCCAAACGAGGAAAGCGTCGGCTCCACATGCGAGAACCGCGCCCGCCCAGCCCCATCAGGGACCAAGGGGCCGAAGACAATCTCGCTCTCAATCCGATGTCCGCCGTCGTTCTTGGCGTCTTCCGACTCGTACCGGATAAAGCCATCTTCGCAGCCCATTACAACCGTGCGGTCGTCAGGGTGATCGCCATCGAACACCCCCAGGGATGTCGGCTGAATCATCGTCACGGACATCTCATCGGGCCACCAGCCGCCCTCCTTGGCGTCCCAGAACCAGTGTTCCACGATGCGCTTACCGATGCCTTTCGGCACCTGAACAACGTGGAGCCCCTCGCGGCGGAAGTTCCAGGCCATCCGGATGTCGTACTCCGTCAAGTCAACATCCTGTAGCCGGCGCTCAATCGAGCGGAGTGAGATCCGATCCATCGCGCCATTGGGGGCGAGCCGCAGGACTCCTCCGTTGATTGTCTTCGCGAAGACGGTCCCCCCGGGGCCGACGCAGTAGGCATCCCCGAAGGCGAGCCCCTCGCTGGTACTGATATTGTCGAGCTGTCCACCTGTACCGGGGTGCCCACTGAGTCGGGTGATCGACTGATCGCCGCCGATGATGAGCAGATCATCGCGAGCAGGGATCAGGCAGTTGACGAGATCGTTCTTGCGGAAATTCAGGTTGCCCGTGCTGTTCCCGCTGAACGCCGACAGGGGCGTAATCACCGAGGGGTCCGTATCCCAGCCATCCGGGTTCCCGCGCTCGCTGAGGTGGAAGTTGTGCGGGTCGTCCGCGGTGCGCCCGAGGACGATGCAGCCCGCGAACACGCAAGCCAGTTTTGCCCCGTAGGGGATCTTGCCAGCACCCTCCGCGACCCACTCCTCCAGAAGGAGCTTCTTCGGGTCAAACCGGATGTAGCTCTGCCCGTCGAGGCCGTAGACCTTTTGGCGGTAGGTCCAGAGCTTCGCGAACGGCGAGGCCGCGTTGAACGCATCGTGCCCGTTGTTGACCAGCTTGGGGGCCTTGCCTTTCTCCACGACGAAGAAGTCGCCCCCACAAGTCGCGGTGTGGACGGTGCGCCGCGGGGAACGGTCAGCTCCGATCACCTGAACCCGCTCGACCTGGCGGATCTTTTGGACATTATCGCCCGTGGGCGTTTCGCTCGTTGTTCCGTCTGAGTCCACGTTGTTTCGCTGTCCGACATAGACAAACTCAGGGACACCCTCGAGCGGGTCGTTGTCGGGATACAGCGGAACATCTGGGTCAAGAGCAACAGCGAGGGGCCTTGATTGTCCAGACAGGTCCCCGTACTCCTTCGACCAGATCAAAGACCCGTCCTCACCAGAACGAGATTCTAGACGGGGCCCCGGACGGGCAGGGATAATCGCTTGCGTGTTCGCGGGCGGCACGAAAAGGGTCCCATCTGGAAATTCGGAGAATGTGTAGCTCGTGGTGTTCGGAATCGAGAATCTTGTCTTGCCAGGGGGGCCCTTGCGGGTAACTCGCAGCTCGGAGCTCGTCCCGTCTGATTCCTGCGATGCCTTGAAGTAAGGATTCGCCTCATCCCGCTGCGGGTCTATCAAGTATTGAACGCTCGAGTCGCCCGTTTTGTTGATTGCCGCCACTAGGTTCGCCAGCGACTCAGCTTTGTCTGCCCCTACCAGCACCGACGTAGAGTTCGCGACGGCGGACAACGTAGTTTGAAAGATGTAGCTATGCACCGTCGTCCCATCGGTGGCGACAGTGAAGAACACCTCTGAATCTGTGGGGGGCGAGTCGAACGTCACCAGAACGGAATAAGGGGCATCCTCGTGCGGCCAGTAGAGGCGTCCGGCTGCGTCGACAACCATTCCGGGGACTGCCCTCTGCTCAAGGTTATCTGGATCCTTGAGCTCCCAGGTGTCTTCTCCAGTCGTGCGAACCGTAGGCCCCAGATCCTTCACCTTTTTGGCGATAGTCGTGTCCCCGCTTTCATGGCGACCAACCGCGATAACAGATCCATCCGAGCCTGCCGCCACTCCGAGTCCGTGCCCGCCGCCGTCCAATGCCCACTGAACGGTTCCGCTCGTCCCGAGCTTGAAAAGGAGCTCCCTCGGTGAGAAGAGAGCAAGCCCAGTTTCGTTGATTACCGACCCACCCGCAGCAGGCGAGCCGACAGGCGGCTGGGGGAGGCCCCCCGAGTCGTAACCGAAGGGGTGCATGTCCTGGAAGCCCGCGGCCACGCTGGGGGCCGACCCGCCCTTCAAGATATTCGGACAGCCCCAGCGATACGCGAGGTAGCCCTCCATGCGCTCAATCTCGCTCGCAGCAGAGGTGTAAGCCGCGGGATCACTGGAGTAGTTCTGTCCGGACATATCGGTGTATTGTCCCGCAACCCCCGGGTCTTCCGGCTCGGCTGGAAAACCCGGCCAAGTGACGGGGTCCTCGTTTGGCAAAGTCGAGGTACTCGTGTCGCCTAGAACGGTGATGACCTCTAAGAGATCGCCCGTCCACGACTCGTAAACCGGGTTCCCACCGATCCATGACCCAGAATGGGAAAAAATGTTGGAAGCCGGCTCCCCGACTCCGAATCCAGTCTCCGCGGCCGGTCCCGACTCCCCGTGGGTCATCGTGAAGCGGTCCACGGTTCGCCCATTCACACGGAAGAGAGATCGGCCAACGGTCTGAGATGGCCCGTCAGCAGGCGAGAGCGCGTACTTCCCAGCGTTCTGAATGCAAACTAGCGCAACCCTCTGCGGATTATCAAAGTCCGCATCAGTCAGGTCGCAAGAGGCCACTTCATACGCTGTACCGGTCCCGCTCTTATTTGCTGCACGAGCGCCCGGTTCGGTTGGATGCCCTACATAGAGTGTGAGCCGGTCTTGGGTAACAGGTGTAGGAGACAAGGGTGTAGGCGCGGTGTAGATGTCCCCCGAATCAACGCCCTTCACTAGGCAGAAGGTGTAGCCATTGTCTGTTCTGTGATAGAAGATCACCTCTCCGGTGGAGCTTGGCACATACCTAATCAGTAGGAATATCGAAAAGACGGCGCGGTCATGGGTCGGCCACAGACAAGCCTGCTTATCCATCACCCCGTCTTCGTTGGGGGATCCATCTAGGGGCGCATCTGTGTCCGTCTTCTTGCCTTCGCTAAGAGGGCGCAAAAGCGGATCCTTGGCGTTCGCGGCAAGTAGGCCGGAGTCCTCGAAGTGAATTCCAGGGAGCGTCCCTGCGGTGCCTTGCCTAAGAATCGGAAAAGGGATCTCATCTTCAAGTACGTTGGTGCCGCCAAACCCGTCCATAAACACCGGAGCGTACCTTCGCAGCGGGCGCGGCTTGAGATCGTTGACCGGGATGTATTCGACTGATCCGCCCCCACTCAGCGCCCCTTCATTCTCGCTAATCAGGGCGGTTGTGTCGAAATCAAGCGACGTATGAAGCCATCGCCGGTCGGGGACGCTCTTCACGGGCGCCGAATCGACCAGAGAATTTGCAAGGGTCTGTGCATCCCACCAGGCATGGAGCCGATTAGATGCTCCAAATCCGTTCACATCCTCCAGCTCGTGCGGGCTCCAACTCTCGATAGGATCTACCCACCCCTCACCAGAAAGGCCAGCTCCTCGATCGGGGTTTTCCGGTGCGGCCCCGATGACTTCACCGTTATCGTTGATGGCGATTGTCGATAGCGGCGATGGAGCCTGGGTGACATAAAGCTCCTGCGGCTCAGGAGAATACAAGGCCCCAAGAAGAGCGACTTCCGAAGGAGCGCCGTCCCCCTTGGCGCTATAGAACCGCGCCAGGGCGAGCGCGCCGGCATAGACACGGAAGTCGCGGACGCCAAACAAGCCGGCGTAATTCCAAGCCTCCGAATACGCAACCTCCTCGTTGTCGTCCCCGTCCTCAAGGCGTTCGAATCGAAGCACGCGGCCTGAAATCCCAAGAGGATGAGACGTTGCGACGTAGACGGCGCCGTCGTAATCCACCTGGATCCTCGGGACAACGGCCTCGCCCTGCGGCACAAAGAAGGTCTGTACCGATCCCACCTTCCCGTCCGGGCCCATCTTCTCGAAGGAGCCCACGGCATCGAGGACGTAGAGGTTCCCGTCCCTGTCAACGGTGAGCGCCAGCGCATCCCGCAGTCCGGGCACGGTGTGCCCCCACTGTTCCCTGATCTCCGACTCGGTCGGTCCCCGATACTCGATCTTCGGTAGGTCTACCGAGACCGATGCCAGCGCATCAACAGACTCCCCGGGGTGGAGGGGCTTCGAGGTGAAGTTCGCCCAGCCCGGTCTCTGAGCTCCCTGGGAGCGCCCGCTTTTCGGGTCCAAAGTCCGGACGTTCTTCGCGTGAGGGGTCGTCTCCGGCAGTTGCTTGCCGTGCGCCTGGTCGTCGCTGACTCCACTCCGCGGCCATCGGATCTCGATGGGCTTCTTCATGCCGGATCAGCGAGTTCCTCATCGGTGTCCGCGATCCGCAACGAGCCGAATTGCGCCGCACCGCCTTTCATGCGCCCGATAGAGGGCTGCATGGAGCCATCTGCGGTCTTCGTCCGGAACAATGCGGCGGACCGCTCGAGCTCCTCTATGCGCGCCCAGACTGTCCCGTCGTCCTCCTCCTCGACGCCCTTAGCGAAGATGCGGACAACGGCCCGGACGAGCCAATTCATGTACGGGGGGAGTTGCAGCACGGTCGTATCCGCAGCGGAGCCGACAGCCGTGAGGAGCAGGCGAGAGCGGTAGGTGATGCGGAAGGTGTCCGAGTTCGTCTCGCTGATGTCGGGATACACATCGAGCCGCGGAGTCGCGCCTGTGGCTCCCTCGGCCCAGGACGTCGCGCCGATGTAGGTCCCCGAATACCCCGGGGCGGGCTGGTTGGTGGTCTTCCAGACCGCGAGCTGCTCCTGGGTCACGAAGCGGATCGCACGCCAGTTGCCGTCCGAATACTGGATCGTGATGATCTTGGCGCAATCGACCGGGAGGTCGATATAGCTCTGGTTGGCTACGGTCGCGAGGTCAACGGCGCTGCGGACCAGGCCGCGCCACTCGTGCATGGAACTGACGTAGTCGAGCGCCTGGTTGATCCCCTCGACGACGGACACGCCAGCAGAGGACTCGGCGGCACCGGAAGCCCGGTTCCACTCCGAGATGAGGTCTGTAAACGTGAGTGCCATGCGATGAGGGGGGGTCGGCCCCCGCCCACAGAGAGCGGGGGCCTAAAGGTCTAAGGCATCTCGCCAGCCCAGAAGCCCTCGATCCCGTCGAACAAGACGGGTCGAGAAACGACTGTACCGGATCCCGTGGAGATCGCGGTCGCGCCGCGATACAGGGCGATCACCTTGACATACACACCCGCCCCAGCGTCCGCAGCGGACACCAGGTTGCCCGGAATCGTGCCGATGCCGGACTGCGCGATCAGAGCCGAGGACGTGGTGTTGTTGATGTTCGTGCTGGCGTCTTCGCAGCGCGCCATGATCGACCCACGGAGGAGGATGTGCCCCGACCCATCGGCAGGGATGTCCTCCATGCAGACGCCGTAGATCCGAGCCGCGCTCGTAGCTCCCGCAGCCGTGGCGGCCCCGCCGGGGCAATCCTCGAACTCGGTGAACTCGACGAACTCGTCATCACTGGCACCAGCGTCCTGCGACACCAGGACCACCTCGCCGGCGACGTGAGACGAGCTCGTGCTGTCTTTGAGGTAGAGGATGGTGTTGCCACCGGGGGCGGCGGCGTTGAGGGTCGGGGGAGAAAGCCCAACCTCGTTGAAAAGCAGTTTCGACATGGTTCAGGCCTCCTAGATGTTGGCGCTCGGGTAGACCTCGCCCAGCCGGCGACGCTCCTGGCAGATGTTGTTGTGGTAGATGAGGATCGGCTGGATCCGGACATCCACCTGGTTCGAGGGCTCCTTCATCTTGTCCTTGAAGAAGTAGCGGGCCTCGTGGACCGCCTTCTGCGTGCAAGTGAAGTCAACGAACTTGTAGCGCGGCCCCGCGTTGGTCAGGGTCGTGTTACTGGTGTCGTCGTAGGTGCTGTAGGTCGTCTCGGCGCTGTCCGCGGCAGCGGCAGCGGTCGGATAGATCTCAGCAGTCTCGAGGGCCTCGACGCGGATCATCGGGATCCCCGCAAAGACCGGGTTGGGGTACGCCGGATCCTGCGCGCCGACCCGGAAGTAGTCCTGGTTGATCCTCAAGGATTGCATGAAGTTCGTCACGCCAGCCTTCTGGGTGAAGCACGCCTTCATCCCGTAGGCGCCGTCGGAGTACATCGCTCCATCGGGGCCGGGGATCTGCTGGAACTTCAAGTCCTGGAGGATGTCGTCGAACGCGGTGAACAGGTGCGGATCGGTGCCCGAGAGGGCCCCGACGCTCTTGTAGTCGGTTCGCTGGTTGTCCCAGACCGGGTAGTCGTCGGTGTCGATGCCGAGGACCTCCTTGTTGCCGGTGCGGTACGAGGTGAACAGTCCGTCGCCCATCTCGTTACAGAACAGCGGCAGCGAGTTCGGGGTCTGCCCCGCCTCGGCCTCCATCTCGGACTCGACCGGCAGCGCCCACAGCTCGTCCTCGAGCCCGTGCGCCATCGAGATCGTCGAACGCATCTCGATCTTGGCCTGTTCCTCGACGAAGTACAGCGCCCGACGGTCCGAGCTCATCTCGTTCGATTGCAGCAGGATCTGAACCAGGTTCAGGTTCTGCTCGTCCATCGAGAAGCGCCACGGAACGGTGCCGTAGTTGGTCACCTGGGGGTTGGACCAGGTCTGTTTCTCGCCAGGCCGGAAAGTCCGGTAGGTCGAGACTTCGGTCATCAGGTTGTCGAACCGGATGTCTTTGCCGCCTTGCAGCGACTTGAAGCCCTCCGCTCCCTTGAGCAGATAGGGCAGCCCGTAACCGTGCCTGTTCAGGTGGTTGCGGAGCTTCTGAGGACTGTTCAGACCCACCGAAGTGGTGTTCTGCATCAAGTCCACAAACGGAGCTAGTGACATTGGGGCCTCCTTGGGAGGCTACGCAGAGATTTACTCTGCTAGAAGCCCAGAATCCGCCTTGGCGCGCTCCACGCTGTACCCCTGCCCGCGGAGCTGCAAGTATTTCGTGCGTGCAGCAACCGGGTCCTTGGGGACCGGCGCGGCCTTGCCGCGTGTTTTGGGGGGCCTCGGGCCACCCCGGGCTTTCTGGGAGGTTTTGCCTTGGGACTCCATGATCGAATCCGGATTCACGATGACGAGGGCGTGCTCCACCAGTTTTGCACGACGGTCCCGGAGGTCCATCGACTCCGGATAGGTCATGCCAGGCTCGAGCATACGCATCGTCTCCTGAAGCGCCGTCGCGACTTCTGGGTCCCGGAGATTGGGGAACCGCTCCGCCATCTCCCTCCTCACATCAGCGTCGACCAGGTCCGTCTTAGCCGAGTTGATCTTCTCATCGGTGCCTTTCAGCTCCGCTCGAACATCGGCTCGGATCTGCTCGGACATGGCACTGAACGCATCCGTAAGGGTCTCGGGCAATCCCTCATAGAGGTCTTCATCTAGGGATCCCAGGATCTCAGAGAACGCGGAGGGTCGCGCGGGTTCGGTTTCGTCCCCGCCCTGCTCCGGCTCTTCTTCCTCGTGCCTATCCGTCGATTGCGCCGTCGTCAACCGATCTCGCTCGTTCGCGAGGTCGTTGTAGTTTTTCAGGTCCGCGGCGATCTGCACGCTCATGGCGAGGATCTGCTCGTCGGACATCGTTTTCAGCAGGGTCGGGGCCAGGGCCTTGTATTTCCGCTCAATCGCGGCGCGGGCCTTGTCCAGGTCCCCGCTCGGCTCCTCTGCGGGCTTCTCTGCGGGCTTCTGTGTGGGCTTCTCCGATGCCTGGGGCTCCGGCTTCGCCTCGGGTGCCGTGCGCTCCTGGGCCGCCTCAGCGACGTTGAGCGGGGCATTCTCCTCACCGCCGCCCTGGGCCATTTGGCCCTGAAGGTACTCGAGCGGGTCCTGTGCGGTCGGAACGTCGGCCTTGGGGTCGTTGAAGTCCGCCATCAGTCGTCAAGCTCCGCTGAGATTCCGTCACCATCCCACCTCCGGGCCCACTCGTTCGCCCGCTTGCGCGAGGTCCAGTAGGGGTGCCCCCGGTCGTCCTTGCCGTCGCAATCCCTCCCTGCCGGGGAGTTGGGATCGACCTGGAAGTTTCTGAATACGTCGCCCATGACCTTCGGCTGGCTCATCCGGGACACCAGCCTCTTCAGTTTACGCCCCCCCCGGCGGATGATGGAACCAATTTCCGGGGCCTTGTCCATCGGAAAATCAAGCTCGACATCCTCGCCGGTCTTTTCGTCCCGGAATTGGTAAAGAGCCATCAGACCACCCCCTGCGCCTGCGGCCCCTCGAGGCCCAGGGGCGGAGGTGCCCCGGCCGGCTGCGCCCCCGTGGGCCTATTCATCTCGACTTTGGGGGCGATCTTAGGCGCAGGGAGCTGGTCCTGCGGGAATCGAACCTGCTCCGTTTCGCCCCCCTCCAGGAAGGGCTCAGAGGCCATCGCGGCCTGGTTGTCCACGATCCGGGCGAACTCCGGCATGTTCAACTGCATCGCATAGAGCTCGTCCATCGCCTGCCAGTCGATCCAGGGGAACGCCTGGCGCATCTGCGCCGTGGTCATCAGGTAGTTCGTCCAGATCCCCAGGGAGCTCGAGAGCTGCACCTGGTCGGTCCGGCCCATCGAGTAGGGCTCGATCTCGATCTCGTAGTCTTGGAGCGAGACCGAGCGGTTCGATTTCTGCTGACCCCCCCGGAAGACCGCTTTCGACCCCGGCGGCAGGTCCAGGTCGGACTCGGCCTCGAAGAACTCCTCTCCGAGCAGGAACTCGATGTCCTCGTCCCAGAAGAAAAAGTGCGCCACCTTCTCGAGGCACCGGACGACGGATTTCGAGAACGTGTGATAGAGCGCCGCACTCCGGCGCATCGTCGTCTCGTTCGAGATCGCGTTCTCCGTCGCGGTGCCCTTCCCGGTGACGTTGCCCTGCGAGGCATCGTTCATCCCTGAATTCCGCTGGAGGACATCCTTGTGCATCGCGTGGGCCGTGTACTGCTGCGGGCTCGCGAAGCCGAACGTCGCCGGCAAGATGCTCGTGCTCTGGAGGTTCGGGATCCCTACCAGGACCCCGCTGTCGGCGTTGTTGATCGCTTCCGCGGCCTCCATGTTGCTCTGATCGTAGAGCAGCGCGTTCTTGCCCTCGGCGTTCGCGATGTCGATCCCGCGGGTGGTCGCGTTCAACGCCTCGATGTTGCCGTAGTTCGCACACAGCGGGCCCATCGGCCACAGCTTGCCATTGACCTTGTACGCCCCGAACACCTCGTAGGGCCCCGTCTCCGGCCCAAAGTAGGGCAGCGGGGGCTTCGGCATCCTCCACTTGTTCGCCTCGTTCCCCGTGTTCGAGCGCGCCAGGGTCAGGATCGAGCCGTTGTAGCCCTCATCGGGGCCCTTGCCGTCCGTCTCGAGACCGGGCACCCAGATGCTCAAGAATTCGAGCTGGTCCGCATTCAGCGAATCCACCTGATTTCCCCGCCGCGGATCAACCGCCGACGCGGCATCCCTCGTGCTGCCGGCATCGAGCACCAGGGTTGAAACCTCATCGAGGTCCCAGTCCGAATCCGGGTTGGCCGCCTCTTCCTCAATATCGGCTGCGGACGCAAACCAGCGGTGGAACTGGTACTCGGTTCGATCCATCGAGGTTGCCCGACTGTCAACCGCGAAGAGCCGCGGGTGGATCTCATACATCCGGGGGCGGTACTTGCCGCGCTTGTCCCGGAGCCGGCCGTTCTTGAACAGCGACCGATCCTCCACGCTACCTTGGTGCATGTCGGGCTCGTTCGTGACCATCCCGACATCCCAAGTAAAGCAGAACCCGGTCGCGATCTCCTTGAGCACCTCCTCGAGATCCTCGTCCTTGCACCAGCGGTTCAGGCCATGCCGCAGCGGCACGCTCAGAACGTCCTCGGACCCCGGGCGCCTTGAGCGCGTCCGCATCCGCGGGTTGCGCTCGACCAGCCCGGGGACGGTGTTCGTAACGTAGGAGTGATAGAAGTTCTCCGGAGAGATCGGGTCGTCCGAAGCCTCGTATCCGTGCCCGTGGTAGGACCGGATCATCTGATCGTATGCCTCCAGGTGCCGGTCCCGCTCGTACTCGTCCGTTCGGATCCGTTGCTCCCACTTTTCCAAGTCCAGCCAGTCAGTCATCAGACGCCCTCTTTATCAGCCGTACCGCTCCTTCCGACGCACCTCTGCGAGCCAGCGGTCGTGGCCCACAAGATCCCCGATTGACCCGGGGGGCAAAACCGGATCCTGGGGTGGCCGGTCGCTCGACTCACGGCCCCAGAACCAGTCCACAGCGTAGATCATCGCAAAACACCCATCGTCGACACACGAGCTATCCGAGTCGTCCTTGGGGACCGCGCCCCCCTCTTTCGCCCTCGCCCAGGTCAGCGAGGGAATCTCCTGCTCCGTACAGGTCGGTTGCAGGTTCTCGAGCGAGATCTCGCAGGAGCCCTCCTCCAGCGCGTCGTGGCAGAGGATGATCTGCCCCTGCTCCATCTTCGCGTAAACCTGCTTGAACCCGTGCAGGCGCGACCCGGCACCCTTGAGCGCAGGCCGGACGATACCGAGCTGCTTGTTCCCGCCTCGAGCTCCGAGCCGGTCGTTCAGGTTGTCGATCAGCTTGATCCCCAGTCCCCCGCCGTCCGCGACAATCGTGTGCAGGGGCCACTTCTGCATCTGCCAGGCGATCTTGTCGCCCCACCACTTCTCCGACTTCTGCCTCTTGTAGATCTCTGCCACACGGTAGATCGTGCTCCCGAGGACCCCCCAGATCTGGAAGACCTGGGCGTGCCGCATTCCGAAGTCTAGGCTCCCGAAATACCACTCGCACTTGTATCCCCCGTGTGGGCGCTGACGGTCGATGAGGAGGTCTTCGCGCATACACATCATCGTCTCGCGGTCCCAGCACGGCCACACCTGGCCGTCCTCGGAGCACCACTCCCCGTCGCGCAGCCGGCGCCTGGTCGCGCCCGTCAGCGAGTCGAGCCTGCGCTGGTCGTCGTCGTCGAATAGTGGATTGTCGGCGTGGGTCGCCTTGATCCGCTCCATGTGGCCCTCGAGCGCGCGCTGGTTCAGCCAGTGGTACTCCGAGGCCGGGTTGACGTCCGCGATGAGCTGGTGAAAGTACACCGGCCGCTTCGTCTCCGAGTCGCGGCCCAGCAGGATCCGCTTGTTCCGAGCTCGAGTGATGAGCCGCAGCCAGTCCCTCAGATCCCCGTCCGTCGCCTCGAAGTAGCAAATCACATCGTACTCGGTGGACATGACCTTCCGGGACTTGTCCATCCCCCCCAGGACCACCACCGACCCGTTTCGGAACTTGTAGCTCTTGCGGTTCTCGCGGCTCGCCCGCCCGTGCATACAGTGATGCCCTTCGGGCAGGACGTGCTCCTCCCACGTCACCAGCACCGACTCGGTCAGCGAGGCGCGGGTCTTCCGAATCCAGAGCATCCGCAGCCCGGGGAACTCGGTCAGCATCAGATAGCACTTCTCGAGCAGGCCCCTCGTCTTCCCGCAGTTCGCTGGCCCCTCGAAGAGCACCTCGGGCGCCACACTCTGAAACAGCTTCGCGCTGCCCCCATAGGCGACGTACTTCGACTTGTCCCGTGCGGTTATCTCTTTCAAGCAATCTCACACCCCAAGGACTGACCGCGAGGACCATAGCGGCCTGGTCTCGACCTCATGCACCAGGGTTGTCGCGCCCTTGGCCGCGGTCGTGAAGATCGACTCGATTCGGTACACCCGACCGCCTTCTTTGAAGACGTTTTCGGGGATCTCGTAGCGGTACGAGTACCCGTCGCTGTCCGTGCGCCAGCCCTTATCGACCTGGAGCGCGTCCCACATCACGTTCGACACGATCAGATCGTCCTGGTACACCGGGGTCCCGCGGTCGGTCGCGGTCGTGTCGAATACCTGAACCAGGATGGTCAACACGTCGGCCTGGTAGATCAGGTCCCCGTTCGGGTCAGTGACGCGGCCCCTGATCGTGGCGGCCTCGCCCTCGTTCGCTACTATGCGGGTCATGCTCGTACCTCGTTGACTTATCAGGCGATTGCCCGTCGTGATCTGCGACACCCACTCCCAGGTCGTAGCCTCCGCCGCCCAATCGGGGGGACGGACGAGCCTCACCCCCATGCCGCGACTGGCCGCGGAGGCACCAGCTCGCTCGAGGGCAACGGCCCGGTGCCCGGGAGCGATGGCCCCGATGGGGATCGCGGTTGCGGTAGCTCCCGCTCGGGTGAGGGTGACGGAAACGGCCATTAGGTGCTGATGTAGACTGCCCCTCCAGAGGGCTGGAGGGCGGTGAAGGTCGTGCCGTCCGTGGTGAACTCGGCGTCGAAGATCGCCACCGGGACGCGGAGGTCGAGGACCCCGGTGGCGTCTGCGGTGGCCCCGTCCTTCTCCATATAGACCAAGACGTGCCGCGGCTCGTTTCCGCTGTCGGGCGGGCCCAGGAGGCTGGTCCAGACTATAGGGTCGAAGCTCACCTGTACCTCCGCGCTCGAGAGGCTGATCGCGTTGATCGTGACGGTCTCGCGGCGCACGGTGCTGCTGTACTCGTACTCATCGAGGGTGAACCCGCCCTGGTCAAGCACGGCCACGGAGTTCCACACCGACTCGTCGGACAGGTCGTTCGTGTCCCCGAGGATCATGGCCTTGAGGGTCCCGTCCTCGAAATCCGCCGCAGCCGGCGTGTCGAGCACGGTGAGAATCGCCTTCAGCCCGTGAGGCGACCAGCGGTTGATGGAGGAGGTCATCGGTTAGTGCGGGTGGGGGTCATGCCATGATCCGGTCGTATTCGGCCTGGAGGTCCGCCAGGTTTGCGGCCGCCACGGCGTTCGTGCCTGCCACGGCGGCTGCGTACAGGTCGATTTTCTCGCGGGGGTCGTTCTGGGTGTCGTAAAGATGCCAGGCGTCGATGGCGGAGCCCTCGTCGAGCTCGCGGTGCAGCTTCCAGCCGGACCGGTTTACCACGCACCGCTCGATCCAGGTCTCCTCGCCCACGGGGGCGGCTGCCGGCCCGAAGACCTGGGCGAAGGCGTATTCCCTCGTGCCCGCGGTGAGGTCGAAGAATGTGTCCTTGAAAGAGACCCCATCGACCTTCGCTAGGTCCGTGGCACCGATGGCCTCCCTCCAATGCAGCCGACCCGACTCGTCGCCTGGGGGGACGGGGCCGGCCATAATGTCGAGCAGGGTTGGATACCAATCCGTCGACTCGATCAGAGCTGGGCATTTCGCGCCGCGGACGCGCTCGGGGAGCATGTCCCCCCACACGACCATAGGCGTGAGGATCCCCTCGTCGTGGGCGGAGCCCTTGGCATCCGCGGCAACGTGGTACTGCTCCCCGCCCTCGGTATCGTCCACCGTCGGCGGCAGCACCGTGTAGGAGTGCGCCTGGCCGTCAATGGGCGAGATGTCGTCCTCGATGGGGACGAAGTCGCTCTGGGTGATCCCGTTATCCGACGCGACCATCCAGAGCGTGTTCTTAGCGACCTCGGGATGGTTCGTCGTCAGCCACTCCTCGAGGAGGGAACAGAGGGCGTCGAAGACCTGGATCATGGTGTACTGACGGCGCCAGTTCACGTTGCACTTGCCCTGGGGGCCGTAGAGACCGCGACCATCGACGTTCCCGTCCTCGTCATATCCCCCGTTTGCGGTCTTGCCGTCCGGGCTGGTCGCGTTGTCTCCGGGGACCGTGCTCGAGCCCACGCACTCGGCCTGCGTGAAATTCCCCGTGTAGAGGTCCTCTGCGCCGCTGCCGAGGTCTGGTCCAATCCCCGGGTTCAGGGCCGGCAGGAGCCCGTGCGGCATGTGCGACCACCACTGGAGATTGAACTTGTCCCCATCCCCGATCACCGATCCCAGCCAGCTCGTGATCTGGTCAAAGATGTAAGTCCCGTTGAACACGCCCCCAGGGTGCTCAGAGCGGACAGCCGTGGAGGGCGAGCCCTTCGTGACGATCCAGATCGGGAAGTCGTAGTACCCGTAATAGGGCCCACCTCCGGCACCCGACAGCACGGTCTCATGGAATAGTTCAAACCCCGCGATGTCGACGGGGGCCAGATAGTCCTGGACGTATTGCTCGCCGTTCCCCCCCTCGTAGTGGAAGAGGTGGTATTTTCCAAACAACGCGTGCCTGTATCCCGAGTTAGCCGTGTCCGCCACCTCGGGCAGCGGACGGTGCTCGGCTCGCAGGCCGAGGAAGGGGTAGTCGTCGTCGAGGTACTCCGAGTTAGGCACCTCGCCCACGAGGGTCCCGTGGGGATGCCCCGGCGAGACATGCGCTCGTCGTCCTGAGAGGGCGCAGGCGCGGTGCGGGGAGCACCTCGGCGACACGCGGGCCTTCGTGTACCGGATGCCGTCAGCCACCTTGCTATCAAACCAGGGGGTCGGCGGGTAGGGGTAGTCCTCCGGCCAGGAGTTCTCGCCGGCGTAGCCCGGGAACTGTAGCCGGCCAGCGTCGTCCATGAGGATGTGAATGATGTTGGGCCGGAACGGCGGCGCGCTGCGTGGCTCCTGCCCGACATGCCCTTGAGCGGCCCCTGGATCCGGGACGTTAGCGGTCGCGACACCCGGCTCCGGCTTCTCCGCTGTGACCTTGTGCAGCCTGGTGCGCCCAAAGATGTAGGGCAGGTCATCGCCCGGGAGCGGGTCCGAGGGCATCAGGGGAGTACCACCGCTGAGGCGTGCATCATGACCGGGCACGTCGCGAGCTTGATCGGCTCGTTCGTGTCCGTCAGCCCAAATATCTCGGCGTGCGCGTGCCGCTGGATGTCGGGACTCTCGATCAGTGACGCGGGCAGATCAGCCGCGTCGACGTGCAGATTCAGGCCGGCGTTGCCTGTGCCACCGGACAGAGTCGTCGACGTCGCCGTAGCGGCCCCGACCCAGTTCCCGACCGTCGTGGTCACCGCGACAGCGTTTCCCCAGGAGCCGCCATCGCGAGCCTCGAGCTGCATCGTGGTCGAGTCATCTCGGTATGCCACCAGCTCGTCGCAGGAGCCGGTGCCGTAGTACACCTCGGGGGCGGCATAATCGAAGCTGCCGTTGATGGCCTTCACCAGGTTGTCGATGGCCGCGGCCAGGCTACCCCCCCGGGCAACGTGCTGCGCCGCCGTCGGCGTGTCCTTGAACACATACGCATAGGATTGTGTCGTGATTGCGACGGTCTCGTCGGCCCTGACAGGGTAGTCGATGGTGATCGTGTCTCCATCGGCCGGCTGCGCCCCCATCGCGAGCTCCGCGCTCGCCCTCTGCCCGAGCTGCTGGGCAACGCCTTGGGCGAGCTGTGTGCCGCCAGGCCGGTCGAAAACATAGAACAGATAGCCGTTCCCGGCGGGGGTCGCGTTCGGGTCATAGTCCCGAAATGACAGGGCGCCCTGATCGACGCCCTGCTCGTCCACTCGGCGTAGTTGGACAGGGACGTTGAAGTCGGCCAGGAGCTCCATCGCTCTGACCCCGTTGAGCGCGACGAGCGCGACCCCTCTAATCTGGTTCGGCATCGGTTCCTGTATCGGTTCCTGTGGTGGCTGGCTCTCCTGTGACTGGCTCGATCTGAATGCCGCGCTCGTCTGCGGCCTTGGCTCGCATGACATCTAGGAGTCTCACCGGCTCCCCCTCGTCCACGAGCTCCACCTGCTTCACGAGACCTTGCCCCGAGCTGTCCTGCTCATGCCAGCCGCAATACTGCTCGAGGTAGGCGATGGTCGTGCCCTTGCAGTAGCTACGGAGCACGACGGGCTCCCCAGTCCGCGGGTTGATGGTCTCTCGGGGGGCCCCCCTGAGAGCGACGTCTGCCGTACGAGCCATGATCGCCCCGTCGAGCCTGTTGGCTGCGTCGACTAAGCGCCGCCGGAACTCGGGATCATTCTTTTTCCGCTGCGTCACCCACGCTGTAGAGACTCCGGCAGCGGCCCCAGCCGCCCCCTGGTGGCGGGTTTGCCCGTAGACCTCGATGAACGTCTCGATCTGCTCTGGAGTTACGACCATGCAACGTGCGCTGCTATTTTTGGGAGTTCTGGGGCCCCGGCCCCTCCGGGCGGCCCGCCCCACCGAAGGAGAGAGAGAGCAGGGCGGGCCCATAGTTACCCGAGGTTCCACGCATCATCGTGGTGGAGTGGGCGGGGAAGTCAAGTGGATCCCGGCCACAATACGGATCGCGTTGCGGATGGCCTGGGCTCGAGTGCAGTTCCACTCGGCCATGAGCGCGTCGAGTTTTTGGTCGAGGTCGTTGTCGAGCCATGTGGACCTGGTGTAGCCCTTGTGAAAGGTGTTCCGCCGTTGATTGGGCGGTTCCAAGTTCTTTTTCTTCATGTGGTTGCGTTGTTTTGGCCCAATCACCGCCCAATCAAGCGCCCAATCATTCCCTGGTGATTGGGCGAGCCAAGTCCGGCTGTGTCTTGGGTTTGCGTCGATCCGCCCAATCAGCCCAATCAAATCGGCCTATCCCCTCGCGTGTGCGCGCGCGTGTGCGCGTATACCCGGGGGGGTATGAATGATTGGGCTCATTGGGCCTAATGGTGTAATCCGTTGTGTTTTCTGGGTTTAGGTGCGCCCAATCAAGCGGAATTTGATTGGGCGTTGATTGGGCTGATTGGGCGTGTTTGTAATCAGAGTGTTCGAGCCAGCCTGGCTCGCCTGCGTTTTCCGGTTCCGGTCACGAGTATCTTGAGGTCTCCGACGATGCGGTTTTCTGCCGGTGTCATGACGTAGCGGCCGAACATGTTGCGTCTGCCGCGGTCTGTGTTGCTCTTGAGCTGCCGCTCGAAGAGTCCGAGACCCTCGGCCAGGTCGAAGAGTTCCCCCACCGGGACCCAGTCGCATCCCCTGCGGTCGTGCCACTCCTTCACGAACTCGCGGAGTTCTGTGCCGAAGTCGTTGGTGGTGCCGCGGAACGTGGCGAGGTTGGTCAGCCACTCGGGGTATCCGGCGACCTGCATGATCCCGCCCATGACGGCGGCCCACCGCTCGAAGCCTCCGAATCCGACCGAGCCCATAGGCCGTCCCGCCTCTCTCCAGGCGTCGAGGAGCCCGAGGAGCGCCCCGAGGACCCTGGGCCGCTCTGACTCCACGAACTGCCGCAGGAGAGGGTGCCGGAAATCCTCGCGCTCCTCGGGGGTTTCGGTGTCGGGGTGCAGGGTGATCGGCACGCACCTTTTCGCCACCTCGCCGGTGGTTCGGACATTGTTGCCCGAGGCTACGACGGTGAGCCCGTTGGGCACCTCGACCATTGTGGAGGCCCCTAGAAGGCGTCCCTGGTAGGTGTTTGCGGTGAGGAGGGAGGCGAGGGAGGGCGAGTTGACGAAGTCCCCCAGGTTGTCGAGGTGGACGACTGAGGCCCCCGAGAGCAGGATCGACATGATGCGTTTCTCGCGCTCGTCCTCGGTGCCACCGATCTGCATGGCTGGGGTGGGGCGCCCCAGGACCGAGCATCCGAGGACGATCTCGGCCAGCTTGGTCTTGCCGGACCTCTCCACTGGTGATCCGATCAGGTGCATCGGCACGGGCTCGTTGATTGCGGGCCGCAGGATGGGGGTCAGGAGCAGCCCGAAGAAGTTGGCCCGGTCGGCTGGCGAGGCGAACGGGAAGTCGCAGACCAGATCCTCGAGAACGGCCCTGGCGGTGGGCAGATCGAGGGGGTCGGGGAGGAAATCGTCGGTCAGGAGCAGCCCGGTGGCGTCGTTCCAGCCGGGTTCCGCGACCTTGAGCTCTGGCCCGGTGCAAACCGGATGGTTTGCCAGGTGTCGCAGTTCGCGGAGTTCGCCACGGGCCTGCCCGTAGGCCAGGAGCAACCCGGCGTGATCCTTCGAGCAGGGGCGATACATGACGACGGGGTCGCCGCCGTCCTTGGGGGGCTTGGCGGCGCCGAGGCGGACCCGACTATCGACCAGGCTCCGCAGGGCGTCGGGTGTGAGGTCCCGGAAATCCCCGCCCCTGACCTCGCCGACCAGGTGAACGCGGCGGTATAGCGTGCCGGGTGGCAGGGAGGAGAGCACGGTCCGGCAGAAGCCATCCGTGCCCTGCTCGACGTATTCGCCGCTGGGGAGGATGTGGGAGCCGGGGACGAGGACCGTGGTGGTGCCCCGGCCCGTGCTACGCTCGAGCTGCTCGCTCCGTTTGGGGGCAGATCGGGGGTGCTTGCCGCCGGCCACGAGCCCCGAGCTGACGGTCCTCTGCGCCTCGCGCTCTGAGAGCCCCGCTACGGCCGCCGCGGCCGCCAGGGCCTCAGATACCTCGCCCTCCCCCAGCTCCCCGCCTGCGACGAGCTGGCCCAGGGAGAAGGCCGCCCTGTTGAGGGTGTCGTTGCGGCGGCCCTCGGCTGCGGCCCGGACTCGAGCCACCTCGCGCACGAGGGCGGTTTGGGCGTAGCCCTGCCCGGAGCCAGCCGGGGCTGGCTTGGTCATATCGACCTCGAGCGCGGGGGCGGGCTCAGAGGGAGGGCCGCCGAGGATTGCGGAGAGAACGTGGGGCGGACACTCCGCAGGGGGGCCCTCGGCGGCAAGACGGTAGGGCTGGCCCTCGGTTGGGTGAGTTGAGCCCGCCCAGACAACGTAGCCTCCCTCGCCGCGGACGTCCACATAGGGGGCGATCCGTGAGGCGGAGTTGCGGACCCCGGGGACCATCGCGTAATAATGGTGGGTAGACCCGGTCGGGGAGAGCACCTGAAAGTCGGTTTTCGGAGGGACCCACCGGCTCTCGTTAGAGACTAGGTGCTTCTCCTTGGCCTGGTCGTCGTCGATGACAAAGACGCCTGACCTGGCTCCGGTGCGGAGCCCGAGGTTGAGGCCGATGTCGATCCACTCGCGCACCTCGTCCTCGGTGACGGGTGGCCGGGATTGCCACGCATCCTGCACCGGGATCTTCCCGCGCAGGGGGAACAGCCAGGGGCCGAGCCCGCGCTCGAAGGCGACAGTGATGGGGTCGGTCATCCCAGCACCTCCCTCACGTCCTCGAGGCTCCTCGCTAGGATGTAGATCCCGCCGCAGTTCTCAATCATCGCCTGGTATCTCCGTTGCTGTTGCGATTGCCGCCCCTTGGGCGACTTGACCTCAATTTCGATGCGTTGTCCGTGGGGGAGCCTGAGCCCGGAGATATCCGCCTGCCCCGGCACTCCGAAGCGGACGAGCGCGCCCAGCGCGGTTCGGGCCGCTCCCGTGTTCTGCCTCCAGATCCGCAGATCGGGGCGTCCGCCGAACTCCCGGAGGATCTCGGCCTGGAGGGCGGCCTCGCTACTCATCGAGCTTCGCGTAGCACCGGGCGCACCGAGCCCCGCGGCGCGTGTGTTCGCGCTCGTGGTTCGTGCAGACGTAGCCCTCGCCCTCGATGGCCCGCAGCTTGGGCCATGTGCCGAACGTGTCCTTGTAGCGCCGGCGAGCCCAGCCGAGTTTGTATCCCTTCCGCGAGGCTTCCTGTACGACACCTAGATAGAACTGCGACTTCTCCGCCTTGGTCGCCTTCCGCGTATCGCGCCCAATCCGGACGAGCGTGCCGGGGTTGTCCACTCCGGGGTCTCGCTCACTGTCGGATGACACCATCGGTTCCCCACAATGGGGGCAAGCCTCCAAGCCGGGGGGGACGATCGCGTAGCACGCGGAACACTGGGCAATCGGCTCTATGGCCTCGCGGCCCTTCTTGATCCGGCCCTCGAGCGACCACTCGACATCGTCAGTTATCAGCCCATGGCGTAGGTGGTTGCCAGCATGGTCGAGAATGAGCGCCGACCCGCCCTCTGAGGGGCGCATCACGCGCCCGACCATCTGCCGATGCAGACCAAGGGAGAGGGTGGGCCGAGCGATGATGAGCCGCTCGAGCTCCGGGATGTCAACGCCTTCGGTCCAGAGCTGGCATTGGGTCACGACGTCGACCAGGCCCTCGCGCAGTCCGATGTTCGCGAGGTCGCGGGTATCCTGGGTTGAGGTTCCATCAACATGCATGGCGCGTGCGCCGGCCGCAGTTAGGGCCTCGCGTATCTGTTTCGAGTGCCGGACGTTTACGGCGAAGCACAGGGTAGGTCGGCCAGCACAGAACTGGTGCCAGTATTCGGTGATGGAGGCGGTCAGTCCCTCCATGCGCTGCGCCAATTCGGGCAAAGCGTAGTCCCCGCCTCGTTTACGGACGTCCTTGAAGTCAGCGGTCGGGGGAGCATAGACCTCGGGCTCGAGCAGGAACCCGCCTTGGATCAGCTCCTTAGTGGTGACCGGCTCGATGATGTCGTCGAAGATTTCCCCCAGGCCCTTGCCGTCGAGCCGTTCGGGGGTAGCGGTAATCCCGACGATCCATGCGGCCCGCTCGCGATAGTGGCTCGCGACACGGCACCAGGACGCCGAGATGGCGTGATGGCACTCGTCGAAGATGACGACCTCAGCGGGGGGGAACTCACGGCGGATCAGCGTGGGGATGCAGGCCACCTGGACGGGGAGCCCCGGGTCCGGCTCGTAACCGGCCTTGATGATGCCAGCGGTGATCCCGAACCGGGCCAGGCGGTCGACGGCCTGCTCTACGAGCTCGACCCGATGGACGAGAAAGAGGCACCGCCGTCCACGCTCGAGGGCGAGGCGGATCATCTCGCAGGCCACGACGGTCTTGCCAGCGCCGACCTGCATACAGAGCACGACGGCCCGAGAGGCGGCGAGAGCCGCCCGCGTATCACGAACGGCTCTCGCTTGGTATGGCCGGAGGTTCATCAGCTCGGGCTCAGAAGGGCGCCGAGTCCTCGTCGAGCACCACCTCCGGCCCGGGGGCATCCTTCCCCGGAGGCGGGTCGTCAGCGCGCTGATATCCGGCGTGCCTGAGTTCTTCGATGCCGACCTTGAGGTTGTCCTTCCCCTTGTATGTATCGACGACCGTGTAGAGCCACAGGCGCTTACCTACGAGGTCGAGGGGGTCGAGGTCGCCCTTGAAATTGGCCTCGAGCAGGGCACCGAGCTTCTGTTTGCCGATCCCCCAGCCTCCGCCTGCGAGCATGATGTTGTCGTAGATGTGCTCCTGGGGATCCGAAACGCGGGCGAACTTGACCTTGAGCATCGGATCGCCTGCGCGGGACTGCACGGGCTCGCACTTGATGATCTTCCAGAGATCGACTCCGGGGGTGAGGTCTCGGTCCGGTCGGGTCATGTCGATCTGTACCATTAGGCCGGCACCTCCTCGCGCACGCGGATGCAGTCCACGATCTTGCCGAAGGCTTGGGCCTGGGTGGGGTAGAACGTGACCTTCTTCCCGCCCCATTCGTCGATTTCGTTCCCGTGGAGTGCTGCGATGCTGGTGGCGTTCGTCTTGTTCAGCACGATACGTTTCTCCTTGTCGCCGGTCTTCTCGGCTTTGGCTCTGGTTTCTTCAAAGTAGCAGATGGGTTTCTTCTCGCTTCCGCGCTCGGTCTTGAGCTCCTCGACGACGACGCGGCGGATGGTCAAGGTGACGTCCTTGCCTTGGAGGTCGTGGGCGCCCAGGTAGAGCGAGGGAAAAAGTAGTCGGTAGTCCATTGGTTCAGGGGTAGCAGTTTAGTTCCCGGGATCCGCCGGGTCGGTGTTCGTCAGAAGATCGGCACGCCTCCGATCGTGATTTCCTCGGCCTTGGGGCCCGCGGCCCAGTCGGGGAGTTCGACGTCGACAGGTGCGCCGCCCGAGACACCGGGCCACTCGCCAGTCTTGCGGCACTCTGCGAGTCGTCGCAGGCAGTTGCGATATAGGTCGCGTCCTGCGCGGAGCACCGCCGGCGTGATGTGGTGGACCGTGACATCGTAGGGCGCGGCATTCTCGACGGTGATGAGCACGGGGCTGTGCTCCATTTCGATTCCGTTCGCCAGGACGCCGTCGTAGTAGTAGGCGATCTGTCCGTGGTACAGCCGGCGGGCGATCTCGGCGTGGAACTGCCGGATCCCGGTGACGCGGGTGGATTTTAGATCGGAGAGCCTGCCGTTCAGGTGGTCGATGCGGCCACGGCACTCGATGCCGGTCTCTTCATCGACCCAGGTGAGGAGCTGCTCGGCGAACCCGCCGACGAACATCGGGCCAGCTTCGGGGTCGGCCTGGAGCGCATCCCGCATCCCGACGCAGTCGGCGTAGATCTCCGCGGAGACGATTTCGGCGCCGGGGGGCTTATTCGCTGCCCAGGCGGCTTTGGCTTCTTTGCCGCCGGCGTAGCCCTTGGCAATCGCGGTTTCGTCCTTCATGCCCCCGTGGAACCGGGGCTCGACGACGTACCGCTGGTCGAACTCGTCGGGCTCGTAGTTGAGGGCGTGGACGACTCGCCCGCGGAGGAGCGCGTCACTGTCCTCCCTCGGGTTGGCGAGGATGTGCAGGTAGTGCTTCGGGCTGGTGTCGATGTGCTTGAGGGTGGACCAGTTGACGGCATCGTCGCGCTCGAGGTTCATACCAGGAGGTCTCGCTTGCGGACCTTGAGGGCCCGCGCCAGGGGAGAGACGAGCCACGCGGGGGGGCTCTGTCCGGGGGTGGAGTAGCGGTGGACGGTGGACATGCTGACCTCGACTCCCGCGTTGCGGAGGGCCTCGACCAACCGTTGCCAGGTCATGCCCGCCCTGATCCGCGCATCGGAGTACGCCTTGGGGTCCCACCCCTCGGCGCGGTCCTCGCGGGGGACGGTGTGGTGCTGCCTTGCCATGTCGGGAGTATGGCGGACGCCCCCCGGTGGCGCTAGGAACTTCCCGGGATTTTCCTGCGCTTGGGCGCCGATGGCCGATATAACAGGTGTCCCCCCTCGGGGGAAACCGAAACGAAACGACTTAGGAGAACGAAAATGGAAACCAAGACGACTGCACGACTCGCCGAATGGGAAACCAAGCGGCTCCTGTCCGATTTGTTTGACGCCATCCAGTGGTGCGAGAGGGGCAACCCCGACGTTGCCCTAGTCTCACTTC